>CAWFCZ010000031.1:0-173116 GCA_963814355.1 uncultured Actinomycetota bacterium | reverse complement strand
TGGCGTCTACAGCCGTGTAGACTTGAGCGGTGGCATCGACGACAGTGCGCGTCGACATCGACACGCGTGACCGCATCAACGCGCTGGCCGAAGCGGCTGGGATCAGTAGCAGCGAGCTACTCGCCCGAGCGCTTGCAACGTATGAGGAGCGGGCGTTCTGGTCGAAGTACCAGTCTGCGGTCGCGGACCTGAGAGCGGACCCGGCGGCCTGGGCGGAGGAACAAGCGGAACGGAAGGCCTGGGACAGAGCCGCAGGCGACGGGCTTGCCTGACGCGGCCCGCGGGGAGCTGTGGCTGATCGACCTAGGGATCCCGCTCGGGCACGAGCAGGGGTTCAGCCGTCCGGCGGTGGTGGTGTCGCACGACGGGTTGAACCGCAGCGCGGCCGAGTTGGTGATCGTAGTGCCGGTCACCCGCACTCGCCGGGCCCTGCCCGGCCACGTGGAGATCGAGACAGCCGCCGGCAGCGGACTGTCGGACACCAGCTATGCCCAGGCCGAACAGGTCCGCGCTATCACCACGAATCGGCTTGTCAGGCGGCTGGGGGCCGTGGACACCGTCACCCTGGTCAAGGTCGAGCAAGCGTTGCGGCGGATGCTCGGGCTCTGACAGGCCGTCCGAGGCGAAGATCATGTGACCACATCGTGACCACACACGGGATGCCATCGAGCGTAGGGGAGATCGCGAGAGACGTTTCCCCAGGTCAAGAGTGGAGCCGCCTGGGAGAGTCGAACTCCCGACCTGCTCATTACGAGTGAGCCGCTCTGCCGACTGAGCTAAGGCGGCGCCGCCCGGAAGCGGACCACGGCAAGTCTAGCCGGAGCGCTGACGGAGCCCGGCGTCACGAGCACCGCGTGCCCGGCTTCGGCAGCCGCAGCGCGATCAGGTAGGCGTCCACCGCCCGGTCGACGCACGCGCTGCCCCGGCGGTAGGCGGTATGCCCGTCCGCGTCGTAGGTCAGCAACGCTCCCGGCAGCTGGCGGTGCAGGCCAAGCGCCCAGGCGTACGGGGTGGCCGGGTCCCGGGTGGTGCCGACCACCAGCACCGCGGGGGCGCCCGGCGCGGAGACCGGGCCGGGGGTGTCGGTAGGCGGGACCGGCCAGTAGGCGCAGGGCAGGTTTCCCCAGGCCAGTGCCGGGCCGAAGTGCGGCGCCACTCGCCGCAGCGCCTGCGCGGCCCGGGCATAGGCCGCCAGGCTGCGGACCGCCGGCCGGTCCAGGCAGTTCACCGCGTTGTTGATCTCGAGCTGGTTCGAGAAGTGGCCGGAACGGTCCCGCTCCGCCAACTCGTCGGACAGGGTCAGCAGCCCCGAGCCGTCGCCGGATTCCGCCACCCGCACGGCGGCGGCCAAGGTGGGCCACGAGCCGGTGCTGTACAGCCCGGCGGCCACCCCGTACAGCGCCTCCCCGGAGGTGAGCCGGCGGCCGCCCGGCGCGGACGGGGCCGGCAGCGGGGCGGCCGCCACCTTGGCCAGCAGGGCATCGAAGCGGGCGGAGGCGTTCGTGGGCGAGCGGTCGCAGGTGTGGGCCACGCCGCAGGCCCGCAGGAAGTCCCGCAGGTTGCCCTCGAACCCGGCCGCCTGCCCTGCGCTGAGCGCGCCGGCGTCCAGCGTCGGATCCAGCGCGCCGTCCAGGACGAAGGCCCGAATCCGGGTCGGGAACAGCTGGGCGTACTTGGCCCCGAGCAGCGTCCCGTAGGACTTGCCGAGGTAGCTCAGCGTGGCTTCCCCCAGCGCGGCCCGCAGCACGTCGAGGTCCCGCGCGACGTCGCGGGTGCCGACGTGCGGCAACAGCCGAAACCCCCGGGTGCGGCACCCTTGCGCCAGCCGGCGCGCAGCGCCGACGGTGGCTGCGGTCTCGGCGGGGGTGCTCGGCGCGACCGGGGACTGCAGGAGGGCGTCGAGCGCGCCGTCCCCGACGCAGTCCAACGGCGTACTCGCCCCCACCCCACGCGGATCGAAGCCGACAGTGTCGAAGCGTTCCCGCACCGCCGGGGACAGCACCGATCTGGCGGCCCGGGCATAGCCGATCCCAGACCCGCCCGGCCCGCCCGGGTTGAGGACCAGCGATCCCAGCCGCCGCCGCCCGGTGGCCGGCAGCTTTACGAGGGCCACCGAAATGTCCCCGGCGCGCGGGTGGCGGTAGTCCAGCGGAACCCGCAGCCGGGCGCAGGAGAAGCCGTCCCGGCACGGCGCCCAGCGCAGCCGCTGATGGTAGTACAGCGCCAGGTCGGCGGCCGTCGGGGCGGCGCCGGTCGGGAATACGGAGCCCGAGCGGGCGGTGGACTGCGCCACCACCGGGTGGGTTGGTGACCCGCCGCCGGAACACCCGGCCAGCGCCGAGCCGAGAAGTACCAGCCCGGCCAGGAGCGGTCTCAGGTCAGGTCCGCAGCCGCGGCCAGCGGCGCGGCGCGCTCCCCGCTCCGGGCGACGCAGACGCTCGCGGTCGGGCAGGCACACCGCCGACCCGTCGCGTCCAGCCGGACGGTCACCGTGTCGGCCGGCACGCTGTGCCCGACCACCCGGCCCGGGCCGGCGGGGCTGTCCACCGCGGTACCAAGGCGCGGTGCCGATGCCCGGAACCGTTGGTAGAGCGGGTGTTCATACCGCAGGCAGCACATCAGCTTCCCGCAAGCACCGGAGATCCGCAGCGGGTTCAGCGGCAGGTCCTGGTCCTTGGCCATCCGCAGCGCCACCGGTTCGAAGGCGGGCAGGTGCGTCGCACAGCACAGGTCGCGCCCGCACGGCCCGATCCCGCCGGAGACCTTGGCCTGGTCCCGGGCGGAAAGCTGGCGGAGCTCGACCCGAGCGGACAGCGCCTGCGCCAACACCCTGACCAGGGCGCGGAAATCCACCCGCCCCGGGGAGGTGAAGTACACGGTGAACCGCTGCTGCCCCCCGGTGTCGACGTAGTCGATGCCGGTCGCCTTCATCGGCAGCTGCTCGCGGGATATCGCGGCTCGCACCACCCGGCGGGCCTGCGCCCGGCGCTGCCGATGCCGGGAGTCCCGGTCCAGGTCCGCTGCGGTGGCCAACCCGGCGAGGCGCGGCAGGCCGCCGATCTGCTCGGCCAGCGGCTGGGCCGGCCACACGCATTCGGCCACCTCGGGACCGTCGTCGGTGGGTACCAGCACCTTGTCGCCGACCCGCGGGTCGTACGGACCAGGATCGAGGTAGTACAGCCGGCCGTGGCGAGTGAAGCTCACCGCGCATACCGTCCCCACGCCAGCACCATACGCCGCTGGGGTCGGCGTTTCAGCCGGCCAGCAGGGTCAGCGTCATCGCCTCAAGCGCCAGCTGCGGGGCGACATTGGCCTCGATCGCGGCCCGGGCGGCGAACACCGCTTCCATCCGGCGCAGGGTGGCCGCCGGACCGCCGGCTCCGGCCAGCCGTCGAGTGTCCTCGGCGGCATCGGCGTGCACCGGGTCGACCGCGGCACCAAGCTGACGTACCAGCACGTCGCGGTAGAGCGCGGCCAGGTCGAGCAGGGCCCGGTCGAGTGAGTCTCGGCGGGTCCGGGTGCCGCGGGAACGCTGCCGACCCTCCAACTCCCGGATCGCCCCCGCGGTGCCTCGCGGTAGGCGACGTCCCGGCCCGCTCTCTCCCAGCGCCTCCCGCAGCGCCGCGGTCTCGGCGGCGTCCAGGGCACCCGTCGCCGCCGCGGCCTCGTCCTTCGCGGCTCCGTCGAGATTCTCCGCCGCGCTGATCGCCCCCGGTACGGTGCCCAACTCGGTGGCGGTCGCCAGCACGTCGCGGCGCCGGCGCCGGGCTTCGTCGTCCCGGGCCAGCCAGCGCGCCCGGCCGACGTGGCCCTGCCCGGCCCGGGCGGCGAACGCCGCGATCGCCGGTTCGACGCCGTCCCGGCGAACGAGCATCCCCGCGATGGCCTCGGCTCCGGGGATGCCGAGGCGGACCAGCCGGCAGCGGGAGCGGATCGTCGGCGGCAGATCGTCTTCCGACGGTACGCACAACAGCCACACGGTCCGCGGCGGCGGCTCTTCGATGGTCTTGAGGAGCACGTTCGCCGCCCCCTCCGTGAGCCGGTCGGCGTCCTCCACCAACACCACCCGCCAGCGTCCCCGGGTGGCGCTGCCGCCGGCTCTGGTCACCAGCTCCCGGGCCTCGCGGACGCCGATGGACAGCCCCTCCGGAGCGACGATCTCCACGTCGGCGTGCGAGCCGGCGAGCGCCGCGCGGCACTCCGCGCAGCTTGCGCAGCCGCCCCGGCCGCACTGCAGCCCCGCGGCGAACGCCCGGGCGGCCACCGACCGCCCCGATCCCGGTGGGCCGGTGAACAGCCAGGCGTGCGACATGGCGGGACCCGACTCGCCGGCCAGCACCGCGTCAGCCGCTCGCACCGCGGACCGCAGCTCGGCGACCGCCCGCCGCTGGCCGATCAGCTCGGCGAACACGCCCTCGGCCGGTACGGTGCCGGGTTCGGTCGGCGCCCTCACTCGGTCGCCGCCAACGAGCTGGCGGACCGCGGTCGCAACGAAGCCTCGCGGCCCGCCAGCACCGGCCGCACCCGGTCCAGGACCAGCCTGGCGATCACTTCCGGCGGCTGCCGGGAGTCGATCACAAGGTACCGGTCGGGATCCCGACCGGCCAGTTCGCGGAAGCTTCGGCGCACCCGGTCATGAAACGGCGTGGGTTCGGCTTCCAGCCGGTCCGGCGCGCCGCCCGCCCGGGACAACCCCACCTCCGGACGGACGTCGAGCAGCACGGTCAGATGAGGTACCAGGCGCTCGGTACCGAAGTCGTTGAGCCGCTCCACCTGGGCGACGGTGAGGTTGCGACCACCGCCCTGGTAGGCCAGCGAGGAGTCGACGTAGCGATCGCTGATCACCACCGCCCCGCGCTCCAGCGCCGGGCGGATCACCCGGGCGACGTGATCCGCCCGGTCAGCGGCGTAGAGCAGCGCCTCGGCCCGCGGCGTGAGCCCGGCACTAGCCGGGTCGAGCAGCAGCTCACGCAGCCGCCGACCGGCCGCCGTGGCCCCCGGCTCGCGAGTGGCCACGACCTGGTACCCCAGGTTGCGCAACTCCTCCGCGAGCCGGGCCGCCTGGGTGGACTTGCCGGCCCCCTCGCCGCCCTCGAAGGCGATGAACAACCCGGTCGCGAACGACCCGGCCGTGCCTCCGGACCGGCTCACCGCCGATCGGCCGCCCACCGCCCCCTTCAGGTCAGCGAGAAGCGGCACCCCGCGACGGTCGTCCATTTGCCGGTAGGACACCGCGCCGAGCACCATGGCGAGCAGCCCGCCGCCGAGCAGCACCAGGGTGACCCCGTCCAGCCGGATGCTGACCGCACCGATCTTCGTCCGGTGCTGCCCGATCAGCCCGGCCAGCACCGGCGCCGCGGCCAGCACGAGCAGCAGAACGACCCGCATCAGGGTGTACAGAAACGCGAAGGTCCGCCCACGCAACTCATCCGCCACGTGCTTGCCGACCAGGGTGTAGCCGACGACCCAGGCCACGCCGGCGAAGGCGCCCACCCCCAGCGCGGTAGCGACCGCGATCAGCAGATTCGGCGACAGCGACGTGGCCACCAGGGAGGCACCGGCCCCGAAGATCGCGAGACCCAGCAACCGGCGACGGGACAGCCGGGTGAACAGCCGCGGACCGCCGAACATCCCGGCGGCCAGGCCGATGAACAGCGTCCCGAAGATGACCCCGTACCCGGCGTTGCCGCCGCGCAACTCCCCGACGAAGACCCGGCCGAGCGCGATCACCGTGCCGGCCGCCGCGAAGCCGCCGAGCATTCCGACGATCAAGCCGCGCAGCAGCCGGTCCCGGCCGACAAACCGCCAGCCCTCGGTAATGTCCCTGGCGATCGACGGGCTGCTTTCCGCCGGGCCGCTGCGCGTCCGCCGGCCGCCGATGACCCGCAGGCCGAAGATCGTGGCGGCCGAGAACAAGAAGGTGCCGGCGTCGAAGTACAGCGCGAGGTCGACAGGATTGGTCTTGAAGAACGGGATTGCCGCGGCCAAGGCCGAGTTGAACAGGGCAAGCAGGGCGAACAGCGCCGCCGCGACCGGTGCCGAACCGTAGGTGGTGAGCAGGCTGACCTGGTTCGCCGTCTCCAACCGCTCCCCGGGAACCAGATTCGGCACCGACGCCTCCTTCGCCGGTATCCAGAACAGGCTGGCCGCCTCGATCAGGAAGGACGAGATCAGCAGCCACGGCAGGGTGTGCACGATGGGGATGGAGACGTAGAGGGCGAAGCGGAACACGTCGGCGCACACCATCGTCGCCCGGCGGTCCCAGCGGTCGGCCAGTGCGCCGGCGACCGGGCCGAGCAGCAGCGCGGGCAGCAGCCGGATGAACAGCACCCCGCCGAGCGCGTAGGTCTTCGCCGAGTACCCCTTGACGAGTTCGGTCGCCAGCGAGGAGGTGGCCAGCAACCCCAGCCAGTCGCCCAGGCTGGACAGCGACAGGGCGATCCACAGCCGGCGGAACGCGGTGTAACGCAACAGGCCGCGGAGGTCGTGCAGGTCACCGCCGACCGGACTGTCGCCCGGTCCGCCTTGGTCTGCCCAGTCCTCGACGCTGTACGGCTCGCCGAACTCGCCCGTCGGCAGCGGGCTGGTGTCCGGGTCTCCCGGCGGGCCGGCGGTCGAGATGGCGTGCTCCGGGGGCGAGGGCAGGCGTCGGCTGACTGTATTCCTGCTCAGCCCTTGGTTGCCGCTTTGCGGGGGCCCTTCGGGCGCGTCGTCCGGGTTGCCCGCCTCACCTTGGGTGGCGCGGTGGCGTCGCGTTCCCGCCGAGCGGCCATCAACTCCGCTGCCCGCTCGGTGGTCAGTTCCTCGATGCTGTCGCCCTTGCGCAGGCTGGCGTTGGTCTGCCCGTCGGTGACGTACGGCCCGAAGCGACCCTCCTTGACCACCATCGGAGCACCGCTAACCGGGTCGGGGCCGAGTTCCTTCAACGGCGCGGCGGCCGCGGTCCTGGCTCCGCGCCGCGGCTTGGGCTGGGCGAACAGCGCCAGCGCCTCGTCGAGGGTGACGGTGAACAGCTGCTCCTCCGACTCCAGCGACCGCGAGTCCGAGTCCTTCTTGACGTACGGGCCGTACCGCCCGTTCTGGGCGGTGATCTCCACCCCGTCCGGAGCCGTGCCGAGGACCCGCGGCAGGGTGAGCAGCCGCACCGCGTCGGCCAGGGTGACCGTGTCCAGCGACATCGAGGCGAGCAGCGACGCGGTCCGCGGCTTGCCCTTGCTGCCGGTCGGGACCGTGGTCACGTAGGGCCCGAACCGGCCCGCCTTGGCCACGACCGCCTCGCCGGTTTCCGGGTGCGCGCCGAGTTCCCGCTCCCCGCTGGGGGCCGCCAGCAGTTCCGCCGCCTTGGCCGGGGTCAATTCGTCGGGAGCCATGTCCTCCGGCACGCTGGCCTTGTCCTCGCCGCGCTGGACATAGGGGCCATAGCGACCGACCCGGACCTCCACCGGGCCGGCGTCGGTGTCCCCGATCGGGATCGAGTTGATTTCCCGAGCGTCGATGTCCCCCAGCCGCTCGGCGACCATCCGGCGCAACCCACCGGCACGGGCCACGCCGCCCTCGGCGCCGGTATCACTGCCGAAGTAGAACCGGGTCAGCCATTCGATCGAGGCTCGGCTCCCCTCGGCAATGGCATCCAGGTCGTCCTCCATCGACGCGGTGAAGGCGTAGTCGACCAGCTGGCCGAAGTACCGCTCGAGCAGGGCCACCACCGCGAACGCGACGAAGGAGGGGACCAGCGCGCCGCCGCGTTTGAACACGTAGCCGCGGTCCTGGATGGTGCCCAGGATCGAGGCGTACGTGGAGGGCCGGCCGACCCCGAGCTCCTCCAGCCGCTTGACCAGGGTTGCTTCGGTGAATCGGGGCGGGGGGCTGGTGGCGTGGCCCGCCGGCTCCAGGCGTTCGGCGGCCAGCACGTCCCCCGCGGCGACCACCGGCAGCCGCCGCTCCCGGTCCTCCAGATCCGCCTCCGGATCGTCGCTGCCCTCCACGTAGGCCCGCAGGAAGCCGGGGAAGGTGATCGTCTTGCCGGTCGCCACGAACGTGACGTCCTCGGCTGCGCTGGACGTCGCGGCGATCTCGATGCGGACCGACTGGCCCCGGGCGTCGGCCATCTGGGAGGCGACGGTGCGCTGCCAGATCAGCTCGTACAGCCGCCGCTCATCGGAGTCCAGCACACCGGCAAGCTCTCCCGGGGTCCGGAAGACGTCGCCGGAGGGCCGGATCGCCTCGTGCGCCTCCTGCGCGTTCTTGACCTTCCGAACGTATCGCCGGGGCTCCTCCGGGACGTACTGGGGGCCGTAGAGCGTCCGGGCCTGGTCCCGGGCGGCAGTGAGCGCGGTGTCGGACAGCGTGGTGGAGTCGGTCCGCATGTAGGTGATGTGGCCGTTCTCGTACAGCCGCTGGGCCACCCGCATGGCGTGCTGGGAGGAGAACCGCAGCTTGCGGCTGGCTTCCTGTTGCAGGGTGCTGGTGATGAACGGGGCGTACGGCGAGCGTCGGTAGGGCTTCTCCTCTACGCCGGCGACGGTGAACTCCGCGTCCGCCAGCCGTTCGGCAAGCCCCCGGGCGTCCGCCTCGGCCAGTGCCACCGCAGCCTGGTTCTTCAGGACCGGATTCTTGAGGGAACCGTCCTCGGCGAAATCCCGCCCGGTGGCCAGCCGCCGGCCGTCGACGGTGATCAGCGTGGCGTCGAAACGTGGCGGGTCGGTGGCATCGCCGGGCCGGCCGGTCGCGAAGGTGGCGGCGATGTCCCAGTACGACGCGCTCCTGAAGCGCATCCTGGCCCGCTCGCGTTCGACCAGGATCCGGGTGGCCACCGACTGCACCCGGCCGGCCGACAGCTTAGGCATGACCTTCTTCCACAGCACCGGCGAGACCTCGTAGCCGACCAGGCGGTCCAGCAGGCGACGGGTTTCCTGGGCGTTGACCAGGTTGTCGTCGATCTCCCTGGGGTTGTCGATGGCGGCCTGGATCGCCGCCGGGGTGATCTCGTGGAAGACCATCCGCCGGACCGGGACCTTCGGCTTGAGAACCTCCAGCAAGTGCCAGGCGATGGCCTCACCTTCCCGGTCCTCATCGGTGGCCAGCAGCAGCTCGTCGGCGTTCTTCAGCGCCGCTTTCAGCTTGGCCACCTGCGCTCGCTTGCCCGGCGGCACGATGTAAAGCGGCGCGAAGTCGGCATCGACGTCGATGCCGAGCCGGGCCCACGGCTCCTTCTTCTGGGCGGCCGGGATCTCTGCGGCGCCGTTCGGCAAGTCGCGGACGTGCCCGATGCTCGGCTCCACGACGTAACCACGACCGAGGTAACCGGCGATGGTACGGGCCTTCGCCGGCGATTCGACGATCACCAGGCGCCGCCGTCCGCCGTTGGCGGCAGCAGCGGCGGCGGGCCTGGCCTTGGACGCGGGCACGGTCTCCCTTTCCGAATGAGAACGCTTCTTCTTCCCGGGACGCCGCCGGTGTCCCGGTGACGGTCGGTGCGCTGGCGCTAGGCCACCGGCCAGCCCCCGGCAGGGGCACCGGCGGGAGCCGGGCCGACGAGCTCGGCCAGCCGCCGAAGACGGCGGCCGACGAGTCGGAACGCCGGCCGGCTCCGGCGCCGGGACTCTGGGCTGCGCTGTTCCGGCACGTCGACCGAACTCCGGTCTGGCTGACGAGGCCGGACCAAGGTGCCCGGTACCCCGGCGGCGGCCAGAGCCGCCCCGATCGACCCCCAGGATGCCTCGTCGGGCCGAAGGGCCAAGACGTACCCCGACGCGTCACCGCTCCCGGCAGCCAGACACCACCACCGTAACCCAGCACCGTCGAGCACCAAGCCGGCCGGTGCCCGGGTCCGGGCCCCTGCCGTCCACCGCAGCGCGAGCGGGGACAACTCGGGCCGAAACGGCGTCCGGACCGATATGCCCAGTTCACCGCGCCGGACATCCCCGGTCAACCCCAACTCGGCAAGGCCGGCGAGCAACGCGCCCACCCGCCACTCCCCCGGTTCGCTCAGCACGATCGAAATGCGGGCCGATTCGCCGCGATGGGCGAGATGCCCAGGTCCGGCGAGCAGCCCGTCCAGGTCGGCGTACCCGGGTGGGCGGACACCGACCGAGAACAGCGAGAGCTGCGCCGACATAGCCGAACGGTATCCTCTCCGCCGGCCACGCGTTTACGCGCCGGAAGGCTCTGGGCACGAGTAGTGAACTTAGCCCGGCGCGCCGCCAATCGGAAAGGGCCCGCCCCGTGGTCGGGAAACGGGCCCTGCCCAACGGGAACCCCGCCTCAGACCCGCACCGCCGGCTTGGTCACCTCGTCGGCGGCCGCCGACGGACCAAACTCGACGACTCGCCGCTTGGAGATCACCACCGCGGCGACGATGGCGGCCAGCGCGAACCCACCGACCCCGATCCGCAGCGGCCCGTTCTCCGAAGCCCCGTGCACGCCGTACTTCACCACGGTGGGTGCGATGAGCAGCGAGACCAGGTTCATGACCTTGATCAACGGGTTGAGCGCCGGACCGGCGGTGTCCTTGAACGGGTCGCCGACGGTGTCGCCGATGACCGTGGCGGCGTGTGCCTCGGACCCCTTGCCGCCGTAGTTGCCGTCCTCGACGAGCTTCTTGGCGTTGTCCCAGGCCCCGCCGGAGTTGGCCAGGAAGACCGCCATCAGCACCCCGGCCCCGATCGCGCCGGCCAGGAACGCGCCGAGCGGCGCGTAGCCGAGGAAGAAGCCGACCGAGATGGGCGCCAGGATGGCGAGCAGGCCGGGGGTGGCCAGCTCGCGGAGTGAGTCGCGGGTGCAGATGTCGACCACTCGGGCGTAGTCCGGCCGCACCGAGAAGTCCATGATCCCAGGATTGTTACGGAACTGGTCGCGGACCTCGAGAACGACCCGGCCGGCGGCGCGGTTGACCGCGTTGATCGCCAAGCCGGAGAAGAAGAACACCACCGATGCGCCGATGATCAACCCGAAGAGCAGGTTGGGCTTGTCGACCGACAGCGAGAAGTTCGCGACTCCGGCGTTGCGCACCGAGGTGGCGAAGGAGCCGAACAACGCGGTCGCGGCGAGCACAGCGGTCGCGATGGCGATGCCCTTGGTGATCGCCTTGGTGGTGTTGCCCACCGCGTCGAGCGAGGTGAGCACCTCCCCGCCGGCGGGCGTGATGTCGCCCGACATCTCGGCGATGCCCTGCGCGTTGTCGCTGATCGGGCCGAAGGTGTCCATGGCGACGATGACGCCGACCGTGGTCAGCAGGCCGGTACCGGCCAACGCGACGCAGAACAGCGCCAGGACCACCACGCCGTTGCCGAGCAGGAAGGCGAGGTAGACCGCGCCGCCGATCAGCAGCGCGGAGTACACCGCGGACTCCAAGCCGACCGAGATCCCGCCGAGGATGACGGTCGCCGCACCCGTGAGCGAGGACCGGCCGATCTCCTGGACCGGCTTGCGGCTGGTCTCGGTGAAGTAGCCAGTGAGGAGCTGGATGCCGGTAGCCAGCAGCAACCCGATGACGACCGCGCCGAGCGCGACCAGGCGCGGGTTTCCGGTGAGGTCCGCCACCGGGGTGCCGGGGAAGTCGGCGAAGGAACCCGGCAGGTAGAGGAAGGACGCGCCGGCGACCAGCACGGCGGACACCACAGCAGAGATGAAGAACCCCCGGTTGATCGCGCCCATCGCGTTGCGGTCGCTGGGACGCAGCCGGGTGACGAAGATGCCGAGCAGTGCGGTGACCACGCCGAGCATCGGGACGATCAGCGGGAAGACCAGGCCCTTCTCGCCCAGCGCGGTCTGGCCGAGGATCAGCGCGGCGACCAGCATGACGGCATAGGACTCGAAGAGGTCCGCGGCCATGCCGGCGCAGTCCCCCACGTTGTCACCGACGTTGTCCGCGATGGTGGCCGCGTTGCGCGGGTCGTCCTCGGGAATGCCCTGCTCGACCTTGCCGACCAGGTCGGCGCCCACGTCGGCGGCCTTGGTGAAGATGCCGCCGCCGACTCGCATGAACATGGCGAGCAGCGCCCCGCCGAAGCCGAAGCCCTCCAGCACCTGCGGCGCGTGGTTGTTGAAGATCAGCAGCACCACGGCCGCGCCCAGCAGGCCGAGGCCGACCGTGAGCATCCCGACCACGCCGCCGGAGCGGAACGCGATCCGCACGGCACGCTCGGCGCCGCTCTCGTTCGCCGCGGCGGCCACCCGAACGTTGGCCCGGGTCGCCAGGGTCATGCCGGCGAAGCCGACGAAGGCCGAGAACAGCCCACCGATGAGGAAGAAGACCGACCGGCCGATCCGGACGCCACCGGTGTCGGCGGGCAGCACCAGGAGGACGAAGAACACCAGTACGGCGAAGACGGCCAAGGTGCGGAACTGGCGGGCCAGGTACGCCGAGGCGCCCTCTTGGACAGCGGTAGAGATCTCGCGCATCTTCGCCGTGCCCTGCGAGGCGCGCAATACGTCGCGAGCGAAGACGAACGCCATACCGAGAGCGGCCAGCGCGACCAGCGCGATGATCCAGACCAGGGTCTTGTCCGCCCCGGAGACGGAGGCGATGGTGCTCCCCTCCTTGGCGAGGTTGAGCCGGGACATCCGTGTCCTCCTCAAAGAGCGGAAACAGGCATCCGGCCGGGCGTGACCACGCACGTGGGCCGGGCGAGCCGGCGCCGCGGGGGCAGCTCGGGCAAGGCCCGAGCACGTGCAGACACCTGGCGGACGCTCAAAGTGTAGGGGACTACGATGCCGCGCCGAACAGCCGCCCCCGACGGGCCGCGACAGCGCGTGACTGCCCGTACCGGGTCAGGCTCTCTCCGCCAGCGGCCAGCTCATGCAGACCCGGGTGCCGGCGCCGTCCTCCGGCGTGATCTCGACGTCATCCACCAGCGCCCGGATCACCGCCAGGCCGAAACCTGCGGGCAGGAAGTCCAGCGCCGGCTCGAGCGTGCTCGAGGCGGCCGGCTCGGCAAGGGCAGCCGGATCGAAGCGACCGGAGCCGATGCCGTCCCGCTCCGTGGCTGGGGTCGAGTCACCGGGTGCTGCGTCGATCACGGAGACGACAAGCCGCCCATGCTCGTCGGAGATCGTCATCTTCACGGCCTCCGCGGGCACGGATCGCTGGTGCAGGTCCACCGCTCGGGAGCAGGCTTCGCCGACGGCCACCCGTACCTCGTCCAGCACGCGGTCGGCTACGCCGGAACGCCGGGCCACCGCGCCGGCCACCAGCCTGGCGGTGTGGACGTGCGCCGGCAGAGCGCTGAACGCCACGTCGACGACCGCCATGTCGGGTATGCCACCTACTCGGCGGCGATGGCCTCCTCGACGCTGGCATGGATCGGGAACACCTTGGTCAGCCCGGTGATCCGAAAGATCTTGAGGATGCGTTCCTCGGTGCAGACCAGGTGGAGCGACCCGTCGTGGGCGCGCACCCGCTTGAGGCCACCGACGAGGACACCGAGGCCGGTCGAGTCCAGGAAGTCGACGTTCTCCATGTCCACGACGAGGTGATAGTTCCCGCTGGAGACCAGGTCGATGAGCTGCTCGCGCAGTTTCGGCGCGGTGTAGACATCGATCTCGCCGCCGACCACCACGATGGTGCGGTCTCCCTCGCTGTGGGTCGAGAGGGACAGGTCCACGCGTCCTCCTGCCGGTATCGCCGGACCGCCGGTACGTCACCGTCGGCGCATCTGGGTGGTTCCACCGCTGTTCCCACGCTGGGGAGATTCAATCACGGGTGACGACGGGCAGCGACTTCAGCCGTGGACATCCCGCCGTTGGAGGACAATGCCGGCAGTTCGTGATCCACCCGACCGCGAATCCGGTCGATCAGGACATGTCATGACGCCCCAACGGAACGGGTGCTGGGTTAGGGTGCCCACGTCCGGGCCGGTAGCCCGAACGAGGCGCGGACCACTGACCGGAAACCGATCGTGTCGGCAACCGGTTGAGGCCAGGAATCGTGGAGGCCACCATGTCCCGAGCACGACACCGACGGTCAGTACTGGTTCTGGCGACGGCGGCCGCCGGATTCTCGCTGGTGGCCGCCGGCCCCAGCGGGGCGAGCCCGGGCACCTCGCCGGCCGGCCCGAGGGGGCTGACGGCACACGTGCACAAGGCGGCCTCCGCGGCCACGGCAAGCGGGTCGGAAGGCAGCGAGGGTGGCGAGACCGCCGAGTTGATGGACCGGGCGGAGCAGTACGCCGCGGTGCGCACCGCACCCGCTGCGACGGTGAGCGCCGAGGCCTTCCAGGCCGCGGCCCGGCAGGCTCGGGCGCTCCCGCTGACCGGCGGGGCGTGGCGGGAGGTGACCGACCAGCCGTACAACTCCGACGCCGTGCACTACCGGGACCCGGTCTGGTCCAACAGCAGCGGCGGCGCGGGGCTGGTCTCCGGGCGCATGACGGCCATCGCCAGCGATGGCGACGTGGTCTACGCCGGCGCGGCGGACGGCGGGGTGTGGAAGAGCACCAATGCCGGCACCTCCTGGCAGCCGATCTTCGACCGGCAGACCCGCCTCTCGGTGGGCGCGATCACGGTGAATCCGGCCGACCACTCGATCTGGGTCGGCACCGGCGAGGCGAACTCGAACTCCGACAGCTACCGCGGCGACGGCATCTACCGCTCCGCGGACGGGGGGCGCAGTTGGCGCCTGGTCGGCAACCGCCTGAGCAACAGCCTCATCTCGCGGATCACCTTCGACGGCCGCGGGTACGTGCTGGCCGCCACCAGCCGCGGGTTGGTGCGACGGAGCACCCTCGATCTCAGCGCACCCTGGTCGGTGGTGCTGAAGCCGGATCCCAACCCGACCGGCTCGCCGTACCGGACCTCGTGGATCTCCGACGTGCAGGTACGCCCCGGTACCCACGGCCAGTACGTGGTCGCCGTGCTGGGCTGGCGCGGCGGCACGCTGCCGGACACCTATGCGTACAACGGGTTCTACGTGTCCCGCACCGGTGGCGGCCCCGGCTCCTGGCAGCGGGTCGACGCGACCGGGATCAAGGGCCTCATCGGGCGGACGTCACTGGACTACAGCGCCGACGGCCGCACGCTGTACGCCGTCGTGGAGGCTCCGGACACCGTCGGGCTCAACGGGGTCTACCGCTCGGACTCCGGTTTCGCCTGGGGTCCGTGGACGCTGGTCGCGGACGCCGAGACGCTGGCCGCGGCACCCAAGAGCTCTTATCCGGACGAGCCGGGTGCACAGGCCTGGTACAACCAGTACGTCCTGGTGGACCCCAAGAACCCGTCGCACCTCTATCTCGGGCTCGAGGAGGTGTACGAGTCCAACGACGACGGCCGGACCTGGACGACGATCGGGCCGTACTGGAACTTCGGCAAGCCGTGCCACAGCTTCGCACCGGCCAAGGACACCTGCCCGGACACCACCCATCCCGACCAGCACGCCGCCTGGGTGACGCCCAACGGCACGGCGTACTTCGCCAATGACGGCGGCCTCTACAGCCGCCCGGCGGCCCGGCGCACCGTCGTGCGCTGGAACGATCTCAACGCGACGCTGCACACCCTGCAGTACTACTACGCCGGAATCGGCGCCTGGCCGGGCGGCGGCGACGCGATCTGGGGGGGCCTGCAGGACAACGGCACGTCCCTGCTCAAGCCGGGTGCGCCGCAGATGGTCTCCCCGGACGGGGGCGACGGGGGCGACGTCATCGTCGACCCCAAGGACGCCCGCCGAGCGGTGAACAGCTACGTCTACCTCACCACCGCCCGGACCGAGAACGGCGGCCGCTCCAACGGCGTCCAGCGGGCGTACACCACGATCACGCCGACCTGCGCGTCCCTCATCGCGATCGAGTACCACCCGCAGCCGTGCGATCCCGACCCGCGCTTCATCGCGCCGATCGAGGCGGACCCGCGCAACATCGACCACTGGGTGGCCGGCGGTCAGCTCGTGTGGAACAACCACGGGGCCGGCTGGTCGACGCTGTGCAACGACCAGACCTGCGACTGGAAGCCCGAGCATGACCTGGGAACGGGGGCGCAGACCACGGCGCTGGGCGTTCTCGGTTCCACGATCTACGCGGGCTGGTGCGGCAACGGGTGCAACCCGGGTGGGGCGGCGCCGTTCGTCTCGGGCATCGACACCAACTACGGCGGTTCCTGGCACCGGATCGCCGCACCCAACCTGCCCAACCGCATCCCGACCTCCTTCTGGGTGGACCCGGCAGCGGCCGGGCACGTCGTGGTGGTCTACGGCGCCTTCTCCCGCCGGTGGATCCCCGGTGGCGGCGTCGGGCACGTGTTCGAGTCCCGCAACGGCGGCCGGTCCTGGACCGATCGCTCCGGCAACTTGCCCGACGCGCCGGTGAACGACGTGCTGATGTTCCGCGGGAGGCTGACGGTGGGCACCGACGTGGGGGTCTTCGTCGCCGCGTCGAGGGTCGGGCAGTGGCGGCGGGTCGGTACCGGACTGCCCAACGCCTCCACCAACGACCTGGTGCTGTCTCCGGACCGGTCCTACCTGGTGGCGGCCACCCACGGCCGTGGCCTGTGGAAGTTCACCGGGTAGCCCGGTCAACCACAGGGTCGTGGCGGAGCGGGCACGGACGCGCTGACAGCGGCAGCATTGCGGCGCTCAGGCGCACGAGGATGCGAAACTGACCTGTCGTGTTAGCGCCTCCCACCACCGGCTCGCTGCTTGACCGGCTCCGCCTGGACCCGCGTCGAGAGCCGCGGGTGGCCCATGTCTTCCGGCTTCCGGATCGCCCAGCCACGCCGGGACGCTGGCCGTCCTTCGTGCCACCGGCACTGCGCGACGCGTTGGCGGCCCGCGGGGTGCACACCCTGTGGTCACACCAGGCGGCCGCCGCCGACATCGGCTGGGCCGGCCGGTCGGTGGTCACCGCGACCGGGACGGCGTCGGGAAAGTCGCTGGGCTACCTGCTACCGGCGCTGTCCGCGGTGGTGTCCCGGGACGCGACCGTGCTCTACCTCAGCCCGACCAAGGCGCTGGCGGCCGACCAGCTCACCAGCATCCGGACGCTGGGCCTGCCGGCGGTACGACCGGGAACATACGACGGCGACACGCCGCGGGAGGATCGGGACTGGCTCCGGGCTCATGGGAACGTCGTGCTGTCCAACCCGGACATGCTGCACCGCTCGCTGCTGCCGCATCATGCCCGCTGGAGCCGGTTCTGGCGCCGGCTGCACTACGTCGTGATCGACGAGTGCCATGCCTACCGCGGCGTCTTCGGCTCCCACGTGGCGCTGGTCCTACGCCGCCTGCGTCGAGTCTGTGCCTCCCACGGCGCGCACCCGACGTTCCTGCTGGCCTCGGCCACGATGGCCACCCCCGGGCTGTCGGCCGGTCGACTGACCGGCACCGACGTCGCCGAGGTGGTGTCCGACGGGTCGCCCCGGGGTGCGGTCGACCTGGTGCTGTGGGAGCCGGGACCGGTCGACGCGGCGTTTCCGGACGGCCCGAGACGGTCGGCCACGACCGAAGCCGGCGAACTGCTCGCCGACCTGATCGGAGCCGGGATCCCGTCGCTGGCCTTCGCCCGGTCACGGCGCGGCGCTGAAGGCGTGGCAAGCATGGCCCGCCGGCTGCTCACCGAGGCCGCGCCGGAACTCGCCGCGCGAGTCGCCGCCTACCGCGGCGGGTACCTCCCGGAGGAGCGGCGGGCGCTGGAGTCCGACCTGCGCCAAGGCCGGCTGCTGGGTATGGCGGCCACCTCCGCCCTGGAGTTGGGGGTCGACCTGCGGGGTTTGGATGCCGTGGTGCTGGCCGGATATCCCGGGACGGTGGCCTCGATGTGGCAACAGGTCGGTCGAGCCGGGCGGCGGGGAGCCGATGCCCTGGCCATCCTGATCGCTCGCGACGACCCGCTGGACACCTACTTCCTCCGCAACCCCGATGCGCTCGTCGGACGCCCCGTCGAGGCCACGGTGCTCGATCCGGACAACCCCTACGTCCTGGCGCCGCACCTGGCCGCGGCGGCTCAGGAGCTGCCGTTGCGCGAGCACGACGTGGTCGACTTCGGCCCCTCCGCTGCGGGCGTACTGCGCGAGTTGGCCGGCGCCGGGCTGCTGCGCCGGCGGGCCGAGGGCTGGTACTGCACTCAGCGGGGTCGCGCCGCCGACGCGGCGGACCTGCGGGGCACCGGCGGGGCACCGGTTGCGGTGGTGGAGGCCGGGACTGGTCGCCTCCTCGGCACCGTCGCGGCCGGAACGGCCGACGCGACCGTGCACCAGGGTGCGGTGTACGTGCATCAGGGCGAGACCTACCTGGTGGCGAGCTACCACCTCGACGAGGGGGTGGCGATCGTCCGTCCGGCGCTGGTCGATTACTCGACCTGGGCTCGGCGAAGCACCGAGATCACCGTGGCTTCGCGCCTGCGGCACACCGCGGCCCATGGTGTCACACTGAATCTTGGCATCGTGGATGTCACCACGCAGGTCGTCGGCTACCTGTGCCGACGGCTTCCAGACGGGGAGGTGGTCGCCGAGCACTCGTTGGATCTGCCGCCGCGGTCGCTGCGCACCCGCGCCGTGTGGTGGACCGCGACGCCTGGCCTGCTTTCTGCAGCCGGGATCGACTCCGGCGCGATTCCCGGCGCGGCCCACGCCGCCGAACATGCCGCCATCGGGCTGCTCCCGCTGGTCGCGACCTGTGATCGGTGGGACGTGGGCGGCGTGTCGACCGCCCACCATCCCGACACCGGCTTGACGACGATCTTCGTGTACGACGGCGCGCCAGGCGGGGCCGGTTTCGCCGAACGCGGTTTTCTGGCCGCGCCACGCTGGCTCACCGCCACCCGCGACGCGATCGCCGCCTGCCGGTGCACCGACGGCTGCCCGTCGTGTGTGCACTCACCGAAGTGCGGCAGTGGCAACCACCCGTTGGACAAGTCCGCCGCCGGCCGGCTGGTCAGTGCAACGCTCGACGCCTTGAAGGCGGTCGAACCCGCCGTGGAACCCACCGCTGAAATCGACGTCAGGCCGGGCCTCACGCCCGCCGCCGAACCTCGCCCCGAAGGTAAGGCTGCTGTCCCGAGTAGGTGATCCCCCAGCGGGTATTGTCCGATCACGCGCAATACCCGGAGAGGGGTTCCGATGGTGGTCCTCGGACTGCTTCTGATAGTGGCTACGGTGGTCTTCGGAGCCGACGTGGTGCTGGAGAATTCCCAGCACAGCGGCGGAACGATCTTCAACCAAACGGTCGACAACCTTTCGCTCGGCGGTATCTTCCTGGCCGGTGCAGTCACCGCGTTGCTGCTGGCGCTCGGACTGTGGCTGGTCCTCGGCGGTGCCGCCCGCAAGCGTCGAAAGGCGGTGCAGCGCCGGTCGACCCTCCGGGAGACCCAGACCCAGAAGGAATCGTTGGCCGAGGAGAACGCCCGGCTCGCCGGTCAGCTGGAGGAGGAGCGTCAGGCGAAGGCGGCGGCAGTGGTATCGCCCTACGACGATGATGCCGATCCGGGCTCGACTCGGGTGCGGTGAGCCGGCAGTCGGTCGGCCGGACAGGTCGGTCACCGGCTCCCACCGCTGGCCGGACCGGCCCGGGCAGCGGCCCGAGCCGGCCGTAACCGGGTCAGCGGCCCCCCGAGCCGTACCGCAACCGAAACGTCCACCAGTCCTCCGGTGACTCGACAGGCGGCCAAGCTCGCGCCGTTGGCGTGGGCGACCCGGGCGGCCGCCGGACACGGGGACAGGCCACGAACGAGCGCCGACGCCCCGGAGAGGGCGGCCAGGTCGGCCGCGGTTTCGGCCTGATGGCGTACGCCGACCGCCGCACCGATCAGCGCCGCGCCGCCAGCGGTGAACACGAGCAGCATCATCAGCACCAGCACGAACACCGTTCCGGAACCGCGCTCGCCGTCTTGGGCGGCGCGCAGCGCCCGCGCCGTTCCGGAACCGCGCCCGCCGGGTCGGGCGGTGCCGCCCCTCATGGCGTCTCGCCCGCGGCGACACCGGGAGGCTCAGTCTCATCCGTCGCGGTGGCCACGGCCTTGAGCGGCATGCGGCCCAACCGGGCAGCCCACCCGCCGAAAGCCGCCTGCCGCGCCGTCACGGTGGCGACCACCTGGCCGTCGTGCCGGCTGATCGTCACCACGGCACCGGCGGGCGCCAGACGGCCCGCGACAGCCTTCGCCGAACTCACCGGATCCCCTCGGGCGGCGAGCCGGGCCGCCTCTCGGGCGCCGTCGATGCAGCGCACCTCTCCCACCACGGCGGCGATCACCCATAGCAGCCCGGCCAGCAGCACAGCCAGGGCCGGCAGCAGGATCGCGGTCTCCGCGGTGACCATGCCGGTATCGAGCCGGCCGCCGCCTCGTCGGCGGGACAACGCTTCGCCAACTCCCCGGCGTGACGGGCCCGCTGGGGGCTTCAGGTGGTCGGGACGGCCTCGGAGCGGCATCAGGTCCTCCTCACGGTCCAGTAGTCGGGTGGAGTTGGCGCGACAGATCGCTGGTCGGGCGCCGCCGGGTCCGTAGCCGCCACCCGTTGCGCGGCTACGGACTCCGGTGGCCGACGGCGCCCGGTCAGAGCCCCAACACCGCAAAGACCTTCCTGGCGATCCCGTCCATGATGTGTTGGCCCCAGGTGCTGGTCAGCAGCTTGAAGAGCAGGCCGGCGAATCCGCCGGCGCCACAGACGCCGATCGCGTACTCCGCGGTGCTCATGCCGGCGTCGCGGGTACGTGTCACTGCTTGGATAGGACTCATGGTGCCCTCCTGAAGGAAGTCCGGCATACCGGCCGGCCGGTGCCCGGAATCCCCGGGCAGACGCAGGTTCCAGGCCCGGCGACGGGTCGCCAAGGGGCAGTGCTGTCGCTGTGGACCTTCCGGCCGGGGCGGCCACCGGAGGCTGTGGACATCCCGGGATTTTGACACCGCCCGGAGTCAACTCAGCAGAGCGCCGACCAGTCCCGCGACGATCGGCACGACGCCGAGCAGCAGGAAGGCGGGCAGAAAGCAGGTGCCGAGCGGGATAACCACGAGGACACCGACCCGGCGGACAGCGGCCTGCTGTGCCTGGGAGACGCGGTCCCGCTCATCCGTCGCCAATTGGCGCAGGGCGGGGGCCAGGGCAGCGCCACTGTCCCCGACCCGGTCGACGGTTTCCACCAGCGCGCCCAGCGGGCCCAAAGCCGCCGGCCCCCGCCAGGCGGTCGCCGGGGCGGCACCCAGCTCCAGTTGCCGGGCCACGTCGGCGAGCACGGTGGACAGCGGACCTGGGAGGTCCGCGCTGACCGCCTGCAGGGCCGCGTTGAACGGAGCGCCGGCCGACAGGCAAGCAGCCAGCACGTCGAGTGCCAGCGGCAGGTCGGCGGCCAGCCTTCGATCCCTGGCTGCCGCGGCCGGATCGGGAAGCCGCGCGATGACGCGCGGCAAGGCCACCACCGTGGCCAACCCGAGCGCGAGGCCGTGGGGCCCCCCCACCGTCAGGCCGAGTGCCAGTCCGGCGGCCAGCGCTAGCCCGGTCCTGGCCGGCGGCCTCAGTAACAGCGGCGGGCCCTCCGGCGGCGGATCCGAGACGGCGAGTGGTGCGGACAACCAGCCCCGGCGGCGGGGATTCCTACGGCGGCGGTCGGGCCGAGGTGGCCCGCCATCCGGGAGCGACCGGGGCGCGGAACCTCGGTACGGACCCCAAGCCGAAGCCCCGGACATGGGCCGGGCCGGTTCACCCGTTCCATCGGCAGATGCGCGGCCGGGGTGCGCCGAACGAAGGCCCAAGGCCTTGAGGCGCCGTTCGCCGCGGGGCAGCGGTAGCGCGACGATAGCCGCCGCGGCGGCCAGCCCCATGGCCAGCAACCCGGTCAAGGCGGCTGCTCCACGCCTCGGATCAGCCGGTCGGTCCACACCAGACCGGCGATCTCGAAGAGCAGTCCCACCGCCAACACTGCCGCGCCGAGCCCGGTATGGAGCAGAAAGTGCACCGGTCGCGCGCCGAGCGAGACACCAAGCGCGATGCCGACCAGCGGAAGGCCGGCCAACAGCTTGGCCGAAGCGCGGGAGGCGGCTACCTCTACCGCCAGCTCCCCTCGGCGACGTTGGGTGGCCCGAAGGTCGGCGGCGAGTGCGTCGGCCACCTCAGCCAACCCGGCACCGGTGCGGTTGGTCACCCGCCAGCAGGCGGCCAACTGGTCCATGGCGGGCACCTGACCGGCGTGTTCGCCCAGCGCGGCAGCCGGGTCGGCGCCGAGCTGGGCGGCGCGCGCCGCGGCCAGCAACGCGCCGGCCACCGGCTTCGGCGCGGCCCCGGCGACCGCATCGAGCGCCTCGATGGGGCTCCGTCCGGCTCGCAGTTCAGCCGCCAGCCCGGCGATGGACCGGCCAGCTGCAGCCCGAGTCGCGCTGCGCGCCCTGGCCTGGCGACCGGCCGCCATCGAGCGGGCCAGGAGGGCGGCGGCCACCGCAGCGACCGCGGCCGCGATCGCCCCGGCCAACGCCGCGGCCAGCAGGGCGGCCGCCGGGGCAGCGAACCGGGGTTGGCGCCCGAGGGACCGTACCGCGCGCAGCAGCGTTTCCGGTCGCCACCTCGGTGGCCTGAAACCGTGCCCGGGCAGGACGCGTCGCAGCCGGCCGCCGCTGTCCGGCACCGCAAGCGCGATTCCGGCGGCCACCAGCGCGGTGATCGCAAGCATCCGGCTCATCGCTGCGGACCGGGGCCGGTGAACCCCGCGTCACCGCTGCGGGGTTCACCGAGCCCAGCGTCGGCCAGCTCCGCGCTCATGACGCCCCGGTCCAGGAGCTGGCGACGCAAGTCAGCCGCGCCAGGACCGGCGACCGTCTCCTCCGGGTGAGCGGTCAGCGCCGGCACGGTGGTCACCAGGCCGTCGGGTCCGGCGCGGAGCCGGTTCACCGCGGCGACTCGGCGGACTCCGTCCGAACCCCGGCGCAGGTGGATGACGACGTCCAGCGCGGCGCTCAGTTGACTGTGCAGCGCGGACCGGGACATTCCGGCGACGGCTCCGAGCGCCTCCAGCCGAGCCGGTACGTCGGTGGGGCTGTTGGCATGCACCGTGCCGCAGCCGCCCTCATGTCCAGTGTTGAGCGCCGCCAGCAGGTCTGCCACCTCGGCACCGCGGACCTCGCCGACCACGATCCGGTCCGGGCGCATGCGCAGCGCCTGACGCACCAGATCGCGCAGGGTCACCTCCCCCGCCCCTTCGGCGTTGGCGCCGCGGGCCTCCAGCCGGACCACGTGCGGGCAATCCGGGCGTAGTTCGCCGGAATCCTCGACCAAGAGCACGCGGTCGGCCGGATCGGCGCAGCTGAGCAGCGCGGAGAGCAGGGTGGTCTTCCCGGTACCGGTACCACCACTGATCACGAAGGCCAGCCGGCTGGCCACCACCAGCCCGAGCAGGCCGGCCATGGCCGGGGCCACCGATCCGGCCGCCACTAGCTCGGTCAGGGTGAAGACACGGCGCCGGGGAACCCGTAACGACAGCGTGGTACCGCGCGGGGACACCGGCGGCAGAACGGCGTGTAGGCGGACACCACCGGCCAGCCGGGCATCGACGAACGGCTGGGCGTCGTCAAGCCGGCGGCCGGTCGCCGCGGCCAGGCGCTGCGCCAGCCGGCGGACCGCGTCCTCCCCGGCCAGCCGCACTCGGACCCGCTGCAACCCGGCGCCCCGATCGACCCAGACCTCATCCGGTGCGTTGACCAGCACGTCGGTGACCTCGGGGTCCGCCAGCAGCGACTCCAACGGCCCGGCGCCGACCAGCTCGGAGGTCAGCTGGGCAAGCACCGACGCGATCTCCGCATCCCCGCGAACCCCACCTTCGGTCCGCAACGCGCTGGCCACCGCCGCGCGGGTGGGGCTGGCCCCAGTGGCCACCAGGCGGGAGCGCACCCGGTCGAGCAGCTCAATGTCGCTGGCCATCCCCTCACGCCGCCAGCTGCCGAGCCGGCACGGACACCGAGGCGAGGAAGGTGCCACAGAAGGCGGCAAGTGGCCCCCGCCCGCGGGCCGCCGGGGCGTCGCCGCGCTCCAAAGCGGCCGCCAGCCCGGGCTCCGGTCGTAGCCAGCCCGCAAGCGGCAGCGCCAGCGAGTCGGCGATGGCGGCCGCGTCGAGACGTCCGGGAGCCGGCCCGCGGACCACGATCCGGACGTCTTCGCAGTAGCTCGACACCGTGGCCGCCACCCGGGCAGCGGCGGCCGCGGCTCGCACCTCGGCCGGGACGACCAGCAAGATGGTGGCCGCTCGCGCCGCGGCGCTCGCCGCCGCATCGTCCAAGCGCCGCGGCAGATCGACCACGACGAGATCGGCACCGCGCTGCGCGGCCGGAAGCAGGGAATCCATAGCGGGCGCCGGGATGGCGGGTGCGCCGCTGCGATCCCAGGAGAGCACGGTGAGGTTGTCCGTGGTGGGCAGCGCTGCCAGCAGTGCTGCGCTGCTGACCCGGCCACGGGTGCCGGCCAGGTCCGGCCAGCGCAGGCCGGCCCGGCCCTCCCCACCGATCGCCAGGTCGATACCGCCACCAAGCGGATCAGCGTCCACCAGCACGACCGTGCGGCCGAGCCGGGACGCCGTCACCGCCAGGGCCACGGCCACCGTGGTGGCTCCGGCACCACCGCGCCCGCCCACGACGGCAACCAGCGGCGCCGACTCCGGACGTCCGTCGAGGAGGTCGGCAAAGAGCTCGGCCAGGCAGTCCTCGGCATCTGGCAGGAAGATCACCCGCTGGGCGCCGATCTTCAGCGCTCGCTCCCACACTTCGGCGTCGTCGGAGTCGGTAGCGAGCAGCACGACATCCGACCGCCGCGGGATCGTGGCCCGGACCCACCCGGAGGTGACGTCGTCGCCGAGCAGGACAGCGGTAGCCGACGACCACAGCGCGGCGGCGGCGGACAGTTCAGCTCGGATGTCCAGCTCGACGCCGACGGTGGCCGCTATGCGGATGACGTCGTCGAGCAGCCCCGCGTCGGCGGTGACCAGGAGCGGACGCTGCCTGCTGGCGGGCGTGGGCGACGCGGTCGGCCCCGGGACGGACGGCATGGTGGCAGCTCCTTCGCGCAACGCCCCGATGACGTTGGGAGGACTCACTGTCGGCCAGTGCCCGTCGGTTCGGCGGAGCAGTGCCGGACCTGTGGACAAGCTGGCGGGTGGGGACGAGGGCGGGTGTGCACAACCCGGCACATTCGAACCGGTGGCAACAAACGACCCCCGCCACGGGGGTGGGCGGGGGTCGTTTGGCGTCCGGCTCCGGGGGGGTAGAGCCGGACCGCTCCGGCGATCGGGGGGTGACCGCCGTACTTCAGTATGATTCCAATTCGGCGCTGTCAGCAAACACCGGGCGCAACTTTTTTGGGCTGGCATCTTCCCAACACCACCGGACCGGGGTATCAAGGGTGGTGCGGGTTCCTCCGCCAGCAGGCGGCCGGAGTCCGTACCCGGCAGCGGGCACCCACGCGCGACCGGCCGCGAGAGGCACCGCCGACGGATCTCGCTCGTCGAGCCGTCGGCGTAATGGGGCGCTTGTTCACCCGCTGGTCCGAGTGTCGCGGGCGGCGCCCCGCCCAGCGGGGCGCCGCCCGCAACTGCACTCGATTGGCCCTGCCGGCTCCCCTGCGCTGTCCGCCGCGCATCGCCTGACGGAACTCGTCGCACCACGACCCGCCGGGTCAGCGCTTCGGGCTCCGGCTCAGCGCTTCGCAGACCGCGAGGCTGTCCTGGGCTCCCGCCTCGACGGCCGTGGCGCAGTGCACGACCCAGCCCGCCACTCCCCCCGCCGAGCCGGCGCGATAGCCGGCCGCGGCAGCGGCGTAGTCCTGCGGCATCGCGGCGTGACCCACTTCGACGCTGACCATGGCGGCAGGGTCCAGGCCGCGAGAGCTCAGCACCAGGCGCTGCGCCGCCCGAGCCACCAGCCCGGTACCCCACCGGAACGGCTGCAGCGCCAGCAACTCGCCGTGGACCACCGCCGCTTCCACCACAGCCGGAACGCCGGGTGGCCCGCTGGCCAGTTCGGCCAGGGCCACCAGCCGGGGTCCGCCGGACGTCGGTCGACCCAGGTCGGCGGCTGCCAGCGCGTCGGCGGCGGCCAGCAGGTGCAGCCGGGCCAGCGCCTGGAGTGGGGCGCGCCGCCACACCTTCGCCAGCGCCACGACCTCGGCGGAGACTCGTAGCGCGCCGTGGACGAGCGCGGCGTCGTCACCGGCGGGCGCGCCGTCGATAGCGCGCACTCCGGCCAACGGCCAGTCCACGCCGTCCAGCGCGGCGGAGGCCCGGGCGCTGCGCAGCACCGACTCCGCGACCACCTCGCCCGACCGGCGCCGCAGCACCCGGTGCCCGAGCAGCCGGTCGACGGCCAGCCGGGCCAACTCGGCCGCATGCGCCACCTCCGGTCGCCGGGCCAGCGGCTGCAGCGGGTGCGGTGGAACTCCCCGCGGATGAGCCCAGGACACATCCGGCACAGTACGACGTCCCGGAAGGGCTGGCGAAACGCCAGCACCGCCCCATCTGCTCCGACCGAGGGACGCAGTGGTGCACCATGCTGGTTACCGGCTTGTGACCGGTCAGCCGGAAAGAGATCAGTCCAAGGAGGAGTACGTGTCCCAAAGCGTGGGCGGCAGGCCTGTCGAGGAACAATCTGTTGGACAGTTGTTCGCCACGGTCAGCCGCGATCTGTCCGTGCTGATCCATGACGAGATCGAGCTCGCCAAGATCGAACTCAAGGTGGACGCGAAGCGGGCGGGGCTCGGTGCCGGCTTCCTCGGTGGCGCCGGGTTTCTCGGCCTGCTGGCGACCCTGTTCCTGTCCATCGCGGTGGCCTTCGGGCTGCACGGTCTCGGGCTCCCACTCGGCGTGGGTTTTCTGATCGTCGGGGTGCTCTACCTGCTCGGCGCGGCGGTTCTCGGCTTGGGCGGCGTCCGGAGCCTGAAGAAGGTCAGCCCGCCCAAGCGGACCATTCAGACCGTCAAGGACGACATCGCCTGGGCGAAGAGGCCGACGGTTGCCTCGGCCCCGTCGGGCGGGGGGCAGAGTCCGCACTGACCGGTCGGCAGGTACTCCTTACTCTTTGGGAATGGTGGCGCAGGAGTCCGTCGTGATGCTCGGTGGGCCCTGGACCCACCGGGACATCTCAGCGAACGGCGCCCGCTTCCACGCCGCCGAAACCGGCCACGGGCCGCTCGTGCTGCTGCTGCACGGCTTTCCCGAGTTCTGGTGGGCCTGGCGTCACCAGCTGGTCGCCTTCGCCGGGGCCGGGTTCCGCGCGGTGGCGCCCGACCTGCGCGGTTACGGGGCCAGCGACAAGCCGCCGCGCGGGTATGACGTGCTCACCTTGGCGGAGGACGTGGCCGGCATGGTGCGCGCCCTCGGCGAGCGACGGGCCGTGGTCGTTGGGCACGGCTGGGGAGGGCTGGCCGGGTGGACACTGGCCACCCGCAACCCCGACCTGGTGGGCGGGCTCGCGGTGCTCGCCATGCCCCATCCGCTGCGGTTGCGCTCGGCGTTGCTGCACGACCCGGCGCAGCTGCGGGCCAGCGGCTACGGACTGCGCTTTCAGCTCCCCCGGCTGCCGGAGCAGTGGCTGACCCGGGACGGGGCCGCGAACGTGGGTCGGCTGCTCGCCGAGTGGTCGGCGGCTGACTGGCCGGATGAGCCCACCGAGGGCCGCTACCGCGAGGCGATGGCAATACCGGGAGTGGCTCATTCGGCGCTGGAGTGCTACCGCTGGTTTTTCCGCTCGCTGCCCCGCCCGGACGGCGTTCGGGCGGCTCACCTGCTCAGCCGGCGCATCTCCACGCCGACGCTGCAACTGCACGGCGCGCTGGACAGCTGCATGTTGCCGGCCACCGCGATCGGCAGCGGCCGCTACGTCCGGGCGGCCTACGACTGGCGGCTGCTGGAGGGCGTCGGGCACTTCCCGCACGAGGAGGCACCCGAGGCGGTGAACCGGCTTCTGCTCGACTGGCTCGGCGCTCACCGCCAGGACGGCCGCACAGCCGGTCAGCAGCCCGCCGAGCGGCCCACCCAGCAGCCTACCCAGCCGGGCGCGCCGCGAGGCGGCCGCGATCGGGACCCCTCAGGCCGGCCCCGCAACGCCCGGATGCGCGATGCCACCGGCCGCCCGCTACCCCGCGGGGCGCCCGGGCGGCCACCGACGCCGGACGGGCCTGCGCTGCCCCCGGTCGAGGCCCTCACCGAGGCCGAGCGCCTGATCGCAGCCGGCCGGCCGTTCAGCGCGCACGAAGTGCTGGAGGCGGTGTGGAAGGAAGCACCCGCGGAGCAGCGGGACCTCTGGCGTGGACTGGCTCAGATCGCGGTCGGACTCACCCACGCCCAGCGGGGCAATGACACCGGCGCCGCCGCCCTGCTCCGCCGGGGCAGTGACCGGGTTGCCCACTACGCCGCCGACTCAGCCGGCCAGCCGGCGTACGGACTCGCGCTGGACTCGCTGCTCAGGCAGGCCCGGGCCTTGGCGCTGCGCCTGGAAAGCGCCGGTACGGCGGGCGTCCAACCCGCCGATCTGCGACTGGCGTTGCGTCACAGGTCACTCGGGAACGCGTAGCCGGACGGGATCTTCGACGCCTTCTTTCCGGCAACCACGGCGATCGCTTGTTCAGTCGCAGCCGCCGGTGCTCACCCCGCGCGTCGCGGTGGCGCCGGCCCGGGCGACCGGGGCGACCTCGGCTGCGGTGAGCGCGTAGCCGGTGTCCGAACCGGTGAGCGCGGCGGCGAAGACCACCCCGTACACCGTGCCCGAGGGAGACAGCAACGGGCCGCCGGAGTTGCCGGGCCGGACCGTCGCCCGCAGCGCGTAGATCTCCCGGGTGACCTGCTGCGTGTGGTAAATGTCCGGTCCGCGGGCTTGCAGCCGGTCGCGGATCCGGGCCGGTACCGCGGTGAACGGACCGTCCTGCGGGTACCCGGCGACTACCGCGTCGGCGCCTCGGGCGGCCGGTTTCGCGAAGGTCAGCGGCCGCACGTCCAGCCCGGGAACGTAGAGCACGGCGACGTCGCGGCCGGAGTCGTAGCGGACCACCCGGGCGGCCAATCGTCCCCGGTGCCCCTCCAGCACGACGGTGGGGGAGCGGACGCCGGCGACCACGTGCGCATTGGTCAGCACCCGATCCGTGGCATAGACGAACCCGCTGCCTTCCACCGATCGGCCGCAGCTGGAGGCGAAGCCGAGGACCTTGACCACGTCCCGCCGGGAGGCCCGCAGCGCGGGTGTGGCGAGGATGGCCGGATTCGGCGGGCTGACCGGTGCGATTCGTTCGCCGCCGAGGGAGCCGAAGACCTGTGGGAAACCGTAGTTGTCGAGCATCCGTCGGAACGCGGAGAACCACACCCGGGCGGAGTCCGGCATCAGATCGTCCACGGTGCGAAGCACCTGGGAGTCGCGGGCCTGCCGAGCCACGCCGGCCAGCGAAGAGTGCGCCACCGCACTGCCCACCAGCCAGCCCACCAGCAGGACCGAGCAGATGCTGACCGCGGCCCCGGCCACCGAGTCCAACGTCCGCGCCGGCCGCCAGGTCACCCGCTGCCGGAGCAGGGCACCGACGCTGGAGGCGAGCAGCTGCCCGAGAATGGCACCGAGCAGGACCACGACCAGCCCAACCACGACCACGTTGCTGTTGGGAAACCAGCCCCGGGCGATCGACGGCGCGACCCGGGCCGCAAGCGCCCCGCCGCCCAGCAACCCGGCAAAGGACAGCGCCCCGATCAGAAAGCCCTGCCGGTAGCCGGAGAGCCCGAAGAGCAGGCAGGCACCCAGCAGGATGAGGTCGAGTAGGTCCCCGGGCACTCATCGAGCGTAGGCGCGGCGCCTGTGCGGCGGCTGAGAGCCGATCAGCGAGGCAGTGTATCGGCGGCCAGCGCGATTGCCTCGGCCGGCAGGGGCCGCTCCCGGCTGGCGTCCCACGGCCGCTCGAAACCGCCGAGGGCGAGGAGCCGATCCAGCAGTCCGGCGGTGAATCCCCAGACCATCAGCTCGCCCACCTGAAACCCCGGGCCGTAGAAGCCGCTCGGGTGGCGCACCCGGAATCGGTTCGCCGGGTCGGTGAGGTCCCGAATCGGCGCCCGGATCACCGCGGCCACCTCAGCGGGGTCCACCGCGCTGACCGCGGAAGGTTCGGCCCACCAGGCCAGCACGGGGTGGACCACGAAACCGCTCGGCGGCAGCCACAACGCCGGCAGGGTGGCCACCACCGTCACGCCGGCCGGATCGAGGCCGGTCTCCTCGACAGCCTCGCGCAGCGCCGCGGCCACCGGGCCGTCGTCGGTCTGGTCCAGCGCGCCACCAGGGAACGCCGGCTGACCGGCGTGGCTGCGCAGGTCGGAGCTGCGCTCGATGAGCAGCACGTCCGGGCCGGCGGGTCCTTCACCGAAGAGCATCAGCACCGCCGATTCCCGACCGCCCTGCGCCGGGGGAAGGAAGCGGGAGAGCGCCTCCGGCGGCACCGAACGGGCGGCCCGGGCCATCGGTCGCAACCACGGCGGTACCGCTTGGAGGTCGGCAGTAGAGGGCTCGGACGTCACACCCGAACCCCGAGGCGACTGTAGATCGTGCGCCGCAGTTCGGCCAGCGGTGGCACCGGCCCGATGATCCGTTGCACCACCGCACCGTCCCGGCCGATCAACAGCGTGATCGGCGGCCCCGGGTAGCCGAAGGACCGACGGAGACTGCCCTCGGCGTCGAGCAGCGACGCATAATGCACTCCCAGCGCGGCCGCGGCGCTCAGCGCGTTGCGCCGGTCGTCGTCGGTGACCACCCCCAACACCAGCAGTCGAGGTCCGGCGAGGGCGTGCAGGGCCTGAAGGCGCGGCATCTCCTGGCGACAAGGCGCGCACCAACTTGCCCACAGGTTCACCACCGTCGGTCCTCGCAGCGCGGACAGGGCCACCGGTGGCCCACCACCGAGGCAGGCCAGGGTCATCGTCGGCAGCCGCCCGGCTGGCGCGGGAGCGGAGGACGTACCGCCCGGCGGACGTGGGCATGCCAGCAGGGCCGCGGCCGCCACCAGCCGTGCCGTCGACGGAGCCGCCGGCGCCTGGCCGGCGTCGGCGTTCGCGGCGCCGGGGGCGCCGCGGTTGCTGGGCGCGTTCGCCGAGCAGCCCGCGACGGCCGTGGCCAGGACGGCGGCCGTCGCGACAGCAGCCAGCGGGCGCCTCATGCCGGCGCTCCGGCCACGTCCTGTACCCCCAGCGCGGGGGCGGGAGTCGCTGTGGGGACGGGAAGCTTCACCAGGCGCCCGGCGATCTCCGGATCGGTCGGCCCGATTCCGTAGGACGGGCACAGCCGGGCCAGCCGACAGGCCCCACAGGCTGGCTTCCTGGCAAAGCACACCCGACGGCCGTGGAAGATCAGCCGGTGGCTGAGCATCGTCCACTCTGCCTTCGGGATGAGCCCGGCGATCGCCGTCTCCACCTTGACCGGGTCCTCCTCCGCGGTGAAACCCAGCCGGCGGGCGAGGCGGCCGACGTGGGTGTCCACCGTGATTCCGGGAATGCCGAAGGCATTGCCGAGCACCACATTCGCCGTCTTGCGGCCCACCCCGGGCAAGGCGACCAAGTCAGCCAACCGGGCCGGGACCACCCCGCCGTGCCGGTCGCACAGCGCCTGCCCGAGCCCGATCAGGCTGGCGGTCTTGGCCCGGAAAAACCCGGTCGGGCGGATCAGTTCCTCCAGTTCCAACCGGTCGGCCGCCGCGTAGTCGGCCGCGCAGCGGTACCGGGAGAACAGCGCCGGCGTGACCTCGTTGACCCGGGCGTCGGTGCACTGGGCGGACAGGATCGTAGCGACCAAGAGTTCCAGCGGGGTGCCGAAGTCAAGTTCGCAGTGTGCGTCGGGATGTGCCCGGGCCAGCTCGCGAGCGATCCGCCGGGCGCGCCGGGTGCGGGCCAGCGGCGTCTCCTCGGCGGGCGCGGCGACGGTCACCGGACCAATCTATCGTCGCCGCAGTGCCGCCCGGCCACGTCGACGGCGCCGCCGGCCGGGCCTACCGTCGGGGTGAATGTGGCTCAAGGTAGCCGCTTGCGTGCCGAGGCACACAGGAGAACCGGCCCGCTTCGCCTTTCGCCCGGTCGTCGAAGCCAGCACCGGAGGACTGCCCGTGGATCAGCGGCCAGCACCGCCAGCCGGGGATGGCGTTCACTCCTCGACCAGGCTGCGGCGGGGGAGACTGCCGCCGTCCCGTCACAGCGACTTCGACCATCTGGCCATGGAGGAACTGCGGGCCTACCGCGACCAGCTGGCCGGCGAGGAGACCCAGGTTCCCTACCATTGCCGGGTGCTCGACCTTGCCCTGATCGAGGCCCGCGGCGGGCCGGACCCGCCGGCAATCGACTGGGCCGCCACCCTCCTCGCCGAGCGGGCCGCGGGCCGTACCGCGATCTTGGCGTTCGTGCCGGCGGATGGCATGCCCGAGCTGCCGCAGGTTCCACGCGGACGAGAGCCCGGTTCCACCGTCGACACGCTGACCGAGGCCATCCGGCAACTGACGGTGTACCAGGAGTCCCTGGAGGCGCGTATCACCGCGGCCACCACCGAGCTCATCGCCCGGTATCGGGAGCGGCCCACCCTGGCCCTACGAGCCCTGCCGCTGACCCCGGTGGTTCAGCCCCGCGAGACCAGATATTGAGAAAGGAGACCTCCGCGTGCATGGATCCGGCCCATCGGGGATCATAGGTAGCGTCATGCTGCTCTCGCTCACCCTGCTCTTCCCCCTGCTGCTGCTCGCCCTTCCGCTCGTCATGGAGCGGGTGGAGCGCCCGCTGCGTGTGGATCGGTCCGCCGATGCGCTGGCGCCTGCGTTGCTACGCGCACAGCCGGAGGAACTAGAAAGCCTGTCCGCACCGGGATACGCTCCGGCGGTCGAGCGTTACTGGCGACGCCGCAGGATCGGCGCGCTGCGCCCTGAACGCGGCGGCGTCCGGGGGTAGGCACCGGCAGAGGAGAAGGCGATGAGCGCGCGCGAACCGTCATCCGACCCGCTCGATGACGTCCTGTTAGACGCGCCCTTGCTCAATGCGCTGGACCATGAGTCGGCGGCGCACCTGCGGGCGGCCATGACCCGCCGTACGGTTCGCCGTGGTCACGTGATCTTCACCGAAGGCCAGAAGGGCGACCGGCTTTTCGTCGTACTTGCCGGCAAGGTGAAGATTTCCCGCTCCTCGGCCGACGGCCGGGAGAACATCCTCGCCCTGCTCGGCCCGAGCGAGCTGTTCGGTGAGTTGTCGCTGTTCGACCCGGGTCCCCGGACCGCTACCGCGACTGCCCTCACCGAGGCGACCATGGCCTCCCTCGATCACGAGGAGCTGCGGGAGTGGCTGCGGGCCCGTCCGGAGGTCGCCGAACAGCTACTCGGGGCGTTGGCCCGCCGGCTCCGCCGGACCAACGAGGCGATGGCCGACCTGGTCTTCTCCGACGTACCGGGCCGGGTGGCCAAGCAGCTGCTCGACCTGGCCCAGCGTTTCGGGCAGGCCACCGCGGAGGGCGTCCGGGTACAGCACGACCTCACCCAGGAGGAGCTGGCCCAGTTGGTCGGCGCCTCCCGGGAGACGGTGAACAAGGCGCTGGCCGACTTCGCCGGTCGCGGCTGGTTACGCCTGGAGGGCCGTTCGGTGTACCTGCTGGAGCCGGAGCGGCTGGTCCACCGGGCCCGCTGACCGGCGCTCGGGCGGGGTCAGGTACCCCGCCGGGGGTTCGTCCCGGACAGCCAGGTCAGCCCGGCCATCGCCGACAGGGCCGCCTTGGTGGCCTCGACCTCGGTACGCTGGTCCGCCTCGCGGGCGATGGCCATGGCCTCCTCCAGGGCACCCCGGGCGCCGACCCCGTCCCCGACCCGCGCCCGGATGGCGGCCAGCACCCGGAGCGCGACCACCCTGGAGCGGATGTCCTCGGCGGGAACGGCAAGTGCCCGCTCGATCTCGCTCACCGCCTCAGGTACCCGACCGGCGTCCAGCAGCGCACCGGCTCGGTGCGCCAGGGCCTGGCGGCGCGGAAAGAACAGGGTGGACTCCGTCGCCGCGTCGACCGCCGCGTCCAGCAGACCGAGCGCTTCGGCCAGCCGGCCCTGGGCGCGCAGTGCTTGGGCCAGGAGAACCTGCACACCGACCACGGCCGGGGGTTCGAGGTCGAGTCCGCCGAGGTAGTCCAGCGCCTCCCGGGCGACTGCTTCGGCGGCCGGCGCATCATGGCGATCGAGGTGGCAGTACCCGAGCATGGCTCGGGCCAGCGCCCCGGTGACCGGATGGGAGCCGACGGAGGTCAGCCCAACGGCGTCCCGCAGTATCCGCCCGGCCCGGCGCGGGTGGCCGGCGGCCCGGACCGCCACGCCCCGGGCGATGGTGGCCATGGCCTGCCCCCACGTGTCGTGCAGCTCACCGAAGGCCCGTTGGGCCCGCGCGGACTCCGACATGGCGGTGGGCACATCGCCGAGCTCGGCCCCCGCGTGTGCACTGATCGTCAAACAGGCGGCTACCCCCCAGTGGTCGCCGATCCGCTCGCCCATGGGGACCAGGCCGACGGCCAACTCACGGGCCGCGTGAAGCCGGCCGGCGAGCAGGTGGACGAATGCCTGTGTACCGGCGCACCAGGACAGTCCGCCGCTGTCCTCCAGCGCGGTGAACACCTCGGTGGCCGCGGCCAGGGCATCCGCCGCCGCGGCATACCGTCCGCGCGTCGTGGCCGTCCAGGCCAGGTGCTGTAACGCCCAGCCGGCGCCGTGCCGGTCGTCGCTGCGGCGGGCGAGGTCCAGCGCGTCTCGGAAGCAGGTCTCGGCCTCCGAGAGCCTTCCGGCGGAGTAGTCCAGCAATCCCAGATGCCGCAGCGCCGCAGCGGTGACCCGGTCCAGGCCGCTCTCCCCGGCGCAGGCCAGCGCGGAGACAAAGGCCTGCCGCGCGGCGTCGATCTCACCCCGGCGGCGTCTCAGGTCACCGGTCACCACCCAGGCGGCCGCCCGGATCCCGAGATCCTCGCTGTCCAGGGCGGGTGCCAGTTCGGCCTCGACGCCCTCGTCGCGGCGAGCGCGGACCCGGGCGGCCGCCCGGGCGACGACCAGGCGCAGCACTTGTCGGCGGGGCACCGCGTCCGCCGCCGCGTCCAAGGCCCGGCTCAACAGGCTTTCCGCCGCGGCCGCATCGTCGCGGGCCAGGGCGAGCTCACCGAGGCGGCCGAGAGCCACGGCCGCATATCCACGCGCCTGCCACGCGCTGTCGGTGGCCGGCAGGTCCATCTCGGCCGCCAGCGCCAGCGCCCGCTCGCCCTGGCCGGCCACAAAGGCGTCCACCTCGACCGGAGTGCCGGACAGGTTTCGACACGCCCACGCCGCGATGGCGCCGTGTCGACGGGCCCGCTCGGCCTTCGGCATCCGGTCGTACGCCACGTCACGGGTCAGCCAGTGGGTGAAGGCGTAGGTCTCCCGGCCGAGCAGCGGCGCCGGGGCCAGCACCAGGCCACGCTCCACGAGCAGGCCCAGCGCCCCGCCGACCTCCGCCGCCCCGGGCGGCGCCAGCGCCTCCAGCTCCTGGCCGGAGAACGTTGTACCGACCACGGCCGCGTCACCGAGCACGGCGCGGGCGTGCGGCGGGAGGTCGTCGATCCGGGCGGCCAGTACCGCCGAGACGCCGTCGGGCAGCACGTCGGCCGGCAGCTCACCCACGAGCCGCCAGCCCTCGGGGGTGCGGACCAGCAGCCGCCGGTCGACCAGCCAGTGCAGCAGCGCACTGAGGAAGAACGGGTTGCCTTGGGCGCGGGTGAGCAGCAGCTCACGGGTGTCCGCATCGAGGTTGGCGTCGCCGAGGTAGGCGGTGAGCAGCCGTTCACTGCTGCCTTCCGCCAGTCGATCCAGCGGGAGGACGTCCGGGCGGGGCAGCGTCCGCCACCAGTCGAGCACGGCGTTGGAGCGCGAGTCCCGCCACGAGGTGCGGATCGCCCCGATCAGCAGGATCGGCCCGGTCAGCCGGCTGAGCAGCGCCCCGGTGATGGACAGCAGCTCGCCGCTGGCCCAGTGCAGGTCATCGACAACCAGCAACAGCGGACCGTCGTGGGACAGCCCGTCCAGCAGCGCGGACACCCAATCCAGCAGTGGAGTACCAACCGAGCCGGCACTGCCGGGGGCGACCGTCTCCACGGGCGACGGGGTGAGGTCGACCAGCCCGAGCAACCCGGCCAGCCCCGCGGTGAGCGTGGAGGCCGGCAGCCGGTCCGGCAGTTTGAGCCGGCTCACCGTGCGGCGCAATCTGTTGAGCGCCACGGCGGATTCGGTGTCCTCGGCGATGCCGGCGGCGGTGCGGACCCATTCCAGCAGCGGTCCGAGGTCGCGGCTGTCGCCATAAGGGGTGCACCGGCCGGCGAGCACCTGCGCGTCGGGCAGTTCCTGAGCGGTCCGCACCAACTCGCTCATCAGGCGCGTCTTGCCGATGCCGACATCGCCGGTGAGGAGCACCGAGGCCGGGTGCTGGCGTTCGATGCAGTCCCGCAACCGACCGACCAGCGAGGCGAGCGCGCCGTCCCGGCCGAGAAAGGGTGCCTCCTCGCCGAGGCCGAGCCGGACGCCGGCCGGCGGGCGCAGCGTGAGCAGCTCGGCGGCCTCGACCGCGCTGCGCTTGCCCCGCAGCCGCAGCGGGCTCAGCGTCCGCCACGAGGCGATGTCCGCGGTCGCCTCCACGGTTCGCCGGCCGGCGTACACCGTGCCGACCCCGGCTACGCCGGCCAACCGCGAGGCGGTGTTCACGGTGTCCCCGATCACCGTGTAGGACATCGCAGCCTGCATCCCGGCGAGCACCTCGCCGGTGTTCAGCCCCACCCGGAGCCCGAGGCGCCTGGCCCCGCCCACCTCGTCCTGCAGCACCCGGCGCACCTCCTGCTGCATCCGGGCGGCGGCCCGGACCGCGCGCTCCGGGTCGTCCTCGTGGGCGGTCGGGGCGCCAAAGACCGCCATGATGCCGTCGCCGGTCAACTTGTCGACGTGGCCGCCGAGGTCTTCCACCGTCCGGGCGAGGGCGAAGATCACCCGGTCCGTGACCGAGCCGACCCGTTCCGGATCCAGATCTTCAGCCCAGCCGGTGAAATCGGACAGGTCGCCGAACAGCACCGTGACGATCCGCCGCTCGGCCCCGGAATCGCTCCCCGGCGCCGGAACGGAGGCCAACACCGCGCCGCAGGCGAAACAGAACCGGGCGCCGGGTACCGGCGGCGTGCCGCAGCCCGGACAACTCAACGGGTCGCCGGAGCGGGCGGCGGCCAGCACCCCGTCGGTCATCCGGGCTGCCCAGCCAAGTAGTCCAGCTGCGCCCGGACCGTCAACTCGGCCGCCGGCCACAGCACCCGGTCGACGTCGGCGTACACCCGGGCGACCACCTCGGCCGGCGTCCGATGCCCGTCGTCGAGGGCAGCACGGATCTCGGTCAACCGCCCCATCCGGTGTCGCCGGTAGAACGCGACCACGGCGGACGGATCGTCGCGCACCGGCCCATGACCCGGCAGAAGCCGGTGCGGCTTCCGTTCGGCGATGTGATCTCCGAGCCCGTCCAGGGTGCGTAGGTAATCCGCCAGTCGCCCGTCCGGATGGGCCACCACGGTGGTTCCGCGACCCAAGATCGTGTCACCGGTCAGCAGGTACCGGGTATCGGCACCGGGCGCGCGATAGCCGAAACAGACGCTGTCGGCGCTGTGCCCGGGAGCGTCGAGCACGGTGAGTACCTCGGCGACCAGGCGGCCGTCCGCCGGTAGGGCGGCGCCGTGCGCGGCGGACCGGGCCAGGACCGGCGCTCCGACCGAGTCGGCCAACGCCACCGCGCCTCCGCTGTGGTCGGCGTGCCCGTGGGTGAGCACGATCGCCCGTACCCGGCCTGCGCCGGCTTCCTTCGCTACCGCCGCCAGGTGCCCCGCCTCGGCCGGACCCGGGTCGACGACCAGCACGCCCTCCGGTGCGGCCAGTACGTAGGTGTTCGTCCCGTCCAGCGTCATCGGACCGGGATTCGGGCAGCGGATCAGGGTTACTCCCTCGGCGACCCGGACCGGTGCATTGACCGCCGCCGGATCCTCGGGCTCACTCCTCATAGCCCGGCTCACCCGGCAGCAGGACCACGGCGTCCTCGCCACTGAGCACGATCCGGGGGAGCACCGGGCGGACATCGCGGGCGGCGGCGGCGGCCAGCACGGCCGCCACGGTCGGGTACGCGCTGAGCTCGGCCAGGGTGAACGCGGTGGGCGGCAACAGGCCGACCGCCCCGGAGGCGGCCGCGTCCAGGGCCTCACCGGGGGACAACCAGGCCACCGCGTCCGCCTCCCCACCCACGTGGCGGGTCCGCTGGCCGGTCGGCATGGCCGCCACGAAGAACCGGGTGTCGTAGCGGCGAGGCTCGATCTCCGGGGTGACCCAGTGCGCCCAGGGCCGGAGCAGGTCCGCTCGCAGCCGCAGCCGGCGCCGGGTCAGCATCGCCGCCAGCGAGCTGGAGCGGTCCAGCAACGCCTGGCGGTCGGACTCCCAGGAGTCGTCGCAGACGTCGGCCAGCACGTCATTGGCACTGGCCCCGGCGAGCAGGACGCCGGTCTCCTCGAAGGTCTCCCGGACCGCGGCGCACACCAGCGACCTGGCCAGCGACTCCGTCGCGGTCAGGACCTGCGCCCAGTCCCGAGCCGGCGGGCCGGCCCAGCACGACGGGGGGAGGCTCTCGTCCCGAGGATCGACCGAGCCGCCGGGGAAGACGTGCATGCCGGCTGCGAAGGCCATCGAGGTCACCCGGCGCAGCAGGTAGGCCTCCACGGTTTGTTGACCATCCGCGCCCCGCTTGCCGTCGCGCAGGAGTACCACGGTTGCCGAGTCGCGGGCGGCCACCACCGCCTGCTCCCCAGCGGCGGTGGCTCGAACCCGGGCGGTGAACTGTGGCGGCAGCCGCCGCTCCCCGTAGGAGACCAGGTGCGTCACCCCGCGATGGTAAGCCGCGCCCGCGCCGTTGCGCGGCCATCGATCGGGCCCGACCTGGCCGCTAGCGAACCTCCGCGACGAGCTCGACCTCCACCGGGGCGTCGAGCGGCAGGACCGCGACGCCGACCGCGCTGCGGGCGTGCGCCCCCGCATCGCCGAACACCTGGCCGAGCAGCTCGCTGGCGCCGTTGACCACCTGCGGCTGCCCGGTGAACCCTGGGGCGCTGGCGACATACCCGACGACCTTGACGATCCGCCGCACGGCGGCCAGATCCCCCACCTCGGCGGCGACGGCGGCCAGCGCGTTCAGCGTGCAGATCCGGGCCAGCTCCGGCGCCGCGTCGGGGTCCACCTCGGCGCCGACCTTGCCGGTGGCCACGAGTGCGCCGTCGACCATGGGCAGTTGGCCCGAGGTCCACACCAGGGATCCGCTGCGCACCGCCGGCAGGTACGCGGCGACCGGCCGGGCCACCGGCGGCAGGCTCAACCCGAGCTCCGCCAGGCGCTGCACCGCCGTCACGCCAGCGGGCGCTTCAGGTAGGCGACGAGCTGGTCACCGCCGCCGGGGCCGGGCACCACGGCGACCAGTTCCCAGCCGTCGCTCCCCCAGTTGTCGAGGATCTGCTTGGTGGCGTGCACCAGCAGCGGGACGGTGGCGTACTCCCAGTTGGCCATACGGCAGGGTATCCAGCCAGCCGGCCCGGTGACCCAGGCTGGCGGGCCGCTCAGCGCAAGCGGCCGGTGGGGCGCTGCTCGATCGGGGTCGCCGGTACCGAGCCGGGTACCGGCACCGGGTCCACGGCCACCGGGTCGAAGGAGATATCCGGCAGCTCGTCGGGGTCCTCGACCGGCGGTGGCAGGGAGCTCGCCGAGCCCGGAGGCGCCGCGGATTGCGCTCCGGGAGCGGCCCGGTCGAAGAACCGCAGCAGCTCGACGGGGAACGGCATCACCAGCGTGCTGTTCTTCTCCGCGGCCACGTCCACGACGGTCTGCAACAGCCGAAGTTGCAACGCGGCCGGGTCGGCGGCCATCGCGGCCGCGGCCTGGGCGAGCTTGCGGGATGCCTGGAACTCCCCGTCCGCGGCGATGACCCGGGCCCGGCGCTCGCGTTCGGCCTCCGCCTGCCGGGACATCGAGCGCTTCATCGACTCCGGCAACGCGACGTCCTTGATCTCCACTCGCTCGATCTTGACGCCCCACGGACCTTCGGTCGGCTCGTCGATGATCCGCTGAAGTTCCGCGTTGATCCGGTCCCGGTCGGAGAGCAACTCGTCCATGTCCGAGCGGCCGATGACGGCCCGCAGCGAAGTCTGGGCGACCTGGGACACCGCGAACATGTAGTTCTGCACGTTCACCACGGCCTTGACCGGGTCGACCACCCGGAAGTAGACCACCGCGTCCACCCGGACGGTCACGTTGTCCTTGGTGATGCCGTCCTGGCCGGGCACGCTCATCGTGATGATCTGCATGTTGACCTTGACCACCCGGTCGACGTACGGCACGACCAACGTCAGACCGGGCGCCCGGCTGCCGGTCAGCACCCGGCCCAGGCGGAAGACGACGGCTCGCTCATACTGCTGGACGATCCGGACTCCACTGATCACCGTAATGATAATTAGGAGCGCCACGACGAGGGCCACGACTCCGAAGACCATGAAGGTAAGTGTGTCAGAGGAGACAGCCGACGAGCGGTGTTGATTTCTGGCCGGCGGATATCGTCAAGGGCACGATGAGTGATTTTCCAGGTGTCCGGCTCCACGTTGTTTCCGGCAAGGGCGGCACGGGTAAAACGACGGTCGCCGCCGCCCTTGCCCTGGCTCTGGCGGCCGGCGGGCAGCGCGTCCTGCTCGCCGAGGTCGAGGGGCGCCAGGGCATTGCCCAACTCTTCGACTGCCCGCCGCTGGGTTACGACGAGCGCAAGGTGGCCGTCGCGCCGGACGGTGGGGACGTCTACGCGATCTCCGTGGAGCCGGAGCAGGCCCTGCTGGAATACCTCGACATGTTCTACCACCTGGGCCGGGCCGGCCGGGCGCTCCGCAGGATGGGCGCCATCGACTTCGCCACCACGATCGCCCCGGGCATCACCGACGTGCTGGTCACCGGGAAGATCAAGGAGGCGGTGGGCCGGCGGGAGGGTGGCCGGCCGGCGTACGACGCGGTGGTCATGGACGCCCCGCCGACCGGCCGGATCACTCGCTTCCTCAACGTCAACAGCGAGGTGGCCGGGCTGGCCCGGATGGGTCCGGTGCACTCCCAGGCGCAGAGCGTGATGACGTTGCTGGCCTCGTCGCGGACCGCGGTGCACCTGGTGACACTGCTGGAGGAGATGCCGGTGCAGGAGACCGTGGACGCGGTCGCCGAGTTGACCAAGGCCGGGCTGCCGGTCGGCGCGCTGATCGTCAACATGAGCCGCGATCCCATGCTGCCGGCCGACGCGCTGGTCGCTTCCGGGGCCGGGCGGCTGGACGCGGCGGAACTGGCCCGCGGCCTGAAGGCCGGCGGGTTGCCGGCCTCGCCGGAGACGGTGGCCGGTTTGGTCGCCGAGGCGAGCGACCACGCTGCGCGCATCGCCCTGGAGGAGACCGAACGCGACGTGCTGGCCGGAGTGGAGAAGCCCACGTACGAACTTCCGCTGCTCGACGGCGGGATCGACCTCGGCGGCCTCTACCGCCTGGCCGACGCGCTGGCCAGTCAGGGTGCTCGATGATCGCCGACGGCCGGACCGGTCAGAACCCCCCGGCGACACCACGGGTGGACCTCGACGAGGTACTCGACCGCGAGCAGGTCCTGGTCTGTTGCGGTTCCGGTGGAGTGGGTAAGACGACGACCGCCGCCGCGGTGGCGCTGCGGGCGGCCGAGCGGGGCCGTCGAGTGGCGGTGCTCACCATCGACCCGGCCCGCCGACTTGCCCAGGCGATGGGCTTGGCCGAGTTGGACAACACGCCGCGACGAGTGAGCGGCGTCAAGGAATCCGCGGGCGGTTCGCTGGACGCGATGATGCTCGACATGAAGCGCACGTTCGATGAGGTGGTGATCGCCCACGCCGACCCGGAGCGAGCCGAGGCGATCTTGACCAACCCGTTCTACCAGTCGCTGTCCTCCAGCTTCGCCGGTACCCAGGAGTACATGGCCATGGAGAAGCTCGGCCAACTCCGGGCCAGCAGCAACTACGACCTCATTGTGGTCGACACCCCGCCGACCCGCAATGCGCTGGATTTCTTGGACGCCCCGCAGCGCCTGGGACGATTCCTGGACGGGCGCATGATCCGCATCCTGGTAGCGCCGGCGAAAGCGAGTGGTCGGGCCTATGTCAAGGTGCTCTCCGCCGGCGTCGGCATGTTTACCGGCGTACTGGCCAAGGTGATCGGGCTGCAGTTGCTCAAGGATCTGTCGATGTTCGTGTCCGCGCTGGAAACGATGTTCGGCGGCTTCCGGGAACGGGCCGAGGCCACCTACCAGCTGCTGAAGCGGCCCGGTACCACTTTCGTCGTGGTGGCCACGCCGGAGCGTGATGCGCTGCGCGAGGCGTCGTACTTCGTCGAGCGGCTGGCCGCCGAGTCGATGCCGCTGACCGGTCTGGTGCTCAACCGGATCCATCCCAGCCGAGCCCCCGAGCTTTCCGGTGAACGCAGTCTGGCCGTCGCCGAGACCCTCGCCGAGTCCGGTGCTTCGCCGCTGACCACCGCGGTCCTGCGGCTGCACGCCGAGCGGGCCGCGCTGGCCACCCGCGAAACCCGCCTGGCAGCCCGGTTCAGCGCCGCACACCCGCACGTTCCGGTGCTGGCCGTCCCGGCGCAGGCCACCGACGTCCATGACCTGGACGGGCTAAGGGAGGTCGGCCAGGCGCTGGCCGCCGCCTGACCCCGTCAAGCTGGGGGACACTGAGTGGCACCACCCCGGAGTGCACGCCCGCTCAGGGTCCCGATGTCCCGAGCCGCGCGGCCATCCGGCGTAGATGTCTCAGCCGGTTGCCCGCAGCGCCTTGCCCCGTACCTCGAATTCCCGACGGGCCGACTCCAGCAGCGCGGACCACGAGGTGACCTCCGGCCGGCGGCGCAGCAGCGCCCGGCGCTCCCGCTCGGTCATGCCGCCCCAGACCCCGAACTCGATGCGGTTGTCCAGAGCGTCGGCGAGGCATTCGGTCCGGACCGGGCAGCCCACGCAGACCGCCTTGGCCCGGTTCTGGGCCGCTCCGGCCACAAACAGAGCATCCGGATCGGTGCCCCGGCACGCCGCCCGGGTGGTCCAGTCCGCCGGACGCAGCGCCCCCACCGGTGGCGCCAGAGCGACCAGGGCGGGCGGGATCGGCAGGGGCAGCGCCGGCGATTCGGCGGCCGAGAAGGGGAGCGAGGGATCGGCGGTGTGCGTGGGGTCGGCGGTGTGCGAGGGGTCGGCGGTGTGCGAGGGGTCGAAGGAGTAGGAGTGGTTGGACATGTGCAAGGTCCTCCGTCACTGGCCACGCGCTGGCCCCGCATGTGCGTACCGACTCAGACATCGACGGCTACTGTTGACGGTACGAATGAAAAGCCTTCGGCCACAGCCCCCGAGCGGCTCATCTTCCGATGGTCCATTCGGGGGATGCGGGACGCGGCTGGGTATCCGCCCCGGACCCGCTCGCCGCGTCGGCGCTGCGCACCGTGTCGTTTCCCCGGCCCGGCCAGCGCCCGAATGCCGCGGACGTGCCGGGGCTTCCGGGACACGCGCGGCCAGCCGAACGCCCGGCAAATGCGACCCCGTGGTTGCCGAGCGGACATCGGCCGTCCCGGCCCAGTCGCCACCTTCTCCTGGCCGGCCGGCCATGATGTATCGCCGCGGCCACGTCGTAAATGACCAGAACGCGCTACCGATGCCGGCCCGGGCGAGGCGGTCACCCGAGGCACGTACCCTGAACTGAGTCTGCCCGCCCGCCGCGAAAGTCGCTCCCTTGGCCCACCGCCCCTCCTCCGCACCGGGATATTCACTTCCCGGCAGCATCGGTCAGCTGCTGTTGGCCGCCGCCGTTGCCGGCCTGCTGGTTGCCGGGTTGCTGCTGCCCGCGGTGGGCGCGCTGGGGCTGGTGGCCAAGAACGGCGCGGACTCCTTCGAGAACCTGCCTTCGGAGCTGAGCGTCTCCCCGCTGCCGCAGGTGTCCCGCATCCTGGCGGCCGATGGTTCCACACTGGCCACCTTCTACGCCCAGAACCGGATCAACGTGCCGCTCAAGCAGGTCGCGCCGGTGCTGCAGAACGCTGTGATCGCGATCGAGGACTCCCGGTTCTACGAACATCACGGTCTGGACGTCCGGGGCACGATCCGGGCGGCGGTGACCAACTTGCAGACCGGCAGCCACCAGGGTGGGTCGACGCTCACCCAGCAGTACGTGAAGAACGTCTTCCTGCTCAACGCCAAGACCGAGGCCGAGCGTCAGGCCGCGGTCGCCGTCACGCCGGCCCGTAAATTGCGCGAGGCCCGGTATGCCATCGCGTTGGAGCAGCAGTGGAGCAAGCAGAAGATCCTTGAGAACTACCTGAACATCGCCTACTTCGGCGGCGGCGCGTACGGCATCGGCGCGGCGGCCAAGCACTACTTCAACACGACAGCGGCCAAGCTCACGCTGCCCCAGGCTGCCATGTTGGCCGGTCTGGTCCGCAATCCGGCGGCCTACGACCCGGCGCTGCATCCAGTGGCGTCCAAGGCGCGGCGCAACATCGTGCTCGCGCGGATGGCCGAGCTGAACAAGATCACGGCGTATGCGGCCAGCCGAGCGGAAGCCAGCAAGGTGGTGCTGCATCTCACCCGGCCGCGCAACGGCTGCATCGGAACCCCGGCGCCGTTCTTCTGTGACTACGTGGTCAGCGCGATCCAGCACGATCCAGCGTTCGGCAAGACAGTGGCGGACCGCGACGCGCTGCTGCGCCGGGGCGGTCTGATCATCCGTACCTCGCTGGACCCGAAGGTCCAGAAGGCGGCCCAGCGGGCGATCTTGAAGCGGACCAAGGTGACCGACAAGGTCGCCGCGGTCGCCGACGTCGTGGAGCCGGGCACCGGGTTGATCCGGGCGATGGGGGTCAACCGGATCTACGACAACAACGCGAAGGCACGGGGGCACACCACGGTCAACCTGGCCACCGGCGGGCAGACCGGGGTCCAGGCCGGTTCCACGTTCAAGATCTTCACTCTGACGGCGGCCCTGGAGGAGGGCCTGTCCCTCAACACCCAGCTGCAGTGCCCGCAGCGCTACGTCTCCAGCTTCCCCGGAGCGAACGGAGCCCCCTACTCACCGGCGAACGCCGAGCCTGGCGGCGGTACCTACAACCTGTTCACCGCCACCTGGGACTCGGTGAACACCTGCTTCGTCCAGCTCGAAGAGCGCACCGGCACCGAACGCCCGGCGAAGTTGGCCGAGTCGCTCGGCGTCCATGTGGTCGGCGGCGGAGCGCTCAACCGGGGCGGCTCGTTCACCCTGGGCGGCGACAGCATCTCACCCCTGGCCATGGCCGGGGCGTACGCGGCCTACGCGGCGCACGGCAAGTACTGCCCGCCGTCGGCCCTGGTGTCGGTCATCGACTCAACCGGGAAGCCGCTGCCGGTGACCAAGCCAGCCTGCAAGCAGGTGGTCGAACGCGGCATCGCCGACACCGTCACCCAGGTGCTTCGCGGAGTGATCACCAGCGGCACCGGTACGGCGGCGAGCATCGGGCGCCCAGCGGCCGGCAAGACCGGTACGGCCACCGACTACGGCGCGGCCTGGTTCGACGGCTACGTGCCGCAACTCGCGGCCGCGGTGTGGCTGGGCGACCCCCGGGGTGCTCAGCGTCATCCGCTGCGGGGGGTGTCGATCGGTGGCCACTATTACGGTCGGGTGTTCGGCGGAACCATCGCGGCCCCGATCTGGGGCGACTTGATGCGCCGGGCGCTCAAGGGCCAGCCGGTGAAGGGCTTCGCGGGTCTCGATCCCACGGTGGCGGCCGGACAGCAGGTCTCGGTGCCGGCTCTGGCGGGCCTGTCCGTCCGCAGCGCCCGGGCCCGGCTGGCCGCGTTCGGGCTGAGAGGTGTGGTTGGCGGAAGAGTCAACTCCAACTACTCCTACGGCACCGTGGCCGGCTCCTCGCCCGGCGGTGGCTCCTCGATCGGTCTCGGCAGCAGCGTGCTGCTCTATCTCTCCGCGGGGCCAGCCCCGACACCGTCGGCCACGCCCACCCCGAAGCCGTCGCCGTCCGCCAAGCCCACCCCTTCGCAGTCCAAATCCCCCAAACCGAAGCCCAGCAAGACACCCAAGCCCAAGCCCAGCAAGTCCCGCCCACCGCCGCCGCCACCCCGAGCCAGCGGGACCTGAGCGGCCGTTTCCCCGGCACACTGAGACGGTGCGACGTCCGCGGAACGGGTGGTGTCGCTGCCGGCTCCGATCCCCGGTGTTCCGCGGCGCAGTGTTCCGCGGCGCGGCGGTCGTGCTCGTGCTCGGGGTCGCCGCCGGACTGATTCCGGGGAGGCTCGCCGGGGCGACCGGGTCGGCCGCCGAGCCGGCCGAGCCGCGGTCTACGGTTGGCCGCGTTCTCCTGATCGGGGTCCCGGACCTGCGCTGGACCGACCTCGATCCGGATCGGACACCGGCCCTGGACGCCTTTGTGCGGCGGGCGGCTGTCGGCGCACTGGCGGTCAAGGCGGCGGGCTTGCCGACCCGCGAGCCGGCCGGCTGGCTCACCGTCGGCGCCGGCAACCGGATGGCCGGCGTGGCGCTGCTGGGCCCGCCGACTGCGGTGCTGGATCGGGCCCGGACGCGGAATGCGGCCGAGCCGTACGGAGCGCAGGCCGGCGCCCTGGGTTCGGCGCTGCGGGCCGCGGGTCGCAGCGCCACCGCCGAGGGCGGGCCGTGGCCCTCCGTGGTGGCCGCGCCGGCCGCTGCGCCGGCCAGCGGTGCGACCGCCGACCTCACCGTGGTCTCCGACCGCCGGCTCTACGGTACGGCGGGCGGGGCGAGGCGACGTGCCGCGATCGCCCTGGACCAGGAGCTGGCGCCGCTGCTGGCGAGCGGGGGCAAGGCGCGGACCGTGCTGCTGGCCGGCGTCTCCGACGGGACGACCGGTGGCGCCGCCCTGCACGTCGCGGCCGCCGCCGGCCCCGGATTTTCCCCCGGAGCCCTGGTCTCAGCCTCGACCCGCCGCCCCCCGTACGTCCAACTCATCGACCTCGCCCCGACCGTTTTGACCGCCCTGGGGATCGCCACCCCACCCTCGATGGCCGGTACGCCGTGGCGCTCTACCGCGAGCGCCGCCCAGCATCGGACGCCTTCGGCGATGGCCGACCTCGACGTCGCGGCCAGGGCCGGGCTGCGCTGGGCCGGGGTGTTCGCGACCGCGCTGGTCTGGGCGGTGCTCGGGCTGGCCGCGCTGTTCACCGTGTCCGTATCCGGCTGCGGCCACCGGCGTGGGCGGCGCGCGGTCGCCGCGCTCGGCTACTGGGTGGCCGCCCTGCCGGCCGCCTCCTACCTGCTGCAGCTCCTGCCCTGGTGGCGGGTGGCGGCGGCCGGCCCGGCGGTGCTGCTCGCCATACCGAGCGCCATGGCATCGCTGGCCGCGGTGGCCGACCGGCGGCGCCGGGGAGGCGGGCCGCTCGTGGTGACCGCGATCACGACCGGCGTCTTGGGGGCGGACCTGGCCTCGGGTACGCACCTGCAGCTCGCGGCCCTGCTCGGTGACTCGCCGCTGATCGCCGGCCGGTTCGCCGGCTTCGGCAACCTGGCCTCCGCGCTGTTCGTCAGCTCCGGCCTGCTGCTGCTCGGGCTGACCTGCACCCCGCGCCGGGCGGTCTTGCCGGCGGCGATCACCGGGGTCAGCGGACTGGTCCTGCTCGGCGCGCCCGGCTTCGGCGCCGACGCCGGCGGGCTGTTGGCCACCACCCCAGCGTTGGGCGTCCTGTTGCTGCGCCTCGCCGGCCGCACGGTCCGGCTGCGCGCCGCGGCCTCACTCGGGCTGGCCGCGGCGGGGGTGCTCGGCGCCGCAGCGGTTGCCGACTACGCTCGCCCGGAGGCAAGCCAGACCCACCTGGGCCGCTTCGTCGGCAGCCTGCTGCACGGCGGGACCGGGCTCACCGCGCCTCGCCGTCATCTCGCCGCTGCCGCGCACTCGCTGATCAGTAGTCCGTTCAACCTCGCTGCGCTGCTGGTCGCCGGGCTCGCCGTCGTCGTCGTCCGCGGCGGGTTCCGTCCGCAGTGCCGGGCGGTGGCGGCGGTACCCGGGATGGGAGGCGGCCTGCTGGCGGCGGCTGCGGCGGTCACCCTCGGCGGTCTGGTCAACGATTCCGGCGTCGCCGTGCCGGGCGTCGCGGCCTGCCTGCTGGTGCCGTTGACCCTTGCCTGCGCCGCCGAAGCGGTGGGTGGCGGCCACGGGAACGCCGGCGTGGACAAGCTCGGGAGTGAGGTGAGCGACGCGGCGCAGCACAGCGCGGCCAGGGCCAGCCGGCCCCGCCCGCGGCTGCGGGGCGCCAGAGCCGCGACCGGACTGGCGAGGTACCAGACATAGGCCACCGGCCCCAAGACGGCGACCACCAGCTGGGCGAGGCCGGCCGAGGTGGCCGGAACGCGTCGCCGAACCGTGGCCAGCAGCCCGAGGACGACAGCGCCGGCGACGCCGAGGCCGATCAGCCGGCAGGCGGTGAGCGTGCCGGCCGGCGGCAGCCGGAGCGCCGCGGACAGCGCCGCGGCGATCAGCGCGCTCGGCGCCACCTCCGTACGACCCTGCCCTGGCGTGCTCAGGCCGGAGACCCAACCGAAGCCGTGGGGTACCAAGGCGGCGCAGGCCAGGCCGGTGCCGGCGACCGTCGCGCCGACCGCCAGCCCCCAGCCGGTCTGCCGGCGCCGGGTCCCGGGGCGCCCGGCGGTCCCCGACGCCCGGGCCGGCAGCACGGCGACGAACGCCAGGACGGCGACCACGACCAGCGCCGGCGCCTTCACCGCCGCCGCGGCGGTGGCCAGCGCCAAGCCGAGCAGCGGCCGGTCGCGGGCCGCGGCCAGTAGGGCGGCCAGGACCAGGCCCACCACCACAGCGTCCAGATGCGCGCCGCCGATCAGGTGCAGCAACACGATCGGGTTGAGGGCCACCATGGCCAGCACCACCGGGCGGTCGACGTCACCGGCCAGTCGGGCGAGGCACCACAGCGCCAGGGCAACACCAGCCACCGCTACGACCCGAAGGACCACCACCCCGGCCACGATCGAGGAAGAACCGATCTCGGCCGCCAACCGGGAGATGGCCAGGCCGAGCGGGCCGTACGGAGAGGGGGCGTCGCGCCAGCGGGCATCCACCGCGGCCACCACCGGCGCAGAGCCCAGCGCCCGGACGCCGACCCGGTACGGGTCCAGGCCCCGGCGGAGCAGCTCACCCTGAGCCAGGTAGCTGTAGACGTCGGCGGAGAGCACCGGCGGACCGACCGCCAGCGGGGTCGCCCAGGCGGCCGCCAGCCGGAGCACCGACGGCGAGGACAGCCTCGCCGGGAGGCCTGCCCGCGGCCGGGCGAGCCGCAGGACGACCAGCCACAGCACGATGACCAGCACCGCACCAACCCACGCCATCGCCGGGCCAAGGCGACGCCAGGAGTCGGGCAGCGCGTGCACGTCCGCCAACGGCCAGCGAAAGGGTGCGGTACGGGGCCGCTCAGCGGGCGGTTGGCCACCGAGCACGACGGCGAGCGTGCCGATCACCCCGCCGGCTCCCAGCCCGACGCGCAGCGCCAACGGCAGGGCACCGGCCCCGCGGGCCGCCATGGTGACAGTCACGTCGTGCGGTCAGGTCGCGCCGGTCACGTCGCGCCCAGTCACGTCGCGCCGGTCACGTCGCGCCCAGTCACGTCGTGTCGGTCGCCGCACCCCGGCGAAGCCGTGAGAACCTGACAGAGTGGCTTCTTCTGCGCACTCCACGGCGCCTCCGCCGGCAACGGTAGCGGTGGGCTGGCTGCGCAGGCTCGGCCGGGCGCCCGCCGACCGGCCGGAAGTTGTCACCGTCGCGCTCTGCCTGCTGGTGCTCGCGCTCGGCCTGCGCGGGCCCGATCTGCCGGCCCAAGACTTCCGAACCTGGTTGTTCCGCAACCACGGGCTCCTGCTGTGGGACGACCGATGGTTCGCCGGGCACTTGGTACCCGGGTACAGCGTGGTCTTTCCGCCGCTCGCCGCGGCGCTCGGCGCGCAGACGGTCGGCTTCCTCTCCTGCGTGGCGTCCACCATGGCGATGGTGCGCATCGCCCGGTTCGGTACCGTACGCCGGCACACCGCCGGGCTGATCTGGTTTTCGGTCGCCACGGTAGCCAACTTCATCATCGGTCGGCTGCCGTTCGCGCTCGGGCTGGCATTCGGTTTGGCGGCCCTGGCGGCGGTCCAGCGGCGCCGGCCGCTCGCCGCTGGCTTGCTGGCCGTGCTGTGTTCGCTGGCCAGCCCGCTGCCGGGCGCTTTCCTGTTACTCGCCGGGGCGGCCTGGGCGCCGGCGCTGGGTTGGCGTCGGGCACTGCCGCTGGCCGGGGCGGGCAGTGGCCTGCTGGTCGCCTCGGTGCTCGGCGGTGGCGGAAGCTTCCCGCTGCCGTGGACCAGCCTGGTCACGGTGCTGGTCTTCGCTGCCTTCGGGCTGGTCTTCGCACCGCGCACCCATCGCACCCTGCGGCTTGGGTTGGCCGGGTACGCCGGTGCGGCCGTGGTGCTGTTCCTGGTACCCAACCCGGTCGGCGGCAACATCACCCGCCTGGGGACGATCCTCGCCGGTCCGCTGGCCGCGGTCGTCCTGCTGGCCTCGGGGCGTCGGCGGGTGCTGATGGTGGTCGCTGGGCCGCTGATGATCTGGCAGCTGGCGCCGGTGACCGGGGCGATCGCGGACGCTTCCACGCCGTCCAGCAAACCGGCGTACTACGCCGGCCTGCTGGAGTTCCTGCAGTCCCACCACGCCCCGTCCGGACGGGTGGAGATACCGCTGACCAGGGCGCATTGGGAAACCGCCTACGTGGCCAGCGAGGTCCCCCTGGCCCGAGGCTGGGAGCGCCAGATCGACGTCGCGTACAACAAGGTCCTCTACGACCCGCAACTCACCGCCGAGCAGTACCGCGCGTGGCTGCTCAACAATCGAGTGGGCTACGTGGCGGTTCCCGACGCTCCGCTGGAGTCGACCTCGCTGCGGGAGGCCGCCATTGTCGCGAGTGCGCCGGCGTGGTTGGTCCCGGCCTGGCGCGACACCCACTGGCGGGTCTGGCGGGTACGGGGCACAAAGCCCTTGGTGACCGGCCCGGCCACGCTCACCGTGCTTGACGGCTCGTCGTTCACCCTTGACTTCCGCTTCGCCGGTACGGCCGACGTCCGCCTGCATCACACCCGGTTCTGGCAGGTGGGCGACCAGGGGGCCTGCGTCAGCCGCTCGAGCGACGGCTGGACCCGGGTCACCGCGTTCGGCCCGGGGACCATCACGGTGGCTGCCCGGCTGGATCTGGCGGCGGTCCGGCCCAGCACGCCGCGGGACTGCGCGATCGCCGCCTCTCGCAGCGCGCGCCAGGACCGGCTCCCGGGCTAGCCGCGACGCCCGGTCGCCGACGTGGGCCGGACTACCCGGCAGCCAGCAGGGCTTTGCCCTCGGCCTCACGGACGTCGACCGTGACACCCGAGCGGTCAGTCTTGACCAGGGCGACCACCAGTCGGGCAGCCACCGCCGGGTCGATCAGCCGGCCGTCTCGGTGCAGCCCGGCGAACCGGTCGAAGAATTCAGCCCCCACCTGCTCACGCGGCAACGAACGCATGTAGTCCTGCATGGCGGTGTCGGCCACGCCGGGGCGTACGCCATTGATCGTCACACCGGTACCGGACAGCTCCACCGCCAGGTTCGCGGTCAGCATGTCCAGGGCGGCCTTGCTCGCCGAGTACGCGCTGGCACTCGGCATCCCTCGGCCGGATGCCGCGCCCGAGGAGAGGCTGACGATCCGGCCGTACCCGTTGGCCGTCATATCCGGCAGTACCGCCCGGATGCAGCGCACCGCCCCGAACACGTTGATGGCGAAGGCCGTTTCCCACTCCTGGGCGTCGACCAACCAGATCCGCCCCAGCGGCCGCACCACGCCCGCGTTGTTTACCAAGATGTCAATTCCCCCGAACCGGCTCCGGATGGTGCTGACCATCCGGGTCACCTCCTCCGGTTGGCCGACGTCGGCGGCTACGGCCAAGCCGTCGATCTCCGCGGCGACGGCCTCCACCTCGGCCGCGCTGCGAGCCGCCACCGCGACCCGCACCCCCTCGGCTGCCAGCGCGTGAGCGACCGCCCGGCCGATCCCACGCCCACCGCCGGTGACCAGGGCGATGCGCCCTCGTAGTCGGCTGTCCTCCCCCGTCGTGATGCTCACGTCACGCTCACAGGTGTCGTCATGGCCATCACTATGCCGCGGAGAGCCCGCCATAGGACACGAACGAGGCGGGCTTGGCGTTCCGCTCGGCGTCCCGACTTGGGGTGTGCCGACGACTGCACCGGGGGGAGGTCGACCGCACGCAAGTCGATCACGTCCACGTCGAAGTCCGTGCGCCGCGCCAGCTGGCGCGTGAACCAGCCGGCCACGGTCTCGCCCAGCCGTCCGTCCCGGGTGCTGGCCACGATGACGGCACGTCGGATCGGCGGCTGCCCGGCTGGTGCTTGGCTCATGCTTCGCTCCTCGAGCCCCCACCCCGACAGCAGCCCCACCCCAGACCGGCCGAGGCCAGAATGAGGCGGTGAGTTCCCCAACGCGGGTGTACCTGGAGCTGGGCCGCACCTGGGTCTTCGCCGCGGCGCTCGACTGGCCGGGTTGGTGCCGGCGAGGGAAGGGACAGGAGGCGGCATTGGCCGCGCTGTCCGGCTACGCCGACCGGTACGCCGAGGTAGCCGGCAGCGGCTTCGTTCCGGGCACTCTGAAGGTCATCGGCCGCCTTCCCGGCACGTCGACCGAGCTGTGTCAGGATCAACCATGGCCCTGGATACTGCCTCCATCGATTTCTGGTTCGACCCCGGCTGCCCGTTCACCTGGCGGACCTCCCGCTGGGTCACCGAGATCGGGCAGCGGCGCGACACACCGGTGCGCTGGCACCTGATGAGCCTGGCCGTCCTCAACGAAGGCAACGACGTGCCCGAGCAGTACCGGGCCCGGATCGCACGAGGCCAGGAGGCACTGCGAGTGCTCGCCGCGGCCGAGCGGATCAAGCCGGAAGCGGTTGCCGACCTGTACACCGCCATGGGACGCCGCCGTCACGACGAAGGTCAGGACTTCGATTCAGCGCTCATCGCCGACGCCGTAGCCGAAGTCGGCCTGCCGGCCGACTTGTCCGAGGCGCGCAGCGATTCCAGCTACGACGACGACATCCGGGCCAGTCACGTCGCCGGCCAGCAGCGCGTCGGTACCGACTCCGGCTCTCCGGTGCTCGCGGTGGGTGACGGACCCGGCTTCTTCGGACCCGTCGTGGTGCCGATCCCCACCGGCGACGACGCCCTGGCGCTGTTCGACGCCGTGGTGCTGCTCTCCGGCGTACCGGCCTTCAGCGAATTGAAGCGAGCTCGGGCGGAGTTCTGACCGACCGGTATCAGGGAGTGTCGGCCAGCCGTCCCATGGCGGTTGCGATCACGTCGAGCTCGCCGCGATCGAGCCGATCCACCACGTGGCGGCGGACGCCCCGCAGATGTGTCGGGTAGGCCGTCTCCAGGCGGGCGAGGCCACCGTTGGTGAGTTCCGCGTACACGACGCGAGCGTCCCGGGGACATCGCACCCGCTCCACCAGGCCGTCGCGCACCAGCTTGTCGACCAGCCGGGTGAGTCCGCTGGGGGAGAGCCTCGCGCAACCGGTCAGGTCGCTCATCCGCAGCCGACGCTCCGGCGCCTCGGAGAGGTGCGCGAGGACCTCGTACGCCGGGAGGGACAACTCGTGCTCAGCTTGCAGTTCCGCCTCCAGCTTGCGGACTACCGCACTGTGGCTCCGGAGCATGGCATGCCAGGCCGCCATTTCGCTCGGATCGAGCGGCTGGTCGACGCTCATATCACGAAGCCTACCAGATACTTGCGTCCGCAAGGGACTCCGGGGCGGCAGTGGCCGGCATTCGAGCCCAGCCGGTGACCCCGGAGGCACTCCTCGACGCCCTGGTGGCGCTACTGGCTCCCGACCCGCGCCCACCTGTGCTGCGGGTCGGTATCGACGGCGCGGTCGCCGCCGACCCGGCGGCCCTGGCCGACCGCCTCCTCGGACCGCTGCGGGCCGCCGGCCGAGCCGCGGTGCGGGTATCGACCGCCGACTTCCTACGCCCGGCCGCCCTGCGCCTGGAGCACGGCAGGGAGGATCCGGACAGCTTCTTCTCCGACTGGTTCGACTTCGGCGCGCTTCGCCGAGAGGTGCTGGCGCCCCTCGGGCCGGGCGGCGACCGGCGGTACCTGCCCGCCCTGTGGGACCCGGTGCTGGACCGTTCGCCGCGGTGCTCCCGGGAGACCGCCCCGCCGAGCGCCATCGCGCTCGTCGACGGGCAGTTCCTGCTCGGCGCTGGCCTGCCCTTCGACGTCACGGTGCACGTGCACCTGTCCGACGCGGCCTTGCGGCGGCGGACGGCCAGCACGGCGCACTGGACGCTGCCGGCCTACGCCAGGTACGACAAGGAGGTGCAGCCACTGGCTGCCGCCGATGTCGTGATCCGGTGGGACGACCCGCGCCATCCCGCGCTGGTCGGAGTGGCTGGTCGTTGACTCAACCGGATCTGGACCGCAGCGGTGGCGCCTCCAACGCGCAGTGCGAACCCTCGGACCGGGCGGGGCACCGGGCGGCCAGGCGGGTCGGTGAGCGGACCGCGGCCGCGGATACCAACCCGCCGAGGGCCGCCAGCACCGCGGCGATCAACATCGCGGAGCGGAAGCCGGAGTTGAACGTTGCCGCCCGCCGGTAGCTCTCCCCGGTCAGCCCGACGGCGGCCGGCAGGACGGCCACCGCGAGCAGCCCGGCCGCCCGGGCGATGTCGTTGTTCACCGCCGAGGCGATCCCGGCCCGCTCGGCCGGCGCCGCCGCCAGCACGGTGGTGGTCAGCGGGGCGACGGTCACCGCCAGGCCGAGGCCCAGGACCAGGGCCGCCGGCAGCACGTCGACGAGGTAGGAGCCGCCGTCACCGGCTCGTACCAGCAGCGCCATCCCGGCACCGACCAGCAGCGGTCCCACCGTCATCGGCAGCCGCGGCCCGATCCGCCCGGCCAGCGCGCCGAACCGGCTGGAGAGCAGCAGCATCATGACGGTGACCGGCAGCAGGGCCACACCGGCCTGCAGCGGGCTGTAGCCGGCGACGGTCTGCAGCTCGATCGGCAGCAGGAACAGCCCGCCGCCGAGCGCGCCGTAGACCAGGAACGTCACGACATTGGTGGCCGTGAACAGCCGGGAGGAGAACAGCCCCAGCGGCAGCATGGGCTCGGCGGTCCGCCACTCCACCCCGACGAACCCGCCCAGCGCGGCGGCGCCCACTAGCAGGGAGCCGACCACCTCCGCACTGGCCCAGCCGGCCTCCGCCCCGGCGATGAGCCCGTAGGTGAGGCCGACCAGCCCGACGGTGACCAGCGCCGCCCCGGCCAGATCGAGGCGGCCGCTTACCTCCTCGTCGCGGGACTCCGGCACGTGGCGGGCCACCATGGCCAGGACGGCGACGGTGAGCGGCAAGTTGATCAGAAAGATCAGCCGCCAGGAGACCGCGCTGATCAGGTAGCCGCCGACGAAGGGACCGATCGCGGTCGCCACCCCGCCGAGGCCCGACCAGGCACCGATCGCCGCGCCACGGTCCTCCGGGGCGAACGACGCCTGCAGGATCGCCAAACTGCCCGGGGTGAGCAGCGCCCCGCCGACGCCCTGCAGACCTCGGGCGGCCACCAGCACCGCGGCGTTCGGCGCGACCGCGCACACCAGTGAGGCGAGCGCGAACCAGCCGATGCCGATCGAGTAGATCCGGCGCCGTCCGTACCGGTCACCGAGCGCGCCGCCGAGCAGCAACAGCCCGGCCAGCGTGAGGGTGTACGCGGTGATCACCCACTGCAAGGTGCCCAACCCGGCGTCGAGTTCGCGGCCGATCGTCGGCAGGGCGATGCCGACCACGGTGGCGTCCAGGGCAGCCAGCCCGGACCCCAGCACGGTAGCCGCGATCACCCACCGGCCGGACGCGCTGGCGTACCGCAGGCTGGCCCTGGCGACCGGGGACCCGGCCGTGGCGGACGGGTCGGCTACGGACGGCACGCCGCTGCAACTCCCGGGCCGGCACGGCGCATTCCGCCGTCGGCACCCACAGCTGAGCGGCCACCCGAGTCGGGCGGCTTATCCAAGCTGGCGCAGGCCCGGCCAGATCGCCGCCCACGGCCGCGGCTGACCGCGACAGAGGTAGACCACGTTGCCCTCCTCGTCATTGTCCACGCCGTGCCCGTTGGTGATCGTCGCGGCCGGGGTGATCGAAGTCCAGTACCGGCTCAACTCGGCAGCCGAGAAGCCGACGGCGAGGGTCGGCCCACCGGTCTGCGGCGGAGGTCCCCAGTACCAGTAGCCGTTATGGCCGCTGTACGCCCTGGGGAGGCCGAGCGCGCGGCCGTAGTGGTCGACGGCGCCCGCCTCGCCGTAGTTGCTCGTGAAGATCACCGCCGTGGCCCGCTGCGACGGCGGCAGCCCGGCGTACACGCCGTCCACGACGGCGGCGAAGCGTGGCCAGCCGACCTGCTCGCCGAGATCGTAGGACACGGCGACGAGGTGGCTGCCGGCGAGCGCGTCGAGCGGCAGGACGGGCAGCGTGACGGTCCCGCCGACCACGACGCTGAACACCACGGCCGCCGCCAGCAGCCAGCGGCGCAGCCGGCGCCGGCGGCGGCCGGCCCAGGCCACGGCCGGGGCGGCACCGGCGGCCAGCAGCAGCGGATACAGCCCGGCGAGGTAGTACGGCTTGCCGCCGGTCACCACGAAGACCACCGCGAGCACCGGGTAGGCCCAGGCCAGGGCGCGCAGCCGGCACAACGCCGGGTCGCGGAACAACCGCACCAAACCGGCCACCCAGATCGGCACCAGTACCGGGCTGACCAGAACCAGCTGGTAGGGCAGGAAGAGCGCCCGCGGCTCGGAAGTGCCGGAGGAACCGGCCGCGATGGCCCGGGAGATCTCCAACTGCGGCCAGCCGTGACCGGCCTGCCAGGCCAGGTAGGGGGCCGCGATCAGGGCGGCGAGCAACGCCCCGGCCCACAGCCACCGGCTGCGCAGCACCTCCCGCGGTCCGGCGATCAGCACGCCGGCCAACACCCCGAAGCCCAGCACGGCCACCAGCGGATTCGCCAGCATCCCCACCCCGGCGACCAAGCCGGCGGCCAGCCACAACCGCTGCTCGCTGCCCAGCAGCAGCCTGACCAGCAGGGCGCTCAGCGCAGTCCAGGCGAGCAGGCCATACGTGGCGGTGCTCAACAGGTGGCAGGTGGCCAGCACCACCGCGGAGGCGGCGGCGCACCCCGCGGCCAGTCCCTGCTCGGCTCGGCCCCCGCCCAGCTCGCCGGCGATCAACCCGGTCAGGACCACGATGGCGGCGGCGGTCAGCGTCGAGGGCAGCCGCAGGACGACCACCGAATCCGGCGCAAGCCCGGACATGACCCGGGCGATCAGCGGTACGAGCGGCGGCTGGTCAGGGTACCCCCAGGCCAGGTGCCGGCCGGCCTGGAGGAAGTACAGCTCGTCGCGGTGGTAGCCGTACCGGCCGCTGAGGGCCAACAGCAGTCCGGATACCGCGGCCGCGGCGCCCCGCACCGGCCCGCGGGCCAGCGGTTGCCGGCGCACCTGCCCGCTGCGGACCGCCGGGCGTTGGGGGTCAAGACCCCGGGCCGATACCCTGGAAGGCAGCCAACGGAGGTACACGAAGAAGATGGTATGGACCCAGACCGCGCTGTTGACTGAGCTCGAACCCGTCGTCGCCAAGGAACTCGATCGCCACCTGGCCACGGCGACGGAGTGGTTTCCGCACGAGTACATCCCGTGGAGCGAGGGCCGCACCTTCGACGGCGTCCTGGACGGCGAGGCGTGGTCGCCGGAGCAGTCGCCGGTGCCGGCGGCGGCCCGGACCGCGCTGGTGGTGAACCTGCTCACCGAGGACAATCTGCCCAGCTATCACCGGGAGATCTACAACGTCTTCGGCGGCGACGGCGCCTGGGGCACTTGGGTGGGCCGTTGGACGGCCGAGGAAGGCCGGCACGGCACCGCGATCCGGGACCTGCTGCTGGTCAAGCGGGCCGTCGACCCGATCGCCTTGGAGCAGGAGCGGATGAGCCATATGGAGGTCGGGTTCGACTCCAGCTTCGGCGCCGACGTGCTGCGCTCGATCGCCTACGTCTCGATGCAGGAACTGGCCACCCGGATCTCCCACCGCAACACCGGCGTGATCAGCCAGGACGCGGACTGCGAACGGTTGCTGGCCAAGGTCGCGGCGGATGAGAACCTGCACATGCTGTTCTATCGCAACGTCCTGGGCGCGGCGCTGGAGATCGCACCGGATGAAACCCTCACCGCGGTCGCCGACGTCGTCGCCGGCTTCCAGATGCCCGGCAGCACGCTCGGCGGGTTCGCCCGCCGGTCGGCGCAGATTGCCGAGGCCGGCATCTACGATGCCCGGATCCACCACGACCAGGTGCTCTCGCCGGTGCTCAAGGTCTGGCGGGTCTTCGACCGGGACAACCTCGGTGCCGAGGGTGAGCAGGCCCGCGAGAAGATGGCTGCCTACCTGGCCAAGCTGGACCAAGCGGCCAGCCGGTTCGAAGACCGCCGGGCAGCCCGGGCGGCGAAAGCGGCCGCCGCGAGCTGAGCCGCCTCAGCCGGAAGTGGCCGGAACCGTGCGCTTGCCGAGGAAGCCGGCCACCCCGGCCAGGTACTCCTCCGCCACGTAGGAGGCGTCGTACCGGGCTTGGCACTGCTCGTCGTCGGTGTCCTGCCCCGCGGCGATGCGATTGATGATCTCCTTCGAGGACTCGACGGAGAAGGCCGAGCGGGCCACGATGTGCTCGGCCAGCTGGCCCACCCGCGGCCAGAGCGCCTCGTGGGAATGCACCTCGTTGAGCAGCCCAATCCGCAACGCGGTGGCCGCGTCGACCGGGTCAGCGGTGAGCAACATCTGCTTCGCCCAGGCCGGTCCGACGATGTCGACCAGCCGCTTGGTCGACGGCAGGCTGTAGACGATCCCGAGCCGGGCCGCCGGGATGCCGAGGCGGGCCGCGTCGTCGGCGATCCGCAGGTCGCACGCCAGCGCCAGCCCGCACCCGCCGCCGAGGCAGGTGCCGGAGATGGCGGCGATCGTCGGAACCCGCGCCTCGGCGACCGCCCGCTGGCCGGCCCGGATGGTGGCGCTGTAGTAGCGACCGACGTCCACTTCGCTGCGTAGGGCGGGGAACTCGGCAATGTCCGCGCCGGCGCTGAACACGCCGCGATGCGCGCCGGCGACGACCAACACCCGGACCCCGGGATCGGCGCACACTTCGGCCACCAAACCGGGCAGCGACCCCCACATCTCCAGGCTGATCGCGTTGCGCTTCTCGGGTCTGTCGATCAGCAGTGTGGCCACCGCGCCATCGACGGAGGTACGCAGAAAGGACGCGTGGATCCCGTCAGCGGGCACAGTGCGGCAGCGTAGGGCATGGCCGAACCTGGGCACGCAGCCCCCCCGCACCGGCCGCGGCAAGGCCTGGTGGCGCTACGCCCGGTTTGCCTCCGGTACCGAAGGGGACGAGAATCCGGAACGCCCAATCACTGCCTGCCCGCGAGCCGTCCGTAGGAGAGCCATGTCACTGCCTGACCGCGAAGTTGCCAAACACTGGGTGGATCGCGGGGTCATCGACGCCGACGGCGTCGAACTCGGCACCTGCGCCCGGGTGTACGCAGATCTCGAGACCGGGGCGCCGGAGTGGCTGCTGGTGACCCGCCCGGATGGCCGGACCGCCGTCGTGCCGCTGCTGGACGCCACCGAGTCCGACCAGAGAATCCGGGTGTCGGTCCCCGCCGACCTGGTCGCGGGCGCCCCGCTGCCCGCCGGGGAAGAGCGGCTGTCCACCGACGAGGAGGCCGCGCTCTACTCGCACTACGGTGTGCCGTACTCGGCCGACGCCTCGGACAGCATCTTGCCCACCGACGTGACCGCGGCCGAGGCGGCGGAAGCCACCGGTTCCGAGCCCCTCGTGGCTGCCGAGGCCGAGCCGGCGACGGAGGAGGTGCCGGCCGACACCGCACCGGTACCCGCGATCGCCGACCCAGAAGTGGCGACCACGCCAGAACCGGCCCCGGAACCAGCGCCCGCCGCGGCCGAGGCGCCCGAACCAGCGCCGGCACCGGCGCCCGCACCGGCACCAGCACGCGCACCGGCGGCGGCACCCCTGGCCAGGCAGCCCGACGTCCAGTCGCAGGGTACCGCCGGCAAGTACGCCGGCATCGCCGGTGCGGTGGCCGCCGTCTTCGCGGTGCTGTTCGCCAAGCGCCGGTTGCGAGCCCGCCGTTCCGCCCGATCGAACACCAAGCGGGCCCTGCGGCGTGCTGGAGCGCACGCGGCCGCTGCCCGGGACCGGGCCGCCGCTGGGTTCACCCCGGCCCAGATCGCCGCCGCACAGGCAGCCGCCGCCGGGACGGCAGCCGTCACGAACGCGGCGGCGACCAAAGCCGCCACCAAGGCCGCCAAGAAGGCGGCCGCCAGGGCGCACAAGACTGCCGAGGCGGGTAACATCGCCAGGGCCAAGGCGGCAGCCAAGGCAACTGATAAGGCCAACGCGGCCAGGGCCAAGGCGGCAGCTAAGGCCAACGCGGCCAGGACGAAGGCGGCAGCCAAGGCAGCTGAGAAGGCCAACGCGGCCAGGACGAAAGCGGCCAAGGACCGGACGGCTGCAGCCGCGAAGGCGACCGCCGCTGCGGCCGCGGCGAGTGCCAAGCAGGGCGCGGCCCGTACGGCGGCTGCGGTCGGTTCCGGCGGGTTGGCCGCCGGGCGGTCGGCCAAGCTCGGCGCCCGCGGTGCGGCTAGTGCCGGACGGGCCAGCGGCGAGTTGGCCCGCAGCCGCCGGGATCGGCGTCGCGCGAAGAAGGCGGCGACGCACAACGTCACGTCCGCCGGTGGCACCGTCGTCGCCGGCGCCACCAAGGTAAAGAAGCGTGGAAGGAGCACGATGAGCAAGATCAAGACAGCTCTGACCCTCGGCGTCGGGTACGTCCTGGGCACTCGGGCCGGCCGCGGCCGGTACGAGCAGATCCGCCGGGCCAGCGCGACGGTCGCCCAGCGGCCGGAGGTGCAGCGCACAACGCAGAAAGTCTCGGGGGCGGTGGCCAGCAAGCTGCCACCGGCTGTGGCGAGCAAACTACCGCCCACTGTCACCGACAAGCTGGCCGGCAACCCCCCGCCGCCGAGCACCCCACCGATGCCGCCGTCGTCGTTCTGACGCCTGGAGCGTCGGATCGTTCCCGCCGGGCCGAACCGGTACCGGCCGCTATTTTCCGCGGCCGGTACCGGCGAACAGGTCGATGGTCATCAGGACGAACCAGCCGAGGATGACATAACCCGCCTGATAGAGCCGGGCGCTCACTTCGACTTTGCGGTTCGCCACCGCCAGCAGCCACACCCCGGCGACGACGGTGATGCCGAACCCCAGCATGATGCGTGGCCCCGACAGGTGCATAGGGCGCAATCGTAGGCCCTGCGCGTCGGGGACGGGCCGATGCCGTGCCCACCGTCAGTGCCCGACTATCAGTGCCCCACCGTCAGTGCCAGGGGCCTGACCGGCGACTACGCTGAACCGACCCGAGGCAGGAGTGGAGGCATCGATGCTGGTCAGTGATGTTTTGACGCGAAAGGGGCAGTCGGTGGTGACGGTTGCCCCGGACACCCGGGTCGAGGAGCTCCTGGCTCTGCTGGCCGAATACAACATCGGCGCAGTTCTGGTGTCCTCCGACGGGGAGACGGTGACCGGCATCGTCTCCGAACGCGACGTGGTCCGGGCGCTGGCCCGCGGCCGGGGTGACGTGCTGGGTCGGCCGGTCAGCGCCCTGATGACCACCGAGATCACCACAGCGACCCCGAAGGACTCCATCGAACACCTGATGGGCCTGATGACCGAGCACCGCATCCGGCACATACCGGTTCTGGTGGAACGCAAGCTGGTCGGTGTGGTCAGTATCGGTGACGTCGTGAAAAGCCGGATGGAGGAACTCACCGCCGAGCGGGAGCACCTCATCAGCTACATCAGTTCGGGGAGTTGACCTCGCCGGCGGCGGCCCGCCCCCGCGCGGTGGTGACCGGGGGCGCCGGGTTCCTGGGTTCGCACCTGTGCGAGCGGCTGGTGAACGACGGGTACGACGTGCTGTGCCTGGACAACTTCCTCACCGGCAAGGCTTCCAACGTGGAGCACCTCGTCGGCCGCGGCGAGTTCCGGCTGCTGCGAACCGACGTGACCGACTTCGTGCACGTGTCGGGCCCGGTGAACGCCGTCTTGCACTTCGCCTCGCCGGCGTCCCCGGTGGACTACCTGCACTTGCCGATTCAGACCCTCAAGGTGGGGTCCATCGGCACGATGCACAGCCTGGGGCTGGCCAAGGAGAAGGGCGCCCGGTTCCTGCTGGCCTCCACCTCGGAGACTTACGGCGACCCGCAGGTCCACCCGCAGCCGGAGTCGTACTGGGGTCATGTCAATCCGGTCGGGCCGCGCGGGGTCTACGACGAGGCGAAGCGCTTCGCCGAGGCGATGACCATGGCTTACCACCGCTATCACGGCGTGGACACCGCGATCGTGCGGATCTTCAACACCCACGGCCCGCGGATGCGGCCGGACGACGGCCGGGCGATCCCCACCTTCATCCGCCAGGCGCTCACCGGGGAGCCGCTCACCGTGGCCGGAGACGGCTCGCAGACCCGTTCCATCCAGTACGTCGACGACCTCGTGTCCGGCGTGCTGCGGATGCTGCGCTCCGACGCGGTGGGACCGGTGAACATCGGCAATCCACACGAGGTGTCGATGCTGGAGTTGGCGAAGGTCATCCAAGAACTGGTGGGCACCGACGCCGGCATCGCCTATGTGCCCCGGCCGCAGGATGACCCCATGGTCCGGCGCCCGGACATTCGGCTGGCCCGGGAACTGCTGGGCTGGGAACCGGTGGTGAACCTGCAGGCCGGGCTCCGGCACACCATCGACTGGTTCCGCCGCCAGCCGCTGATCGCCGGTTAGGGGCGCCGACCGCCGGTGAAACTCTCCGTCCTGATGCCCGCCTACAACGAGGCCGCCACCCTGCGGACCGCCATCTGTCGGGTGCTCGCCGTCGAGTACGGGTGCGAGGTGGAACTGGTCGTCGTGGACGACGGCAGCACCGACGACACCATACGACTGCTGTCCGAGGTGGATCACCCGGACGTGGTCTGGCATTCCCACCCGGTCAACCGCGGCAAGGGGGCGGCGATCCGGACCGCCGCGGGCCTGGCCACCGGCGACTATTTGATCATTTGTGACGCGGACCTGGAGTACGCGCCGGAGGAGATTCCCGGCCTGCTGCGACCGGTGCTGGCTGGCGATGCCGAGGTCGTCTACGGCACCCGGTCCTTCGGCAGCCACACCGCGTACTCCTTTTGGTACGTGGTCGGCAACAAGGCGGTGACCATGGCCGCCAACGCGCTGTTCAACGCCTGGATCAGCGACCTGGAGACCTGCTTCAAGCTGCTGCCCCTGCCGCTGTACCGGTCCCTGGACATCCGCTCAGCCGGTTTTGGGATGGAAGCCGAGATCACCGCCAAGCTGCTCAAGCGAGGCATCCGGCCCTACGAGGTGGGGATCAGCTACCAGGCACGTACCCGGGAGCAGGGCAAGAAGCTGACCTGGCGTGACGGGGTGGAGGCGCTGTGGATCCTGGCCCGGATCCGCCTCGCCCGCCGGCCGCTGCCCGTCTGACACAGTTGCGCCATGTACCTCGCGCTGCTCTACGACCTGGTCCCGGACTACCTGGAGCGCCGCGAGCCGCTGCGGGCGCAGCATCTGGCATTGATTCGGGCGGCCGCCGAGCGCGGCGAGTTGCTGATGGCCGGCGCGTTCACCGATCCGGCCGATCGCGCCCTGCTGGTCTGGGCGAGCGAGGACCGCTCCGTCGTCGAACGCTTCGTGCAGGCCGACCCGTACGTCACCGCCGGCCTGGTGACCGGCTCGACCATCCGGTCGTGGAACGTCGTGGTGCAGCCACCCTCCTGAGCACGGCCGGCCGCCTCAGCCGGCTGGTACCGCGTCGGGCAGCCGGACCGGCGGCCCGGCGCCGTCGATGGACGGCTTGCCGTCGTGGTAGAGCCGGACCGCGGTCGCCGCCGCCACCTCGCCCAACCGGCGGTACGCCTCGAACTCACGGTCGCCGTAGAGCTGCTGCGCGGTGGAGTCATGGGGGAAGTTAGGGTGGCTGTTCGCCCAGGCGAAGACATCCCACGGTGCCTCTGCCGGCAGGGCCAGCTTGCACAGCCACAGCCGCGCCCGGACCCCATTCGGATACGTGCAGGTGCCTGGCACGACCAGCGACGGCGAGCGACGGCTGCCCTGCGGCGGCATCATTGCGCTGGGGTCCAGGTCGATCTCCACGCCGAGGTCCGCGCGGGCGGTCTCGATGGCCTCGCCGAAGGTGGACCAGCTGTTCGGCTGGTCCCCGCTGGCGTCGAAGGCGATGATTTCCGTGGCCCCGCGGCGGAGGGCCTCGACCAGGCCGAGGTTCTCGTAGTGCCCGCCGTCGGTGACGTACACCCACCGCCCGGTCAACCCGGTCTGCCCGAACATTTCGGCGAGCAGCGCCCGGATGCCGGGCTGCTTCCACTGCCAGCGGAGGAAGGCGAGCAGGCTGTCCCGCCGTGTCCCGCCCTCGGCCGACCCGGGCGAGCGGCGATAGGAGGGCGCCAGCGGCAGGTCACCGCTTCGGATCGGGTTGGGCAGCCACAGGCCGAGGCGGACGTTGGCCACGCCCAGCAGCAGGCGCAACGGCGCCCTGGTCATCCGACCCATCACCGGGGAGACCGCCGCTCCGCTGACCGCGACCGCGGCCGGCAGGGTCACCATCGCCTCACCGGCCAGCCTGGCGTACTGCTCAGCGTCGGTCATCAGCGTGGTGGCGGGCTCCCCCGGCTCGCCGTCGAACATCGTTCCGCTGCTGATCCCCGTCCAGTACGGACTGAAAGTCCACGGCGCGCAGCCCCGGCCGGCCGGCACTGCGCCGCGTTGGTTGGTGTTCACCGCGGCGCAGACCACCAGCTCCGGGGTGTCCGGCCGGAAGTCGGAAAATCTGACCGGCTCGTCGTAGGGCAGCTCCTCGGCGCCGTCAGGGGTACGCCGCACCGCAAAGGCGGAGCAGAGCCGGGCGCGGTAGTAGGCGTGCACGGAGTTGCGGTTCACGTCGGTGACGGACTGCCAGCCCACGATCACGGCTACGGCAACCGCGCACCCCGTCAGTTGACCGGCGGTCACGCCGGCATAGGCCGAGGACGTGGCCCAGGTCAGGAACGCGACCATCAGCAGGCCCAGCACGACCGCTGACCCCGCCCACGGGGCCAGGGCCCGGATGGCGCGTTGGAACAGGCTGGTGACGCGGCCGTACGCCGCCGGCCCGGTGCCCTGAAGCTTGCTCTTGAAGCGCCCCAGCGACGTCTTGACCAGAGCGACGATGCTCGTCGCGGTGGCCAGGAAACCGGTCAGTTGGGACCGCCAGTTCACCCCGGCCGCCGGGACGTCGACCCGGGTCGTGGACAGCTCCCGCAGCACCCAGGGCAGCGCCACGAGCAGCGCCAGGGCCGCGCCGGCCAGCACCAGCAGCCGCAGCGTCCAGACCTGCGCCTGGTCGGAGCGCGCCTGGTTAGGTGGCCCGTAGATGTCACCTAACCGGTCGTAGACGTAGTACGCGGCCGCGGCCAGCGCCGGGACGGCGGCCACCGCGGCGCCGGTCCACACCCGGTGCAGCCGCCAGTTGCCCGACACCGGCGTCAGGATCCCGATGCCACCCAGCAGCCAGCCGGTGACCTTGGCAGTGAGGAACACGCCGGCCATGATGGGGAGCAGGTTCATGACGAGCCCGTACACGATGGCCAACACCCCGACCCCGGCGGCCCGGGGATCTTCCACCAGGTAGCGGGTGTGCGTCCGGAGCCGGTTGTCCTCGGGTGATCCGGGGGCGTAGGGCCGGAGCTGCACCCGCTGCTCGGGAGTGAGGTGCCGGTTGACCATCGCGTAGGACGCCGCGATGTAGGAACCGCCGGAGACCGCGGTGACCAGCCCGACTCCGTCCATCCAGGGCGGCCGGTTCCCGATCCGGCGGCCCAGGCCCTGCAACCCGCCGAGGCAGAAGGCCGCGGCTCGAATGCCACCTCCGGAGCAGCACAGCGCGCGGACCGGTCGGGCCGCCGAGGTCGCCCCCGGGGCGGCCGGCGTGGGTCCGGCTTCAGGGCCGTCCGGCGGGCGGCCGGGCAGGGCATGGACCTCGCGACGCTGTCCCCGCAGCCAGCCGGCGAACCACGATCCGAGTGCGGACGCCATCGGAGGCCTCCCATCCGAGCGCAAGCCGAGCCGCGGAGGCCCGCTGCTCAGCGTGGCGCTTCACGCTGCGTGAGGCTAGCCATTTTCCCGCCGGGGCGCCTACCCGGATGCCTTGTGCTGCGCCCAGCAGTAGCCGAGCTGCAGGAAGTCCGAGCCGGCCACCGCGGTCAGCGCGGTGGCGGCCAGCCGGGTCGCCCGGGGGGCGAAGATCAGCCCGTAGCTGAAACCGGTGGCCGTCCACATCGCCAGGCAGAACGGGCAGGTGATCAGCTCGCCCACGGCGTGGCGCAGCGGGGTGTCGCTGCGGACCTCTTCCGACAGCTCCGCCGGCCCGGAAACCCCCTGGTAGCGGGTGAACGGCGCGCGCAGCGCGCTGGTTATCGACTCCTTGCTCACCAGCCGGGCGAGCTTGTGGGTGGCGACCGTGACCAGCAGCACCTCGAAGGGTGAGGGGTTGGGCAGGGTCCGGCGCTGCCGGTGCGCCAGCGCACCGAGCCCGGCGACCAGCCCGGTGTAGAGCGCCATACCGCCGAGGTAGGCGCCCAGCGGCCGGTCGGCCCCCTGGGAGTACTCGGCCGCCTCCTGCCGAACCTGCTCGGTGACATTCAGTTTGAACTCGGCGTCCACTCGCTGGGTTTGCCCAGGCTCCGGCGAGCTAACCGGGCGCCGGGAGGCCATCCCAAGCAGGAGGCCCGCACGGCCGGTTTCGGGGGCCGGACAATCTGCCCACGCGCCCCGTCGGTATCGTCATCTGCTCAGCTCATACAGGAGGGAACAACGTGCAACTATCAGATTCGGTGGCCTTCGTCACCGGCGGCGCGTCAGGTCTCGGCCTGGCCACGGTGGAGCAGTTGGTGTCCGACGGAGCCTCCGTCGTTATCGGCGACCTGGCGTCGTCCAACGGCGCGGAAGTGGCCGGCAAGCTCGGCGATTCGGTGCGCTTCGCCGCCGTGGACGTCACGGACGAGTCCGACGTGGAACAGGCCATGGCAACCGCGGCCGAACTCGGACCACTGCGCGTCGTGGTCAACTGCGCCGGCGTCGGCACGCCCGGTCGGATCCTGTCGAAGAAGGGGCCGCTGCCGATGGCCGCCTTCGAGAAGGTCGTCGCCATCAATTTGTTCGGCACGTTCAACGTCATGCGACTGGCCGCCCAGGTAATGACCGACCTCGAGCCGGTCGATGGGGAACGCGGCGTCATGATCAATACGGCGTCGGTCGCGGCCTTCGACGGGCAGGTGGGTCAGGCGGCGTACGCCGCGTCCAAGGCCGCGGTGGCCGGCATGACGCTGCCGGTCGCCCGGGACCTCGCCGACAAGCTGATCCGGGTCGTGACCATCGCGCCCGGCATTTTCGAGACCCCGATGCTGGCCGCCCTCCCGCAGGCGGTACGGGATTCCCTCGGCCAGCAGGTGCCGCACCCGAGCCGGTTGGGCCGGCCAGCCGAGTTCGCCAGCCTGGTCAGCCACGTCGTGGCGAACCCGATGCTCAACGGCGAGACGATCCGGTTGGACGGCGCGATCCGGATGGCTCCGCGGTAGGCGGCAACGGCCGTCGGATCGCCTGTGGCAGCCAAGGCGTTGCGGGCCCTGGCCCCGTGGGCGGGGTCAGCGGTCGTGGCCCACGGACGGTTCGACGACGTGCCGCCGGAGGTGCACCGGCGGGTGTTCGACGTGGGCGGCTTTCCCGGGAGGCCACCAGGCCGACGAGCGGTAATCTCTTCACGCCGGTACCCGCCGCTACCACCGGAGGGCCCGGAGACGGCGCGTTCCCCAGATCCGCTGGATCCGGCGCAGCAGCCCGACTCGCGGTGACCGGGCCGAGCGGATGGGATGGGCCACTATGAACGAGATCCAACGCAACTTCCAGAACCAGGGCCTGGTGCGGCCGTATCAGGATCGGGTCATCGCCGGGGTCTGCGCCGGGCTGGGGCGCCGCTTCGGGCTGAACCCCTGGCCGGCGCGGCTGCTGTTCGTCCTGCTGTTGTTGGTCATCCCGGGCAGCCAGCTGCTGGTCTATCCGATCCTGTGGTGGCTGATGCCGGCCGAGTCGCCGTATAGCTGACTTACGCTGCCCGCTGAGCCCGAGCGCCGCCTGGTCAGCCGCGTAGCGCCGAGGTGAAGATTGCGGGTAGGTGCCGTAGCCGGCCGTCGGCGATGTAGCGGGTCAGCCGCCGGGCGGTGCGCGCGGCGGTCCGGTTGGTGACGAACCACAGTGGCCGCGGCGCGAGGCTGCGCTGGCCGGCCGCCAGCGACCGGGGAAACGGCGCGAACGGTCCCCGGATCACGGTCTTGGAAGGCCGGTCGAGCAACAGCGCGTTGTGCACCACACCGACGCCGCTGCCGATTTCGGCGCGCCGATGCCCGGGGAACGCGCCCCAACTCGCCCGCGGGGTGAGATAGCCGAGCCCGGTCCAGGCGTTGACCCCCACGGTCCCGTACCGCAGATCGGCGATCGCCTCGTCCAGCCCTTCGCCCAGCTCGGTGGCGGTCCGCGGGTGAATCAGGATGTTGGCCCCCAGCGTGCCGTGCAGCGTGTCGTTGCACAGGGCCACCGCGGCCCGCAGGAACTCGGCGGCGTCCGCTCCGGGGAGCGAGGTGGTGGCCAGGACGGGTCCGAAGAACTCCTCAGTAAAGGCGTACGCCCCTCGATCCGCCGGGTCCACCCCCTCGATGAGCAGGGTGCCGCCGGCCGGGATTTCCGCCGCGTGCGGAGAGCGCGCCGCCGCCTCGCCACGGCGCTGGGCGGACCCGGTGTAGACGCCGGCCGCGGGTCCACCCCGGCCAGGGTCCGGCGCACCGCGGTCAGCAGTTCCGCGCTGCGCTTCCAGGCCTGCGGCAGCACCAGAGCCTGGGAGGCGATGCAGTTGTGACCGCTGTTGTGCAGCTTCTGGGTGACGATGTGCTCGGCCTGGAAAGCGATGTCGGCATCGCTCCACGGGCCCGGAACAACGACGGTCGGTCCGACGCCGCCCAGCTCGGCGGTGATGGGCTTGGTCAGCACCGGCGCATCGCGCGCCGTGCGCTCGACCCCGGCCGGGCCGGGACCGTACACGATGGCGCCGAAGGTACGGGCGCTCCCGGTGACGTGCACGCTGTCCACCTGGGGCGCGGAACACAGGGAACTGCCGACCTCCGGGCCGCCCGCGACGAAGCGCAGGAACCCGTCGTCGATCAGCGGCCGGAAGACCCGATCGAGGATCGGCCCGAGGTAGCCGTTGATCGGGTTGAGCTTGCAGATCACGACCTAGCGCTCGGCGTACAGCTTGGCGCGCAGGGTCTGAGTCGCCGCCGCGATCCAGCCGAGTACGGCGTACGGGCCCGAGGTCCACTCCTCGCCCTCCAGCGGGGAGCCCGGGCGGATGCCCTTGGCGCGCGCGGCGGCGGCCACCCATTCGGGTGCGGCGGCGGCCACCCGGGGGCGCAGCCGGTCGAGGTAGCCGATCACGACGGTCAACGCCACCCCAGCCCAGCGGTCCTTGGCCGCGTACAGCTCCTCGAGCGCCCGGTCCAGACCCGCTGGGTCCACTGACTCCTCCGTCACGGCGGACTCACCCCGGCGTACCGGACACGCCTGACGGTTCCGCGTCGACGCGCGGCCCCGGCATCCCGTCCGGGGTGCTGACCGGCCGACCGTTGCGACGATGCCCCAGCGCGACGTCGGGCATCTCGTTGGAGCCGCTGACCACCTCCACGCGGGTGGCGACCGGGGCGTACCCGCTGGCGGTCAGCGTGTAGCTGCCGGGCACCAGCTCCGGGAAGCGGTAGCCCCCGGCCTCGTCGGTGACGCCGGTGGCGACCACCAGGCCGGCGCCGTCGATCAACGTGACGCTGGCCTCGGGCAACGCCCGCCCGTCGCTGGCGGCCCGGACGATGCCCGCGACCACAGCGCTGGCGAGGAGCTCGATGGGGACGTCCACCACGCCGTGCGCCGGAACGCGCACGGCAACCTGCATCGGGCGGTAACCAGCCGCCGCGCCGGACAGCGTGTACTCCCCCGGGTAGAGATCGCCGAGCCGGTAGACCCCGCGACGATCCGACGTGGTACTACCGACGATGTCCCCGCGACCGTCCATCAAGCTCACGCTCGCCCCGCTCACGGGCTGTTCACCGGAGCGCACCGTACCGGCGATGCGGCTGGCACCGATCAGGGTGATGTCCCGCCGAACCTCGCCGGGGGTCGCAGACCCGGCAACCGCCACCATCGAGGCCGCCGGCTGGTAGTCGGGCGCGACACAGATCAGCAGGTACGTCCCGCCGGTCGGTGGCGCCAGGCGGAACTGGCCGTCGCCGTCGGCCCGTACCCGGTCGAGCTGGACGCCGCCCACATCAGTCAGCGTGAGGGCCGCCCCCGGCTCCGGCGTCCCGTCAGGCCGCCGCACGCGCCCCCGGACCGCCCACCCTCCTGCGCTGACTGAACCGTTCTGAGCGGGCCCGAGAGTACCGTCCGCCGGCTTCGCGGCGACCCGGGGCAACGCCACCGCGGCCACCTGGTCGCCACCCGTGCGACGCGACTGGCCGTTGCCGGCCACTGCCTCGGCCGCCTCGCGACCGGCCAGTGCGTCGCCCTCCGCCGCGGCCAGGGCCGCGGTGTCCGGTACCCGACCCACCGGCGAGCCCGGCTCGCGGGCCGCCATCGCCGACTGGGTCCGCAGCGGCAGCTCCGGCAAGAAGATCAACATGACGAAGCCGATGACCAGCACGCCGGCACCGACCAGGAAGACCAGATCCATCGAGTTGGAGAAGCCGACCTGGAAAGGCCGGGCCAGCGCCTTGTCGAGGTGCTGAATGAACGAGGTGTCGTTGATCGCCGAGCTGCTGACGTTGCCGTTCCCCTTCAGCGCGGCCAGCACCGGCTGGTTCGCCGGGTCGGCCTGCACGGCTGGGCTGTTGATCGCCGCCTGGAAGGCCGGAGTCGTGGCACTCGCCTCGAACGCACTGTTGATGTTCGGACCGACCGAGCTGAACAGGATGGACAGGAAGACCGCCACTCCTAGCGTGCCGCCCATCTGCCGGAAGAACGTGGCCGAGGAGGTGGCGACGCCGATGTCCTGCGGCGGCATGGCGTTCTGCACGGCCAGCGTGATCGGTTGCATGATGTTGCCGAGTCCGACGCCGAAGACGAGCATGCACGCCCCGGTCTGCCAGTAGGCCGTATCCGCGCTGATGACGTGCAGCAGCAGCATGCCGGAGACCATCAGCCCGCTGCCGATGATCGGAAAGATCTTGTACCGGCCGGTTCGCGAGATCAACTGTCCGGAGATGATCGAACCGAGCATGATGCCGAGAGTGAATGGGATGAGCTCCAGGCCCGACCGGGTGGGGGTCGCGCCGCGCACGATCTGCAGGTAGAGCGGCAGGGCGGAAATACCGCCGAACATGCCCATGCCGACGATGAGCCCGACCACGGAGGTCATGGAGAAGGTGCGGTTACGGAAGAACCGCAGCGGAATGAGCGCGTCCTCCCCCATCCGCGACTCCGCCCACCCGAAAGCGCCGATACCGAGAGCGCCGACGCCGTAGCACAGCAGCGCCCGGCCCGAACTCCAGCCCCAGCTGCGGCCCTGCTCGGCGACGGTGAGCAGCGGAACCAGTCCGACCGTGATGGACAACGCGCCGAGGTAGTCCAGCCGGTGCTCGCGACGGACGTGCGGCAGATTGAGCGTCCGGGCGACCACGACGAGCGCGACCAGACCGATCGGCACGTTGACCAAGAACACCCACCGCCAGCCGGTGATCCCAAGGATGCTGGCCTGCCCGGCGAAGGTGCCGCCGATGACCGGTCCGAGCACGCTGGACGTGCCGAAGACGGCCAGGAAGTAGCCCTGATACTTGGCCCGCTGTCGTGGCGGAACGATGTCACCGAGGATCGCCAGCGCGAGCGAGAACAGGCCGCCGGCGCCTAGGCCCTGCAGCGCCCGGAAGCCGGCCAGCATGTACATCGAGGTGGCGAACGAGCACAGCGCCGATCCGGCGATGAAGATCGTGATAGCGGTCAGGAAGAACTGTTTGCGCCCGTAGATGTCCGACAGTTTCCCGTACAACGGGGTGGTGATCGTCGAGGTGATCAGGTACGCGGTGGTCACCCACGCCTGAACGGACAGACCGTGCAGTTCGTCGCCGATGGTGCGGATCGCCGACGCCACGATGGTCTGGTCGAGCGCGGCCAGAAACAGGCCGAGCATCAGCCCGGTGAGGATCCGGAGGATCTGGCCGTGGGTCAGCTGCCCCCCGGAGCCGGCCGGCGCAGCCGCGGCCGGAGTGTCGGCGGTCGCTGTGGTGGTCACAGTCATGCGTGCTCCTGAGAGGCTGGTACCGAATAGTCTGCGGCCGGATCGGTGGTGGGCTGAAGGTCGCTCGTGAGGTCGGCCGCGAGGCGGTCGATCAGGTCCGCAATGCGTCGGCGGTCGTGCACCGGCCAGGCCGCGGTGACCAGGGCGATGTGGACGTCCCGGGCCCGCCGGTGCGCGGCGAGGGCGTCGCGGCCGGCCGTCGTGAGATCGAGCAAGTTCGCTCGCCGATCGGCCGGATCGGGGCGACGCTCGACGAGGTCGGCCTCGACCAGGGCGGCGATCTGACGGCTCACCGTTGACGGATCGCTCAAGACCGCAGCGGCCAGCGCGGCGGAGCGCATCGGTCCGCCCTCGGCCAGGGCCACCAGCAGTGGGACGGAGGTCACCTCGATCCGGTCGCTCCCCGAGCCGACCGCCATCTTGGTGCGGCGGGCCACCCGCAGGAGGCGGCTGACCGCGGCTCCAAGCTGAGCCGCCAGTTCCAGGTCCAGCTCGGACGGCGCGGACGTCTGCGCCACGACAGGTGTCACCACGTGCGCTGACTGCCACCCTTCGGCGGTTGGTCGACCCACCCTTGTTCGATGCGTGTAGCAAGCAACAGAGCGGCTCGGGTATTCCACGCCGGAGAGCGGGCCTAGGGTGCGCACATGGACTACCGCAGCCTCGGACGTACCGGAATGCAGGTCAGCCCGCTCTGCCTGGGCGCGATGATGTTCGGCGCCTGGGGGGAGCCCGACCACGACGCGTCGATCCGCATCATCCACCGCGCGCTCGACGCGGGGATCAATGTCATCGACACTGCCGATGTCTACTCCCAGGGCGAGTCGGAGATCATCGTCGGCAAGGCGCTCGCCGGCGGCCGGCGCCAGGACGTGATCCTGGCGACGAAGTTCCACGGCCCGATGGACGTACCGATGGGCCAGCCGGGGGGCGACCCGAACCAGCGCGGCAACTCCCGTCGCTGGATCGTTCACGAAGTCGAGCAGAGCCTCCGCCGGCTCGGCACCGACTGGATCGACCTGTACCAGGTGCACCGCCCCGAGCGGGGAACCGACGTGGCGGAGACGCTCGGCGCGCTCACCGACCTGCAGCGCCAGGGCAAGATCCGGGCGTTCGGGTCCTCCACGTTCCCCGCCCACGAGGTCGTGGAGGCGCAGTGGACGGCGCAGCGCCAGGCGCTCGGCCGGTTCGTCACCGAGCAGCCGCCGTACTCGCTGCTGGTCCGGGGGGTCGAAGCCGATCTCCTGCCGGTCGCCGAGCGCTACGGCCTCGGCATCCTGCCCTGGAGCCCGCTGGCCGGCGGGTGGCTCACCGGCCGATATCGCAAGGGCACGGCGGCACCGACCTCGCTGCGCGCCGAGCGGATACCGGCCCGCTACGACCTGAGCGAACCGGGCAACCAGCGCAAGCTCGACGCCGCGGACGCCCTGGCCGGCGTCGCCGAGGAGGCCGGCATGTCGCTGATACACCTGGCGCTGGCCTTCGTCCTCACGCACCCTGCCGTGACCGCGCCGATCATCGGACCGCGCACTATGGAGCACCTCGAATCCCAACTCGGCGCCGCCGAGGTCACGCTGAGCACCGACGTGCTGGACCGGATCGATGAGATCGTGCCGCCCGGGGTCACGCTTTCCCGAGCCGACGCGGGCTACGTCCCGCCCGCGTTGGAAGATCCCTTCCTCCGCCGCCGGCGTACCGCCTGACCTTGGCCGACGGGGGGCGCAGGCCTACGCCGCGACGGATGAGCGGCGGGCCATCAAGGTGCTGCTGCGGCCCTGACGCAGCCGGCGGCTCGGGCCGGCCGGGGGTTCAGGAGTGGCGGCCGGGCTGGGTCACCATGAGCACCGGCCGGCCGGCCCGTTCCAGCAGGCCGATCGGCACGCTGCCGAGCAGCCGTTCCATCAGCGCACCGCGAGCGCTCGACCCGACGACGATGACATCGGGCTGCTGCTCGGCGGCAAACTCCAGGATGCGGTCCAACGCCCGCCCGGACAGGACCGTCTTGGTCACGGCGATGCCCGCCTGCTCCAGCCGCTGCACCGCCGCGTCCGCGGCCGCCTCGGCGCGCTCCAGGAAGCTGCTGCGCGGCACGGCGCCGATATCGCCCTCGGGTAGCTCGTCGACGCTGACCACCGCCACCGTGGCGCCGGTCTGTCGGGCCAACTCGATGGTCGCATCAGCCACCCACGGTTGGTCGGCTGCGGGGTTGGCGGCAAGTACGAGGTGCATGGAGCCTCCCGGGACGTGGATTTCGTGAAGCCGGTACGGCTGACACTATGGTCGCCGCCGGTGATTGCGTCACATCTGCCCGGCGCTTCCTAGCGGAATCTCGGAGGTGGCTCGTGCCCGCCCACCACGACGTCGACCCGGCGGGGGGCGGTTTCGACCCGGAGCGGTTACGCCGCCTCGATCGGTACTTCGCCCGGTACGTCGACGAGGGCCGGCTACCGGGATGGGCGCTACTGGTCACCCGGCGAGGGCAGGCGGTGCACCGCTCGACGTACGGATACCGCGACCTGGCACGTCGGACACCGATCACCACGGACACGCTGTTTCGGATCTACTCGATGACCAAGCCGATCACCGCGGTCGCTGCGCTGATGCTGTACGAGGAAGCCGCGTTCGACCTGCTCGACCCGCTGGAGACCTATCTGCCGGCTTTCGCCGACGCTCGGGTCTACCTCGGCGGGCCACCGGAACGGCCGATCACGCGGCCGGCGACCGAACCGATCCGGCTCTGGCACCTGTTCACCCACACCGCCGGGCTGACCTACGGCGCGAACCGCACCTCCCCAGTGGACGCGATGTACCGGGCCGCCGGGTTCGAACTCGACCCTCCGGCGGAGCTGGATCTGGCGGCCTGCGCGCAGGTGTGGGCCGGGTTGCCGCTGCTGTTCGATCCGGGCAGCGCCTGGAACTACTCGGTGGCCACCGACGTCCTGGGCCGGGTGGTCGAGGTGATCTCCGGGATGTCGCTGGCCGACTTCTTCCGCGACCGGATCTTCACCCCGCTCGGGATGGCCGACACCGGGTTCGCGGTCCCGCAAGCGCATCGAGACCGGCTTGCCCGGCTGTACGTGCCGGACCCGGATACCGGCCAGGCAATGCCTGAGGACGAGGTGGGCGGGCGGGTGCTCAGGTCTCGGGCGTGCTTTTCCGGTGGCGCGGGGTTGGTGTCCACCCTCGACGACTACGACCGGTTCACCCGGCTGCTGCTCGGCCGAGGAGCGGTCGACGGCGTGCGGCTGCTCGGGCCCCGCACCGTGGCGCACCTGGGCCGCAACCACCTGCCCGGCGGGGTGGATATCGCAACCTTCGCCGGGCAATTCGCGGTCGGCTCCCGCTACGCTGGGGTGGGGCACGGGCTTGGCCTTGCCGTGCTGGCCGATCCAGTGGCCTACCGCAGTATGGGCAGCGTCGGGGACCTGTCCTGGGGGGGCGCGGCGAGCACTGCGTTCTTCATCGACCCGGCCGAGGACCTTACCGCCATCCTGCTGACCCAGCTGCTGCCGTCCGGGACGTACCCGCTGCGAACCGCCTTCCGGCAGTTGGTGTACTCGGCACTGGTCGACTGAGCCCAAGCCCGGGCGCGGTTACCGGAAAGCGGCGGCGGTGATGGTGGCCCGGAAGAACTCGCCGTCCGACTGCCGGTCGGTTCCCCGCCACCAACCGGCCCGGAGCACCGTGGGAAGCGTGATGCCGGCGAAGGTGCCTTCGCGCTCCACCGTGACCCCGAAGGGGTAGCGGCCGAAGGGCGCGCCGTTCGGGTTGCCCCACCGAGAGATTCTCACGTCGCGCACCTGCCCACCCGGCCCGACGCGCACTTCGGCGGACTCCGCGCCGCCGGGCAGGCGCCAGGTGGCCACCGCACTGTCCTTCGTGCTTCCGGCAGCCCATTCCGCGCCGGGGTAGCAGGTCGGCAGCAGCACGCATTCCGCGGCCAGTCGACCCGCCGCGCTCCTGGTGACGTCGGCGCCGGTCGCGGAGTTCACCGGCAGCATCCCGAGCAGCCGCCAGCGCATCTCCCCGACGCCGCTGGAGTACCGGTCATAGCCGCTCACCGGAAGCCCGAACACGCTTGCGGTAGCCGCCCAGACGAAACCGTCCGGTGGCGCCAATACCTGCCGGGCGCGGAAGCGCCGCCAGGCACCCAGCTTGATCTGCCCGGCCATGTCGAGGTGCACCGACCGCCACAACGGCATGCCGGGGGTTATCGCGTGCGAAAGCCACCGGCGAGCCGGCTCTGGTAGGGCCGCAAGCGATTCCGGGTCGAAGGCGGCCGGGTTCTCGGCGGGTGCCGCCAGGGCCTTCCAGTCGGTCCGAATGCGTCGGACGCCGCGGGGCACCGTACGCGGTGCGGACGGTGCGGAGATCGCGGTGCTCACTGGCATCATCGTTCTCTCGCCAGTCCGGCGGTTGCCGCCACTCCCACCACGACGAAGCCGTCGATGATCAGGCCGCCGCCAGGGAGTGGGATGGGCATCGCGAGAGCTGCTAGCGGTCGGCCGTCTGTTGACCGGTTACAGTTCCGGCCTTGCGCTTCCTGGTGAGCGTGGTGTGCAGCGCGGTTCCGAGATAGCGCGCCAGCAGTGGGTCGGTCTTCTCACGGGCCAGGTGACGGCGGGCGTTGGACGCTGATTCTCCTTGCGCCATGGCTGCTTCGCGATTCTTCATGGTCGCCCCCTCCGCATGAGCGGATCGGCTGGATTTCCTTCGGTCTATCAGACCGGGTGACCCAGGCGCAGAGGCTGAGGTACTGCTGGCGCCGGTCCATTCGGCTCCCGCCGGCGGGACGGCGTCAGCTCGCGGCCTCCGTCACCTCCAGGGTGCTGTCCAGCAGCGCGAGGTCGGCCGCCGCCAGCCCGGCGGCCCAGCCGTACCCGTTGCTGATCCGCGCTTCCCGTTCGAAGGCGTTCGGGAACAGGCGCGCGGTGGCCGCATCGACGCGCTCGGCCTGCCGGGCGAGCACCGGAACGAGTTCACCCCGGCGGCCGGTGTCCTCGACCGCACCGGACGTGCTCGCCCGCAGCCGTTCGCCGATCCGCTCGGCGTAGGCCAACAGGAACGACCTGCGGAAGGAGGTGGTGCGCGACTGACCACGCCGATCCGACTGGCGGCCGTAGCGCAGCATCGCGCGGTCCGCCTGGACGAGCAGCGAGGTCACGAGCAGCTCGACGGCCTCGAGGTCGGGCGCTTCCCCGATCAATGAGGCGAAGCCCAGCGCTTCGGAAACCACGCTCCGGCACCGATTCGCGGTGGCTACCGCGTGGACCAGCATTGCCTTCGGCAGGACGTATGGCGGGTTGATCCACAACCGGCGGGCCGTCACCGGGTTCCCCTCGGGCTGCTGGCGGGCTTCGTGCAGGAGCCGGTCGAGTGAGTGCCGGCTCATCAGCTCCTGGGCCTTGCCGGACAGCGCCTCGGCCTCCTCGGGGAACTGGGTGGACTCGGCCTTGGCCAGCAGCGAGCGGACCTTGGCAAGCACCCGGGTGTCGGTGCCGGTCGGCCCGGTGCCCGCGCCGTTGTACGCGCCGGGAGGCGCCATCAGCCGAGCCACTACCGGCAGCTCGATCAGGACGGCGCACAACCCGAGCCCGAGCTCCAGGCCGGGCTGCTCGGTCAAGTCGGGCGGCTCCCACGGGCCGAGCCGATCGAGGTCGTCCCGCCAGGCCGGATCGACCCGGGCGGCCGGATGCCGGCCGGTCTCGGCAGCGACCAGGCAGGCCAGCAGCGGGACGTGTCGGGCGTTGAGCCGGCGGGTAACGATCTCGGCGAGATCGCACGGTGTCCAGCCCCCGCGCACCACGCCGATCACCAAACCGGCCAGCATCTCGGCCACGGCCTCGGCGACGAACCGCGGCGCCACCGGAGCGCCCGGGTCGGTGAGTTCGGCCGCGTACCGGCCGGCGCCGGCCCGATCCGCTACCACCTGGGCGACGATGCCCGGCACGATGAGTGCTGCCTGCTCCCGTGCCCGGTCTTCGGCACTGCCGCCCCAGCCGTAGCCCGACCCGGTCTGCCCTGCGGCGCCGGAGCGTCCGCGGTCCCGCTTGCGCCGCTTCGCAGCCCGGCGCTGCCGGTTGTTGACTCCCACGCCCCGCCTCCCCGCCGGGCCCGATCCCGTGGAACCCACGCTAACCCGGCGCCGCCGGCGGCGGCGGCTTGTGCGGCGCCGACACGCGGATGCGAGTTGTCGGGCGCCCTGGCTCAGCACCGTCCCGTACAAGCCCTGCTTGAGCTGATCGGCCGCCTGCCCCGGGGGCACGCGGGCCGCTGAGGCAGTTCCCCAACCCCGGGGGCGCCGGTGATCGCGATCGGGACAGCCGACGGATGGTGCCAGCCCAACCGGCGCGAGCCCCCGCCCGCGTTCGGCAGCCCGCACGTCCCACACTGGCCGGGTGAGCACCGAAGAGAACTCGGAGTGGACCCTCGTGCACACCACTCTGCGCGACGGCACGCCGGCCCTGATCTGGCCGTTGCTGCCCACCGACCGGTACGCCTTGCGGGAGGCGTTCGACGAACTTTCCCCCACATCGCGGCGGCAACGCTTCCTCGGCACCCTGCGCCAGCTGTCCGAGCCGATGCTGCACCTGCTCGTCGACACGGTCGACGGCGTGGAGCACATTGCCCTGGTCCTGACCGCGATGCCAGCGGAGGACGCGACCCGGCCGGTCGGGGTCGGCCGATTGGTCCGCTACACCACGGAACCCGCGGTGGCCGATATCGCGGTGACGGTAGCCGAGGATTGGCGCGGGCGAGGGGTCGCCACCGCCCTGGTACGCACCCTGCTTACCCGGCGCCCACCCGAGGTCACCGCCCTGCGCACGCTCGTGGCACACGACAACGCGGCCTCGTTGGCCCTGTTATCCCGTTACGGGCGGACGACGACTGGACGTGACGCCCCAGGGGTACTGCAGGTTGAGGTGCACGACCTCCCGCCCGCCCAGCCGGGCGCGGAGTCCTCCCCGCCCGGTACGTTCAGCGCCGCGGTGGCGGAAGGAAACGATCGATAGCCTCCAGATGCCGCGGAATCAGCCCGCAGCGCGGGTCCGGTGCGATAAGCAGGCTGGTGGTGTGGGTCCGCATCCAAGCCGTCACCGCCGGCTCGACGGCGAGATCGTCGTCGGTCCAGACGATCGGGCGCCCCGGGTCGGTGGCATGCAGGCGGCGGAGGACGTCGAACTTCCACCAGCGCCCGGTGAGCGGATCGGCGGCATCGGCCCCCGCCACCTCGGCGTGGGTGCCCACCCCCCATCCGGCGGCAGCGCTCTGGCTGGACGGCGGTACCCGCGACGGGGGCGCACCGGCCACCGGCAGCCGCGGCAACCCGAGCAGGGTGGCCAGCTCGTCGTTGGCGTACGCGCCCCAGGTGGTCAGCCAGGCGATCTCGACCCGGCCCTGGCCGTGCCAGCCCAGCAGGTGCTCGATGACATCGGGTGCCCACTGAATCGGCCAGGCCCTCGTCCGGCGGTCGGTGCGGGCGACGCCGCGCCGCCATCGCGGCCAGACCTGGTGATCCGGCTCGAGCGCGACCGCGTTCAGCACGCCGTCGACGTCGAGCAGCCACAGCGGTACCGCGCCACGCGAGCCTGGTTCGTCCTCGGTCATGACCCAGCCCGCCGGCGCAGGCCGCTGGCACGCACGATCGGGCGCTCCACGGCCGTCCGCACCGCCTCCTCGGTGCCCAGGACCCGGACGAAGTCGGTGGCCCGGGTGATCGCGGTGTAGAACAGCTCCCGGGTCAGCAGCGGGGAATCGGCCGGCGGCAGCAGGACCGACACCCGCCGGAACTGGCTGCCTTGGCTACGGTGCACGGTCATGGCGTGCAGCGTCTGGACGGCGGACAGTCGGCTCGGCGGCAGCAGGACCGACACCCCGGGCCGTCCGAACACCACCTGCACCCCGCCCCGGCCATCGTCGATCACCACCCCAGTGTCGCCGTTGTACAGCTTCGCGTCGTAGTCATTGGCCGTCACCAGCAGCGGCCGCCCGCGGTACCACGGACCGGCTGAGGCATAGCCGGGGATGGCCGCGGCCAGCCACCGCTGCACCTGCTCGGTCCAGCGGACCACCCCATACGGCCCGTGCCGATGGGCGCAGAGCACGCGATGCCGATCGAGCAGCGTGAGCGCCAGGTCGGTGTCGCCCCGCTGGGCTGCCGCGGTCAATGCCGTACCGGCGCCGAGCACATCGGCCCGCAGGCCCTCCCAGCCGGTGGGCAAAGGGGAGCCCGGCGGCGCCGTCTGATGAAAGCTCAGCTCGGGCGCCCCGGCCCGCAAGACGCGCAGGACGGCATCGGGGTCGCCGCGCCGCACCTCCTCGGCGAGCGACGCGATGGCGCCGCCGTAGCGCCAGGTGCGATTGAGTGTGACGACTCCCCGGCTGAAATCGGCGGTGGTCTTAGCTGTGAGGTCGCCCGCGGTCGCCGGCGGCAGCCGGTCCGCCCCGCTTCCGGGGGCGCGTGCCGGCCGGGCCACGAGATCGCCGAGTACCGCACCGGCCTCGACCGAGGCGAGCTGGTCCGGGTCGCCGACCAGGACCAGCCGGGCATCCGGGCGCAGTGCCTCCAACAGCCTGGACATCAAGGTGAGGGACACCATCGACGTTTCGTCCACCACAACCACGTCGTGCGGCAGCCGGTTGTGCCGGTTGTGCACGAAGCGGCTGCGGGTGTCCGGTCTCCCGCCCAGCAGCCGGTGCACCGTCGAGGCGGACGGCTCACCGACCCGCTGCTGATCCTCGGGGTCCAAGCCCGCGACCGCCGCCCGGACCGCTTCCTGCAGTCGGGCGGCGGCCTTTCCGGTGGGCGCCGCCAGGGCCACCCTCGGCGCTTCGCCCGGCTGGTCGTGCAGCAGCGCCAGAACCCGAGCCACGGTCGTGGTCTTCCCGGTACCGGGACCACCGGCCACCACCGTCACCCAGCCCAGCGCGCAGGCCGCCGCGGCCAGTCGCTGGCGGTCCGGCCCGGCGGATGGGAACAGCCGGCGCAGCGCGGCGTCGAGGCGGGCGGGGTCGACCGGGGGCGGCGGTTGGGTCGGTCGGGCGTCCAACTCCTGCCGGACGTGCTCCTCCTGCCGCCAGTACCGGTCGAGGTAGACCAGCCCGTCGACGATCCGCAACGGCCGCCACGGCTCCTCCTCGGTGCCTGCGGCGAACAGCGGGCTCGCCGCACAGGCCGCCAGCCACGGCGTGGGCTCCGGCCACGGCAGCCCGGCCAGCTCGGCCGCCGCCGTGTCGTCGACGGTGACGGTGCGCCGGACGTGGCGCAGGTCGAGGCAGACCGAACCGAGGCGCGCCCCGCGTACCGCCAGCGCCGCGGCGAGCTGCACCTGCTCGTCCGGTTCGGCACCGAGGCGACCCAGCCGGGCCGCCACGTGCACATCGGCGGCGGCCAGCACGCCGGCGGCGTTGAACACCCGCAGCAGGCCGGTCGCCCGCAGAGCCAGGCGGACGTCGCAGGGATCCGGACGCGCCGGTGCGCTCGCCCCGGCGAGCGTGGTCACCGGCCCACCGCCAGCAGCCGGGACAGGTCCTTGACCAGGCCGGCCGGCGGCGCCCAGCCGAACACCCCGCACGGCACGCCGCCGACCAGCGGGGTCTGCGGGCCGCTCATGCCGCGAACGTAGAGGTAGAGCACCCCGCTGAGGTGGCGCGCCGGGTCGTACCCGGGCTGCCGCCAGCGCAGGTACCGGTGCAGCGCCACCGCGTAGAGCAGCGCCTGCAGCGGGTAGTGCGCCGCCTGCATCGACTCGGCCAGGGCGGCCGGACGGTAGTGCCAGGCGCTGAGCGGTTCCGTGCCGCTCGGCCCGCTGCCGGGCGAGGTGTCACCGAGCCAATTGGTCTTGTAGTCCACGACGAGGTAGCGCATCTCGCCGGCGTCGTCGCGCATCCGCAGCACCGCGTCCAGGCTGCCGGTGAGGTAGCCACGCAACTGCTGCCCGCCCAAGGCCGGGTCGCCGAGCAGGTCCGGGTACCGGGCCAGCGGGTCATCGGGGCTCAGGTGCCGGCGCACGACATCGGCGATCCCGGTCAGGGTGGCCCGGCCGGCCGGGTCGTCGCCACCGAGCAGCGGCAGCTCGAAGTCCAGCTCGGCGAGCCGGTCGGCGACCGGGATGTCGCACAGCGCCCGCCCGCCGGCCAGCGGCCCGAGCGGTGTGCGCAGCACCGGCAGCAGTCCGGCTGCCAGCGCGGCGGCATCCAGGCCGATGATCCGTCGGCTGGTGAGCGCCTCAGTGCAGCCGGACACCAGCTCGGCCGGGAGATCGGCCGCCGCCGGGTCGATGGTCTCCAGCACACTGTGCACCGCAGTACCGAACGCCGTACCGGCGGGCAGCTCGGCCATCGGCGAGACGACGGCGCGCAGCCGAGCGTCCTCGTCGGTGGGCTCCGCCCTCCCGACCGGCGCCGGCTCCGCGGCCGGTTCGTCGCTCAGCTCGGCAGTTCCGGGCTGCCCGGTATCGGGCTCGGTGGCATCCGGTTCGCTGCCGACCGCGGGCGCTTCGTGCACGATCGCAGTCAGCGCCGAGTACGAGGTACGCCGCCAGTCGGTGTCGAGTTGCCGGTCGAAGCGGGCCGCGTCCAGCACGGCGCGCGGCCTCGCCGGTCGATCCCACCGCGCGCCGGTACCCGGACCGGCCGATTCCACCGCGATCGTGCCCGCACCCCGCTGGACCAGCTCCGCCAGCACCCGGGCCGCGGCGTCGTCGCCGGGCAGCGGCACCCTCGCCGGCACCCGGCCGTCGGGTTGGACGGCCCCGAACAGCAGCCGGTGCGTCGCCGACTCCGCGGTGTTCGTAGACGGCGCCCACCAGGTGACGACCTGGCTGCGGGCCCGGGTCACCGCGACGTAGAACAGCCGGAGGTCCTCGCCGCTGTCCTCCGCCTGATGGCGGGTGCGACGGTCGCCGTAGCCGGGTCCACCACTGCCTCCGATGTCGAGCACCCGCCGGCCGTCCTGGTCGTGGCACAGCAGCGGGTCAGGTGTGGCCGGGACGAAGCGGTCCCAGCCGAATGGCACGTACACGATGGGGAACTCCAGCCCCTTGCTGCGGTGCACGGTGACCACGGCGACGGCATCCGCGTCGGACTCCAGCCGCCGGCTCCGCGCCTCGGAGCTGTCGTCCTCCGCGTCGGAGATCCGGCGGGCCAACCACTCGACGAGCGCGGTGGGGCCGAGGCGCTCGGCCAACGCGGCGGCGTGCAGGCTCTGCGCGATGTGCCGCAGGTCGGTCAACAGCCGCTCCCCGCCGGGCTCGCCGAGCAGCCGTTGCGCGAGCCGTTCCTCGACGGTGACGCGCTCCGCGGCCGCGGCCACCCCACGGACGGCCAGCACGTCGGCCCATCCCCTGATGCGCGCACCCAGCAGGTCCAGCGCGGCTTCGCCGCCGACCGCCAGCCGCTCGGCGCTCCAGCCCAAAAAGCTGGTGAGCGCGGCGGCCCGCACCCGGCCCGATCGGTGCGGCTGCTCCAGCGCCTGAAGCAGGACCAGCCACTCACGGGCCGCGTCGGTGGCGAAGACGCTGCTGGCGCCGGAGGAGACCACCGGCACGTCGGCCGCGAGCAGGGCGTGGCGTACCAGGGTGGCCTGGGCGTTGGTGCGTACCAGCACCGCGATATCGGCCGGCTGCACCGGACCGACCCCGCCATCGGTGTGCAGTTGTGCCGAGCCGCTCAATAAGGCGACCACGTCGTCGGCAAGGTCGGCGGCTACCCGCTGACGCATCGGGCCGACCCGCGGCTCACCGGTCTGACCGGGTGCGCGGTGGACCACCCGTACCCGCACCGGCGCGCTCCGCGCTGCGCCGGTGAGCCGCCGGCCGGGGTGGGCAGCGGTGACCGGGTGGACCACGATCCGGCCGGAGCCGAGGGCCGCGCCGCGAAACAGCGCCCCCAGCGCGGTGAGCAGGTCACCGTCGCTGCGCCAGTTGCGGGCCAGGGTCTGCTGGGTGCTGGCGGTCGCCGCCGCGTCGAGGTAGCTGTACACGTCGGCGCCGCGAAAGGCGTAGATCGCTTGCTTCGGGTCACCGACCAGGACCAGCGTCGTAGCCCCGGCGAAGGCCCGGCGGAGGATCTCCCACTGCACCGGGTCGGTGTCCTGGAACTCATCCACCAGCACCACCGCGTACCGGGACCGGATCCGCTCGGCGGCCGCCGGACCGCGCACCGGATCGGCCAGCGCATCCCGCAGCCGGGTCAGCAGGTCGTCGAAGTCCAGCAGCCGGCGGCGGCGCTTGCGCGCCTCGATCTCGGTCCGCACCGCGTGGGCCAGGCCGTAGCGCTGCGCCGCGGCCGAGCCGTCCGGCGCCCCCGCCGGTTCCAGCCGGGCCTGGCGGTCCCGCACCGCCGAGCGGGCCACCGCCCGAGCGCACTCGTACGACATCGCCGGCAGGGCCGCGTCCGGCCTCCCGTACTTGCGCAGGTAGAGGTCGCCGACTACCTCCTCGACCAGGTCGTCGATGTTCTCGGTGAAGGTGGCGTCCGGGTCGGTGTCCCCCGCGATGCCCAGCCCGGCCAGCATCTGCGCGCAGAAGCCGTGGGTGGTGGCGATCGTCGCGCTGTCGAAGGTGGCCAGAGCGGTCCGGAGACGTTGCCGCCGCTGCGCCACCTCCGCCCCGCTCGCCTCGGCGAGCAGGCCGGCCAGCGGATCGTCCCCGGCCCGGGCTCCCGCCGGGTCGGCCAGCGCGCGTTCGGTTCCCAGCAGCCGGTCGCGTACCCGCTCGCGCAACTCGGCGGTCGCCGCCCGGCCGAAGGTGACCAGCATCAGGCGTTCCAGCGGCGCCACGCCCTCGGCGACGTAGCGGGTGGCGAGCGCGGCGATGGTGTACGTCTTGCCGGTACCGGCACTGGCCTCCAGCACGGTGCTGCCGGTCGGCAACGGGCCACGAAGGTCGAACGCGGCTCGGGTGCCGCCGCCGGGCAGGGGTGTCGTCAGATCGGCGGTCACGGCACGTCTACGGTCTCGGCGGCCAGCAACGGATCCCACAGCCGCCGGGCCAGTACGCCGAAGCGAGTGGGCTCCTGCGGCCAGTCCGCCCCGGACTCCGCCGCACCTGGCGGCTGGGCCAGCAGGAGCCGGAACTCCGGCACCGCGCCCCATACCAGCTGGTGGCACCGGTCCTCGGCCTCGCCGCTACCGCGGCTGCCGGTCCAGGCCGCCGCCGCGGCCGACAGGGCCGCATCCGGCGGCTCCCCACCGTTCCGGGCGGCGGCATAGGCGTGCGACGCCTTGGGAGTCATCGGCAGCGGCTCGCGCAAGCCCCGGGCGTAGAGGTCGAGGAGGTCGGAGAGGTGGCGCGCGGCCGTGTCCGCGGGCGGTGGGACCAGGGCGGTTCGAGACGCCGTCCGGAACCCGCGGCCGACGGTGACTGCTCGCCACTCCTGCTTCGGATGGCTCGCGGCCAGCGCCAGCACCTGCGCCCAGGCCCGCAGCCGATGCTTCGATCCGAGCCGGGAGTACACCACCCGGACCAGCGTGGTGCCGTGCACGCCGGACACCGTTCCGGTCAGGGTGAGCTCCGGCCAGGACGCCGTCGCCGGCACGGTGAGCGCCACGTTGAGGGTGCGGGGCCGCGTCGCCCGTTCCGTGGCGGCCGCGGCGACCAGCGGCTCGACCTCGCCCAGCAGGCGGTCCAGCAGTCGGATGCCGAGCGCCCCGGGTGGCAGCGTGCCGCGGCGCCACTCGGCCTGCCGGCACTGTTGCGGGTCCGCGCCGACCAGCCGTGCGGCCAGCAGCCGGTCACCGACCGCCCAGCTCGCCAACGGCTCCAGCTCGACCGGCACCGAGTCGGCGATCTCCTCGTCCGCGCCGAGCACCGTGACGCCCAGGCGCTGGCGCAGGAATCCCCGTACCGGATGCTCCAGAAAGCGGACCAGGTTCGCCAGCTCCACCGGCCCGTCTGGGGCGGGGGGCGGCAGCGGCGCCGGGAGAAACGGCGCCGGCGACCGGCGGGACCGCGTCGCGGCGACGGCCCCAGCGAGCGCCGGCCGGTCGAAACTGAACGGCCCCGGCACGCCCAACGCGCCCGCGGTGAAGTTACGGGCGTCGAAAGGCTGCAGCGGGTGGGACACCACCACCTGCCCCCGGGCCGGCGCACCGTCGGCGGTACGCACCGACGCGTCGACAGCGTCCAGGATCTCCCCGAGCGGCACGGCGGGCTGGCACCGCGCGTTGGTTCGGTCATCCGCCCCGGTGTAGAGCACGATCAGGTGCTCCCGGGCGGCGAGTACGGCGTCCAGCAACAACTGCCGTTCCTCGCTGCGCCGGTCGCGTTCCCCCACCACCGGGTCGCGGGCCAGCGCATCGTCGCCGTCGGGCACGGCATTGCGCGGGAAGACCCCGTCATCCAGGCCGAGCAGGCAGATCACCCGGTGCGGCACCGACCGCATCGGCACCATCGAGCAGATCGTCAGGCTGCCGGTACGGAAGTTAGCTCTGGTGGGGCGGCCGCCTAGCCGGCCGGCGAGCAAGGCCCGGACGTCCGGCAGGGCCAGCCGAACCTCCTCGGCTCGGGCCGCCGCGTCCGCGGCGACCTCGGCCAACTCGCGCCGGGCCTGGACGAGCTGCCAACCGTCGCGGTCACCGACCGAGGTAAGCGAGTCCAGCGCGGCATTGAGTGAGCCGAGCCACTGCGTCAGGCTGCGCTCCCCGGTCAACGCGTCGAGGGCCGTACCGAGCCGGTCCACGAACTCCGCCAGCCGGCCGGCCAGGTCGATGTCACCGCTGTCAACGTCGTCCAGCGGCAGGGCCAGCCCCAGCCAGCGGTGGTCCTCCCCGGACACCGCGGCCCCGAGCAGCACCCGGTCCAGACCGGCCTCCCAGGTGTTCTGCCGGACCCGGCTCAACCGGAACGGCGCCCGGTGCGCGGCGTCCAGGCCCCAGCGGATACCGGACTGGGTGACCCAGCTGCGGACCCGGTCGAGGTCGTTGTCGTCCAAGCCGAACCGGCGGCGCACCGGCGGGGCGGCCGCCAGGTCCAGCACGGCCGAAGCCGGGACCCGCCCGTCGGCAAGCTCCAGCGTCCGGGCCAGGAAGGCAAGCAGCGGGTTCGTCTGACGCAGTGCCCGGTCGGCGAGTCGGACCCGGAGCCGGTGCGCCGGGTGATGGTCGGCGTCGGGGTCGTCGGCTGGGCCGAACGCCGCGGAGATCAGCGGCGCGAAGGCTTCGATGTCCGGGCACATCACCAGCACATCGCGCGGCTCCAGGGTGGGATCGCGGGCCAGCAGGCCGAGCAGCACATCACGCAACACCTCCACCTGACGCGCCGGGCCGTGGCAGGCATGCACCGCCACGCTGCGGTCCGCCGGGTCGAGCAGCGGGCGGTGCCGCGGATCCGGTGGCTGGTCCTCGCGCAGCTCGGCCTGCAGGCGGGCCAGCAACGTGACGGCTGGAGGGCTTGCGGCCGGTCCGGGCAGGCGTTGTGGGTGATGCCGATCGGTGATCTCCGCGCCGCAGGTAGCCAGCATGAGCTGAAGCTCACGGGCGTCCCGGCCGAGCGAGGCCAGCAGTGGATGTCGCGTCAGGCCGGAGCTCGGATCCACCCGACGGCGCACCCGACCGCCGGCAGCGGCGTGGTCCCGGAGCCGTTCCCACAGCGCGGGTGACGGGTGCGGCAGCCACAGGTGCACCTCGCGCCGCCGCGCCAGCGCGGCGAGCACGGATACCTGGTCCCGGCTGAGTCGGGTCGACCCGAACAGCGACAGCCGGGCGGGGAGGGCCACGAGCTCGGGATGCTCCCGGAGCGCGGCGCACGCGGCGTCCAATCGCTCGGCCGGGCTCGGGGTACCGATCCGGGCGCGCAGCCGACGCCACAGCTCGGCCTGCCACCGCAGATCCGCCTCCAGCCCCGCGCCGGCCCCGTCCAGATCGTCCCCACTGGCCCAGGCTCGCAGCATGGCCGGGCGCTGGGCGCCATACGACTCGTACAGGCCGGCGAGGTGCGCGGCCGCGGTGAAGGGCCGACCCCCGTGGTCTGACGCTTCGCCGTGGTACGCCTCGAGTGAGGCACACCACGGCTGGCCCGCGCACGCGGTGACGACGTCCAGCAGCGGCCACACGATCCGGCGGGGTTGCCACGGATCGTCCCGCGGGGCGATCCCGCTCGCCGCGGCCACCGCCTCCGCGACCAGGACATCCGGCGGCGGGAAGCGGATGTTCGCGCACACGCCGTCCGAACCGTCGCTGCAGGTGGGGTCACCGTCTCCGCCGCCACTGCCGCCGCCACTGCCGCCGGTGCCGAGAACGTGCGACAGCCGCTGGGTGAGCCACCGTTCGACACCGCGGGCCGGTACGGCCACCACATCTGCCGTGAGGGGATCGGGAAGTCCCTCCCGAAGAACGTCGCCGAGGCCGTCGGCGAGTCGGTCGGCCCGCTCCGCGCGGTGCAGGTGCAGCACGGTCAGCTCCGCTGGTCGGCAACGCGGAGTGCTCGGCGGTTCATCACGTTGACCCTAACCACCCTGGGCCGGGCACGCGGTGCGCAAGCAGGTTCCCCCGCCGGCTACGGCTCGAGCACCAGGCAGAATGGATGCCCGGCCGGATCGAGGAAAACTCGAAACGTCGTCCCCGGCTGGTAGTCCGCCTTGCGCGCGCCGATCGCCAGCACCTCGGCCTCGGCGGCGTCCAGGTCGGCGACGTCGAAGTCGAGATGGCTCTGCTGCGGCCGGTCGCCATCCGGCCAGGTGGGTCCGCGGTAGTCCTCGATACGTTGAAAGGCGAGAGTGGCCCCGGCCGGGCTGCTCAGGGTCACCCAATCCCCCTCATCCGGATCCTCCTCGATCGGCCATCCGGTGATGGCCGCGTAGAACTCTGCCAGCGCCTCCGGGTCCGGGCAGTCCAGCGCTGTGAGGCTGAGGCGGGCGATGCCCGTCATGTCGGTCATGTCTTCTCCTTGCGTCTCGGGCCGGCGTGACCTGCTCCTGCCGTGGGCGGGCTCGTTGCTCTGCTTGTCTGGCTTTATCGGGCCTTGTCCACAGGGCGCGTGTTGTGGTCGGATTTCGGTCGGGCAGCCGATACAGTAGAACACATGTTCGAGTCAGCGGCCGGCGAGTCGGCAGTCGGCGGGTGGGCCGGCGGGTCGGCGGCCACCCCGCCGGATACGTCGGTGATCGAGGCGGTGACCGCTCTCGCCCACACTCTCGCCGGTGACCGCGCCCGGCTGACCCCCGACCAGCTGCTCACCGCGATCACCACCACCCAACAGGCGATCAACATCCTCACCGCCGCCCAACACGATCTCGTCGCCGCCTTCGCCCACCACCGGCCGGCCGGCGATCCACCCGTACGCTCCGGCAGCGCCGCCTGGACCGGGATCAGCGAGTACGCCGCCGCCGAGATCGGCGCCGCACTCCGGTACACCCGACGCGGCGCCGACCACATCCTCGAGGTCGCCCTCGCCCTGGAACACCTCCCGGCCACCGCCGCCGCGCACCGCGCCGGCACCCTCGACAGCCACCGCGTCCAGATCATCGCCCAGGCCACCAGCGACCTCCCCGACCCCGTCGCCGCCGCCGTTGAAGCCGCCGTCCTGCCCCGCGCCGCCGGTCAAACCCTCCCCCAACTCGCCCGAGCCGCGCACCGCGCCGCGCACCGCATCTCCCCCCGCACCGCCGAAGCCCGCCACCACGACATCCACACCGACCGGCGCACCTGGCTCACCAACCACGGCGACGGCCGCAGCCACTTCACCGCCGAAGGCCCCACCCACGACCTCCTCCGCCTCACCGCCGCCATCGACGCCATCGCCCGCACCCCCCACCCCGCCACCAACCCGACCGACGCCGACACCACCGACGACACCGCAGGCCCGGACGCCCCGGCCACCCTCACCCAACGCCGCTTCGACGCCCTCACCCGAATCGCCGACACCGTACTCGACGACCCCGACCTCCCCACCACCCGCCACGGACCACCCGGCCTCACCCTGCTCGCCGACCTCGCCGCCCTCAGCCGCCTCCAAAGGCACACCAGAAACCAGCCCGACAACACCCAGCCCGACAATGCCGAGGCCCCCAGCGGCTCGTCAAACGCCCAACACCACCACCCCACCCCCCGCGACACCCCCGGAGAAACCCGCGACACCGCCGGAGACACCCCCCGCGACACCCCCGGAGACACCCCCGGCAGCCCACCCGAGCGGCCCGTGGAACTCCTCGGCGACGGACCCATCCCCGACTCCCTCGCCGCCCACCTCCTCACCCACCGCCACACCACCCTCATCACCCACGACCGGCACACCCCTTGGCCCTGCGACCACACCACCAGCTACCAGATCCCCAACCGGCTCGCCCGCCACCTCACCGCCACCCACCCCCGCTGCGCCTTCCCCGGCTGCGGCGTCCCCACCAACCGCTGCGACCTCGACCACGTCACCCCCTGGCCCATCGGCCCCACCTGCGCCTGCAACCTCCTCCCCCTTTGCCGCCACCACCACCGGCTCAAAACCCACACCCGATGGCAACTCACCCTCCACCCCAACCGCACCGCACAATGGACCAGCCCCACCGGCCGCCGCTACACCACCCACCCCGACGACGACACCGAACCGCCAACCGGCTAGATCGCTGTTGCAGGTCGGGCTCCGGGTCAACCCCCGGCCATCGCGCCGACCACGAGGAACGGCTGGGATCCGCTGGCGACGGCCGCGGGGAGTGGGGCGTCGAGGGGTTCGTGGGACAAGTCCTGCTCGCAGGCGAAGAACCGCACGAACGCCCGGCGCTGCAGCGTCGACTGGTCCCGGATCGTGCCGCGCAGCATCGGATAGCGGCCTTCCAGCGCGTCGAGGATCAGGCCAGCGGTCGGCGGTTCGGCCACGTCGAGTTCCACTTCGCCGGTGACCTGCGCCAGGTTCCGCAGGTGCGCCGGCAACACCACCCGGATCATGGCAAGGTCTGTACTTCGACCGACAGCACGGCCGGCAGGTCACGCACGATGGGCGCCCAACTGTCCCCGGCGTCGGCCGATGCGTACACCTGGCCGCCTGTCGTACCGAAGTACACCCCAGCGGAGTCCAGCGAGTCCACGGCCATCGCGTCGCGCAGCACGTTGACGTAGCAGTCGCGTTGCGGCAGGCCGTTGGTCAGCGGCTCCCACTCCTGGCCACCGGTCCGGCTGCGGTACACCCGCAGCTTGCCCTCCGGCGGGAAGTGCTCCGAGTCGCTCTTGATCGGTACCACGTACACGGTGTCCGGCTCGTGCGGATGCACGTCGATCGGGAAGCCGAAGTCGCTCGGCAGGTTGCCGCTGATCTCGTGCCAGGACTCGCCGGCGTCGTCGCTGCGCATCACGTCCCAGTGCTTCTGCATGAACAGCACATCCGGCCGCGCGGGGTGCATGGCGATCCGGTGCACGCAGTGGCCCACCTCGGCCTCGGCGGCCGGGATCTCGCCGGACTGCAGGCCGCGGTTGATCGGCCGCCAGGTCGCACCGCAATCGTCGGTACGGAAAACCCCGGCCGCCGAGATGGCCACGAACATGCGCTCGTCTTTCACCGGATCGAGGATGATCGTGTGCAGGCACATGCCGCCGGCCCCGGGCTGCCAGGACGACCCCGAGCCGTGCTCCCGCAACCCCGCCAGTTCCTGCCATGAGGCTCCGCCGTCCGTCGAGCGGAACAGCGCGGCGTCCTCCACTCCCGCGAAGACGGTGTCCGGATCGGTCCGCGACGGTTCGAGGTGCCAGACCCGGGCGAACTCCCACGGGTGCGGCGTGCCGTCGTACCACTGATGAGTGCCCGGTACCCCGTCGTAGCTGAAGTCGTTACCGACCGGTGTCCAGCTGCGACCGCCGTCGTCGGAGCGCTGGATGAGCTGCCCGAACCACCCGCCGGACGGCGCGGCGTAGAGCCGCGACGGATCCGCCGGAGACGCCTTGACGTGGTAGACCTCCCAGCCGGCGAAGTGCGGCCCGCTGACGTCCCACTGTTCGCGCCGCCCGTCGGAGGTGAGGATGAAGGCACCCTTGCGCGTACCGACAGCCACCCGAACCCCGGTCATCACCGACTCCCTTCCGAGCCCGAAGCATCTTCTTACCGTCCCGCGCCTTACCTCCACGCCGGTCATGCCCGTAATGACGCCCACCCTGGCGGCCCGCCTGACGCGAGTCAAGCAGGACGAGCGCTGAGCCGGAACGCTCGGCACCCAGCGCGCGTTCAAGCGTGGGCGGCGCGTTCGTGGGCCGCGTGGCCTTCGGGTTCGAACTGGAAGGTGGAGTGCCCGACGTCGAAGTGTCCGACGAGGCAGTCCTGCAACTGGTCGAGGAGTTGCGGGACGTGTCCGTCGTGGAAGCAGCTGTCATCGACAACCACATGGGCGGTGAGCACCGGCAGGTTGGTGGCCACGGAGGAGGCGTGCAGGTCGTGGACGTCGCGGACGTGCGCCACCTCGAGCAGATGGGCGCGTACCTTGGCCAGCTCCACGCCCTTTGGGGTGGCCTCCAGCAGCACGTCGACGGTTTCCCGGAGCAGCGTCCAGGTGCGCGGCAGGATCAACCCACCGATAATCAGCGAGGCGACGGCGTCGGCGCGCAGCCAGCCGGTCGTGGCGATGACCAGCGCGGCCAGCAGGACGGCCAGCGCGCCGAGGGCGTCGTTGACCACTTCGAGGAAAGCCGCCCGAGTGTTGAGGTTGCTCCCCCGGATCCGGGCCAGGAGCCCAACAGAGCCGGCGTTGCCGACCAGGCCCACGACCCCGAAGACCACCATGGCGGCGCTACCGATCGGCGGTGGCTCCAGCAGGCGCCGGACGCCCTCGATGAGAACGAACGCCCCCACAGCCAGCAGCGCCGCGGCCTGCGCGGCGGCGGCCAGGACCTCGGCCCGTCGGTACCCCCAGGTCCGTTCGTCGGTGGGTCGTCGTTCGGCGAGCCGGGCGGCGACCAGGGCCAGGCTGAGACCGGCGACGTCCGTCGACATGTGACCGGCGTCGGCCAGCAATGCCAGGCTGCCGGAGACGAACGCGCCCACGACCTCGACGACGAGGATGGTCGCCGAGACGCCGAGCACCACGGCCAGCCGCCCGCCGTAACCGGATGCCGCGGCGGACTGCGCGCCGTGCTGGCTCATCGCGGTCTCCAGGCTGTCCGGTAGTGGTGGTTCGGTACGCCGCGAGGCGGCAACGACAGCGGACACCTCGCTGCGAAGGTCGGTGCAGTACGCGCGCCGGAGTGCGCGCCGTGCAGTACGTGCGGAACACGCTCAGCGCCGCAGCCCGGTACCCGGTAGGGGTACCCACCGAGCAGCGTACCCCGGGCCTCGCGATCGCCGAGCATCATCCCACGACGACGTCGTAGTCCCCGTTCGGGGCCGGGACGGCGAGCGGCTGGACCTGCTCGCCCGCCCCGGGCACCCGGGCCCGCAGCAGGTAGCGCCCCGGGCGCAGGCCGCCGAAGCTGAACCGGCCCTCGACGTCGGTGCCGACGGTCGCCAGCCCGTGCCCAGCGGTGGTTTCCAGCCGCAGCCAGCCGGCCGCGGCCGGCGAGCCGTCGGGCCGCAGCAGCCGACCGCCGATCTGGATCGACCCCGGCCCGCCGGTGACGCCGTCGAGTAAGCCGGTCTGCAGGACCCGGGTGGTGACGATCGGACCGCCGTACTGACGGGACATGATCACGGGGACGGTGACGATGAGGTAGGCCCCGGCGCGCCACCTGCTGTCGCTGCCCATGGTCCCCCAGAAGTACGGCAGGGCATGGAACCCGTCCGGCGGGAGGACCACGGTCGGTAGGTCGACGTCGCGGAGCACCTCCGGTAGGGCGGCGAGCTCCGGCGTACCGGCGCCGTAGACCGACGTGGCGTTGAGCGGGGCGGCGGCGAAGAGGGCGGCAATCGCGGTGTAGAGCAGGTGGTGCTCGTCCAAGGCGGGCTCGACCCCGGCGGAGGCCACCGCCGGGCTCCACGCGGTCAGCAGGTAGTGGCAGTCCAGCCGCGGGGTCGGCGGGTGCCGCTGGGCAAGCCCGTCCGCCACCGTGGTGGTCCACTCCGCGCTGCGCAGCTGCCGCCGCTCACGCAGGTCGACCAGGTAGGCGTTGAGCGCGCCGGCCGGGGCACCACCGACGGTGAGCGTGGCGACCCGGCCGCGCCAGGCGTCGTCCGGCGGCTGGAAACCGACCTGGGCCTCGTCGCTCAACCCGGGTACCCGGGTCAGAAACAGGTGCCGGAGCAGATTGTCGACGTGGTCGAGCACGGCCGTCCCGGCCTCCTCCGCTGAGCCGCCTGCGTGCCCGGTAGCCTGCGCGGCCGCCGTCACGGGCGCGTCACGCGCCGCCGGAGAAGCGATCGCGAAGTTGCGCGACCGTGCCGCGGCGCCGCCCGGTGAGCAGGTTCGCCAGGGTCGCCCGCCGTTCCGCGAACTCCGCACTCGACGGGGATCGGGTCTCGCCGGCCGGCGCTGCGGCGGAGGGCAGGGCTGGTGCGTCGGAGTGCAATTCAGCGACCTTGCCGAGCGCCGATTCGCTGAGCTGACCGGGGGGCTCGGCGAGGATGCGCTGCTGGGCGGCGACGGAGAGGTTGCTCAACAACCCCTTGGTGGGATGCGAGATGCTCGCCGTCTTCCGTCCGGTTACCGGGTCCTGGCCGAGGACGACTCCCCGCGCCGACAACGCGCGGGCCTCCAGCGCGGCCACGTCCCCGCCCGCCTTGACGAAGCGGGCGGCATCGTAGTTCCGGTCGAGCACGCCCACTGTGATGCCGGAGACGTCGATGCCGCGACCGGCCAGCCAGGACAGCGTGTTGAGCAGATGCTCCGGGCCGGGCCGGTAGTGACCGCTGAGGTTGGAGATGGCGACCACCCGACCGTCGCGGATCTCGATCTCGCCGGCCGCGTCCACCGGCCGGCCGCCGGTGATGCTGGAGTGATAGGCCTCGATCACTCCGCTGCCGGGGCCTTCCGTCTCGCGGAACATCGCGGCGTAGCGGCTGGTGTCGGTCACGTGCAGGTGGCCCTGGGTCAGCACGAAGATCCCCCGGCCAGTGCTGCCCCCGAAGGCGGTCGACATATGGGAGGTATCCGGCACCGCACCGCGCAGGCGGCTCTCTGCCGGCGTGGCGAGTTCCTCCTCGGTCGGTGGGTTCGCCCAGTCGAGCAGGCCGGCCCGATCGGTGCGCTGCGCACCGGGCCGCACCTCGGTGCGGGCCAGGGCGACCGGGAGCGGCCCGGCGATCCTGGTGTCCCGTTTTGGGTCGGCGACCGTGGAGTACGTGATGTTCCCGGTCGCATCGATGGCCGCTGCCAGACCGGCCCCGATCGGCAGGTCCTCGCCGGTGCGTTCGTCCCTTCCGGACCGTTCGCTGGCGGCCGTAGGTTGCGGATCGAGGGCAGCTGCGCCCAGCTGGATCTGCTGCTTGTCGGCCAGCTCCTGGTGGAAGGCAACCCAGGTGGCCGGTGAGTCCTTCCTTTCATCATCCAGGTCGATCATCTCCTTGGCCGGAGCCCGGCGGGTCCGCCGGAGCAGCCTCGCCAGGGTCTGCGCACGGGTCTGCGGCCGAGCCGGCGCCGGTTTTGGCAGCGGCGGCGGTACGAACGGCGCTCGCGACGTGGCGAAAGCGCCGGGACGGGCGCCTGTCTGGACCCGCGGGCGGGTTTCGCCGACCGGGGGGCGCCGCTCCGGCTCCGGCGGGAGAACGCTCATGGACCGCTCCTCAGCTCGCCGTTGTCGAGAGCCTTGCCGAGCTTCTGGTACTCCCGGCGGACGCCGTGCACCAAGTCCGCTAGCTCCATCGCACGCTCTGCCGCGGCGGCCCGGTAAGCCCCGGCGAGCACCGCGTTGTGAATCGTGCCGCCACTGATCTTGAAGCGGCGGGCCAGATTGGCGGGGTCGACGTCGGCACCCAGCGGCACCCGAGCCGGGATCGCGCCGGCCCACAGCAGCCGCCGGGTCGCCTCGTCCGGGAACGGGAAGTGCACGGTGAAGGTCAGCCGGCGGGCGAACGCCTCGTCGATGTTGCGCGGCAGGTTGCTGGTGAGCACGGCCAGGCCGTCGTAGGCCTCCAGGCGCTGCAGCAGGTAGGCGATCTCGACGTTGGCGTACCGGTCGTGGGAGTCCTTGACTTCCGAGCGCTTGCCGAACAGTGCGTCCGCCTCGTCGAAGAGCAGCACCGCGTTGGCGTGCTCGGCGGCGGCGAAGATCGCCCCCAGGTTCTTCTCGGTTTCGCCCAGGTACTTGCTGACCACCCCGGCAAGATCGACCCGGTACACCTCGAGACCGAGTTCCCCGGCCACCACTTCGGCGGCCATCGTCTTGCCGGTTCCGGACGGTCCGAGGAACAGCGCGCTGACCCCGTTGCCGCGGGTCGTCGAAGCGCCGAGCCCCCACTCGTCGAGCACCCGGTGGCGCAGCGCCACCCGGTCGCCCAGCTCGCGGAGCGCGGCCAGCGCATCCTCGGGCAGTACCAGGTCAGCCCGCCTCGCACGCGGGGTGACGCGGACCGCGAGCCGGGTCAGCTCCGGCCGGGACTGGGCCCGCGCGGCGGCGAGCAGCACCGGTCGGTCCACTCCCCCCGGCCCCCCGCCCCCGATCACGGCCGCCGTCCGGACCGCGGCGCCGATCTGGGTGGAGGTGAACCGGAATCCGGCGGCCAGCGCGGCGACGTCGTCGGGGTCGGCCGCTATCCCGGCGGCGGCCAGCCGCTCGGTCCACACCCGGTGACGCACCCCCGCGTCCGGTACCGGCAGGGGCACCGTGAGCATCCCCGGTCCGGCGCCGCGCCCGGGTGGCAGCGCCTCGATGCCGGTGAGCACTGTCGCGCCTGGATGCTCGGCCAGGGTGGCGAGCACCCGCGGCCAGGCCGGCCCGGCGGCGAGCGCGTCGATCTCCTCCAGAACGCTCACCCGGCCGAAGAGCCGGGCCTCGCGCAGCGCTCGGGCCACCGCGGCGGCCGGGTCGGCTCCGGTGTCGAGCAGCCGAGGCACGTCCAGGAGCAGCAGCCGCTGGCGCAGCGCGCCCGCCAGCGCCCGGGCGAGCGCCCGTCCGCCCCCGTCGACCGCGGCCGAGCCGCGCAGGTACAGGAGCATCGGGGCCCCAGCGTCGGCGTGACCGGTCACCCGAGCCAGGTACTCCCGGGCGCCGGGCGGCAACGCGGCCAGGTCACCGCCGGATTCGGCGAGGGAGCACCAGGCGGTCAGCCGGGGGTCGAGGTCGTCGTCGCCGTGCACCACCCGGACGACCTGCGGGTCGACCTCGACGCAGTCGGCCAGCCAGGACGGTTCGGCCGGGTCGGGCTCCAAGTGAATCGCGCCGCCGCCCACCAGCGGGCCGGTGGTGGCGAAGCGCATCCGCTGCTCCAGCGCACCGGATCCTCGGCCGCCCAGCACCTCCAGCACGAGGTCAACGGTCGGCTGCCGGGGCGGGCCGAGTTCGCAAACCGTCCGGTACGCGGCGGGGTAGCGCAGGTCCACCGTCGGGGCCAGGGCGATCACCAAGACGTCGAGGTCGGCGCCGGTCAGGCGGTACTCCCCGCCCAGGGCGGCGAACGGCGGGTACCCGCTCAGCCCGGCGGTCAGGGTCTCGGCCGGCGGTCCAGGGCGGGCCGCGCTGTCCTCCGCCGTTTCGGCGAGGTGACGCAGCCGGGCATCGAGACGCTCCAGCGCACACCACAGCGCCCCCGGTGAGCTGCTCCGCGCCGGGTCCACCGGCTAGGCCCCCTCCGGCCGGTGCGGGGTGGCGGCCGACGCCCGGGCCAGGAAGGCCTCGAGCGCCTCGGCCACCGCGGCGGTGGCCGAGTCGACGGCGGCGAAACACCGCACCTCGCCGATCCCGGCGGCCAGCTCCGGGTAGAACGCGGTGCGGATCCGCAACGTCTCCGGAGCGCACTCCTCGACGCTGCACCGCAGCACCAGCAGGGAGACCCGCTCGCCTCGCGGTGAGCGCATGGTCATCGCCCCAGTGTCCGCGACCGGCGTCACCACCGCGTCCCCGCGTCCGGTCGCCGCGAACGGGAGGCCACCAGCGAGCGGACAAGTTCGGCGAAGCGGGGCGAGGGAGCGACCGCAAGTTCCTCCCACAGCAACCGGCGGTAGCCGTCGTACTGGCGCAGCGCCTCACTCGCGTTGCCCTCGTCGAGATGGACCCGGACCAGAAGGCGGTACGGGCTCTCCCGCAGCGGGTCGAGGCGGACCGCGGCGAGCGCCGCGTCGGCGGCCGGGCCGTGTCTCCCGGCGCCCAGGAACCGCTCGGCGAGCGCCTCAAGGCCGTGCAGCTGGAGTTGGTGGAGCTGCTCGCGCTCCAGCAGCACCCAGTCGTCGTACCAGCCGGGCAGCAGCGTCCCGGCCAGCCGGGAGGCGTCGAGTTCCGCCGCGTCGATGCCAGCCTCCGGGCGGACCAGGCGGCGGGCCAGATCGCGCATGGTCGCCACGTCGACCGCCGCGTCGCGGGCCAGCGCGAGTTCGGTGGTCGTGGAGTCCACGACGCCGGCCGCACCTCGCCGCAGCCGCCACAGCGCCGAGCGCAGCGCGGCATTGGCCAGCTCCTCCGGCGCCCCCGGCCACAGCGCGGTGGCCGCCGAAATCCGCGGGCACACCCCGCCGCGCAGGGCGAGGAACGCGAGCAGGCGCTGCCCGGCGGGCGGGAGCTCGAGGCCCCGGCCACCGGCGCTGACCCCGAAGGACTCCAGCAGCCGTATCGTCACCGCCGCTGCGGGCGCCGGCTCGGGCGGCGCGCCGTCACCGGTCGTCCCCCCCGCGGGTTCGACGCGGTTCCCCAGCCGCACGCCGACCACTGTGGCCGACGATCCGCCGCTCGGCAATAGGCCGTTCATCGTCGGTGCCGCGGCCGCGCCGCCGGTCATCCGACCGGCCCGGGTTGGACCGTCACGGTCGCGGTCTGGGTGCTGCCGCGGTAGGAGACCGCGAGCGTCGTCGGTACCGGAGTCGAGGCCGTCGACTGGGCGGCGAGCTCGAAGATGACGCTGGTCTGCCCCCGAACGATCGTCGGCGGCGGTGACGGGATGAAGATGATCGGCGGGTTGGTCGACAGGCCCAGCGCCTGATCGTCCGGCGAGGGCCCGTCGAGGGTCGCGGTGACCTGGAACGGGGTGCTGTTCGGTACGCTCTCCGGTGCCGTCAGGCCGAGCAGCCGCGGCGGGTTCAGGTAGTAGTACGCGCCCCACGCGGCGGCGTGACGCCGGCGGGTGTACAGGTCGATGCTGCCCACCTCCTGCGCGGTCGCCATCGTGACGTCGGCCAGGATCACCCACGGGTCGCGGGGCGCCGGCGGGCACGGCAGCGCGCCCGCGGTCTCCCCGAACACCTGGGCCACATCCGGTGGGACCATCGGGTCGTAGCCGTCCGGCAGGGCGTCGAGCGCGGCAAGGACGTACCCGTCGGCGAGCCTGGTGTACTCCGAGCCGCCGTCGTCACAGCCGCACACCGTGCCTGGCACCCGTACCTGGTTGGTCGGGTACCGGGTATAGCGCACTGCCAGGTGCAGCACCTGGCCCGGTTGCCGCGGCGCAGCGGCCGGCTGAGGGCTGCGGGCCGCCAGGGCGCCGGACACCGTCAGGGTGCCGTCGGCGTCGGCCGCGCGAAGGTCGACGACGACGTCGGCGCCGATCCAGATCTCATCACCCCAGGGGCCGAGGACGAGCCCGGCGCCGACGACCACGGTGCCCGGCTCGGGGCCTGGGCTCACCCCTGCGCCGCAGGCCACCCCCCAGCCGTGCAGCAGGCGGTTGTGCCGGCGCAGCCGCTCCCGGAAGTAGACCTGGTCCTGGCTGAGATCCTCCGGTCCCACCAGCTGGCCGGGAAAGAAGCGGGCGGCTTCCCCGGCGCTGGCATCCGGGGCCGGGCCGGGGGTCATCGCCGACGTCATGCCGACCCGCCCGGCGCGGGCAGGCCGAAGGCGATGAAGGTCACCGGCGGCGCCCCCGCAATGGTGGCCGACACCGAGCCGACACCCGGTCGGTCCCCGAGCCGCCAGGAGGCGGTTGCGGCGCCGTCGGCTCCGCTGGTCACCTCCACCGAGGGAGCGAAAGCGGCCCCGTCGGCGCTGAGCGCGCCGCCACCCCCGCGTACCGCGAACGTGACCCCGACGCCGGGTACCGCCACCCCCGAGCCGTCCCGGACCAGGGCGGTCACCGGCTGACTCAAGACGGTCGCCGGATCCGAGGTCTGGGCGTCCCCGGCGGAGTAGTCGAGCTGGGGACCCGGGCGGAGCCGACGCGCGACCTGCTCGATCCCGTCGGCGGTAACCGCCCCGCCGCTGTCGGGAAGCCGCACCCGAGCGAGCCGTACCCCCGGCGGGGAATCGTGCTGCGCCACGACCACCCGGTAGCCCTCGGTCACCAGGCTGGGGGCGCTGGCCGGTTCGCCGTCGTCGCTGTCGGCGTACACCGGGGCCGGTTCGGTGGCCCGCTCGGCGTAGGCCACACCGATGGTCACGGTGTCGGCACCGTCCAGCCGGGCCCCGGCCGGCGCGCCGGTGTTGTCGGTGGGTTGCCGGGGATCGACCGGGTCGGAGACGACCGGAACGATGATCTCCCGGCCGGTCGGGTCCAGAGCGACACCGGGGGAGACGGTGACCCGGCCGTCGCCGGCGGGGGTGACCTCCAGGCCTTCGATGACGCCGGCCCCGGCGAGCAGCCGGTTGAGCAGCCGGCGCTTGTCGTTGAAGTAGTCCTGCTCGAGCTGCAGGTGCGCCGCGTCGAGCAGCTTGCCATAGAAGTAGCGGTTGCGGACCGGGCTGGGCAGCCCGGGCAGGGGCGGGGAGTCGGTCATCTGCTGCTCTCCTCGGTGCTGCTGTCGTCAATGCGCCGCTCGACGGTGGACGGCGGCGGCTGCGGGGGCCCGGCCACGACGGTGTCGATGCCGACCCGGCACTGGGCGCCGACCCGCATCCGCGGTTCGACGGCGCACAGGTGGATCCGGGCGTACGCCGGGCGCTCGAGATCCAGCACCTGGGTCACGGCCTCGCGGCGCCCGCCCAGCTCGGCGGCGGTCGTGGTGACCGTCACCCGCCCGGCCAGTCCGGCCAGCGCCGGGGCGCCGTAGGCCGCGCCGTCGACGAGTCGCACGGCACCCAGGGTGGCCGTACTGCCCAGTACCGCCCCTCCGGGGTTCGCGACCGGCAGCATGGTGGACACCCCCAGCGCTGAGCCGCCGAGCGGCCACAGCGAGCACCACGAGCCCGGCTCTTCGACCTGCACTCGGACTCCGGTCGCGTCCGCCACCGCCGAGCGCAACCCGTCCCGGGTGCCGCGCAACGCCCCGGACGGGATCGCGGTGGCCACCAACTGCCGGCGCCGGTACCGCGCGCCGGGGTCGCCGCCTCGGGCTTCGGCCAGCTCGATGCCGACCCAGCCGGCGAGCCGGTCCAGCGCGGTCGGCTCTTCGCAGTCATCAGGCGCCGCGAGCGGGTCGAACAGCCGCGGCAGGTCGGCCAGCCGGGCCCGGACCACGTCCAGCTCAGAGCCGAGCAGGGCCAGCAGCTGGGACAGCAGCCGGCGTCCTGCCGGATCCCGGCGGTAGATCGCCGGGAGCAGCTCCAGCCAGCCGTCCTGCGCCGCCTCGACCCGGATCTGGCGCAGCGCCGGTGAGCGGGCATCCTCGGCGTACAGCCACCCGCCGACCCACAGCCGGCGCGCCGGCACGCACAGCGCGAGCAAGGCGGCGGCGTCCAGCGGCGCCGCCCGCCACTGCCCGGCCGCCGTGTCGGCTTCGGCCTCTGGCCCGGACAGCCCGGTGGCCTGACCGGCGGCCGGCAGCGGCGGCGGCTCCGCCTCGGCGTCGGTGGCGCAGGTCAGCAGCTGCAGATGCCCCGCGTCGGGATCGGCCAGCTCGGCGCGGACCAGGCCCCAGGCGGTCACCTGCGGAAAGGACGCCGGGGGGGCGCGGAAGCTACCGGCCCGCGGGCCGGGCGCCGGGTCGGGCGTCGGGGCGGGCGTCGGGGCCAGCACGAGCGACCCGCTCTGGTCGACCACCAGCCCGTCCAGCTGGGCGCCGGCCCAGCGCCCCTCGACGTTGAGCAACCGGTAGGCGCGGTTCACCGCTCCACTCCCAGCCAGCTCACGTGCCACCCGAGCCGGCTCTGCAGGTCACCGAGGAAGCTCGGCAGTTCGAGCACCTGCTGCGGGTTGACCGGCGTCGTCCCGCGGCTGACGACCAGCTGCGCGCCGAGGCGCAGCGTGAGCGGCGCGGCGCCGGAGAGGTCGAGGGTGTTCTGCCGAGCCAGCTCGTCGAGGGTGATGGCGTGCCGCTGGGCGAAGTGGTCGAAGCCGGCCCGCATGTCCTCGACCGTGATGACGTGGTCGCCGGTGGTGGCGTACCCGGTCTGCGCGCTCCCGGCGACGGTGGTCAGGCCGTCACCGGTGCTCAGCGAGGTACGCGGGTTGTTCCTGTTGTTGCGGTAGTAGTCGTACAGGCCGAGGACCGGCACGCTGAAGCGCCCGATGATCGCCTCCAGGTCCTCTGGGGCAACGGCGTCACTGCGTGGCACCCCCAGCGAGGTGAGCCCAACCAGCGCGACGCGCAGCTCGAAGCCGGTGGCGGATGCGTCGGTGACGTAGCTGGAGCCGTCGACCAGGACGTCCAGCGGGGCGCCGCCGAGCGAGGTCGACAGGACCCGCTCGCCGACGAGCTGCGCCTGGTAGAAGGGGGCCGCGCGAAAGCCGGCCTCGGAGGTGGTGACCACGGTACGTACGCCGGGTCGCGCCGCGCCGACCTGCCACACCTGCCACGGCGTCCCCCCGGGCGTCGTGCTGCCGGCCCGCAGGTACGGGGGCCCGCCGGGGGTGCGGTCCCGCCGGCCGCCGGCCGCGGCGGCGCGCAGCCGGCACCCGGCGACCGACACCTGGGCCAGTACCAGGTCCAGGCCGCGCCGCTCGCCCAGCGCCGGATCCTGCTCCGCCCAGCGCAGCACGGCGCCCGTCGGCACCCGCACCGCGCCCGACGTGCCGAACGCGCCGCCGCGGCGCTCCGGCGACCCGTCCGACGCCTCGGGGTAGGAGGCGGTGAGGAACCAGGTCGCCGCGCCGGCCGGGCCGCTGCCGGAGGTCGCCGGCACGGCCAGGTCGCGGCCGGAGGCCAGCACGACCTCGCGGCCCAGCCGGTCCACGGCGTAGCCGGCGTCCACCGAGACGCTGGCCGCGCCGGCGGCGCCGGTGACGTCGAGCCCGAGGAAGATGCCCCAGTCGTGCAGCGCCCGGGAATGCAGCCAGCGCAGCTGCTCACCGTAGTCCTGGACTCCGCTCAGGTCGGCAGCGCTCAGGCGTTCCCCGTCGAAGAACGTGGGCCGGGCCATCCCCGGGAGCAACGATCCGGGGTCGGAGTCGGTCATGGAGCGCTCCTTCCAGGGGCCGGTACGCCGACGGATCCGACACCGACCGATTCGACACCGAGCCAGGACAGCGCGACCGGCAGGGCGGTGAGCTCCTGGAGCAGAACCGGCGGCCGGTCGGGCACCGCGTCGGGCCAGCCGTACCAGACCAGCAGGGTGAAGCCGGCTGGCGAGGCACCGGTGAGTGCGGTGTACGGCCCGACGATCCGCGGGTCCACAGGCAGCCCGCCGGCCACCGCGGTCAGCGGGTCGGCGCCGAGCGAGGCGACGTAATAGGGCACACCGGCGAAGCCTGCCGGTGAGGTATCCACCTGCACGGTCCAGGTGCCCGCCTTGCCGGCGACCGGGACCAGACCGGGCAGCAGCTGGTCACTGGCCACCCGGGGCCTGACCTGCCCACGGGCGACTCGGCGGGTACTCCGCTCCAGCTGCCCGCCGGCCGCCGGAGGATCGCCGGCGAGGACGGCCACCCGGCCCAGCGGCAGGTCGAGGCCGGGACGTACGTCGGGTCCGAGCGGCGGCGGGGTGCCGTCGGCGCTGGCGGCGGGCACCGACCAGCGCAGCCTCGGACCGGCGCTACCGGCCGGCCGGTCGTCGCCGCTGAGCAGCAGGTCGCACCACCGGGCACCGCCACCCGGCACGGCGGGCAGCGCGACTCTCACCGGCGAGTCGAGCGCGATGGCCCTTCCGGTTGCGTCGTAGCCGGCGCCGGGCGATACGACGACCTCGACACCGGCCAGGGTCACGTCCAGGCCGCGGGCCACTCCCCAGACCTGGTGCGCGGCCACGACGTGCAGCCGGCGCAGCCGTTCGGCTCGGGTGAGGTCGGCGGTGAGGTCCGCGGCGAGCAACGTCTCGCCCGCGACGTGGCCGACCCGGGGCAGGTCTGCGATCTCGACCATGTCAGCCGCGCCGGACGGTGAGGCGGTGCGCCGCCGGGATGGGCAGCACCCGGGGGCCGATGGGGAGGTCGTCGCAGCCCGCCGAGGCGCCGTCGCCGAAGATCTCCACTGCGCCGACGTAGTCCACGCCGGGGACTGTCACGATCACGTGCAGCACCTCTGCTCGGAAGACGGTTCGCCCGAACGGCCAGCCACGCCCGGCCGGGCCACCACGTCGCGGGTCGAGGTAGGTGTCGAGCGCCGCGGCTGCCGCCGCCAGCACCCGGTCGGGGTCGGCGCCGGAGGAGGCGGTGACCGTGGCCGCGACGGCGACGCTGCGGTAGCCGGGGCCGCGTACCACCAGCCGGGTACCCACCACCCGCCGCCGGTGCAGTTCCCGGCGGATGGCGGTAAGCAACCCGGCGCCGGCCTGCGGCCGGTCGGCCGGTAGGTACGGAACCACGACGACCGACACCGTCCCCGGGGCGGAAAGGCCGGGCGCCTCGACGTCCACGCCGGGCCAGGCCCGGACCCGGGACACCGCGGTGCCGGGGACGTCTCGGGCGATGCGTTCCATGTCCAGGGCGGTGACCGCCCGGGCCGGGGCCGGGACGGATCGGACGAGGGCCGGGTCCAGCTGGTCCAGCGTGGGTGCGCCGGCGGCGATTTCGACAAGTCGTTCGCTCGCCGTCAACTCGGCGACCGCCCGGGCAGCCACCGCCGCGAGGTCCTCCGGATCGGAGCCGCCGCTGGCCGGCGCCGGGTTCACCGCGTCCGGACCCGCCCCGGATGCCGGGCGCCAGCGGGATCCGGCCGCCAGGTTGCCGGCCGAGCCGGCGGTGTGCGCCCCGAGAGCCAGCACCGCGGCACCCTCCGGCGGTACCAGCCCAGCGGCTCCGTCGCCGAAGCGCAGGCTCCGCCCGGACGGCTCGATGGCGACCACGTACTCCGCCGGGCCGACGGCGGTGAGGTCGCCGGTGACCGTCCAGCGCTGCCAGCCGCCGCCGGCCGCGGTCCACACCTCGAGGGAATCGCGCAGCGCCGCGGCCACCGGCACGTCGAGCACGAGATCCGGCCCGCCGTCGGCCCGGCCGAGCAGCGCCACCGGGAGATCCAGCCGCCCCGGAACCTGCACCGCGGGAACCTGCACCGCCGGTCCGGCGCCGGACGGGTCCAGTTCCAGGTCCACGACCTGGCCGGCGGGGTCCAGCCGCAACCCGGCGAGGCGGGTCGTCGCCCCCGGCGCCAGCCCGACCGTCCGGGCCTGCGGTGCGAACCGCCAACCGCCGGTGATCGCGTCCTGTTGGCGGGCCGCAGTGGCGTCGAGCGCGACGGCGTTAAGCCGCGGCGCGACGTCGTACCCGCCGGCGGCCAGCCGGCAGCGCAGCCACCAACGCTGTCCGCGAACGGCGGGGTAGGAGCGCGCCAGCTGAGAGCCGGTCGCGCAGACCACGACCAGCCCGCTGCGGGTCAGCGCCCGGGTGTCGTCCCGGGAGACCGTGAGCTCCGCCCAGCCGGGCTCCTCGTGGGTACCGGTGAGCAGCTCCCACGCGATCCGGGCGTCGTGGTGCGGGCCGGGACCGGCGTCGGGGCCGGATGGCTCGTCGGCGCCGACCCACATGTTGACCGGCGCGGCGGAGGGCAGCGGCGCGGCGAAGCCGAGGTAGAGGGCGGCCCCGGGCCGCGGGTCGGCACCGAACGGCAGGACGCCGGAGCCGCTCGCCAGGGCGGGTGTCACGTCGACCAGCCCGGGCTCCGGCTCGTCCGCCCCGGCCGCGGCCTCAAGACCGCGCAGCACAGCCGTCACTTGGGCACCCGACGGGGTGACCGGATCCAACGTGACCGCCCCGATCCCTCCCGGCGAGCGGTACACCGTGCCGGCCTCGACCCGGGCGGGCACCCCGGAGGAGTCGTCGTGCCGTTCACCGGTCGTCCGGTCCGGCCCGATGGCGAGCACCACCTCGGCCGGTCGAGCCCCGCTCGGGCGGAACCCGGCAAGGGCCAGGAGCCCGACGAGGGTGGCCGGCGGTACCCGATTGGCTCGGTAGAGGTCCTGCTCCACGACGTGGGCCAGCAGCTCGAGCAGGGTGACGCCGGGATCGGAGGCGTTGAAGTCCGTCCAGTCCGGGGCGTAGCTCGGCAGCACGCCGCGGGCCTCGGCAATGAGGTCGGTCCACCGCCGGGTGTCGAGGTCGGGGAGCGGAAGGGGCACGGCCGGGCCTTCAGCATCCCGCCGGGGTGCCGGCGAGGCGCCCGGCGAGGCGAAGCCGCAACGGACCGGCGGCGACGAGGCGGTCGGCGGGTACCTCGACGGCGTCGCCGGAGGGCACCCCGTCGAGGAGGACCGCCAGCCCGGTGACGGAGTCCACCCCGGGCACGTCGTGCACCAGCGCCGCAATGTCGCAGGCGTGGACCCCGCGGCCGGGAGTCCAACCCTCCCCGCCCGGCCCACCGGTGAGCGGGTGCAGGTACGCGCTCAGCCGGGTGAAGACCGTGCCGAGCAGCTGCCCGGGGCCGGCCGCGACGCCGGAGGATGCGGCGGGCGCGGCCGAGGCGGGCAGCACGGTCGCGGCGGCCCCGACCGGGGCGTACCTGGGCCCGGTGACCGACAGCCGGCCGGCGGCGGCCGCCGGCATGCGAGCCGCCAGGTGCTCGGCCACCGCCCGGCGCAACGCCAGGCTCGGTTGGGGCTGCAAGTCGGTGCTGTACGGCAGGATGACCACGGTCAGCCAGCCGGACTCGGGGATGCCGTCCGGGCGTACGTCGGCCCTGGCGTAGGCCCGGGCGACGGCCGGGGAGGCCTCCCGGGCGGCGGCCGCCGCGTCGGCCGCGGTCACGGCCTGGCGGCGGGTGCGTAGCCCCAGGGGCGCCCGGCGGGACACCGCGTCCAGGGTTTCGGGGTCCGCGCCGCCCGCGGCCGGGCTCGGATTGGTGACCGAGGCGGCGTAGGGCAGGGCGCCCAGGACCTGGCTGACCGATCCGGCGGCCACGTTTCCGGCCCGCCCACCACCGGCCTGGTAGGACCGGGCGGCCACGGTCGCTCCGACCGGTACCGCCCGGCCACGCACGCCGTCGCCGAAGACCACGCGCCCCCGGCGATGTTCCAGGGTGTAGACCCGCGCCGCGGCCGGCGCGGTGAGCAGGTCGCGGCGGCGGTACCACCGCACCCAGACCTCTCCCACGTCGCCGGACGGCCCGATGACGATCCGCAGGTCGGCCTCGGTGCCACCACTGGACACCACGTCGGCGCGCAGCCGGTCCACGTCCACCGCGGCGGCATCGCCGGCCAGCTCACGCACCTCGATGACCTCCCCGTCCAGGACCGGGGCGCGCCGCAGGAACAAGCTCTGGGATCCCCCGCCGGCGCCGGTGCCGAGCACCTCGTCGACCACGGTTTCGTGCTGGGCGGCCCAGGTCGCGTTCAGCCCGGCGGAACGCAGGATCGGCCGGGGTGGATCGGTGTCCTCGGCCAGCCGGCCGCGCAGCCAGTGCAGCGCGTGCCCGAAGCGGGCCACCGGCGCGCTGTCCGCGGCCCCCGGCCAGGTCAGCACCCCCGCCTGGGACAGCGCCTCGGTCCCGTCCTCGACCGCGACCGGCGCCCATCCGGCGCCGGACCAGTACTCCCAGTGCACCGTTCGCGCGGCGGGGTCGTCCGGGGTTTCGGCGATGTCGAGGTAGAGCCCGACCCGGTCGACCGGCGGTGGCGCATCGAAGCCGAGGTAGAGCGCCGGCGCCGGCTCGACGCCCGGCCGGAACACCGCAACCGGCCGGCCGGGGCGACGCAGCTCGGCACTGTGATCGGTGTAGTCGAGGTCGTCGTAGCTCAGGCAGACCGCCGGCACCGTCCACGGGGAGCGGGCCAGGTAGGACAGGGTCAGGTTCCCGATCAGCGGTGGTTTGGCGACCACGACCTGTACCGAGCTTCCGGCCGCGCCGCCGGCGCCGGGCAGGGTGATGTCCCGGCGGGCGCCGAACATGCCGGCGGCCAGCCGGGCCCGCCACCACACCCCGTCGGTCCCGCCGACCTCGCACCGGGTGGCGTCCTCGGGCACCGTGACCGTGAAGCTGCCGCTGTCGGTGAAGCCCGCGGCGCTGTTCGCCGCGCCGGGCAGCGGGTGCCACCGCTCGCCGTTCCAGTACTCCCACACCACCGACGGGGAGACGGCCAGCGGCCCGAGGGCGGGGTCCGGCGACGGGTCCGGCACCAGGGTGACGGTCACCGTGACCACCGTCCCCGGCCGGCGGAAGGCCGCAGCGCTGGCCACCGCGAACACGGCACCGGGCTGCGGGCGCCCGCCGAAGGGCCCGAAGGTGTTACTGAGATCGACCCGCGCCCGGCCGGCGAAGGCGGCGTCGGGTACCAGCTGCTCGGAGCTCCGGTCCGTCACCGAGCGGATCCGGATCCCGGCCAGCATCGGGGGCCGGCTGCTCGGGTCGGGCGGCAGCGGCCGCAGCGCCCGGGTGCGCAGGAACCATCCCGACCGGCCGGCGACCACGGTGGTCGCGCCGGCCGCGCACGAGCTGACCAGCCGGACGATGCCACTGCGGGTCATTCCCACGGTTCCGTCGAAGCTGCGATCCGGCCGGTCCGGGGTGGCGAACGGCGCGAAGGCCCGCCAGTCCGCACCGTCCCAGTGCTCCCAGGCCAGCTCCAGCGGGCTCGGCGCACCGGTTGCCAGGCTGACCTCGACCTCGACCACCCCCGGCCCGTCGAGGGCCAGCGTCGGGTCGGCCAGGTAGAGGTGGTGCGGGATGCCGTGCAGCCCGGCGAACAGCGTGACCTGCTTACCGGCAGCCAGGTCGGCGAAGTGGTCGGCGTAGCCGTCCCGGCCCGGCCAGAGCGTCGACACCGCAGCCAGCCGGGCGGCCGCGAGGGCCACCGGCGAGGTGGTCTGGAAGACCAGCGGCGAACCGCCGCCGGGCAGGGCGACCCCGACCCGGGTACCGGCCGGCACCCGGGCGTCGGGGTTCCCCGGCACCGGGGTGAAGACCACCGGCGCCCGAGCCGGCTGGGCGGGCAGGAGGTCCGCGCCGAGCAGGTCGAGCATCGCAAGCTGCGCCTTGGCCGGGGCGGCCTCGACCCGATCGGCGAGCACCCCGATCAGCTCCGCAGCACCGGCCAGCAGTCCGAGGCCCGGCCCGGCAGCGGTCGGGGACCAGCCCGGGACAAAGGCGGGTGCCGCGGCGGCCAGCGCTCCGCGGACCGCGTCGGAATCCCGCCGGTCGGGAGTCGGCGCGCTCACCGGTCCCCGCCCTCGAGGAGGTAGAACGGGTAGACCAGGTTGTAGAACGTGTTGCTCGCCCGGATCCGGTAGCTCACCGTGACGTCCAGCCGGGCCCGCTCGGCCGCGGCGGGTTGCACGGCGACCTCGACGGAGTCGATCCGTGGTTCCTCCCGGATCAAGGTCACCGCCACCCGGTGGCGCACCAGGGCCGCGGTGGTCGTCGACATCGGTTCGAAGGCCAGCGCCCGCAGCCCGGCCCCGAAGTCCGGCCGCATGACCCGCTCGCCCGGCTCGGTGCCCAGGATGAGCAGAATCGACTCCCGTACCTTCTGCTCCCCCGAGCTCAGCCCCGGCTGCCCCGCGGTCAGGTGGAGCGGGAAGGCCCAGCCGCTGCCCAGGAAGGCAGTGCCGCCGGAAGCAGCGACCCGGGTCGGCTCGGACGTCATTCGCCCACCTCGACCGTCAGGGCGCCGAGCAGGATCGTCGCGCCGCAGCCCGCGGTGTCGCCCATCCGGAGCACCGGTAGGCCGCCGACCAGCACGCTGAAGGACCCGGTGAGAAACGGCGTCGCCGGGTGCGGGCCGGCCGGCGGCGGCAGGGGGCAGGCGTGCAGGTCGGTCAACACCGCGACCGGCAACCCTTCGACCAGCACGGTGGGCACCCCCGGTCCGACCACCGTGCCCCCGTGCGACGACGGTGCGGCGATCCTCGCCAGTGGCGGCATGGTTCCCTTCTTTCCGGCCGGGCTGGTTTGCGGGCTGGTTACGGGCTAATTGATCGTCACGAGTGCGGCTTCGATCCGGCAGGTACCGGCCGTGATCGCGGCTTCCCCGGCCTCGATCGAGACGGTAGAACCTTCGATGGTCACCTCCGACCCGCTCAGGGTGAGGCTGCCGGCGGCCTCGACGCTGACCGCCGGGGCGGCCAGGTCTATGCCTTCCGCGGTGACGCTCAGCACGGTTTCCGCCATGGTCACCGTGATGCCTTCCGGGGATACGACCACTTCGGCCGGGCCGGAGCGCACCGTGACCGTCGGCGGCACGTCGGTGATCTCGATGCCCGCCGCGGCAGGTCCACGGAGGACGTGGGCTTCCGGCGGCAGAGGGGCCGACGCCGGGGCGTCCCAGTAGTAGCCGAGGACGACCGGGAAGCGGGGATCGCCGGCCTCGAAGGCCACGATCGCCACGTCCCCGGGTCGCGGGACGAACCGGACCCCGACCCCCGGCGAAGCCATCGGAACCGCCGGTATCGCCCAGTACGTCTGCTCCTCGCCGGTCACCGCCGGTACCACCACCGACAGCCGGCCCATGCCGAGGGGGTCGACGGCATCGACCACCACCGCGCGGAACACCCCCACGTGCAGCCGCGGCGAACCGGGCAGCAGCGGGATGTCCAGCGGGCCCAGGCTCACGGGATGATCTCCCGCTGCACCCCGAACGACGTACGGTACCCGCCGGCATCCAGGCTGTGGGTCGTCTCGGTGACCCGGTAGTCCCCGCTGAAGTCGGCTCCCGCGCCGCTGATCCGCAGCAGCTTCCCGGCCCGGATCCGCGGGTCGCCGACGGCCGACCCGGTCGCGGTCAGCCTGGTGTTGACTTTCCGCCGCAGCTCACGCAGCAGGGTGAGCGCGCCGGTCACCAGGTCCGCCGAACCGCCGATCCGCTGGTCGGCGACGGTCAGCGACCCGCCGGTCGAACCGCCTCCGCCGGCCGCCCCGGGACGGACGGTGACGGACACGCTCTCCCGGTCGAGGTCCCAGCCCACGGTCACGACGAACTCGACCGGCAGCCACTGCAGGGCGAACCGGGCGCTGACCGCGACGATCTGGCCGACGGCCGACATCCGCGGTGCCAGCTCCACCAGGGTGGCCCCCCAACGGAGTTCCACCTCGGGCGTGGTGTCAGCCGGGATGCGCGCCAGGTGCACGACGTCGCCCTCGGCCCAGAAGTGGGCGTCGTAGCCGGCCGCGATCTCGGCGAGCAGCGCCAGGTCGCTGGTGCCGGACTGGGTACGGCCGGTACCGGAGAAGACCTCCCGGGCCAGGGCATCCGCACCGGAGAGCGCCACGACCGCCGGGTCGAGGTCGGCCAGCAGGGCGTTCTCCCCGGCCAGCAGGGAGGCGATGAGGAAGTCGGGCAGCGGGCCGAAGCCGCGTACCGAGGTGCCCTCGGCGAGGTGGACCAGCCGGTCGTGGGCGACCAGGGTCACGGTCGGCATCCCGCTGGCCGGCAGGGTCGCCTCCACCCCGGTGAGCACGCCGTCGAAGACGTCGGCGAGCGGCTGGTCGGCGTACCCCAGCGCCAGCCGCAGCGGGTTGTCGATGTCGAACAATCCGTCGGGTACGACGTCGGTGCGCATCGGGCCCAGCCGCACCCCGGTCGGGTACGGCCGCACACCCAGCCCGCGGATGTGCCCGCCGAGCAGCCGGAGGTCCGGGTTGGCGACGTCGATCTCCACCCGGTCGGCGGCGTCGAGGCCGTTCTGGTAGCGCACCGCCAGCACGGCGGACCGCACGCCGGCGGGCAGGTCCCGGCCGGCGATGCGGATCCGGAAGTCCGGGACGTAGCGCGGTACGGCCAGCGCGGTCATGGCGTCTGCGCGGTCATGGCGTCAACGCCCCGGTGACCGGATCCCGGTACGGCAGCTGCGGCACGAGCAGCGCCCGGCCCACCTCCAACACCCGTGGGTCGTCGATGTCGTTGGCGATCGCCACCGGCCGCCAGCGGCCGGGGTCGCCGTACGCCGCCGCGGCGATCCCGGCCAGGGTGTCCCCGGCGCCGAGGACGTGCACCTTGGAGTAGTCCGCGGTCTCGCGCTTGACCTCCCGAGGTTCCAGGTCGGCGTTGCGGAACTCGGTGAAGGTCACCGCCAGCCGGGCCCGCACCGGGGTCCCGTCGGCCAGGAACATCACGTAGTTCGCCGTCGCCGAGGTCAGGACGCAGGGCAACGACAGCGACGCCCAGGTCAGCAGCAGCACCGGCGGGGCGTGGCTAGTGGGGTCGATGTTCATCAGGTCCGTGATCCGGCGGACGAAGTCGCGGACGTCCTGCCCGGCCCGGTTGACCGTACGGCTGTCCTCGCGGTGTTCCTCGTAGGTGTCCAGCAGGAGTTCGCAGCTCAGGGTCTGGGCCGCGCCACTGACGAACTGCAGCAGCGGACCGGAGGCGCCCGGCGTGACCGCCTGGGCGAAGGAGCTCTCCCGGCTCACGGTGTAGTTCTCCGGGTTGAACATCACCGGGATCCGGGCTCCGCTGACCGTGTTGGTCAGCACCGCCTTCTCCAGCCGCATCTAGACCTCCCCGCGGCGCTCGCGGGCGGCCACCGCCTGGCGGGCCAGCCGGCCGGCGACCGCCTCGCTGAGCCGACCGAGATCCGGCTGGGGGGCGTCGGTCCGGCGAGCCGGCAGCAGCGGGGCGCCCCAGCCGGGTACCGGCCCCGAGCCGGCCGGCGGCGCCCCGGCGCGGCCGGCGCCGCCGCCGTCCCCCGGTGGCGTCGGGGATCGCACCACGACCCGGGGGACCTCCGGGATCCGGCGGTCACCGCGCGGCTTGGGCCGACCGGGGCGGGCCACCGGGACGATGGCCGACGGTGGGCCTGGCCGAGTGAGGTGCAGACGGGCAACCGGCCGGGGCGAGCGGCGAGCCGGCCGGGCCACCGCGGTCCGTAGCGGGATCAGGCGCTCCCGGAGGGCGGTACCGGGTGCCGGCCAGCGCGGCGCCCCCGATCGGGCGGACTCCCGCACGGTGATCCTCCGCACCGGATGGACCGAGGTGCCGCCGGCCAGTCGCAGCAGGACGGCTGGGACCGGGTGCGGGCCATGGCGGCGCCGGCAGTACCGGGCGGGTCTGGCGTACCGGGCGGCCACCGCGCCCGCCCAACCAGCCCAGCAGCCGGCGGGGCGCTGCCGGTGTGCCGCCACCACGCCGGCGCTCATGCTTCGTTACGCCGGGCGTTGAGCGCGGAGACCTCGGCGACCCAGGCCCGCCGGTCACGGTGCTCCAGGTCCAGCAGGTCGGTGAGCGGCCAGTGCAGGTGGTAGGCGAGAAAGGTGAGCTCGGCCATCAGATGCTCCCCGGGATAGACCGCGAGCCCGCCGGCGCGAAAGGGCCCGGGGCGGCCGGACCTCCGGCGGCCGCGGCGGGCTCCGGGCCGGGCACCAGGCTGAAAACGTGGTCGCACTGTGGGCACCGGGTGGGCCGGCGGTCCTCGGCGAGGGCGTTGACCGCGTTGTACAGCTCCTGCAGGTGCCCGAGGTCGGCCGCGAACAGCCCTTCGATGACCTGCGGGGTGACGCGGTCGAGCCGACCGAGCCGGACCACCACCCGGGAGAGCAGCAGGACGATCAGGTACGCCTCGTTGGCGGCCACCCGCGGGTCGCGCAGCGGAAGGATCTCATCTCGCGGCCGTGGCCAGGCGCATCACCCCGTCACGGTGCAGGTCGCCGTCGCCGTCGAGGTAACCCAACGGCAGGGTGAATTCGTACTCGGTCTGCAGGGTCGGCACGGCCGTTACCTCGCCCGCTCCACGCCTTCGTGCACCAGCTCGAGGGTCTGGATGGCCACGCCCTGAGCCGTGGCGTTGAGCTCGGGACCGGACCAGCGGGTCGGCCAGGCGCCCCGGAAGTTCCAGCGCACGACTTCCGCGCCGGTGGTGTCCAGCACGACGATCGAGCCGTTCTTGCGGGTCACCTGCCCGGCAGCGGCCTGGCGGAGCCAGTCGTAGAGCTGGCTGTCCTGGGTAAGACCCCAGCGCAGGACGATGTTGGCGTAGCTGACCATCCCGGGCAGCTTGCGGACCGTCGTGGGGTCGGAATCCCTCGCGGTATTCGTGCACCGCGACGGTGGTGTCGAAGCCGCTCACCTCACTGAACCCGGCCGAGGTGATGCCGTCGATCTCGACCAGGAAGTTGTAGCTGCCGTACGGGTCGACCCGCTGGCCGGTGACTGCCACGCTCGCTCCTTCTGCTGCTCGACCTGGTCAGGCTTCCGACACCGAGGAGCCGCCCGGCCAGACCCCGATGCGCAGGACGACGAACTCGGCGGGGTAGGTCGGGGCCACCCCCACCTCGATGACCAGGCGGCCCAGCGCGCGCCCCGACGGCGGGTTGAGCACCTCGTCGATCCGGACGTAGAACGCCTCTTGCGGGGTGGCCCCGAACAGCGCGCCGTCCCGCCACACCGAGGTGAGGAAGTCGTTGATCGTCCGCTTCAGCCGCTGCCAGAGCGAGAGATCGTTGGGCTCGAACACCGCCCACCGGATGCCCGCGGTGATCGACTGCTCGAGGAAGATCATCAGACGGCGGACGTTGACGTACTGCCAGGTGCGGTCCACGTCTCCGGCCGTGGTCCGGGCGCCCCACACCACCGGCTGGGTCTGTCCGGGGAAGACCCGCAGCGCGTTGATTCCGGCCACGTTGAGGGGACCTTGCTCGGCGTCGGTGAGCCGGCGCTCGACACCCAGGGCGGCGCGGAGCGCGACGTTCGCCGGTGCCTTGTGCACGCCCCGGGTGGCGTCGGTGTGCGCGATGACTCCGGCCACATGGCCGGACGGGGGCCAGTTCCGCACCGCCCCGGTCACCGGGTGGGTCACGGTGAGCCACGGGTAGTACAGCGCCGCGAAGCCCTGCGCCGAGCGCACCCCGGCGAGTTGGGCGCTCACCGCGTCGGGGTCGCTGCCCGGCGCGGCGTCCAGGACCGCGAACCGGTCGAAGGCGGCCTCGCAGTGGACGACGATCGCCTGCTGCGCGGCGGCCTGCACCGCGCCGGGTACCGCCACCAGGTCGACTTCCCCGAGGGGCAGCAACCGGTCGAGGTACTCGGCGGTTCGGGTCAGCAGATCCGTCCAGGCGGCCGCCCGGTCGTCGGGGAGGCCACCGGCGAGCGGGTACGTGGCGACCGCCGGTCGAGGGTCGTCCGGCGCGGGCGCGGGCGGCGCGGGCGGCGGGGTCAGGGCGACCAGCCCGGAGGTGACGGCGCTGCCCCAGTACGCCGGGTGCCGGGGGCTGGTGGACAACTCGGTGAACCGCTCGGTGCGCCCCGTGCTGGCCTCGGTGACCACCAGATCGAACTCGAGCGAGCCGAGCCGCGGGACCGATGCCGGGTCGCCGAGGCCGTACGCCGAGGCCAGTCCCTCGGTGAGAGTCACGGTGTCGGCGCCGGCCGAGGCGACCACCCGCACTTCCCCGGCGTTCCCGGCCCGCAGCGACACCACGGAGCCGGCCGGCAGGGCCTGGGCCAGCGAGACGGCGTCCGGTACGTCGAGGCGCAGCACGGTCTGGCCGGCGAGGAGATCGGCGGTACGTACCGTGGCGCCGGAGGCCGCGGCCGGGGCCGGCAACCCGGACGCCAACTCCACGATGTCGCCGCGCACGGAGCGCACGACGGCGACCGAGGCCGCACCGCCGGCCGGGGACTGTACGGCCACCCGGTCACCGGCGGCGAACCCGCCGGCCGCGTCCAGGGTGAGCTCGCTCGGCCCGGGCGCCGCCGTCACCGTGGCCTGCGCGACGTGCACCGCGAGGTCGGTGGCGGGAGTGCCGCCCGTCGTCGCCGGAGCCGGAGCCGGCGCGGCGCGGCGCAGCACGCTGCCGAGCCGGCTGCTCTCGACGACCTCCACGCTCACCGCATTCCCCGCCGGGCCTTCGACGAGGGCGGTCGCGACCAGGGCCGGCTCGGCAGCCGACCCGCCGGAGCCCCGGCTGTCCAGGCCGACCGAGGCCCGGGCTCCGGTGGCGGCCCGCAGGACGTAGCAGTCGGTGCCGCCGTTGCGGAAGAAGCCGTACACGGCGGCGGCGAGGTGGCTCGGTGGCCCGGAGTCGGGGAAACCGCCATACAGCGCGGTAAAGGCGTCCCAGCTCTGCACCCGGGTCGGGGTACCCGCCGGGCCGCTCAGTGCCGTTCCGAGGAAGGCGGCCGTACCGGTGCCGACCCCGCTGATGGGCGCTCCGGGGGCGAACTCCTCGACGTAGACGCCGGGGTAGGAAACCTGCACCGCCATCGCGTCCGCCTCTCTCCGCGACGGTGTCCGGCGACCTCCGCCCGCCCCGTCGTCGGCGGATGCTGCCGAGCCCGGCGTCACCCGAGCGTCACCGTCGCGTCGCTGGGCAAATCGGTGCCAAGCCGGGTGAAGCGAACCGGTTTACAGCAGCGTCAGGCCGAGGCCGGCCGCGGCGGCCAACACGCTGATCCCCACGCTGAACGCGATGTTCGCGGCCGCTTCAGCCAGCGCGCCGGTCTCGGCCAGGACCAGGGTCTCGTAGGCGAAGGTGGACCAGGTGGTGAACCCCGAGCAGAATCCGGCGGCGAGGACCACGCCGACGTCGACCGGCAGCCCGTGGTGTCGACCCAGCCCGACAATTGCACCGAGCAGCAGCGAGCCGGTGACGTTGACGGTGAAGGTGCCGAACGGGAACACCGAGTCGTACTGGTGCTGGATCACCTGGTCGGTCACGTAGCGGGCGACCGCGCCCAGCCCGGCGGCCAGGCCGACCAGGATGGCCAGGATCACCGGTCCCCACCGGCGTCCTGTTCGGCGACGCCCTTTGCGGGGTTGCCGACGTATCGCACGACCTCCACGTCGTCGAGGATGACCAGCCCCTCGGTGATCAACTCGTCGAGCTGCGGCAGGAATGCGTCGATCCGCGCCGCCACGTCCACGACAATGATCGCCAACGGCAGATCGTCGGACAGGCTGAGCATCCGGGCGGTGTGGATCCGGCTGGAGGCGCCGAACCCTTCGATCCCGCGGAACACGCTCACCCCGGCCAGCCCGGCCCGGTGCGCCCGGTGCACGATCTCGGCGTAGAGCGGCCGATGGTGCCAGGAGTCGGTCTCCCCGATGAAGATCGTCAGCCGGCGCGCCTGCCCCTGTAGTCGCATCATCGCCTCCCTCGTGGCACTCTGCCGTCCGTCCCGTGCCGGCTGGCGGCGATCGCCCGGCCCAGCAGCAGGCCGAACGAGCCGGCGCCGGCCGCCGCCAGCAGGCTGCCCACCAGATATATCGCCGCGGTGGTGCCGTGGCCGTGCGCCGCGAGTTGATCCGCACTCAGCGCGACGGAGGAGAACGTGGTGAACGCGCCGAGGAACCCGGTGCCGAGCAGTGGGCGGGCGTATCGGTGCGGCGACCACACCTCGGCCACGATGTACAGCAGCAACGCCAGCCCGAACGCGCCTCCGGTATTCACGGTGAACGTGGCCCAGGGGAAGCGGTACGCCGGGGTCGGCCAGGCGGAGGTGACCGCGTAGCGGGCCAGCCCGCCGAGCAGCCCGCCGGCGAACACCACGGCGAGGACCGGCGGCGGCAACCGTGGCCAGCGGCCGCGCCGGGCGCCGGGGGCGAACGGGTCGGCACCGATCCTGGTGGTGGTGTGCCGGGCGTCTTCGTCGGGGTCGATATCGGGGTCGAGCGGTAATGGGGTCGGCGGCGGCCCGGCGCGGTCCTGCGTCACGGCACCTCCCGTACCGAACATCGGTAGGGACCGTTGGCCGCGACGGGCGGCGGTTTCGGCTGGCCCCACAGCCAGACGCCCGCTCACTGTACCCAGCCGGACTCACCCGGATCGGCGAGGCCGCACCGTCGGGGTTCGGGTGACTGACCGCATTTTCACCAGCTTTCCACCGGTAGCGGGTGGGACCGGGAAACCGGCGGGGTACAGAGCGCTTGCACGCTGGCGGCTGGGCCGGCGTGGAACCTGGAGGACCGCATGAGCTTGGTAGACAAGGCAAAGGACGCAGTTGCGGACACGGTGGCGGGGGCGGTCGAGGCCGTCGCGGAGACTGTTTCCGGCGATGGCTCGGCAACCCAGGCCGCCCCGGAGGACGTCGGCCCGACCGGGCGGGCGCCGGGTGACGGGCCGCGGCGGGCGCAGGCCGGGCGGTACCTGACCACCGCGCAGGGGGTCCGGGTCGCCGACACCGACAACTCGCTGCGGGCGGGCAGCCGCGGCCCGACGCTGATGGAGGACTTCCACCTCCGCGAGAAGATCACGCACTTCGACCACGAGCGGATCCCGGAGCGCGTGGTGCACGCTCGCGGCGTCGGGGTGCACGGCACCTTCCGGGCCAACGGCGCGCTGCGCGGGATCACCCGGGCCGCGGTGCTCACCGACCCGGACGCCGAAACCCCGGTGTTCGTCCGGTTCTCCACCGTCGCGGGGTCTCGCGGCTCGGCGGACACCGCCCGGGACGTACGCGGGTTCGCGGTGAAGTTCTATACCCGCGAAGGCAACTGGGACCTGGTCGGCAACAACATCCCAGTATTCTTCATCCAAGACGGCATCAAGTTCCCGGACTTCGTCCACGCGGTGAAGCCCGAGCCGGACAAGGAGATCCCGCAGGCCCAGTCCGCGCACGACACGTTCTGGGACTTCTGCTCGCTCCAACCCGAGTCCACTCACATGCTGATGTGGGTCATGTCCGACCGGGGCATCCCGCGATCCCTGCGGACCATGGAGGGCTTCGGCGTCCACACCTTCCGGCTGGTCAACGCCGAGGGCGCGACCACGCTCGTCAAGTTCCACTGGAAGCCGGTGTTGGGCGTGCACTCGCTGATCTGGGACGAGGCGGTCAAGCTGGCCGGCGCGGACCCGGACTTCCACCGTCGCGATCTCTACGAGGCCATCGAATCCGGGGCCTACCCGGAATGGGACCTGGCCGTCCAGACCTTCCCGGACACCGCGGAGGAGACGTTCGAAGGAATCGACTTGCTCGACCCGACCAAGATCGTCCCGGAGGAGCTGGCGCCCGTGCAGGTGGTCGGCCGGCTTACCTTGGACCGCAACCCGACCAACTACTTCGCCGAGACCGAGCAGGTGGCCTTCCACACCGGACACCTGGTCCCGGGTATCGAGATCACCAACGACCCGCTCATGCAGGTCCGGATGTTCTCCTACCTCGACACCCAGCTCACCCGCCTCGGCGGCCCGAACTTCTCCCAGATCCCGATCAACCGGCCGCACGTACCGGTGAACGACAACCTGCGTGACGGCTGCCACCAGGACGCGGTACCGGAGGGGAAGGTGGCCTACTACCCGGCCGGCATCGACGGCGGCTGCCCGGTATTCGCCGGCGCCGCCGACGGCGGGTACGTCCACGTACCGAAGCCGGTATCGGGAGCCAAGGTCCGGGAGCGGCCGCTGTCCTTCGCCGATCACTTCACCCAGGCCCGGCTGTTCTGGAACAGCATGACCCCGGTCGAACGCGACCACATCGCCGACGCCTTCACCTTCGAACTCGGCAAATGCTACGAGCAGACGGTCAAGGAGCGGATGGTCGGCAACCTCGCTCACATCGACGCGGAGCTGTGCCGCCGGGTGGCCACCGGGCTCGGCCTGCCCGTACCGCAGTGCTCCCCGCCGGCCGACGCCGGATCCTCGGCCGCGCTGTCCCAGGTGCACCCCGAGCCCGGCAAGGTCGACGGCCGGGTGGTCGCCGTGATCACACGCGACGGCGCCGACCTCGCCGGGGTGGAAGCCTTGCGCGCCCGGCTGAAGGCCGAACGGGCCCAGCTCAAGGTGCTCGCCCCGCACGGCGGCACGGTCACCGGTGCCGACGGCCGGGCCACCGCGGTCGTCGAGCGGACCTTCCTCACCAACATGTCGGTGGAGTTCGACGCCATCGTGGTGGCCGACGGCGCCGACGCCCTGGCCGCCGATCCGTCGGCCCAGCGGTTCCTCGACGAGGCCTACCGGCACGGCAAGACGGTGGCCGCCTGGGGCAGCGGCGTCTCCCTGCTCACCGGCGCGGGGGTGCCGACGAGCGGAGCCGGCGTGGTCACCGGCGACAAGGCGACCGACGGATTCGGCGATCAACTGGTCACCGCGCTGGGCATGCACCGGCACTGGGAGCGGCTTACCGCGTCGGCCTGACCCGGGGGAGGCGGGGTGTCCACCCACCGGCCGGGACGCCTGACCAGCGGGTTGCTGCGGGCGCCGGCGGGGCTGTACCGGATTCGTGCCGGCTGGCTGCTCGGGTCGCGGTTCCTGCTCCTGACCCACGTCGGCCGGACCACCGGCAGGCGGTACGGGACGGTGCTCGAGGTGATCGGCACCGACCCGGCCGCCGGAGAAGTGATGGTGATCGCCGGGCTGGGCCGCTCGGCGCAGTGGTACCGGAACCTGCAGGCGCATCCCGCCGTCGAGGTCGTCGTCGGCCGGCGCCGGTTCCGCCCGGTCCACCGCGAGCTCGGCGAGTCCGAGGCGGCCGCGGTCCTCGCGGCCTACGAGGGCCGCAACCGGTGGGTGCGACCGGTCGTCCACCGGATGCTGAGCTGGCTGGTCGGCTGGCGCTACGACGGCAGCGACGCGGCGCGGCGGCGGCTGGTGCGGCAGTTGCCGGTCATCGCGTTCCGTCCGGCCTTGACCGAAGCGTCGGCGCTGCCGATTACCTGACAGATTGTGAAGCGTCATCCGGCGGGCGGCCGGCGGGGACCGGGTCGATGAGCGCTGCGAGGGCGCGACGGGCCAGCAGCACGCTCAGTCCGGCGGTGGGTAACTCCAGCAGGACCGCTGACAGGATGGCGCGGGTACGGGCCGGGCCGCTGGCCGCCGTGGTGATGTCGAACCAGGCGTCGGCGACGAGCAGCGTGGCGCCGACCGCGGCCGCCAGCACCACCCGCGGGTTGCGCCGATGGGCCAGCCACCCGATCCGAGCCAGCACGGCCATCAGCAGCAGGTCGAAGCCCACCCAGGTCGTCGCGTAGTGCGGGCTGACGCTGCGCTGCGGCAGGCTCATAGCCAAATAACCCGACCACGGCAACAGGGCGGCAGCGAAACTCAGGTACAACTTGGCGAGCCAGCCGCCGGCACCCATCCACTTCGTGGTCGCCCGCCCCCGCTGACGCGTCGTCACGTCGGCCGCTGAGTTCTCGACCGGTGGACCGCGCGCCCCTGGCAGCCGCGGCCGGGGGCAGCAGGGGACGCCCGGGATCGACGTGCTCGGAAAACTACGCTCATCGCCTTGCCTCCTCCACCGACAACGCTCCGAGCGGCCGAAACGCTCCCGTGCCCGGATCGCCGAGGCTAGACCCGTATCCCGCGTGATCCCTCAAGCGCGTTATTCTTCAAGCACACACCGAAGGGACACGCATGCCTTCCGAAACCACCTGAGCTTCCGGCGACTGCCGGCGCTCCCCCGCCAGACGCTCACCAGCAGCCTGAAGATGTGCGAGGTGGTCTGGGTCGAGGGCCTCAAGTACTGGTCCGCACTGCCTACCCGCGGCTTCCCGCCGGCCACCGTGTTCTCCGACGCGGTCCGCTGGACCGCTTTCATGGGCAATCGCCGGCCGCCGAGGTGGTCCAGCCCGCACACCGTGGTGTGGACCACCCCGATCGCCCGGCTGCGGGACTTCACCGACGGGGCGACCGACGACGTGGTGCCCACCTTGCTGTTCCCGCCGCAGGCCGGCTGTCGAGCCGCACCAGCCGCTGGCTCCGGCACCATAGTCCAGCCAGCGATCATGGCCAGCCCGCCTACACGCGTGATCCGGCTGCCACTCCAACTCGAGCCGGCCAGGACGCCGCGGCGTCGGACCCCGCCTCAGCGGCGGCGTGCCTCCACGCACCGCACGCCCTCCGGCCCGACCCGGGCCGAGTGCGCGGTGCCGCGTTCGAGCTCCAGCCGATCACCGGGAGCCAGCGGCAGGTCGCCGTCAGGTGTGGTGAAAACGATGCTGCCCCGTACGCAGAACAGCGCCTTGTCGTAGCCGTGGACATGTTCGGCGTAGTGGTCGTACGGGCCGTTGCCCCAGCCGTACCCGCCGCTCCAGCCTTCGCCGACGAGCCGGGCGAGCAGGGCCGGCTCGTCGTCCGCGGGCCCTGAGTGCGCCAGGACGTACGCTGCCATGGGTCTATCTTGGTCGACCGCGCGCCCAGGCCCAGGGTGGCGCGGGAAACAGTGTCCGCGGTCCCGCGCTCGCCCCGGTGTCGCATATCGTCAGACGGTGATTCTCCCACGCCGTCCGGACTCTCCAGCCGTTGGGGCCTGGAGCGTCGTCGTGCGGCCGGTCCGCGCCGGCGACCACGCCCGCCCGAGCAGGAAGGAGCCCGCCGATGGCCACTCTTGAAGCTTCCCACCCCCAGTACCCGGACGAGATCGACGCCGCGGTTCTGAAGATTGCCGGTGTCGTCGTCCTCGGCGCGATCATGTCAATCCTCGACATCACGGTCGTCAATGTCGCGTTGCCGACCTTCCAGACGGTGTTCGGCAGCGTCGATCACCCGATCGCGTACTCGCACGTGGCGTGGACGGTCACCGCCTACACGCTCGCCCTGGCCACGGTCATCCCGATCAGCGGTTGGGCGGCGGATCGCTTCGGCACCAAGCGGCTGTACATGACGGCCATCGGCCTGTTCACCGCCGGCTCGGCGCTCTGCGCGTCGGCCGGGTCGATCGACGTGCTGATCGGCTTCCGGGTCCTTCAGGGCCTCGGCGGCGGCATGCTGATGCCCCTCGGCATGACGATCATGACTCGGGCGGCCGGGCCGCAGCGAATGGGTCGGCTGATGGCGATCCTCGGCGTGCCGATGTTGCTCGGCCCGATCCTCGGCCCCATCCTGGGCGGCTGGCTGATCCAGAACGCCAGCTGGCACTGGATCTTCCTGATCAACGCGCCGCTCGGCGTGATCGCCTTCTGCTACGCGCTCGTCGCGCTGCCGAGTGATAATCCGCAACCGTCGGAATCCTTCGACTTCCTGGGCATGCTCTTGCTGTCGCCGGGGCTCGCCTTGTTCCTTTTCGGGGTGTCCAGCCTGCCGGAGAAGGAGGGCAACTTCGCCGCGCCGCGGGTGTGGGTGTCGATGCTCGTCGGCGTCCTGCTCATGCTGGCCTTCGTCTGGCACGCGTTCCGCCCCGAGCACCCACTGCTGGATCTGCGGCTGTTCACGAATCGCAACCTGAGCGTGTCGACGATCACGATGTTCCTGTTCGCCGCCGCGTTCTTCGGCGCGCTGCTGCTGGTGCCCACCTACTTCCAGGAGATCCGGGGTGAGTCCACCCTGCGCGCCGGGCTTCTGGTGGCTCCCCAGGGCATCGGCGCAATGCTCACCATGCCGATCGCCGGCGCCTTGGTCGACAAGTTCCCGGTCGGCCGGATCGTCCCGTTCGGCATCGCGCTGATCGCGGTCGGCATGTTCGGGCTGACCCAGATCGAGGCCGACACCTCCTACCGGCTGCTCATCGCGTTCCTGTTCGTGATGGGACTCGGCATGGGGGCGACCATGATGCCGCTCTTCACTACCGCGCTCAAGACGCTGACCAACCATGAGGTGGCCCGCGGGTCGACCCTGCTCAACATCACCCAACAGATCGCCAGCTCGATCGGCGTGGCCGTCATCTCCGTGATGCTGACCAACCAGCTGAAGAACTCCAGCCTGGCGCTGCCGGCGATCGCGGCCCAACGCGATCCCTCGGTCGCGGATCGGATCGGTGGTCCGGCGGGGGTGGCCAAGGGCCTCGTCGAAGCGGCCCACGCCTTCGCCAGTACCTATTGGCTGGCCTGGGTACTGGTCATCCTCACCCTGATACCGGTGTTCTTCCTGCCGCGTAAGCGCGAGGCGGCTCACCTGCTCGACGACGAGGGCGTGCCGCCCCTCGTCGTGCACTGATCGCAACCAGCAGGACACTTTCACGGGTCAGCGGGAACGGCCTCCCTCCACCCTCACCTTTGGGCCTCAAACCGCCGATAGACGGGTGTGAGGACCTCCTCGCGGTCCGTCCGCCGTGTGTTGCGCCGGCCGGGGAAGGCCGCGTTGTTGACGCTGTTGGCGCTGCTGCCGGTCGTCCTGCTGGCTACGAGCAGCATCATGCTGGCCAACTCCCAGGTGAACGCCGAGGTCAACAAGCGGATCTCGGCGACCGCGGCGGTGAGCTCTATCTTCGTCGGGCAGCAGACCAGCGGCCTGGCGGCATTGCTGCACAGCTACGCCACCCGGGACACGCTCGCCGGCCAGTTGGGCTCGACCGCCCCGGGCGACCGGGCCCAGGTCACAGCCCTGCTCCGCAGCCTGGAAGCGAACGGCTCGGGCTTCACCAGCGTCTTCCTCACCGACATCCGGGGGACACTGACCCACCTCGAGCCCGCCCTGCCGTCGGTGGTGGGTCGGAACTTCGCCTTCCGGGACTGGTATCGCTCCCTGGCGGCAGCCGGCGGCCCATACGTGTCCAGGGCGTATCAGACCGCCCTGCCCGGTCACCCGCTCGTGGTGGCCGTCTCCGACTACGTCCGCGACGACAACGGCCGGCCGGTGGCGATCCTCGCCGCGCTCTTCGGCTTGGACGCCATCACGAACTTCAACGCGGACATCGCACGTCCGCAGGGCGTCACGTTGACCGTCACCGACCGGGTTGGCACCGTACTGAGTGCCGGTGATCAGCACGGCCTGGTGTCTCTGGCCGACGATCCCCGGGTGTCGGCCGCCCGGGCCGGACACAGCGGCCTGCTCCACAACGCGCCCGACTTCGACACCCGACGGGACGAGCCTCAGCTCTCGGCGTACCGACCGGTGAAGAGCACGGGATGGACGGTGACGGCGTCGCTGTCGGAGCGGGAGGCCTTTGCCGGACTCGACCGGCTGCGAACCGCCGTTCTCGCCATTACCGCCGTCCTGGTCTTCATCGTGCTCGTCGGCGGGTCCATGATCGCTCGCGCCGAACGCCGACGCCGTGACGCCGACCAGCTGGTCGGCCGGCGGGACCGGGCTCTGGCCCGGATGCTGGAGGCAACCGATGAAGGTTTCCTCTCCATCGATCGGGCCGGCGCGGTGACGGCGTGGAACGACCAGGCCGCGGCGCTGTTCGGCTGGTCGGTGGCCGAGGCGCTCGGCCGGCCGTTGGATGGCCTCATCGTGCCGGCCGGACAGCGGGATGCCCACCGTAACGGGGTTGCGCGCTACACCGCCGGGAGCACCTCTGCGGTGGTCGGCCGGCGCGCCGAAGTGCAGGCCGTTCATCGGGACGGACATCGGATACCTATCGAGCTCGCGGTCTGGGCCCATGAGGACGGCGACGGATTCAGCGCCTTCGCGCACGACATCTCCGAACGGGTGAACACCTCAACGGAGTTGGTGGTCGCCCGCGACGAAGCCACAGAGGCCTCGCGGCTGAAGAGCGCCTTCCTTGCGAACATGAGCCATGAGATTCGCACGCCGATGAACGGGGTGATCGGGATGAGCGGCCTGCTGTTGGACACCGACCTCAACGCGGAGCAGCGGGACTACGCCGGGACGGTGAACTCCTCTGCCGAAGCGCTGCTCACGGTCATCAACGACATCCTGGATTTTTCCAAGGTCGAAGCCGGCAAGCTCGACGTCGAACGCGTCGACTTCGACCTGCCCGACGTCGTGGCGGATTCGGCCGCCCTGCTGGCTGCGCGCGCCCAGGAGCAGGGTTTGGAGTTGACCTGCAGCATCGACCCGGAGCTGCCGCCCGTTGTGACCGGTGACCCTGGCCGACTACGGCAGGTCTTGCTCAACCTGCTCGGCAACGCCGTGAAGTTCACTACCAGCGGCGAAGTGACCATCACGGCCCACCTGGCCGGCCATCCCGATCCGGACACGGTGCTGGTGGAGCTGGCCGTCCGGGATACTGGCTTGGGGATGACCGCGGACACCATGGACGGCCTCTTCGAGGCCTTCACCCAAGCTGACGCGTCAACGACCCGCCGCTACGGTGGGACTGGTTTGGGATTGGCCATCTCCCGCCAACTCGTCGACCTGATGGGCGGCGCGCTGAGCGTGACGAGCGAATACGGCGTCGGCAGTACCTTCACCGCCACCATTCCGTTTCCCTTCCGGCCCGTCGAGCCTCGCGGGATGCCCGACCGTCCGGCCGAGCCCGAGTCGGCGGTCGAGTTGGCTCCCCAACCTCGCGGCGACCGGACCCTGCTCCTGGTCGAGGACAATTCGACGAACCAGAAGGTCGGCCTCGCCATCCTCTCTCGGCTCGGCTACGCCGCGGATCTGGCCACGAACGGAACGGAGGCGCTGGCCCAAACCGCCGGCAAGCGCTATGCCGCCATCCTCATGGACTGCCAGATGCCGGTCATGGACGGCTACGCGGCGACCGAGGAGCTACGCCGCCGGGAAGGCGCCGATCACCGCACGCCGGTCATCGCACTCACCGCGTCAGCGATGGCCGCGGACCGGGACCGCTGCCTGGACGCCGGGATGGACGACCACCTGTCGAAGCCGCTGCGGGTGGCCGACCTCGCCGCCACGCTCAGCTACTGGCTCGACGGTCAGGGCAGGCCAGCCATCGAACAGTCCAGCAGCGAGACGCCCGCCTGACCGCGCCCGAGCGGGACGGGAGCGCGGGTCGGAACCGGGCAGGCGCGGGATGCTGGCGCGCAAAGTCAGCCGAACAGGCCTTGAATGTCCTCGACGGACAGCGGTGCGGAGAGCAGGGCATCGTCGTCCATCACCCGCGCGAACAGCGACTGCTTGCGCGCCTTGAGCTCCATCACCTTTTCCTCGATCGTCCCGGTGGCAACCAGCCGGTACACCATTACCGCCTTGTCCTGGCCGATGCGGTGGGTGCGGTCCACTGCCTGCGCTTCCACCGCCGGGTTCCACCACGGGTCGAGGATGAAGCAGTAGTCGGCCTCGGTGAGGTTGAGCCCGACCCCGCCGGCCTTGAGGCTGATCAGGAAGACCGGGGCGTCGCCGGTCCTGAACTCCGCGATGCGCTCAGCCCGCTTTCGCGTCCGTCCGTCGAGGTAGCAGTAGTCGATCCGCTCGGCGTCGAGCCGGTCTCGCACGACCTTCAGGAACCCGGTGAACTGGCTGAACACCAGCGCCCGGTGGCCCTCGCCGATCACTTCCCGCAGGTTGTCCACGAAAGCGTCGACCTTGCTCGACCGCACATGTGCATACGCCGGGTCGATCAGGGCAGGGTCCAGGCTGAGCTGGCGCAACAGGGTGAGCGAACGGAAGATCGCGAACCGGTTGCGGTCGAGGTCGTCGAGCAGCCCGAGCACCTTGTGGCGCTCCCGCTGCAGGTGGGTCTGGTAGATCCGCTGGTGCTTTGGATTCAGCACCACGTCGAGCACTTGTTCCTGCTTGGGGGGCAGCTCGGCGGCCACCTGCTCCTTGGTCCGCCGCAGCATCAGCGGGCGGACCCGCCGGCGCAGCGTCGCCAGCATCTCCGGGGACGTCCCACGCTCGATCGGGCGGCGGATGGACTCGGAGAATCGCTGCGGGCTGGGGTACAGGCCCGGTGCCGCGATCGACAGCAGCGACCACAGGTCCATCAGGCTGTTCTCCAGCGGTGTCCCGGTGATCGCCAGCTTGAACGGCGCCGGCAACCGGCGGGCACACTGGTAGGTCTTGGCCTGGTGGTTCTTGACGAACTGCGCCTCGTCGAGGATCAACCCCGTCCATTCCAGCCCGAGGTAGGCCTCGAAGTCGATGCGGAACAACGCGTAGGAGGTGATGACCAGATCCGCGCCGGCCACGTCTTCGGCCAGCGGGGTGTCCCGCCGAGCGGACGTCTCGGTGACCGCGCGCACCTTCAGACCGGGCGCGAACCGGCCGGCCTCGTGCGCCCAGTTGCCCACCACGCTCGTCGGGGCGACCACCAGGAACGGCCCGGGCAGGCGCGCCGTCTCCTGAGCGTGGCACACCATCGCAAGGGCCTGGATCGTCTTGCCGAGGCCCATGTCGTCGGCGAGGATGCCGCCGAGCCGGTGCTGCCACAGGAAAGCGAGCCACTGGAAGCCGTCGCGCTGGTAGGGGCGCAGGTCCGCCTCGAAGCCGGCCGGTACCGGCGGCGGTGCGAGGTCCCGGATCTCCAGCAGCCCCTTGACCGCCCCCGCCCAACGCTCACTCTGGGTCTCCACCACACCGAGTGCGAGAAGTTCCTCCCACAGCCCTGCCTGGTAGACGCTGACCCGCAGCCGGTCCGACGCCCGGTCCGCGAGCGTGCGCGCCTCCTCGATCAACCGGCGCAGCGTCTCCAGCTCCGGCCGCTCCAGGCTGAAGTAGAGTCCGCTGGCCAGCACGAGATGACTCCGGCCGTCGGCCAGAGCCACGAACAGCTGGTCGAACGGGATCTCCTCACCGTCGACCGACACCGCCACTCCGAGGTCGAACCAGTCCGGGTCGTCGGCGTCGGTGGCGGCGAGCCGGATCACCGGCGGCATCTCGGCCAGCCGGAAGTCGGGTACCTCGCCGACGACGGTCACATCGAGGTCGCCGGTCGCTCGGAGAGCCGGCAGGAGATCGTGGGTGAACGTCACCGAGTCCATGCCGGTCAGTCGCCGGTCCGGTCCGAGCAGCGCCCGGGTGGCCGGGTCGAGGCGCTCGAGCAGTTGCCGCTCGGCCGCGCTGTCGCGGCACACGTCGCCGCCGATCAGCCCGGCCGGATCCTCATCCGAAGCGGCAACATCGGGAGCGGGGATCGGGAACCGGCCTTCACCACCGGCGCCCCGGTACAGAAAGGACCAGTCCAGACCCACTTCGTGGTCCGACCCGAACTGTACGGTCAACGCCAATTCCGGCGGCAGAATCTCCGGCAGGGCCACCGATGCGTCCGCTGAGGTCACGTTGACCGCCTGCCGCAGCGCCGGGTAGTACGACGCGAGGAACCTAGGCAGCTCCGCTTCAGGGATCTCCAGCGTTCGGCCGGCACGCACCATGCGGTCGAGGTGCTCGTCGGGACGGGCGTCCAGCGGCGCCAGCACCAGAGCGGGACGGCGGTACTCCTCCTCCGGCGTCGACCGGCTCATCGCGTCGATACCGGCTGGCTCCGTCACGAAAAGGCCGTGAGCCGGCGTACCGATGAGGTGCACACCCGCCGCGTCGAGCACCCGCCCGCCCGTCGTGATCACGGGTCGCAGCGTCGCCCCCGGATGATGAGTACGTCGCAGGTCCAGCGCGATACCGACCGGCTCGGCGACGGCCACCGCCCCGCATGACGCCTGCCCGATCCGGAGCTCGACCCCGGCTGTCCGGGCCTGGTCGAGCAGCGGCCACACCGAGGGACCGAGATCGTCGAGGTAGATGACGTCCTGGCCGTAGCCGTAGTAGTAGCTGCGATTGTTCGCCAGGTGCGTCGCGACAACCGCCCGCAGCAGCGCACTTTGTGCCCGGATGTGGTCGGCCCGGCCGCCGCCGGTGTGGAAGTCGCGCCACGACACCCCGGTCCGGATCCACGCGCCGCTGCGGCCGCGGGTGAGCGGGTGGATCCGGAGCCGCTGAGCCGCTGAGCGACCCGCCTCGTCGGCGCCCCTTCCGTAGCGCGGGACCGGCACGCTGCGGTCCACGACTTCGATCAGCAACGCCAGCGGTGTCCCAGTCGACTCCGTGGATTCTGCCCGCCCCCGCACGATCTCGGTGAGCGGTTCCTCCCACGCAGCGCGCGCCGGTACCGGCTGGGCACCATCGCCCCGCGCGGCCAGCATTACGGCCGCGACATGCTTGCAGTTTGCCTTGACCGGGCACGTGCAGCGACCCGACCAGCTCGCCCTCCCGGCCGCGGAGCTCACCACCACGCGGTACGGGCGGGGCTGGGTTCCCTGCACGGCGGCGACGAGCAGCCGCCCGCCCGGGTCGATCGTCACGGCGCCGACTCGGCCCTCACGGCGGTAGCACCTGCCGGCCCGGAACGCCTTCGGGCCTACCGTGCGCTGAATCATCAAGTCGCTGAGCCTGCTGGTGTGCGGCATGCGGCGAATCTAGAAGAGGGGTAGGACAGAAACCCGCACCTGGCGAAGCCGACACGCTGAGGCTGTTCCGGCATCACTGGGCGGCCCGCGCGCGGGCGGCCCGGCGGAGCAGGTGGTCGGGCTCGGCGACGTTCGTGGCTCGGCGGGCGGCCTGGGCGTACGCCGTGGCGGTACCAGGCGAGGATCTGCGGCCAGCGCCGACTGTAAGACGCGCACGCCCTCGGCGATCCCGCGGGTGTCCCAGCGGGCGCGGTCCTGCCGGTCGAGCGTCACGATCCGGCCCTCGGGGTCGATTCGCGCCGGGAGGCGGGCGTGGTTGAGGAGCATCAGCGCGAGCAGCCCACGCGCCTCCGGCTCCTCAGTGGCGAGGGTGAGTTGGCGGGCGAGCCGGACCGCCTCGCCGGCCAGGTCGACCCGGCCCTCGTGGCCGGCCGTGTAGACGAGGTAGAGCACGCGCAGCACGACGGCGAGGTCGCCCGGCCGGTCCAGGCGGCGGCCCTGCAGGGCGCGCTTGGCGCGGCTGATCCGCTGCGCCATCGTCGCCTCCGGGACGTAGAAGGCGTCGGCGATCTCGCGGGTGGTGAGGCCGCCGACGGCGCGTAGGGTCAACGCCATCTGGGAGGCGGGCGTGAGGTCGGGGTGGCAGCAGCAGAAGAGGAGAAAGAGGGTGTCGTCGCCCTCCTCGGTGGCGGCGGGCCGAGGCTCCGCGTACGTCGCCCCCTCGCGGCGGTAACGGGCGGCCTCGCTGCGGCGGGCGTCGACGAGCCGCCGGGTCGCCACCGTCGCCAGCCACCCGCGCGGGTCGCGCGGCGGGTGGTCGGGCCACACCCGCAGCGCCTCCAGCATCGCCTCCTGAAGCGCGTCCTCGGCGGCGTCGAAGTCCTCGCCGCGCCGGAGCAGGCCCGCGAGCACCCGCGGGGCGAGGGCGCGCAGCGCGCTCTCGTCCAGCGGGCGCATCGGCTCATCGATCACGGTGGGTCAGTCATCCGACGGCGCCTCGGACATGACCTCCCGGACGTCGATCCACTCATACAGCGGCTCCCCGCCCGGGCCGGGCTCGGAGGAGACGTAGGCAGCGAGCTCGACCGCGCGCTCGTGCGACTCCACGTCGATCATGTACCAGCCCGCCACCAGGTCGCTGGTCTCGGGCAGCGGGCCGTCGGTAGTGACCGGCGCCGCGTCCGGGCCGCCGTAGCGCACCCAGGTGCGCGCCGGGGTGAGCGCCTGCCCGTCGACGTACTCTCCGCTCTCCTGGAGCAGCTCACCGACATGGTGGAGGAACGCCATGTGCGCCTCCACGTCCTCGGGGGCCCACTGGTCCATCGGGGGGAACGGACGGTACGGCTCCGGGCCGCCGCGGTAATGCTTGAGAAGCAGGTACTTCGGCATCGTGATCTCCTATGTCCTGGGCCGCGCCTGTCGTAGCCCCTCACCTGGTGAGCGGAGCCGGTCAGCGCCCCTCGACATGGAATCACTCAGCCAACTCCGAGACGACGTCGCGGACCTCGTCGACGAGCAGGCTTACGGGACCGTCGTCGGTGGCCACGATGACGCTCATGGGTTGCCGATCCGCTGGTCGCCGCCCGAGACGGAGACGGTGCCGCAGGTTCAGGGCGGTGACGACCTCGCCGCGCAGATTCGTGAGGCCGGCCACCCCCCGATGGGCTGAGTGGCACCTCCGTGGTCATCTGGTTGCCGAGGACCTCCAACACGTTCGTGCTTGGACGCCGACGAGGTGACCGGCGACGAGGAAGGTAACCGGCTGGATCCCAGTACTCGGCGCTCCGGCGGCCGACGTCATCGTGGACCGCTTGCGCCGGCGGCGAGGATCGCCCTATCGATGTCCAGCAGGTGTGTAACCCGCTGCTGGATGATCAGCGAACCGGCGAAGCCGTCACCAACTGGGTCAGGCCGAGCCCGCGACGGCGCCTCGACGATGTCGTGGATGGCGTCCACGACCAACCCGACGCTGCGACCGTCGTCGTCGTACACGATGACCTGCAGCGGGTCGCGTGCCGTTCAGGGAATGGACGTATCCAACAGCTGGGCGAGCCAGAGCAGGGGCAGGACCTCGCCTCGGTACTGCACGACATGGCGGCCGCTGGCGCGCTCGATCACGGCTTCGGCGAACCGTTCCAAGCGGGTCACCCTGGCCACCGGGATGCCCACCCGCCAGGCCTTGCCAATTGTGGCGATGAGCAGCGCTTCGGAGTCGTCGGCGACGACGGGAGTGGCCAGTTCCGTGGTGCCGCGCGGGCGAGTCCGGCCGGATCGCACCACACGCGCTCGCTCGGCCACGGCAACGATGTCGAGGATCAGGACGACGCCGCCATCACCGAGGATCGTCGCCCCGGCATACATCCGGATGGTGCGGAGATGGGCGCCGAGTGGCTTGACGACGATCTCCTCGACGTCCAGCACGTCGTCGATGATGAGACCGAGGCGAGCACCGTCGACTTCCAGCACGACGACAACCGCCCCCCTCTCCCGCTCGTCGACAAGCAACGGCGGCAAACCGAGCTGCTGGTCCAGGAACACCAGCGGCAGCAGGTCGCCGCGCAGCCGGTACACCGGGGTGTCCGCGATGAGTTCCAGCCCGGAGGCGACTGGACCGTCCGGCCGGACCAACTCGGTGAGGTTGCCTTGCGGGATGGCGTACCGGACACCTCGGCACGTCACCGTCAATACTTTGATGATGGCCAGGGTGAGCGGAACCGTCATCCGGAAAGTGGATCCGACGCCGAGGACACTGATGACGTCGACGCTGCCGCCAACCCTCTCGATGTTGGTTTTCACGACGTCCAGGCCGACGCCGCGACCGGAGACGCTCGTCACCCGCTCGGCCGTCGAAAAGCCCGGAAAGAAGATAAGCCGGTTGATCTCCGGCTCGCCCATCGCCGCCAGCTCCTCGTCGGTGACGAGGCCCCGCTCCCGCGCGGTGGCCCCGATCACAGCCGGGTCAAGGCCGGCCCCGTCGTCACTGAGCTCGACGCTGACCTGACCACCCTGGTGGTAGGCGCGGAGCAGCAAGAGCCCCTGCGTCTCCTTGCCGGCCTCACGCCGCGCCGCGGGCGGTTCCATGCCGTGATCGACAGCGTTGCGGACGAGATGCGTCAGGGGGTCCTTCATCGCCGCGAGAATCGACTTGTCCATCCAGCTCTGTGTCCTGACCTTCCATGTGCAAGCGCACGGCATTGCCGCAAATGACGGTGAGATCGCGGACGAGACGTGGCATCTTGTTCCAGACATGCTCGATCGGCTGCATGCGCGTCTTCATGACGCTCTCCTGCAGCTCGGAGGCGATCGCGTTCAACCGCGCCGAGGCGCGAACCAGCGGAGCGTCACAGTCGATGGACGCATAGCCGACGATCTCGTTGCGGGTCAAGACGAGTTCACCAACGAGTCGCATCAGCGAGTCGAGGAGGTCGACGTCGACTCGGATGCTGCGGTCCGTCAGCGCTCGACGGTCCGCCTGAGCTGGCAGCGCCTGCGGCCGGTACGCCGGCTGCGTTTGGGCATCCCCAGGCATGACCTGCCGCGCCGGTCGGGCATCGACATCGGTGGGAAGCGTACTCGGCCCATCCGGCGGCGCGACCGGTTCGGCAATGGACTCCCCGATCGATGCGGACGGCGACGAGGACTCCGCAGGTTTCTGCAACCTGTTCAGCTCAGCAATGAGGGCAGCGTGATCCGGCTGGCCCTCGGCCCCGGTCTCCTCGATGACGGCGAGCAGGGCGCGGACCGCGTCGGCTAGCTGCAACAGGGCGCGGCTCACCTCAGGGGTTAGGCGCAGCTCCCCGTCCGCGGAGCCGGCCGAGGAGGCCTTCGCCGGCGTGGGTGAGTTCCTGCAGTCGCCCGAACCCGAGGAACCCAGTGGTGCCCTTTATCGTGTGTACCGTTCGGAAAACGCTGCTGAGCAGGGAACGAGACCCCGGCTCCTGCTCCAAGGCGATGATGTCCCGGTCCATCTGGTCGAGGTTCTCGTGGCTCTCGACCAGGAACTCCGCAACGATCTCATCGAGGTCGTTCACGCGGCCCCGCCGGCCGCGACCCTGAATCTGTGTTCAGCGGTGAGGTCCGGCGCCTTCTCCGTAGCGGGTGGCCGGGCGACTGCCACCCGATTGCGGCCCCCTTCCTTCGCCTCATAGAGGGCGACGTCGGCGCGCTTCACCAAGCCGTCCGCACTTTCCACGGCGCTCGCCGCGCAGCCCACGCTGACCGTCACAGCGATCTCATCGCCCCCGGCAGCGAGCATCGGGTGCTCTCCACGGTACGACGCAGGCGTTCGGCCAAGGTGGCGGCAGCAGCGGCAGTCGTTCTCGGTAAAACAGCGAGGAACTCCTCACCCCCCACCCTCCCAACGTGTCCTCGCATCGCACTCCGGCCGCCAGCCGGCCGGAAACCTGGCGCAGCACCGCATCCCCGGCAGCGTGCCCATGTTCGTCATTGACCTTCTTGAACATGTCGATATCGACCATCGCGACCGCCGCGACTACACCGGAACGCACCGCCAGGCTGATGACTGCGGCGAGCTGCTCCTCGACGTGGCGCCGGTTAGGCAAGCCAGTCAGCAAATCTGTCCGCTGACCTCGGTAAGCTCGGCGTTACGTCGATGGAGTTCGTCCTGCAGCCGCTTGACCCGGACGGCCGCGTTGACCCTGGCCAGCAGCTCCTCAGGGGCGCACGGCTTGCGCAAATAGTCGTGAGCACCCAGCTGCAGGCCGGTGGCAATGTCGGCCGTACCGGAGAGGCCGGTGAGGAAGACCACTGGAATGTCAGCCATCCCCTCATCTGCCTTCATTGCGGCCAAGACGTCCCAACCGCTCATACCCGGCATCTCGACGTCGAGCAGGACCACATCCGGCCGCACCGCCCGGCAGGTTGCGAGCCCGGACACCCCTTCAGCGGCCTCGTGAACCGTGTGGCCGCCGCCGACGAGCATGCGCCGCACTAACGTCCGGATCGCCGTGGAATCCTCGACGATCAGGACCACAGCCGGCGTCCAGGTCATGCCACCAGGAACCCCCCCCCCAGTACTCACCGAAGCAGCCCGAACCGGATGCACACTCCCAACGGTTGGATCGATCACACCTCCCGCATGGGACGGATCGCAGAATCTACTGAAGGCGCCAGATCCCACCAGACAGTCGATCTACTGTCTGGTACCGGAGGTGTCGTGGAGAACATGTCGAGCGGGTGCGCGTCCAGAGCGCACCTACCAGCGCTGTCCCTGTTCCGCGCGGGCTTGTGAGCTATTCGCTCGGGCGTCGGGCGAGATTGTTGGGGGTGCGGCCGAGTATCCAAGCTCCGGCGGCGGCTACCGCGGTCAGCCCGAGGATCAGGACCGCCAGATCCGCGTAGGGGGGCTTGTTGAGGTAGCTGATGTCGTGCCAGTGCCAGGCGATCAGGGCCAGGTACGCGCTGGCGGTGCCGAGGATTCCACCCAGCAGCCCCAACGCGGCGGCGGATGCCGCGTTCAGGTTGCGCCGGGTGGCGCCGCTTGCGCCGGCTGCGGTGAGGGTTCGCAGGTCCGCGGCTGTCTCACTGCGGATCAGCCCGATGGTCATGGCCAGTACGCCGAGTGCCACGAGCAGCCCGGCTAAGGTCGAGTAGTCGCGCAGGTGCTGCAGGCTCGTGTCGGGACCGGTTCGGTTTTCGATGGTGATTCCGGCGGCGGCAGCGTGCTGTTGGGCGTCGGTGATCTGAGTCGAGGTGATCGGGTGCGGGGATTGAACCAGCCAGCCGACCGGTTCGGCGGTGTACCCGCCGGCGGTCATGGCCTCGGGGGTGATCAGCGTGTTGGGGGCTGAGGTGTAATTGGGCAGCAGGGCAGAGGCCTGCACCGTGGCGGGTTTGAAGTCGCCCCTGAATCCGGTGCCGAGTGCGATTCCACTCAGGTCGCGGCGCGAGGTGAGGATGTCACTGCTTGGCGCGATCGAGCCGGCCGAGATCCGGTAGAGATTGAGTACGGCGGGCGTCGCCACGAACGGGGTCGTGACCTGGTTCCAGCCTTGCCCTCTCCCATGCGTAGTGATCGGATGGACGAGGGTCGCCTGGCTGGCATCCGGAGGGGAGCCGGTTGGTATGGGCGTGTTCAGGTTGACGGCCACGTCCAGTTCGACGACGGTGTTACCCCCGAGTGCTCGTGCGATCGCGTCGGCGGTCGAGCGGGCGCTGGCGACCACGGTCGGGTTCGGCACGGCGGGTGTGGCGGTGCCTCCTCCCGCCGGCATGACCCTGAGTTCGGGACCGCTGCCTTGCTTGGTGGGGTTGGCGAGCCAGACGATGAGCTGGTTGGTCGGCAGGTTTCCGCCGGTGAGGGTGTCGTCGTGGGCCTGCTGAGCGGCGGCGCTCACCGCGATCGTGGCCGCGATCCCGATCGCCAGGCTGGCCGCGGCCAGCGCAGCGCCGGAACGGGCCTGGTAGCGGGCCAGGTCGCGCAACGCCAGGCGTACCGCGACCGGGGCACGGCCGGCAAAGGCGGCGAGCGCCCGGATGCCGAGTGGGGCCAGCAACAGCATCCCGGCGGCGATCGCCAGAATGCCCCCGACGATCAGCACCGTGTGCACCGCGTGGGCCAGAATCAGCGCGACGAACCCGCCCGCGGCCAGCACGGTGCCGAGCAAGGCGAAGCGGTGGGCCGGCTGCGGCCGAGCGGGGCGACCCGACAGCGCCTCGACGATGGGACGCCGGGCCACCGCGCGGGCCGGCCACCAGGACGCGGCGAGCGCGCTCAGAATCGCCAGGATCACACTGGCGATCACGGCCCACCAGGGCAGCGCAAACGGGTCATAGCGGTGCCCGACGACCTTCTCGAAGGCCGGGGTCAGGGTCAGCCACGTCGCCAACCCGAGCACCGCACCGGAGACCGAACCCACCAGGCCGACCGCTGCGCCGTTGGCCAGCATGACCCGCCGTACGTGCCGGTCAGTGGCGCCGATGGCGGCGATCATGCCGAGTGCGCGTGACCTCCGGTGGGCCATCACGGTGAAGCCGGCCACCGACAGCAGCCCGGTGAAGGTGAGTCCGATCGAGGCCAGCAGCAGGACGGCGAGCGCCTGGTTGCGCCGTTGCTGCGCGGAACCCACGCCCGAGGACGAGATTCCCTGGACCGTCCCGGCTGGCGGATGGAAGTTCGTCACTTGGGTGCCGCTGGCGTCGAAGAGCAGAGTCAGGCCGGAGGGGAAGCTGAGCTGACCGGGAGCCACCAACCCGAACGCGTCCTGCAGGTTCTTGGGGTCCTCGACGATGCCGACCACGCGCAGCGAACGTCCATTGACCGACCAGTTCGAGCCGATCTTCAAGTCGAACGTCGTCGCGACTGCCGCGGTCACCGCCGCCTCTCCGCCGCCGACCGGATAGCTGCCAGAGACCAGATGGAGCATCGGCGAGCTGAACACTCCGTTCGGATCTTGGTCACGTAGATCCACCGGCGTGACGGACCCCGGTACAGGCGCGCTCGCGTGGGCGATCGCTTCAGCGGTGCCGAAGCGCTGCCGTGCGGCGGCTAGGTCCGCGGCGACGCCTGTCGGCCCGGGATGTGCGATGTCGATCCGTGCGCTGGCCGTGCCGAACACGCTTTGGTCGTTGCCCTGGACATTGACCACGAGCCCGAGGCCGACGGTGGTGCTGGCGACCGCGACGATGAGCAGCGCGAGGATCAGTATTTGCTGGCGCCATTCGCGGCGCAGCAGACGCCACGCCCAGCGACGGATCGCCCGACGGGCCGGTCCTCCGCCGCGAGACAGTGCGGGCGCGGCAACCGGAGCCGGCGGAGCGAGCGTGGTGCTCATCGCGCTGAATCTGCCTCGAGCAGCGACTCCGGACCCTTCGCTTGGGCGGTTTGATCGATTATCCGGCCGTCGCGGAGGAATACCACCCGGTCGGCCCAGGACGCCAACTGCGCGTCATGGGTGACAACCACGCCCGCAACTCCGCCCTGGCAGGTCTCGCGGACCAGACGCATCACCGCCTCGCCGTTGACTGAGTCCAGCGCGCCGGAGGGTTCGTCGGCCAGGAGCAGATGCCGATCGCCCACCACCGCCCGAGCGATAGCGACCCGCTGCCGCTCACCGCCGGAGAGCTCGTCGGGGAAACGGTCCGCACGCTCGATCAACCCAAGCCCATCCAGGACGGTCAGGGCCATCGGCCGGGCAGTCCGCACAGCGACACCGTCAAGTTCCAATGGCAGCGACACGTTCTCCGCCGCGGTCAGCCCGGCGAGCAGATTGAAGTCCTGGAAGACGTAACCGATCGCGCGGCGACGCAGCGCGGCCCGCTCGCTACGAGACAGCTGAGACAGCGGCGCCCCACCGACGATCACCTCCCCGCTGGAGGGCTGTTCCAGGCTGCCGGCGATGGTAAGCAGCGTGCTCTTGCCCGAGCCGCTCGGCCCCATCACAGCGACCAGCTCACCCGGCTCGACGGTCAAGTCCACCTCACGCAAGGCATGTACCTGGGTGGCGCCAACGCCGTAAACCTTGCTGACCTGGGTCAGTTGCAGCGCGGTCATCGGATTGCATCCGCTTTGCGTGTCGGGCTTGGGTCGGGCTCGGCGGAGTCCGGCAACGATGGGGTCGTGGATGTCCGGGCCGTACTGCTGCGACGGAACCGCGCATCGGCCGCATCGAGCCAGCGGACGACCGAGTCGAGGCGGAACAATTCAGCGTCCACGACCAAGGCCACATTCACCTCGTCCGGGCCGGCGTCGCGCTTGACCCGGGTCCATTCCTGCATCAGTTCGACGACGTGACGCCGGTGCGTCTGGATCACGTCGTGGACGTCCACACCGGGGACACGGCTCGCCACCAGCACCTTGATGACCAGCTCATCGCGCGGCGGAGAGCTCAGGTCCGGCGGGGTTCGCAGCCAGGCGTCCAGCTCGTCGCCGCCGGCAGCGGTGAGGCGGAACGACTTCTGCGTTCCCGCCTCGTCCTCGCCTTCCGACTCGATCAAGCCGTCACGCTCGAGCCGCTGCAACGTCGTGTACACCTGACCGACGTTCAGCGGCCACACCTCGCCGGTGCGCTCTTCGAACTCGTGCCGCAACTGCAGCCCGTACTTCGGCCCCTCGCTCAACAACGCCAACAACGCATGCCGGACACTCATCCGCCCAGCCTCTCCGTCGCCACCAATAATACTCGGTATATATACCAGGTATCCTGACGATGGACAATACCCTGACGCCGCCACCTGGGCTTCGCCGCCGACCCGAGCCGCTACAGGAACCGATCCGCAGCGGACCTGCTCCACCGGACCCACCTGGAATCCGTCGCCTGGCCCGGCCTGGCCCCCTCCTACGCGCGCCACGCCTCCCGGCACCAGGCCACTGCCCTCGGCCGGGACTGGCGACAGCAACCGCCCACAGCGGGCCTGAACCACACCCTCGGACAGTCGACAAGATCTTTGGGTCGGTCTGCCGGTAGGCAGGGTACTCGTTTGGAGCGGTGCCGTCGTCCGGCAGTCAACTGGACGGAGTCACGAAGGCGCCGTATGCATGACAGGGCGGCCGCGGCGGCAAGCCAACGGTACGAATAGTGAAAGTGGTCTCGCCGTCATCGCCCTTTGGGTTGACTGACCTGGTGGCTGGCCATCTGTTCGTACTTCATGGTGACCTCCGGATGCTGGCATGCAGTGCCGTCTTGGTACCTTGTGACAGCGCCTGGCAGGTCGTTATCGACCGTTGGCAAGAGATTCTCCCGGTAGACCTATTCCAGGCCGGGTCGATGCCGGGATGGCGGCGGCTCAAGGTTCAGCCGCCGGCCGGCAGTCGATTCGCCGACGTGCCCACGATGCCAGCCGGGCGCGCGTCAGGCTAGTTGCTAGTGGTGACGGCAAACGGCTGGGGTGATGCCTCCTGGGTTGTCCAGGGGGTGGTCGAGGCCGTCGAGAATTTGGCGACGGAAGTCGGCATCCCGGATGGCAGAGTACGACCGCTGATTGCGTTACCCCTGGTCGGTACCGGAGACGGCGGCTTCGCCCGGCGCCGTGGCGCCCTGATTCTGGCTTTGCTGCCAGCGTTGCGGCGTCTCGCCGCCCAGTCGAGTGTGGATGTCGCACTGGTGCTGCGCGACAACATCGGGCCGCACCTGCTGCGTTGGATGGCGACCAGCGTTCCGGGCATCAACTCGGTGTTCTGGTACCGGTGCCGCTACCAACTCGCCTCGATGACGCCGGCAGATGGGTGAGTGACTGGGAGATGCCGCGCGCCGGGTCGGGAGCAAATCGCAAGGTACGGCGCGCCTACCGCAACGGCGGTTTTGCTCACCTCCGCAGCGGTACTTGGTGGACCTCCATCTCACGTCACGACCTCGAGATGGCGCGCATTGAGAGCGTCATCGCGGTGCTCGAGGCTTGAGCGGGTCGACGCATCCCAAGGGCAGGCACTGCCACGCAATCCCCGCTCGGCTGTCGGACCGGCAAAAGAGCACGTGCGGCGGCAATTGGCCCGCGACCGGCCCGCCACCCCTCAAGGACAGCGGCCTCGGAACCGAACCCATCACACAGGAGTCAGCCCGGAGCGATCGGCTCGCCACGTCTGGTCCGGGTGCGCGCGGCCACCATGTCCCCCTAGCCGGAGGGAACGCGTGAAGGTCTCAGCCAGCCTCGAGCTCAGCGTTGTCGCTCTCGAGCAGCCGGACGAGCTCACCGTGCTGCTGGAGATGGCTGCCCCGGACGGGGATCACGTGGCGATCCGGGCGCCGGCCACGCCGCAGATCGGACTCGACCGCAGCGGGTCGATGCGCCGCAGGCGCCTCGACGGGGCAAAAACCGCGCTGCTGGGGGTGGTCGACCGGCTCGCGGCGACCGACAACTTCGGCGTCGTGGCGTTCGACAAGAGTCGTACCCGTGGCGGCCGGAGGACCGTCGGCACCTGGGTGGATGATGCCAATGATGAGCCGGCCGCCAGTTGCGTTCTCGCCTACTGGCAGCTGCGGCGGCTGAGCCGTGAACTGCCACCGGTTGCCCGGCACCTGCCTGCCAATGGAGCGGGTGTGACGGCCCGGCGGATGCTGGCTGGCGCTGAGTTGCGGCCGTGAACACCGCCAGTGGTGTCGTGGGCTGCGCGCCGGTAGGCGGCGTCGCCAAGAAGTTGGCGGCCTGCATCGTCGAGGCGCAAGGCGGTGACGCCCTGGCCTCGGTGGAGGTCGTCGTACCGAACGCGGTGGCAGGGGTGACCCTTCGGCGAGCAGCGGCTGGACCGCGCGGTTTGGCGAATGTCCGCTTCAGTTCGCTTCCGCAGCTTGCCGAGCGGCTGTGCGCGCGGCACCTCGCCCTCTCGCCGGGCCCGCTCCGCCGTCCGCTCGCCGCCGGTGACCGTAGCAGGGCGATTCAACGGATGCTGACCACCACATCCGGTCCCGGCAGGTTACGCGCTGCCGCATGCGGACAGCGGGCCACGGCCGGACTGCTCGAGGAGATCTTCGCCGAGCTCGACGACGCCCAGGTGGACCCGGCCACGACCCCGGCGGGACTCAGCGAGCGTGGGCGGGAAGTAATGGACCTCCACCGGCTCTACCGCGCCCGGGTGACGGACCTGCTTGCTCCTGCCGAGCTGTTCGACCTCGCGGCGGAGATAGTGGCCGCCGGCGACGGACCGCAGAGTCCGGTGATTCTGGTGGCCGCCGGTCCCCTCACCGCTGTCGAGAAGCGGCTATTCGCAGCGCTGCGGGCCGCTGGGCGGCTGAGCGCTGTCCTCCCGGCGGTATGCAACGGGGACACGGCGGGCTGGTTGTCGAGCCAGTTCCCGTCCATCGCCCCAGCGGACGCGCCCGAGCTTCCCACCGTGGTCCGGCTGCTCGTCGCCCCGGACGCGGAGGAGGAGGTCCGGATCGCTATCCGAACCACGCTCGATCAGCTGGCCGGGACCTCATGCCGGCCGGAGCGCATCGGCATCGGGTACCGCACGGCCACCCCGTACGCCCGGCTGCTCGCCGAGCAACTCACCGTTGCCGGCATCCCGCACCACGTACCGAGCCAGCGCACCTTGGCGCAGACCGTGGCCGGCCGCACGGTCTCGGGTGTGCTGTCCCTCTTCGAGCGGGGGTTTCCGCGGCCCGATGTTCTGCGCTGGCTGGCTGACGCGCCGGTACTCGACGGTGCGGGCCGGAAGGTGCCGGCCGCCTGGTGGGAGAGGCTGTCGCAGGAGGCCGGCGTATCTCGAGGCTTGGAGACCTGGCGGCTCCGGCTCAACCGGTACGCAGCCGACCAGCGCCAGCGCGCGGCGGAGTCCGCTGGCGGGGACGACGAGCGGGAAGGGTACGAGGGGCGGGCGTCCAGCGCGCTGGTCCTGCTGGCCGAGGTCGAGAACCTGGACGCGGTGGCCGGCGCGGTCCTCACCGCGACCAGCTGGCCGGCGGTCTCCGACCACCTCCTCGCCCTGCTGCGCCGTGCGCTCGGGCCCCGGCGTCGGGTCGACGGCTGGTCGGCGGGGGCTTCGGTGGAGCTGGCTCGGCCGATCGCGCTCGAGCAAGCGGCGTACGACGAGGTCACCACACTGTTGCGGTCATTGTCCACGCTGGATACCCCGGTCGATCCGGAAGCGGTGCTCGCCGCGCTCGCGGACGGGCTGGCCGCTTCGGTCCCGAGCGGAACCACCCTCGGCCGCGGCGTGCTGGTGGGAACGCTCCGATCCTTCACCGGGGCTGACCTCGACCTGCTGCTGGTTCTCGGGGCGACCGAGGACGCCCTGCCAGCCCGGCAGCGGGAGAGCCCGGTACTGCGGGACGCCGACCGTGCGCTGCTCTCACCGGAACTCGCGACGGTCGCGTCCCGGCGGACTGCCGAGCGCGAGTCCTGGGCGGCGGCGCTGGCTTCCGCTCAGGCGGTACACGTGTCGTATCCCCGGGCTGACACCCGGTCGCAGCGCCGGCAGTTCCCCTCACCGTGGTACCTGGAACAGGCCCAGCGGCTGGACACCCGGTTCGATGCCAAGCCCATCAGCGCGGCACAGGTGGACGCCGGCGACATCGACGCGCCGTGGTTCACCTTCTACGCGTCGTTCGACGCAGCGCTGCGGCAGGCCGATACCTTCGCGTCCGCGCAGGAACTCGACATCGTCTATGCCCTGCACGGGTCGGTAGACGACTTAGCAGCCGACGACGCGCGCCTGAAACGGGGACTGGACGCGGCCCGTTCCCGCGCACTCGGGGAGTTCAACGAGTGGGCCGGCAACACCGGGACGCTGCCCGAGGTCCTGCGATCGCAGGTCGATGCGCACCTGTCGGCTACTGCCCTGCAGACGTGGGCCACCTGCCCCGCCAGCCACCTGTACGGCAAGGTGCTCGGCGTCCGGGACCTCGAAGACCGCGCCAGGGACGACACCATCGACGCCCGCCGGAAGGGAACGCTGGTCCACGAGGTTCTGGCGGACCTGATCGGCGATCATACCGGCACCGTGCAGACACCGGGCATCGCGCCTGATGTTGCATGGAGTACAGCGGACCTCGACCGAGCCGTCGCGCTGCTCGAGAGCAAGGCCGCCGTCCTCACCGAGCGCGGGCTCACCGGTCGCGAGGTGCCGTGGATCGCTCAGCTGGCGCGACTGCGCCGGGCACTGGTCCGGGTGCTCGCCGTCGACAGCGTTCAGCGCCGTAGGCGGCGTTCGTGGCCGATCGGAGTCGAGGCGCCTTTCGGGCGCAGCGATGCGATGGACCTGGTCCTCGATCTGCCGACCCAGCGTCAGGTCCGCTTCGCCGGCTCCATCGACCGGATCGACGCCACCGAGAACGGTGGACTGGTCGTGGTGGATTACAAGACCGGGGCGGGATACGGCTACGAGGGGATTCCCACCGCCGCCAAACCCGATGCTAGCGCTGACCTGCACGATCGCGGACGCAAGCTTCAGCTGCTCCTCTACAGCCTTGCGGCGCGGCAGCTCGAGGAACTGCCCGATGCCGAGGTTGAGGCGTGGTTCTGGTTCGTCGAGCTGGGTGACCTGCACCGCGGCGGCCCGGTGGACGCGGCTCGGGAGCAGGGGCTCAAAGACGTACTCGATCTCGTGGTGGGCGGTATTCGGGGCGGCATGTACCCGGCCAACCCCGGCAAGGAGGGCTGGCGGGCCAGCAAGAGCACCTGGGAGAACTGCTCCTTCTGCCCTTACGACCGGGTCTGCCCGACAACCCGGGTCGAGCTGTGGGACTCCCAGCGTCGGCACCCGGCCGCCCGGCCGTACGCCGATCTCGTCGACCCTCCGGAGGTTCCGGCATGAGGACACCGGCCGACCAAGGACACCGTGAGATCATCCGTACCCAGTTCGGCGAAACGCTTTTCGTCGAAGCCGGGGCCGGCACCGGCAAGACCACCGAACTCGTCGCCCGCGTCGTCCACATGGTCGCCACCGGACACCTCACCAGAATGTCCGACCTCGCGGCCATCACGTTCACCGAGAACGCCGCCGCCGAACTCCGCAACCGCATCCGGGAAAGCCTGCAGGCGGCCGCGAACGGGGACGTCGCCGGCGCCGAGTACGACCCCTGCGAGCGGCAGCGCCTGGCGTGCGGGCTGGCCAACCTGGACGACGCGGTACTCACGACCTTGCACGGGTTCGCGTCGCGCATCCTGTCGGAGGCGCCCCTGGAGGCGGCGCTGCCGCCCGGCTTCTCGATCGCTACCGCCAGCGGTGGCGGCGAGGACGCCGAGCGCTCCTGGGACGACTTCGTCGACGGACTGCTTGACAACCGCGCGGTACGCGAGCAGTTGCTGTGCGGACTGACGCTGGGTCTGAAGCTGAGTCAGCTGCGTACCGTCGCCACCGCCCTGGGCAGCTCATGGGATCGGCTCCGCTCGCGGCCGCTCACCCCGATCCCGGTACCAGCGATCTCCGCGATCGAAGTGCTGAGGCACCTGGCGGTGGCGCTCGCCGACGACGGTCGATGGCCGGAGGGCGACGCCCTCACCAACCACCTGGACGGCGCGGTACGCAGCCTCGTCGTCGAGCTGGCAGCCCTCGACGACCCGCTGGACATCCTGGAGGCTCTGGAGCGCGCGGAGATCCCATGCTCCAACGGACGGAAGCCGGCTTGGACGGCGAAAGGCCTGGACAAGGGCGACGTCGCAGACGCACTGAAGGCCGCAGATCAGGCCCGCAAGACCGTGATACAGGGCGTCGGTTCTGCCGTGACCGCCACCCTCGCGGCGCAGGTCCAGGACTGGCTGCTCGGGGAGTCCGTACGACGCCGCAAAGCCGGAATGTTGGACTACCACGACCTGCTGGTGCTGGCCCGAGACGTCCTGCGCGCAGAGCCGGATGTACGGCGCCGGCTCCACGAGCAGTGGCCGACCCTGCTGATCGACGAGTTTCAGGACACCGACCCGCTGCAGGCGGAGATCGCGTACCTGCTCGGCGGCAGCCCGAGCGACGACGGGCCCGGCGCCTGGGACGAGATCGCGGTCGAAGGTGGGCGGCTGTTCTTCGTCGGTGACGCCAAGCAGTCGATCTACCGCTTCCGGCGCGCCGACATCGACATCTTCAACGCCGTGGGGAAGCAGCACGTCCCGGCTCGCCTGACGGTCAACTTCCGCAGCGTGCCCGGAATCCTGGACGCGGTCAACGCCGCCTTTGGTGAGCTGATCGGTCACGACACGCCAGCGGGCATCCCCTACACCGACCTGGAGCCTTTCCGCGAAGCCCCGGATGCGAGCTCGCCGGTGCTGCTTCTCGGTGGCCCGCACCCCGGCCTGCCGGCCTCGGAGTTGCGCGAGTTGGAGTCGACGCATGTGGCGGACGTCGCCGTTCGAGTGAAGCGTGAGGGGTGGCGCATCCGTTCCGGCACGGCGTCGTACCAGGACATGGCAATCCTGTTGCCGACTCGGACCTCGTTGCCCGCGCTGGAGCAGGCTTTGCAGGACCGCGGTGTGCCGTACCGGGTTGAGAGCCGTTCGCTGGTGTGGTCGACCGACGCGGTACGGGGGCTCGTTGCTGTCCTGCAGGCGATCGACCGCCCGGCGGACGAGGTCGCGCTGCTCGCCGCGCTCCGCCACCCGGGCCTCGCCTGCTCCGACGTTGACCTGCTCACGTGGCGCGCCGCTGGTGGACGATGGTCGATCTTCGCCGAGACCCCGGCCGATCTGACCGCCGAGCACCCGGTCGCCGCGGCGCTCGGCACCCTTCGCAGCTGGCATGACGAGCGGTGGTGGCTGCCGGTGAACCAGCTCGTGGAACGCGTGGTGGCAGACCTGCGCCTTGTCGAACTCACCGCTTCACAGCGGCGGCCTCGCGACCACTGGCGGCGGCTCCGGTTCCTGGTGGACCAGGCCAGAGCCTGGTGCGACAGCGGCGGCTCCGGCTTGGGCAGCTTCGTGACGTGGGCGGTTCGGCAGATGGACGACGACGTCGACGTGCTGGAGACCGTGGTTCCGGAACCGGACGACGACGCCGTCCGCATCCTCACGGTCCACGGCGCTAAAGGGCTCGAATTCCCGATCGCCCTGCTCGCCGGCCTCGCCGTGATTCAGAGCCGATACCCGCACGTGCTCTGGACGGACACCGGGCCGGACGTGCGCTTGCTGGCCGGCAAGCTGGAGACCGGCGGCTTTGCGGCCGCAGCCGGCGTGGAGACGGAACAGGCCCGCCGCGAGGCGAACCGGCTGCTTTACGTCGCCGCGACCCGCGCCATGGACCACCTTGTGATCGGCTGTTACCACTCGCCGCCTGGTCCCACGGCTCAGCAGAGCGGCGCGCAACGGCTGTGGCATCTTCTGTCGGGCAACGGCCTCGTCGCGACCGAGCTGGCGCTGCCAGAGCCCGGCGCGCCGCTGAACCCTCCGGTGCCGCTTCCAGCACCGACGCTCCCCGACCGCGGCGCCTTCGCGGTGGACCGGCTGGCACTGCTGGCTGCCGTACGGCGGCGCGTGGCGACCAGCCCGACGGCGTTGACGGCGGACGCTACGGCGTCAATGGAGGATGAGACCGCCGTCGAGCCGGACAGAGCGACGGGCAGCATCGAGCCCACCGATGCAGGGTCGCAACCGAGGAAGGTGTGGCGTAGTTCGAGTCGCGGCACGGCGATTGGTACCGCGACCCATCGTGTCCTCGAACTCGTTGACCTGAAGAACCCGGATAGACAGCACGTCCGGGCCTTGACCCGGCTTGCCTGCGCCGAACAACAGATTCCCGAACTGCAGGCCAACATCGAGGGACGGGTCTGGTCAGCGCTCGGATCCGACGTACTGGCGGCCGCTCTCACCCGCGCCGCTGGTGCGCTGCCGGAGGTCTATCTCGTCGTACACGACGGTGACCGCTTCCTCGAGGGCTACCTCGACCTGCTTATCGATGAGCCCGGTGGGCTGTCGATCCTCGACTACAAGACCGATCGGGCAACCACCGAGGCGGAGATCGCGGCGAAGCGGCAGCACTACGCGCCACAACTCGCCGCCTATGCCCGAGCAGTCGAACAGATCACGGGCCGAGCGCCGCGCACTACCGATCTCATCTTCGCCAAGCCCGGCGGTCATCCCCTGTAGCGCCGCACCGCGCCCGCCGCTCACCGAGGACTACACGTTCCTCCGTCAGCTACTTGAGCAGTACGAGCGTATCCAACGTGGCCTCGCCTCGTCCCTTCGAAGCCCTGGGTGTCAATCTGAGTTGAGACACCTTCGGTCGCGACTGGGACCAATCGCGGCACATCGTGAGCGGGAACGGACCAAACACGCCGAGACCACAACGGGGCGCTGCCCTGGGTCAGCGGCGCCCGAGTTGATCCTTGCCGGATCACGGGAACTTGGGTGGGAGATCTGACCCGTCGATCGCTACCGCTACGGCACGCCGCGCAACGCTCACTCGGCAAGGACGAGGAAAACCAGAAGTGCTCGATCGAGGCGTATGCGATCCGCATCGGTGAGTCGGCCGAGTTGCCTGTCCACGTTTGCCCTCGGAATCGTCGTGATCTTGTCGACCATGACCTGGCTATGCTGCTTGATTCCGGTGGCCTGCGACGGCTCCACAGGGATTCGGATGAGGGGCGCCTCGACGGTGTCGGTCGTTAGCGGGCAGATCGTGATCGACGCCGTGGCATCGAACCGATCGTCCTGGACGATGACGACGGGTCGTGGCCTGCCGGTGTAGGCACCTCGCGCAGCCGCGATGTGGATATCGCCTCGCCTCACTCGGCGGGCTCTGCCTGGTCGTCATCCCAGTCGACGGAGACGGCGTCGACGAAGGCTTGATCGTCGGCCTCCTGCTCGCTGGCAGCGATGGCAGCCGACTGTCGGTGGGCCTCCGCTGCGAATTCCGGCGCGCGTACGTCGGGCACCCAGATCTGCACCGGCCGCAGGCCCTGCGCCCGTAACCGGTTGCGATGCGCGCGGACCCGTTGGCGTGTGCTAGCCATAAAGTCATGTTACATGTAACGGCGCGAGTACTCAACGGCTCACAGCGTCGGGCGCAGTCCCGTCGCTCCAGATGCCTTCAGAGCGGCTAGGTCAAGTCGACATCGCAGCCTGCCGAGATGAAGCGAGGCGACTACCCATACAGGGAGAACCGTTGCAACCGTCTCTTCCCGCGTGAATCGCCCGAGGCTCGCGGGGCTGGTCGCGCCGGTGAGTTCCTCGCAGTCGAGGGTGTAAAGAGGGTGGGCGCGGCCGAGGCGTCGTGGGCTTTGGCGGTGACAACGCCGCCGTAACGGCATGACCGGGCCGATACGCACGAGCGTGATCAAAGTCACGGGCCGTCCGGCCTTGCGTCGTCGTCAATTGCCCGGTTGACATTCGGCATTGCGGGCCATACGGTTGCGTCAACCAGGTGGTTGAGGTTCGGAGGCCGGGATGGGTGACCCGCTGTCGCAGGTGTTCGCGGCCCTGGCCGATCCGACCAGACGCGACCTGGTGGCCCGGCTGACCGACGGCGACGCGACCGTGGGGCAGTTGGCGGCGCCGTATCCGGTGAGCGTGCAGGCCATCTCGAAGCACCTGAAGGTGCTCGAGCAGGCCGGCCTGGTCAGCCGCCGCGCGCAGGCGCACCGCAGCCCGGTGCACCTGGAGGCGGAGGTCTTCGACCTGATGACGAAGTGGATCGAGCGCTACCGGCAGCGGGCCGAGGCCCGGTACCGGCGGCTGGACGCCGTGCTGGCGAGGATGGACGACGACGAGGAGGCCGGGCACCGCCCGGCCCGCGAGGAGGAGACGGCATGAACGACCCGATGACGACCGCGACGATCGAGGCGGATCCGACGCTCCCGATCATCCGCGTCACCCGGGACTTCGCGGCCACCCCGGCCCAGCTGTTCCGGGCGCACACCGACCCTGAGCTGTTCCGTCGGTGGGTCGGCCCGGACGGGATGACGACGACCCTGGACCGCTGGGACGCCAGCACCGGCGGCAGCTGGCGCTACGTCGCCGCCCGAGACGGGATGGAGTTCGGCTTCCACGGCTGCTTCCACGAGGTCCGGCCGGACCGGATCGTGCAGACCTTCACCTGGGAGGGCGACCCCGACGGAGTCGCGCTGGAGACGCTCACCTTCGAAGACCTCGGCGGCGGCCACGCCCGGCTGCGCGCCCAGTCGTTGTGCGACAGCTTCGAGGCCCGGGACGCCTGGCTGCGCAGCGGGATGGAGGTCGGCGTGGACCAGGGCTACGCCAAGCTCGACGCCCTCCTCGCCGACGGCGAGATCGCCGAGACCGCCGCAGGAGCGCAGGCATGACCCTCCCCGCGGACCCGGCCGGGCGTCATCGCGCGGTAACCGCCGGTTTCACCGCCCGGGTACGCGGCGCGTCCGACTGGGACTCACCGGCCCCGGTCGCCGGATGGCGCGCCCGGGATGTGGTCGCTCACCTGGTCGAGTGGTTCCCGGACTTCCTGACCAGCGCGACCGGCCTGGTACTCGACCGCGGCCCGTCGCCGGAGGAGGACCCGGTCGCCGCCTGGCAGGTGCACGCCGACGCGGTGCAGCGGCTGCTCGACGGGCCGCAGGCCGCCACCCCCTTCCGGCACCCGATGGTGGGGGAGATGCCGCTGCCGGACGCGGTCGACCGGTTCTACACCTCCGACGTGTTCCTGCACACCTGGGACCTGGCCCGCGCCACCGGCCAGGACGAGCAGCTCGACCCGCAGACCTGCGCCGACCTGCTCACCGGGATGGCGCCGATCGAGGAGCTCCTGCGGTCCTCGGGGCAGTACGGGCCTCCGGTGCCCGTGCCGGACGACGCCGACGTGCAGACCCGCCTGCTCGGCTTCATCGGTCGCGACCCGCTACGAGGCAGGCAATGACGGTCACCCCGTGTCCCGTAGGTCAATAGACCGGGTGTCATAGCCAGCTCCGGGGCACAGACGGCGCACTCGACGCGGATGGTGGTCATGGCGGCTCCTTTCCGCTGGACCACCGTCAGGACTGGCCCGGTCCCGTCGCTGTCCGGCCGCTGGCCGTCGGGGCGCGGGACGCGCCTGCGGGCGCTCGTTGGCTGGTTCCGCGCCCGGCTGCGGTCGAGCGGCCCATGGACATGGGCCGGTCGATGTCCGCGGGCCTGCCGGTGTCGGTGAACGGGCCCAGCGGGCCCAGCTGTGCACGTGGCGAGAGGCGGCGCGCGGATGTGTCGAGACGTCCCCACGGTCGCGGCAACGCGTGCGGTCGTCCCGGCCCCAAGGCGCCAGGGTCCGAACAGCACCCGGCCGACGGCGCCCCAGGCGCGTAGCGTCACCGGCGTGCTGCACGTTCAAGCGGGTGGCGCGGTCACCTGCAACCCGGCGGTTCCGCCGGCGCGACCACCCGGCCGCCAGCAGCACCCTCCACGGCAGGACATCGCGCGCATCACCCGAACCCCAGGAGAACCAGGTCGGCTCGCGACCAGCCTGAACACCAGCCCAACTGCCGCGCAGGGGCTCACGATGACGGCCACGCCGACAGCCGACCCGACCGCGACCGCACCCGCAGTCACGACGGCTTCGCCGAGCGGGTGGCGGCCTCCCTGGTTCAACAACCATCAGTCCGTGCCCAGCGTTCGGGGACATCGCTCCGTCGCCCGCCCGGATCGCGGCATAGCGGATGGTCGCGTCCACGCAAAGTGCTGACGCGTTTAGGTAGGGGCTACAGGTGGACGTGGTGGCGCTCCTGCAATCCACTGATGAGGTTCGGGTGGGGCCGCTGCCCGTACCGCTCCGCGATCTCCTGCACGGTCTGCGGCTCCGCGTGGGTGAGCGCGCCCATTTCCTCCTCGCCGAGCTGCAGACCAGACTGCGCGTCCTGGCCAATGAGAAGACCGAACAGCTCTACATCGCCAGCATCCCCACCGCCCTGCCCGACATCCGCAAAGGCGTCCGCGTCAAGGCCAGCTGACCCACCCGCTTCGCGGGCATTCCTACATGAGGCACCGAACGGGTTTCGCGGGGCACCTTGACGTGAGGCACCACGGAATCATGCCCGCCGGCGTGTCGCGGGCCACTTCCTCCAGCCCACGAGTCCGATCATCATCCGTCCCTGGCCAAGCGGCGTTGACGGCGCCACCCTGGTGTCGCCGCACGTCGGTTCCCACTCCCGGTACAGCGCGGGTTGCCGGTGCGGGCGCACCTGCAGCGGCTGGTCGCCTCCGGGCTGGTGCTCCGTCCTCTCGCCGACGAGGCGGGCATCCCGCGCCGCACGGTGAACGGGATCTGGCACCGGGCCCGGCAGCCCACCTCGCCGGCCCGAACTTCCGGCGATGCGCACGACGGCAGTCGACCTCGACCTGCGCCGGCGGTCCGCTCGGGAGGTGGCCGCCGAACTCGGTGTCAGCGCCCGCACCGTGCAGCGCTGGCGGACCGCCCAAGGCGAGGCATCCCGCAGCGCATGAGCGCCGCCCGGCTGCCGCGGCCCACCGAGTGCGCGGACGCGGGCGACGTCGCCTCGGTGGCCTGCGCCGGGGCGTTCGCCCGCCGGATCGCCCCCGACCGCGGTCCGGCTCGCCGCCGTCGACCCGGCCGGCCGCCCGCTGAACAGCTACCCGAGGGAGATCCCGCTCGACGGTCCGGAGCCGGACCGCCCCTCACGCCCAGCACCTCGCCGACCCCGCGTGCCGGTACCGGCCGCTCGGGTTCGACCTCGATCGGCGGCGCGGGCCCGTCATCGAGGACCTGGAGGAGCTGCGCACGCTTCTCGCCCGGGCAGGCCTCGAACCTGCACCCGCTCTGCGCCTCCGGCCCGGGCAGCCGGCACGTGTAGGTCGCGCTCGCCGGCCCCCGCCCCGGCCCCGCTGCTTGACGCCGCCGCCCACGCCTTCGCCGCCCGAGTGCCGTCCCTAGACCTCGCTGCGCTGTTCCAACTCGGCCACCGGCTGCCCTCCCCCAGCCCGGTGCCGCGCGCCGGCTGTATGGCGCCTCCCGGCCCCTCGCCGGTCACCCCAGTTAGCTGCTCGCCCCGCTCGGCACCCCCCCGGCCGCGACCGGCCGCGACCTGTGCCCCAAACCTGCACGGCGACCCCGGCCCGCTGCCGGCCCGGATCTGCGCCGCCCTGGAGACCCCTCTACCCCGTACCGCGGACACCTCCGCCGCGCTGTAGACCGTGCTGCTCGGCGCCGCGCACGCCCGCTGGCGGCTGGCCGACCTCACCCTGCTGCTGCCCACCGCCCCGGCCTGGAGCACGCCCGCACCGCCAGCACCGGCCCGGCTCGCCGACTACGTGCTCGTCTGGCGCGGCAAGCTGCTCTCGGCTGACTTCGTGTTTGACCAGCCCCTCGCCGCCGCCGGCACCCGCGTCGGTCTCGTCGACCACAACGGCGTGGCCACTGTGAGCGCGCATCGCTTTCCACACACCGTCGGCACCCATCTCGCCGAAGGCGAGGATCCAAACCATCATGGCGATCCTTCGTCAGCGGCAACATGTCGACGATCTCCACCAGCGGCTCCGACCGGAGTGCGCAAGCAGCACGACACCGCTCGCCGGCGGCACCCGGATCGCCGAGCCCGAGGTCGACGCGTCGCCGCACGACCATCTCGACCGGGAGGCCGTGCACTGGCGGCAGTCCAACCTCCTCAAGACCGAACTCGAGCTCGGCCACTGCCTACGCCTGCCCGCCGAAGGCCGTGCAGGTACGAGCTGATGCTCACCTGGCCCAAGTTCGTCACCAGCAGTGAGTACGTCCCCCGCCTACGGGCGCGGCTCGGCCGCGAAGACGAGCTGATCGCCGACGCCACCGCCCGCGGCTGGGCGCGCGAAGTCGAACGGCATGAAGCGACCAAGCGCAGACGGAGACAGCCGATTCCTGAGCTGGGCGTCATCGGCGACACTCCGCCCCGGGCACCGGGGAGCACGCCCAGCGATCAGGATGCGCGGGACAGGTCGGATGAGACAAGCTGATGGGCACGCTGATACGACACGCCAAGCAGCTGTCCGATATCGCGTAATGGCATCCCGGAACGGGACAGCTCCTGGGCGGCGGCCCGCAGCTCCTCGGCCGCTTTCGACTGCGAGTCGCGGGCCCGGACACGCAGACGTTCGGCCCGCTCCAGCCGCCGGCGCGTCGCCGCCGGCATCGTGACGTGCACGTCGAGGCCGAAGCTGGGCGGCTCACGGTCAGTGACCAGTGCGATGAGATCCCGCGCCATGATCTCGACCTCACGCAGGTGCCGCGCTTGCGTCACCCCCACCTCCGGCACGCGCAGCAACCAGAACCGCCCGTCCCGTTCAACGTCGACCCGGTACGTCCGCATCACTTCCACCACGCTTCCCCGAGCTCGCGAACACACTGCTTGAAGATATCGGCAGCCAGCTTCTCGCCGATCTCGTTGTGCCGCGGGACCGGGATCGTCAGACCGCCGAGCTGGTAGACGGTGTGATTGGCGCCCTGGCGTTTGACGCTCCAGTCCACCCCCGCCTGTTTCGCTCGCGCGGCGATCTTGCGCACCAGATCCCTACGCTTCATCAGCGTAAGTCTAGGACCGACTAGACATCAAGTAGAGGACGCACTAGACAAGTAAGACGTGTCGCCATGAGATGAGACAACAACCGGAGCCGGGTCCGCCTTAGGGCACGGTCGGTAGGGTTTCCGGGCATGTTGGTCACCGACCTGCACCACTTCCTGGATCTCCCCGAGGACATGCCCGGTCCCGCCCGACGGCTCGCGGAGCAGCTGACCAACATCGTCCGGGCAGCAACAGCGGGGGATGCCGGCACCGTCTGGGAAAGCGCGCTGCCGTGCCGCCGCCGGCCCGCCCACCGCCGCTGCCCAGGCCGGATGATCGTGCTCCGGGCCGGGCCGGGGACGCCGATCCGGTGGCAGTGCAGCACCTGCGACGACGAAGGTGTCATAAGCAACTGGGAGGATTCGCCGTTCGATCTGCGCCGGCAACGACTGTCCCTCGCCGGCGCCGTCACCGAAATCGTCGTTCCCGACGACGTAGCCGCGACGCTGCGAGGCTTGTCGTTACTGGACACCGACTGCGAACGACTGGTGTTCCGGATTCGCGCGCACAATGACGGCGCCATCCTGGCAGCCACCGACGAAGACCTCGACGAGCTGATCGGATTCGTCGCGGCCGAGGCCAACCATGAGCCCAACCGGCGCCGCCAACAGCGACTCGACGCCGCGTTCGACGCGCTCAACGCCGCAGCGCAAACCGACGAATGCCGGTGATCCGCGCCCAAGGCAGCCGGGCGGCCGCGGCGGCCTGACTCAGCTTCGCCGGCTACATGGAGGCGCTGCTCCTTCGCGAGGAGCTAGGCGGCCCGGTGCCGGCCCCGCCGGGAGGTGATCGATACGTAAAAGTGCAGGTCAGTTGGGGTGGGCCGCCCGGGGATCGAACCCGGAACCCGCGGATTAACAGCCCGGACGACGACGTCCCGGGCGGTACAACGTGATGCCGCCTCGTGCCGTTTCGCCTGGTCAGCGCCCATGTGGCGTCTCGACTGCTCCTGGTTCGCACCAGGTCGTCGCGGCGAGCGCGTTACCACTCCGTTCACAGTCGCAAGATCGCAGCGGCGGGCACGGTCATGGCTGAGCCGGACGTCGACGAGCTCGGCGAGGAGGGCTCGCTCGTCCTCGAGCAGCGGTTCGCGATCGTCCCGGAGTGGGTGATCGACGCCGACATCTCCGACTGCGCGTACCGGCTGTACTCGATCCTGCTCCGCTACGGCCAAAGTTCCGGGCAGCGAATGCCCGGCCGGGCGACCCTCGCGACCCGGCTGCACAAGTCGTCGAAGGACACCGTCGACCGGGCGCTCAAGGAGCTGGTGCGCGAAGGCGCCGTCGTCGTCGAGCACCGGCGCCGCGACGGCCGGAACTTGACCAACCGCTACCACCTCATGAGCACCCCGCCGGCAGCTCGCGGCGTTTCCGCAGGTGACGATGGCCGCAAATCTGAGGCCACCCATGCGAGTGGCCGCAACGGTGCGGCTACCCCTAGCCGCACGGCTGCGGCCACCGTGGCCGCAAACATGCGGCCCAACCCAGTAGTTCCTACCGAGAACCCTCCTCCGCCGCCTCCCGCAGGCAACGTCTCGGCGAACGGCGGCGGCGAGGGCGGGCTGCCCGGCGGCGAACCTGCCCTGCTGGCCGCGTGTGGGATCGGTAACCTCGACCAGTTTGCACGCGAGTGCCAGCGGCTGCGCCGCTGCCTCGGTAAGCCGCAGGCCCGCTGGTCGGCCGGCCGGCTGCTCGAAGTGCTGCGCGAGGCGGTGTCGGTCCGCGGCTGGCCCGCCGAGCAGGCCGCTGGGGCGCTGCGGGCGTTGGCGGCAGATCCGGCGACGTTCAGCCCGATGCGGCTTTCCTGCCCGGGGCCGTGGTGGCAACCAGGGGCAGCGCAGGCTTCGCTGTCCGATCCGGCGCTGATCGCCGAGCAGGATGCGCTGGAAGCCCGGCTGCTCGAAGCCGGCGGCAGCCGGGTGTGGGCGCAGCAGCAAGCCCGGGCTCAGCTCGCCGACCGGGGAGAGCCGATCACCCGCCTGACGGTGTCCCGGCTGGCCTGCCAGCTCCTCGACCAGGCCGAGTCCGTCCCATGCTGACCACCGGCTACCCCCCAGAGTCCTGCCGCGGGCTGGGCGGCGGACGATGACCCGGCTCCGTCTCGACCACCCCACTGGCCGGTCGTTGTCGGCTACGACCACGATCTCGCGACGTACTACCTCGAGTTCGGCCGCAAGCCGACAATCCTGGAAGGTGAGGATTCTGACGAGGGCATGGTCACCCTCTTCGGCCGAGTCGACCACGACCTGCCGGACCTGCAGTCGCTGCTCACCGAACTGCGACACCGGCAGATCAGCCTGACGGCCGGCCAGCTGGGCACGCTCGAAGGCGACGCCCGCCTAACGCGACCCCGTTCATCCCGGCCGCGAACAGCGCGATGACCGGCCGGGGAGACCAATACCGCGACCAGACCGGATGTGCTGCTCGCCACGACCGGCGGCCTGCCCGTACTGCGTCACGCGTTTCTCCGGGAGCCGATCGGCCGGACGTTCTCGTTGGTGCTGCCGGTTCACATTTGCCGCTGCAGCCCTGACCGACCGAGCTGCCGCAAACCGGTCGTTGACGCAGCGGCGGCACGCAGCTCCACGGCACAGTCGTCGCAGGCGGTGACGCGCCCACCGATCGCCGTTGTGCTCTCAGGAGATCCCGGGAGGCTCCGGCCCTGCCGTCCGGTGGCCCCGGAACGCCGGCTCAGATGGTGGCCGTTGGTTGTTGGGCTGTGCAGAAGGCGCAGCGGCTGGCGGCTACCGGAATCTTCGACAGGCATTCCGGGCAGTCCTTCACCGGGTCGCCGGGCTCCGGCTCGGTCTTGTAGCGGTCCATCAGACGTTGAACCGGCTTGACGACGAGGAAGTACACCACCGCGGCGATGATCACGAAGCTGAGCAGGGCCTGCACGAATTGACCGTACGGAAACTTGGTCCCGCTGATGGTGAACGTCTTGGCGCTGAAATCACCCGCCGCGCCGGTGGCCACCCCGACGAGCGGGGTGATGAACGCGGCGACGAAAGCGGTCACGATCGCCCCGAACGCGGCCCCGATGACCACCGCCACCGCCAGGTCGACCACATTGCCGCGCAGCAGGAACTTCTTGAAGCCGTCCACGCTCACCCCTTTTCGCGATCCCGCCGACCACGGCAGCCCTCAGCTGATAGTGCACCAGCCATCCCCCGGGGGGCGGCTGCCGGTCGACCACCGGCGTGTCGCCGCACCATCCCGAATCACCGAGTTCACCGGGAGGCGCCCACCGCGGTGGTGGGAACCCCCGCCGAGCAGGCCGCAGGAGGTGTACCTTCAGCGCGCACCCGACCGGCGGCCGCAGCCGCGGCCGCCTCGCATCTGAGGAGCACCGTATGGCGATCACCGCAGACCTCAGCGTCTACCTGGAACAAGGCGTATGAGGACACCACCCTGGAGAAGCTGCTGGCCGCCCCGGTGTCGGCGCTCGCCGGTGTCGGCGAAGGTGACGCGGACGGGTTACGAACCGCTTTCAACATCAGCACAGTCGGCGACCTCGGCAAGAACAAGCACTTCCGGCTGGCTCAGGCGCTGACCCTGCTCGCCGACGGGGCAGCCCAGTAGACCACCGCCGCCTCCCGCAGTAAGCGTCGGCAGAGCACACCGACGCCGGTGTCGGCGGCCGGCTACGCGACTGGGCGCAACGCCGGCCGGCCGATGTCGCGAGCACTTGGAACGAGCCCGTCCGACGAACGTGTGTGCGCGAGGCGGGTGTGACCAGCCCGGCCAGCCCGCACACGCTGCTCCGGACGTTCTGCACGGCCGGGTTGATCAGCGGCGTGCCGCTGCGGGACATGCAGTACGCGATGCGCCACGCCGACGCCCGCAGCATCATCCGCCACGACACGGCCCGAGCCGACCTCGACCGCCTCCACGGTCTTGCCCGGGTCTTCTCCAGGTCGGGGCAAGGAACTTGGCGGACTGCGGACTTCGGGTTGCGGATCGTTAGGCGAACGCACCCCGGTGGTCGACGCTGTGGGTCTTTTGTCAGTGGGCAGAGCAAGCGCCCGCCCTGCTGACCCTTGATAGCCGGAGGGTTCTACACGGTCATCTCGGTGATCTGCCGCGCCGGCGGGGGCGGCGGCTGCGTCGTGTCGATGCCGTGCACCTTCGGAATCACATAGTCCCGCAGATACCGCTCGTGGTCGCTTGTTGGGTCTCCCAGCATGCTGGCGAAGTGCGCCGCCATCTGGTCGGGGTCGACACCGTCCCACACGAGTACCATGAGGTTTCCCATCGGTGTCTGCTGGAGAAAGATCGTCTCGGCGCGTACCCCACCACGGCGGAGAAACGTCCGGTGCGCGTCGCTACGGGAACCCGTCGAGATCTCGTCGGTGAACGTCTGCCAGGCCTCCGCGTCCGCGATCGGCATGACTGCCACTGCCCTCTGGGCCATCTGGCACCTCCGCCGCGAGCCGGTACCGTCGGTCGCCGCGGCCACGACGGGCGGTTCTGCGAGATTCACGCGTTGTAAGCATATGTGGTTCGCCATGAACCGGGAAGGGCGTCTGGTGGTGACACCGCCGCCGCCCGCGGACAAATGCCGACCTTCGCTCACATGCCGACGCCTGCATCTCGGCAGTGTCGCGCTTCGGTCAGGTGCCGAGGCCCGTGTAGGCGGCCAAGACGTAGTCGGGGTGGCGGTCGAGGCTGTTGCCTGCCGGGCACGCAACTTGTGCGATCCGCCGCAAGCTCGGCCGCTGCGCCACCCGGCGCTCAGGGGTCCCCCCGGGTGCCGTTCGGGCCGGGGGTGGCGTTCGGCGCCTCGAGCGGCTCGCAGGACGGCAGCCGGGAAGCGTCCGCGCTCACCCTGGAACGGGCGCTGGGACGCCGGCTCGCGCTGCACCGGATCTACCAGGCCTGGGAGCCGCGGCTGACACCGCTGGTCGGCTGGGACATCGCCGGCGGACGCACCCCGGTGCTGTCGGTCAACCCCCGCCACGGCCGCACCCCGGTCAGCTGGTCGGCGATCGCCGCCGGCCGGGAGGACGCGGTGATCCGGGCATAGGCTCGCGCCGGCGCCGCGCTCCACGCCCCGCTGCTGCTCTCCTTTCATCACGAGCCGGACAACGACCGTAACGACGGCCCAGCGGCGTATGTAGCCGCCTGGCGGCACTACGTGGCCGTGTTCCTCGCCGAGCACGCCACCAACGTACGGTTCGTCTGGATCCTGATGGCGTCGAGCTTCCACCCCCGCGGCGGCCGGACCCCAGCGGCGGCGTACTACCCGGGCGACGACGTGACCGACTGGCTCGCCGCCGACGGCTACAACTGGTACGGCTGCCGCCGCAACACCTGGCGGCCGTTCACCGACGTCTTCGCCGACTTCGTCGCCTGGGCCACCTCGCGCGGCCGGCCGCTGATGATCGCCGAATGGGGATCGCAAGAGGACCCTGCCAGGCCCGGCCGGAAAGGCCAGTGGATCACCGCCGCCGGCGACGAGATAAGACGCTGGCCGCAGGTACGCGGCGTCCTCTACTGGAACGCCACCGGCCGCGACGGCCGCTGCCCCTTCACCCTGAACTCATCACTGTCGGCGATGGCCGCGATGCGCGCCCTCGCCAGCCAGCACTACGTCAAGGCAGCCCTTCCGGCGGGAGTCTAGGGGCGGGCTCCCACGAGCCGAACCGCTCCGGCGTTGTCGGTGACTGTCGACGAGGAATTGTGTGGAACGGAGACGCTGAGTACGTCGCTGTCGAATCACGGGTGTAGCGGCCATCGAAGCGGATAGGCGAATGGCGGGGTCAACGGCCGGGCCGGCTTACGCCTGCCTGGTTTGTATCGGTCAGCCCCGCAGATAGATGGCCTGCATCCCCTGGCTTGCTGAGATGGGCCGGACGTGCAACTCGCCCCTCGCGCCCTGGTACTTCCCGGACCCACCTGTGATCGGCGCGGCGTACGGTGCTGGGTTTCCCAGGCGGAGCAACCCCTGCACGGTGATCTCCCCGTCCGGGAACCAAAAGGTCCCGATGCACTGCGCGTCATGGCGCTGGAGCGACACGGTGGTGCACACCGCGCCCTCATGCCCTATCTCGTGGCCTGCCTGCGTCAGCTTCTCCGAGAATACGATCTCGTCACCGAGGGACGCACCTTGAGGAGGCACATCAACGAGATTCAGCTCCGTGACGGTGCCGAGGAAACGGATTGTGCGATGTGCACCAGCGTCACGCGATGAACCGGCAGCGGGGCCGGCCAGGCCAACCGCGAATGCTAGGACTGCGATGGCCGCGCTGAGCGCGCCGAACCGCTTCGTCATGTGCGGGCCTCCTTGTTTCCTGGCTATCCTCGCGACGGCGGGATGGCCCAAGTCCTACAGCCCCAGGACGTAACTGGCAAGGGTCGCCCGATCGCCAAGCCTCGAGCGCTGAGCCGCCGCCGTTTGACGATCTGGATGAGCGCGTCGCTGCTGCGGGCAGATCCGGCGTCGCGGCTGGCGGCTGTGTCACTGTTCGGCCAGCGCTGGTGCTGCACTGTCGGATCGAGTTGAAATCTCGATGCCCTCTGTTGCAGAGAGCTACCTGGTCCGGGTACAGGTTGCAGCGGTAGCCGAACCCGCGGACGGTCTCTATGGACGACGCCTGCCTGCCGAGCTTCTTGCGGACCGACCTGATCACGGAGTCCACGACGTTGCTGCCCCCGTCGTAGTCGTAACCCCAGACGTCGCGGAGCACCGAAGCGCGGGTTACGACCTTGCCGCGTTTGGCGTGCAGGTGGCTCATCACCCCGTACTCCAGCGGTGTCAGCGCGATGCGTTGGCCGTCGAGGACGAGCTCACCGGCGTCGGGGTCGAGGGCGAGGACGTCCTGCACGCCGAGTTCCTCCGCGGCGAGGTCGGCCAGCCACCCGTCAACCGAGCCGGGGCCGAAGTCCAGGACTGCGGAGTGGTACATCGCGTTGTCGAGTTCAACCTCGGCCCCCTCGATCTGGCGGAACCGGAGCCGGGTCACGATCGGGCCGTAGTGGGCGAGGTTTCGTACCGTCGTGTACACGCGCCGCAGGTCGGGCCGCAGGGCCATGTAGGTGCGTTTGATGTCGAGCCAGCAGGCGGCTTGGACAGGCGACGGTTCCTCGCCGGCCCCGACGTCGAGCCAGCGGCGTAGGAACAGGACCCGTTCCCCTTTCGGGACGGGGTGCTCCCGCAGGTGACGCGCCCACGCGGCGGTGACCGGGTCAGCGAGCAGCGCCGGTCGGGGCACGCTCGTGGAGTCGAACATGACATAGAAACCGGCCACGCGTTCGTCACGGTCGAGCACAACCGAGAACGAGTCCGGGGTCTCTGCCCACCAGTCCCGCAGCAGCGCCACCGAGCCGGGCGGCTCGGTGGCTTCGGCAATCTCCCGCACCGCGGTCTCATGTTCACTCGCCGCCGGTTCGACGGTGAACAGCTGCGCGCCGGTGGGAAAAAAGGCTTCGCGGCAGACCGGGTTCTCGATGAGATAGAGGGTGTCGGCGGTGTAGCGCCACAGGTCCGGCGTGCCAGCGTCCGCGGACTCCTCCCGCAGTTGCCGCCAGGCGGCCCGGCGGTAGCCGCGGTATCGCTCGGGGTCAGCGGACTTCAGCGCCCCCGCGATGGCCTGTTGCACGGCGTCGTGCAGCACGAGCCCGTCTTGACCGGTCTCGACGAAGGGAAGAGTGCGGAGCTTCTCGATGGCGTCCTGCGGCGCGATGGTCGGCAGCATCACCCGCATCAGGGATCGGGTGGCCCGCCGCACGACGGAGGCGGCGTCGAGCGCCTCCCGGGTCACCGGGTCACGGACGTCGGCCAGGTACAGGCGGGTCAGCTCCGCCAGGACCGGTTGGGTGGCGGCATCCTCGAGGCTCAGGTCCGGCCGCGCCTCGATCGCTGATGCAGCCAGTCGCAGGGCCAGCGGGTGCCCGCGGGCGATCCGGTTGACGCGGCGACCCGCCGCGGTTCCGACGCCGTACTGGGACAGCAGCTCCAGCGCCGCGACGTCGTCGAGGGGACCGACCGGGACGGACCGGAAGAGCCCCTTCCACTCCGGCGAGGTGAGCCACGCCGGAACGGGCGGGTCGCGTCCGGTGAGGACGACCCGAGCGTTCTGTTCCAACGCCGGCAGGAACGAGCCGCGGAGCCAGCTGTCCAGGAGTCGGAAGACCTCGTAGTTGTCCAGCGCTACCAGCACCCGCTCGCCGATGCTGCCCAGCCGGCTAGTCACCCCCACGACGTCGGTGGGGGCGATGCCGATCGCGGCGCTCAGCTCGTACAGGAAGCCTCGTTCGGTCGGCTCGATCGCCCGGCAGTCGAGCCGGACAACGATCGCGCCTCGCAGCCGCTCGGCGGCGAGGAAGGCATCAAGGACGGCGGACTTCCCGACCCCGGCGACCCCATGAAGGTGTACGAGAAGCGTCTCCTCCTCCCGATCCGCCATCCGGGTCAAGTGGGCCAGCTCGCGGCTGCGCCCGACGAGGCCCGCGGACGCGCGCTGCGCCAGCAGCGCACCCATCAGAGCAGCCACGCAGCCACATCACCCTTCGACGCGCGCCATCATCCTCCCGCGGGGAACGCCTGTAAAGGTGACAGGCGGTGGGGGCACGGGGTATGCGCCCCCACCGCCTGCGCTCCGCCGGCGGATCAGCCGACCGGCGCACCAGCACCCAGGGCCTTGACGTCATCCGTCGTCAAGGCGTTCCCGCCGATCCCCCAGTCGCCGCTCTTCACCTCTTCGACGATCACCCAGGTGACCCCGCGCATGTTCTCGCCTTCGATCGACACCATGGCGTCGGTGAGCCGCTCGACCATCTGCTTCTTCTGCTCATCGGAGAACACGTTCTCGATGACCTTCACGTTGAGCAACGGCATGTTCGTGTCCTTCTCCTCGGTCCCGCATCCGCGACCCGACGCTGGGAGCCAGCCGGCGTGGCGCCGGCTGGAGCGTGATCACATCAACGGCCTCCGGCCTGCTCTTGCAGGCCCACGGCAAGGCTAGGTCGGTGGGTCGGCTGAAGATGACGAGCGGATGAGAAGCGCATGGAGCCAGCCGCGCGGGAGGGGCGCAGGCGTCACTCGCTGGGACACTGCCCGTGTCCTCGACACGGGTGCCTGTCGTGCTGTCACACCACCCGAAGCTGAGAAGGACCGCTTCCCGGGGGGCACCACGACCACGTCGATCCCGCTGCTTGTCCGACCTGACCGCGACGACCGGCATCCCCGTCTACTTCGCCGGCGCCTACTGCCCCGGGCAGCGCGGCAGCAATAAGCGTAGCGACGGGCTGCTCCGGCAATACCTACCGAAGACCGACCTGTCGCTCACGAGCCCGGCACGGCTGACCACCATCGTCCAGGAACCCAATAGGCGGCGGCCCCGACAAGCCTTTGGATGGAAGACTCCAGAGGAGGTTATTGAGGCGCCAGCGTTGGGTTGATCGCTTGAAGCGACCGACACTGCGGGGTCAGGTTCATGCGCCGTCGACACGCGGCCCCGGATCGGGTACATGCTGATCGGTGCGTCGGGTTGACGAGGAGCAAACCGGCTCTTCGTCATTAACCGTGGATATTCAGCAACTGCAGACCCTGCCCAACCCAGCCGCCGATGTCGTCCTCCACCGCCAGCAGCCGCTCCCACGACGATCCGTGACTCTGGGCGCGTTCTGGCCGGACCGCGTTGATTACCTGCCCGAGCAACTCGTCGGTCAACTGCTCCGGCCCACCATCGCGGGCCACGCCCACGGCGACCGCGGCGTCGATGTAACGGCGAGCGGTCTTGCGGTCCACACCGGCCCGCTCAGCAATCCGGCGCTGACCCAACCCGCTACCGACCCAATGCCGCAGAACCTCTCGTACCTCGTGCACACGAACCTCCCGGAATGCCATCCGCGACCTCCAGATCGAACGACCTGAAGGAATCGCAGACAGCCGGCCCCAACCACCACGGCAGACACGCCGATGGTGGTCCATGACTGGCAAATCCGGTGGTCCCATGACCGTGGCAAAACCCGGCCCAAACCGGTCCCATGAACGTGGCAGGCGACAGGCAGCAGCATCGCCAAGGTGCTGCGTGTTGCTTACTTGAGCGGGCGACATCAACATAGCGGTCGGGTCCCGGCAGTTCAATATGCCCCCGTTAGTTACAGGAGTTGGTCGCGGATAGGTTCCGGTCGGAGGCCCGCCGGACGTCGACGCCGACGCCGACGCCGCCGCCGACGCCGAGTGCCGGAAGGTAATCGGCTGGTATCCCCGGGCGGACCAGACGCCCCTCCGGGACTTGGGATGACGACTCGCTGCTGACGTCACACGCCCGGCCGACATACGCCCAGATCGATCCCGGCGCCTACCGGAACGGCCTTGCTGTGCTCGTCACGGCAGCCGAGCCCCCACAGCTGTGCGCTGGTCTCAGCGAACGGCTATAGGCACGGCGCGATACCGGTCTGTGGGGATCGGCGGGCTCCATGCGCAGGCTTCACGGTTACTTCATGGTCACCTGGCTCGTCCCTGCGGGGCGCTGGCCGGCGGACACTTATTAGCATTCAATGACGTTGACGGCGAGGCCGCCGCGGGCTGTCTCCTTGTATTTGGTCTTCATATCGGCCCCGGTCTCGCGCATGGTCTTGACGACCTTGTCGAGCGAGACGATGTGGGAGCCGTCTCCTCGGAGGGCCGTCCGGGCGGCGGTGATGGCTTTGACCGAGGCGATCGCATTGCGCTCGATGCAGGGGATCTGGACGAGTCCGCCGACCGGGTCGCAGGTGAGACCGAGGTTGTGCTCCATGCCGATCTCCGCGGCGTTCTCGACCTGTTTCGGTGTGCCACCCATGATTTCTGCGTAGGCGCCGGCTGCCATAGAGCATGCCGAGCCCACCTCGCCTTGGCATCCGACCTCGGCGCCGGAGATCGACGCGTTCTCCTTGTAGACGACTCCGATGGCGGCGGCGGCTAGCAAGAATTGGCATACGCCATCGTCGTTCGCGCCGGGGACAAACCGGGTATAATAGTGCAGCACCGCCGGGATGATTCCGGCGGCGCCGTTGGTCGGCGCGGTAACGACACGGCCGCCGGCGGCGTTCTCCTCGTTGACCGCCAGGGCGTAGAGCGTTATCCAGTCCATGCCGCGTAGCGGGTCGCTCGTGCCAGCCTCGGTCGCCAGCTTGCGCGCCAGCTGCGGGGCCCGACGGGGCACTCGTAGGCCACCGGGGAGTGCGCCTTCGGTGACGATGCCGTTGGCCACGCATTCCTGCATGACGTTCCAGATGTGCAGCAGCCCGTTCCGGACCTGCTCCTGCGTGCGCCACGACAGCTCGTTCTCCAGCATGATCCGCGAAATCGACTTGCCCGTCGAGGCGCAGTGGGCGAGCAGCTCGTTGCCGGTGCGGAACGGATGCCGAACGGGAGTGGTGTCGGCGACAATGCGGGAAGCGCCGTCAGATCCCTCGCCCACGACGAAGCCGCCGCCGACGGAGTAGAACGTCCGGTCCTGGAGCACCTCGTCCGCATCGTCGTACGCCGTGAACGTCATGCCGTTGGGGTGCAGGGGCAGCGACTTGCGACGGTGCAGAACCAGGTCGCTGTCCTCGTCGAAACGGATCTCGTACTGCCCCAGCAGGGCCAACCGCTTGTCGTGCCTGATCCGTTTCAGGGTGTCCTCGACCGCCCGCGGGTCGCATTTCTCCGGCCGCTCCCCCGCCAGGCCGAGCAGCACTGCCTTGTCTGAGCCGTGGCCGTGCCCGGTTGCGCCCAGCGAGCCGAACAGCTGGGCGTGGAGGCGGGTCACCTGGGACAGCTGCCCAGCGTCCCGGAGCCGTTCGGTGAAGAGGACAGCGGCCCGCATCGGGCCGACGGTGTGCGAGCTGGAAGGGCCGATGCCGACTGAGAAGAGGTCGAAGACGCTCAGCGCCATGTCAGTGCTCCCGCGGCGTGGGCGGCGCTGTTGCGCCTGGAAGGAGATACGGCCGGCCCGGTCCGGGGGTCGCGCCAGGGCCCGCACCTAACTAACACCGACCATGTTGAGGCCACCGACCCGGCCGGTGAGCTCATTGCACCCCCCGGGTGGACCGATGGTTCGACCGGGTGGCGCCACGCGAGGGTCGGGAGTACGGCGGAACCGTCAGCAGATCGTCCCCGGCGGGCGCTGACCGGCCGGCGTCGCGACCACTCCTTCCCCTTCTTGTTGGATGCGGGGAGGTCATGAGCAGAAGTCGGCCAGGGCCGGGTACAGCGGGAACTTCGCGGCCAGGGCCTCGACCCGCCCACGGAGCACGGCCGCGGACTCCTCGGAGAACGCCGGCTGGAGCGCCGTGGCGATGATGTCAGCGACGTCGCGAAACTCCTGTGGACCAAAGCCGCGGGTGGCCAGCGCCGGAGTGCCGATCCGCAGCCCGGAGGTGATCATCGGGGGCCGCGGGTCGTTCGGCACCGCGTTGCGGTTGACCGTGATGCCGATGCGGTGCAGCCGGTCCTCGCCTTGCCTGCCGTCGAGCTCGGAGTCGACGAGGTCGACCAAGACGAGATGGACGTCGGTGCCCCCGGTGAGCACCTTGACCCCGGCGGCGCGCATGTCCTCGCGGGTGAGCCGTTCGGCGATGATCCGCGCGCCCTCCAGCGTGCGCTGCTGGCGATCCCGGAACTCCTCACCAGAAGCGAGCAGGAACGACACCGCCTTCGCCGCGATGACGTGCTCGAGGGGCCCGCCCTGCAGGCCGGGAAACACCGCGGAGTTGATCTTCTTCGCGATGGTTTCGTCGTTGGTCAGGACAACGCCGCCGCGCGGGCCGCCGAGCGTCTTGTGCGTCGTCGAGGTGGTGACGTGCGCGTGGGGCACCGGGTTGGGATGCAGGCCCGCGGCCACCAGGCCGGCGAAGTGCGCCATGTCTACGAAGAGGATGGCCTGCACCTCGTCCGCGATCTGGCGGAAGCGGGCGAAGTCGAGAAGCCGCGGATATGCCGACCAGCCAGCGATGATCATCCCAGGCCGGTGCTCGGCAGCCAGGCGGGACACCTCATCCATGTCGACCCGGCCGTCCGCGCCGACGTGGTACGGCACGACATTGAAGGTCTTGCCACTGTAGTTCAGGCGCATACCGTGGGTGAGGTGCCCGCCGTGGGCCAGGTCCAGTCCGAGAATAGTGTCGCCGTGCTGGAGCAGGGCGAAGAAGACCGCGGTGTTCGCCTGGGCGCCCGAGTGGGCCTGCACGTTAGCGTACCCGGCGCCGAAGAGAGCCTTCAGACGGTCGATGGCGAGCTGCTCGATGACGTCGACGTTCTCGCATCCGCCGTAGTACCGCCGGCCGGGGTAGCCCTCGGCGTACTTATTGGTGGCGACCGAGCCCTGGGCCTGCATAACAGCGACGGGGGCGAAATTCTCCGACGCGATCATCTCCAGGGTCGACTCCTGGCGGTGCAGCTCGGCGTCGAGCGCTGTCGCGACTTCGGGATCGACCTGAGCCAGGTGTCGGTTAAGCAGGTTCGGGTCACTCACGACGACTCCTCGTCCTGTTCGGTGAGGGCGGTGTAGGCGGCCGGGTCGAGAAGGTCCGGCGCTCCGGTGACCCGAACTCGGAACAGCCAACCGCCGCCGAACGGTTCGGCGTTGACCAAGGCCGGCTCATCGACGGCCGCGGCGTTTACTTCGACCACCTCGCCACCGACCGGGGCGTGGAGGTCGCTCACCGATTTGGTGGATTCGATCTCGCCACACGAGTCTCCGGCGGCGAGCGTGCTGCCAACCTCCGGGAGGTCGAGGTAGATAACGTCGCCGAGGGCTTGTGCGGCGAAGGCGGTGATGCCGATGGTGGCGACGTCAGCATCGAGGCGTAGCCACTCGTGTTCCTTGGTGTACTGCAGATCTGCGGGGGCGGACATGATGCGCTGCTCCTGCGGTGGATGGCGGGACAGACGACGGGGCCGGTCAGCGGGCTCGGCGATAGAACGGCAGCGCTACCACCTCCGCGGCGACCGTCGTGCCCCGCACGTCGACATCCAGGCGCTGCCCGGGCTCGGCGAGGCTGCTGTCGACGTACGCCATGGCGATCGGGTGGCCCAAGGTGGGTGAGGGCGCCCCGCTCGTCACGGCGCCGACCTCGCTGCCGGTGGCGGGATGGAGCACTACGGACCCGGCGCGCGGGGTGCGCCGGCCCTCGGGCCGCAGCCCGACGCGCGTCCGCGCAACCGGCTGGTGGGCGCGGCGCGCCAGCGCGTCCCGCCCGACGAAGTTCCCGGGTTTCTCCAGTCGTACGACGCGGCCGAGCCCCGCCTCGTATGGGGTGAGGTCGGCGCTGAGCTCGTTGCCGTACAACGGCATCGCCGCCTCCAGACGCAGTGAGTCCCGGGAGGCGAGCCCCGCCGGGATCATTCCGCGGCCGCTGCCGCCGGCGGCGAGCGCCTCCCACACCGCGGGGGCGTCCCCCGGCGCGCAGAAGATCTCGAATCCGTCCTCGCCGGTGTAACCGGTGCGGGCCAGCCACACCGGACGCCCGGCGACGGTGGCCTCGGCGATGGCGTAGTACTTCAGGGCGCCGAGGTCGGCGTCGGTGACATCGCTGAGCACCTCGGCGGCCACCGGGCCCTGGATGGCGATAAGCGCCCAGTCATCCCGGCGGTCCAGCACCTGCGCGTCGAACCCGTCGGCCCGCTGCAGCAGCGCTTGCAGGACGACCTCGGCGTTGGCGGCGTTCGCCACCACCAGATACCGCTCGTCGGCCAGGCGGTAGACGATGAGGTCGTCGAGGATGCCGCCATCCTCCCGGCAGATCATCGTGTACTTCGCCTTGGTGACCGCGAGAGCGCTGATGTCGCTGACCACGGCGTAGTCGAGCAGCGCGGCGGCCTGCGCACCGACCACCTCGATCTCCCCCATGTGGGACAGGTCGAACAACCCGGCGGTGGTGCGCACAGCGTGGTGCTCAGCGAGTTCGCTGCGATAGCGCAGCGGCATCTGCCAGCCGGCGAAGTCGGTGAACACGGCCCCGGCGGCCGAGTGAATACCGTGCAGCGCGGTCGGCTTGGACATTGCAGTCTCCTTGGATCGGGAGGTGCTCAGGACGCGAACGCGTCCGGCGGCGGACAGGAGCAGATCAGGTGCCGATCTCCGTGGCTGCCGTCGACGCGCTGGACCGGCGGCCAGTACTTGTCCGCGGCCGTCCCCGCCGGGTAGACGGCTTGGGCGCGTGGATAAGCCCGGTCCCACTCCCGCACCACCGACTCCGCCGTGTGCGGCGCACCGCGCAGCGGGCTGGTCGCCGCGGTGAACTGACCGGTGGCGACCGCGTCGATCTCGGCGCGGATCGCGATCATCGCGTCAACGAATCGGTCTACCTCGCGCAGGTCCTCGGACTCGGTCGGTTCGACCATGAGGGTCCCGGCGACCGGGAAGGACATCGTCGGTGCGTGGAAGCCGTAGTCGATGAGCCGTTTCGCCACGTCCTCGACGGTGATGCCGGTCGCCTTGGTGAGCGGCCGAAGGTCCAGGATGCACTCGTGGGCCACCAGCCCCGCCTTGCCCGTGTACAGCGTCGGGTAGTACGGCGCCAATCGCTTGGCCAGGTAGTTCGCGGCGAGTACCGCGACCTTCGTCGCCTGAGTGAGGCCCTCTGCGCCCATCAGCCGGATGTACGCCCAGCTGATCGGCAGGATGCCGGCCGAGCCGAACGGTGCAGCGCTGACCGGGCCGACCCCGTCGCGGCGCGCCGGGTCGGGGTGCAGCGGGTGCGAGGGGAGGAACGGCGCCAGGTGCGCGCCGACACCGATCGGGCCGACGCCCGGACCGCCGCCACCGTGGGGGATGCAGAAGGTCTTGTGCAGGTTCAGGTGCGAAACGTCGCCGCCGAACTGACCGGGGGCGGCGAGCCCGAGCAGGGCATTGAGGTTTGCTCCGTCGACGTACACCTGTCCGCCGGCGGCGTGCACCAGGTCGCACAACTCGGTGATGCTCTCCTCGTAGACGCCGTGCGTCGAGGGGTAGGTCACCATGATCGCGGCCAGACTCGTCGAGTGCTGCTCACACTTGCTGCGCAGGTCGGCCAAGTCGATCGTGCCGTCGTTGAGCGACTTGACCACGACGACCCTCATCCCGGCCATCACCGCGGACGCGGCGTTCGTGCCGTGCGCCGAGGCCGGGATGAGGCAGACGTCCCGCTGCCCCTCGCCACGGGAGCGGTGGTAGCCGCGGATCGCGAGCAGACCGGCCAGCTCACCCTGGCTGCCGGCGTTAGGCTGGATCGAAACCCGCGCGTAGCCGGTGACTTCAGCGAGCCAGGACTCCAGCTGCTCGATCAGCAGGGCGTAGCCGGTTGCGCTCGCCGCCGGGACGAACGGATGCAGGTTGGCGAAACCCGGGAAGCCGATCGGCTCCATCTCGGTAGTGGCGTTCAGCTTCATGGTGCATGACCCGAGCGGGATCATGCCCCGGTCCAGCGCGTAGTCCTTGTCCGACAACGACCGCAGATAGCGCAGCATCGCGGTTTCGGAGTGGTGGGAGTTGAACACGGGATGGGTGAGGAACTCCGAGGTCCGCGCCAGCGTCGCCGGCAGCCGGTCCTGCCCTTCCGTCTCCACTGACGTGCCGGCGGCGCCGAACGCCTCCAGCACCACCCGCACGTGCGCGCCGGTCGTGGTCTCGGAGCAGGAGACGCCGACATGGTCAGCGTCCACCTCCCGTAGTTGCACGCCAGCCGCGGCCGCCTTCGCGACCACCTCACCGGCCCGCTCCGGCGCACGGGCCAGGACGGTGTCGAAGAACGCGTCGTGCACCACCTCCACGCCAGCGGCGGCCAGTCCGCCGGCGATCGACGCGGCGGTGCGATGCACCCGCAGAGCGATGGCCCGCAGACCTCGGGGTCCGTGGTACACCGCATACATCGACGCGATCACGGCCAGCAGCACCTGGGCGGTGCAGATATTCGATGTGGCCTTCTCGCGGCGGATGTGCTGCTCGCGCGTTTGCAGCGCCAGGCGGTATGCCGGGCGGCCGGCCACGTCCACACTGACCCCTACGAGGCGGCCGGGCAGGCTGCGCTCCAGTCCGGCGCGGACCGCCATGTATCCGGCGTGTGGGCCGCCGTAGCCCAACGGAACCCCAAAGCGCTGGGCGGACCCGACGACGATATCCGCTCCCCACTCGCCAGGCGGTGACAGCACGGTCAGCGCGAGCAGGTCCGCGGCGGCCGTGACCAGCGCGCCGCGAGCGTGTGCCTGCTCGATAACCTCCCGGTGGTTCGCGACCGCGCCGGACGTGCCGGGGTACTGCACGACAACACCAAAGAACTCCTCCCCGGGCAATCCCTCGCTGAGGTCGGCGACGAGCACCTCCACGCCGATCGCCTCGCACCGGGTGCGCAGCACGGCGATGCTCTGTGGCAGCACGTCGGTGTCAACGACGATCCGCTCCGCGCCGACCTTGCTGATACGGCGCATCACGGTCATCGCCTCGGCTACGGCCGTGCCCTCGTCCAGCAGAGATGCGTTCGCGGTGGACAGGCCGGCCAGGTCGGCAACCATGGTTTGGAAGTTGAGCAGCGCCTCCAGGCGTCCCTGGCTGATCTCGGGCTGATACGGCGTGTACGCGGTGTACCAGGCGGGGCTTTCCAGCACTCGGCGACGGATCACGCCCGGGGTCACCGTGCCGTGATAACCCAAGCCAATCATCGGCTCGGCGGGCTGGTTGCGATCGGCGAGACCACGAAGCTCGGTGAGCACCTCGAGCTCGCTCGCCGGCGGGGGCAGCGACAGCTGGGTGGCGCTGCGGACCCCTTGCGGCACAGCGGCGTCGACGAGGGCGTCGAGCGAGTCGTAGCCGACTTCAGCCAGCATGCGCGACTGCTCGCCGGAGGTGAATCCAATGTGGCGAAGAACGAAGTCGCCAACAGCGTGTGTCATTGGGAGGCTCCCTAGGTTTGCCGAACAAACGCGCGGCAGAGGTGGGTCCTCCCCGCTCTGTCATCGGACCTGAGAGCTTCGCCGCCGCAAGCGACTTGCACCGTCGGTGCAGGAGGAGTACTCCTGCTTTTCAGAGTTCGCCTCACCATGACGGTTCCTTGTGCCTGAGAGAATCTGGGGAGAGTTACTCCTTCGGCGACGGCCCGTTGAGGGCGCGGACTCTCCCGCCATGGCTCGATTGGCGCGATATTCAGTTGTCATGCAGGTGCAACCAAACGGTATTGGCCATCGAGGCTGCCGTCAACCCCACCCTCGCGTGCTCACCGCGAAGAGGCCGGCGTGGCACGGCTTATTCCCTCAGGAGAGCGCCGGTGTACGGCTGGCGGCAAGGCCGAGGCACCGATCACGAGGTCGCCCACCCGGTGCACGGCGCCCAGCCCACGCTGACCGCCGTCGGCCGGCGGCCGCCGACCCCGCGGCACCCGGCAGATCGGCTCGACTCCCCCGCAGCCCGCCGTCGGCGCGGTCCTGATGCTGGTCGATGAAGGTCACCAACGCTGCTGTGGCCAATCGAGCTCGACTGAACACGGCCGCCACATGCGGGGGTTGTCCGCCACCAGCTCGCTGTAGAAGAGCAGACCGCGAAACAACGGAACCTCCCGAGCGGCAAGATCACCACGGCGTTCACAGCCGCTTGATCGACACGCTCGAAAGTGATCTCTGACGCAGGAAAACCCCAGGTCAAACACCCTCTCCAGTGGGCCGCCCGGGGGTCGAACCCGGAACCC
>CAWFCZ010000030.1:0-13406 GCA_963814355.1 uncultured Actinomycetota bacterium | reverse complement strand
AATCGAACTACCTGCGGAAACTGCGGCGATCGTGGCACTTTGAACGGCGACCGCCAGACCTCTTGGTAGGCGGGCCTGGCGTGTTGGCGAGGGCGTTGCGGCTCGCCGGTCGGGAACGGCTGGCGCTGGCGGCCACCGTCGCCGCCGCGCAGCGGCTGACCAGGGCTGCGAAGCGATCGTCCCGGGCATCGTCCGGGCCGCTGTCGGGCAGCGGGTGGTCGCCGCCGGGGCGGCGGGCGCAGGAGTTGGCGGTGGGTGGGACGCTGCTGCTCCAGGCCGCCCTGGCCGCCGCGAGCTGCGGCGAGTCCCGAGTAGGCCGAGGCGCTGCTCGACCGGGCCGCCGGCCGTCGCGCGACCAGGTCGCGGTCGCAGAAGACCCGCAGCGTACGAGTTTTGGGGCCGACCGCCGTGGAGTTGACGCGGGTGGTGGTGGCCGTCGAGCGGGGTGACCTGGGGGAGGCGGTCGGTCGGCACGAGCTGGTGATCCGGCGGGACGGGTTGCGTCGGCTGCCCGCCGAGTATCGGGGCGCCTACCTGGTGGACGCCGCGCGGGCGTACCTGCTCGCCGGTGACCTGGCCGGGGCGGGACGGATGCTGATCGCGGCCAATGGTGTCGCGCCGGCCGAGGTCCGGGCGCGGCCGTCGACTCGTACCCTGCTTGGCTGAGCTTGCCCGAGGACGGCCCGCACCGCCGGGCGTGGCCCGGCTGGCCACCCTCGTCGGCCTCACCCGCTGACCCGGCATCCCTCCCGCGCACTGATCGTTGACGGTTCGGCTGCCTTTCCCCTCAGCGTGTTGAGTCGTTCCGACGTCAACGATCATGAGGCGTCACCGAGCGCTGCGACATCCGACGAGCAGGCGGGCCACCATGTCCTGCGCGTGGGCCCGCTCGTAACCGGGGCCGAGGATGCACAGATTTCCCACGGCACGCATGAGGGTGTACGCGGTCACGCTGGGGTCGATCTCGCCCGCGGACACGCCTGCGGCAATCAGCGACGCGCATGCCGGGGACAAGCTTGTCGAGCATCAGCGCATGCAGCGTGTTCAGGCTCGGGTCCTCCGACTGCAGGGCGACCCCGAGCCCGTGCTTGGTCACCAGGAACTCCACGAACGCCCCGATCCAGCGCGTCAGCGCCTCACCGGGCGCGATGCTTTCCCGCTGCAGCGCCGACGCCAGCGCCACACACTCCTCGATCTGGTGGCGGTACACCGCAGTGACCAACTCGGCGCGGTTCGGGAAGTGGCGGTAGACCGTGCCGAGGGCACCCCGGCCCGCCCGGCGATGTCGCGGATGGGCGCCTGCACCCCCTGCTCCACGAACACGGCCGCGGCAGCGGCGAGAAGTGCCTCGCGGTTACGGCGTACGCCTGCCTCACGTGCCCCAGGCGACTCGGTCACAGTTCCTCCCTTGCTGGCGGAACATTGTTCCGCTAAGTTTGGCGGAACAATGTTCCGTCTGATTGTGGCAGACACGCTCTCCAGCGCAGAGGAAGCAGCAACAGCATGCACCTCCACCAGCTCGCACAGCAGATCATGGCGATCAAGCCCGTCCCCGTGCCCACCACCGGACGCGACATCGACCTGGCGGTCAAGGTCACCGCCCCGGTGTCCGGCCACGACCTCCCAGTGATCGTGTTCTCTCACGGCAACGCCTGGTCCATGGACGGGTACGAGCCGCTCGTCGACCGGTGGGCCGCCGCCGGCTTCGTCGTCGTCCAGCCGACCCATCTCGACTCCCGCCGCCACGGCCTCGGGTTCGACGACCCGCGATTCGGCATCATCTGGCGCGTTCGGATCGCCGACCTGCACGCCGTCCTGGACAACCTCGACGACATCCTCACCCAGGCAGGGCTGGCCGGCCGCATCGACCGGGAGCGCGTCGCCGCCGTCGGGCACTCCTGGGGCGGTCAGAGCGTCGGCGCCCTCCTCGGCGCCCGTGTGCTCGACGCCGACGGCACGCCAGGCGAGGACTTCTCCCATCCCTCGGTCAAGGCCGGGGCGCTTCTCGCGGCGACGGGCACCGGCGACTCGCTCACCCCGTTCGCGGTGGAGCATCTGCCGTTCATGCGGCCGGACTACTCCACGATGACCACGCCGGCCCTCGTCGTCACGGGGGGCAAGGACCAGTCGGCGTTGTCCACCCGCGGGCCGGAGTGGTTCACCGACGCCTACCACCTCAGCCCCGCGCCCAAGAGCCTGCTCACCATCACCGACGGTGAACACACCCTCGGTGGAATCGCCGGCGAGCAGGTCGCCGAGACCAGCGACGAGGATCCCGCCCGCGTAGCCCTGGTCGTCGACGCGGTCTCCGCCTACCTCCTCGACACCTTCGACCTCGACCGCACGGCATGGAAAGCTCTCACCGAAAGCGCCGCGGCCAGCGACGGCGCCTACCGCGTCGAGCACAAGTGAACCTTGGTGCCCGCTGGGCCGGAGCGCACCCGTCCCGGCCCGGCGGGCACCACCCCGTCGAGGTCGAGGACTCCCGCCTCGAAGATGAGGTCCATGGCACCCGCGGCCTCGCTCATCTGCCTGCTCCTATACCGGTGATCCGGTCAGCCTTCAGGCTGGTAGACGTCAATCCCTGTCGGGACTGCACGAACTCTTCCTACTGCGCGTCGTGCTGGCGGCGCTTCTTCCACACCGGCACCTGGTCCAGCTTCCGCCACTGCCAACACGGCCGCCCGGTCGACCAGCGCACCCCCGGCCACCGCTTCGTGGCCTCCCTGCAGAACCACGACCAGAACGCAACTCAAGTTCATGCGTTACGGAGTGTGTCGGCAGGCCGATTCGGTCATACCGAGTTATCATCCCGGTATGACCGAGCGATTCCGCAAGCTGTCGATCTCCGTGCCCGAGGATGTGGCCGAACGACTGGAACGGGAGAGCAACACCAGCGCCTTCCTCGTCGACACCGTCCGCGCCCGCATGCGGCTGGAAAACCTCACCGCCATGCATGAGGAATTCGGCATCACGGTCACCCCCGAGGGGGTTGCCCGCGCCCGCGCCCGTCGCGCCGCCGTGGAAGCCGAGTGGACCCCGGAACGGCGGGCCGCCGTCCGGGAACGTGCCCGCCAAGGAGCGCGTGACAAGGGCATCACCTCCGCGCGTCCATCGGCCGCATGAGTGAACGCGACGAGCCGCCGGTGCGGCTCATCCTCGACCGGTCCGCGCTTCGTGCCTACGTCGCCGGCTCGATGCACGTCGCCGAGCCGGTCCACGAGGTCACCGAGGACGGCGTGCGGTTCGGCATACCGTCCGTCGTCGCGGCCGAGACCCTCGCGACCACCACCGACACCACCGAGCGGGCGCTCCTGAAGGCCCTCTTCGAGCGCGAAGCGTGTGCCATGCTGTCGACCCGGGGTGACGACTGGCTGGAACTGTCGCACTGGCGGGAGGTGACCGGCCGCCTCGACTGCGCCGCCGCCCTGCTGGCCGCCTTAGAACACGAGGCATCTCTGCTCACCAGCGACCTCAAGGCGTACGGCGACGACGGCTACCTACCGTTGATTTACTTCCCCGCGTGACCGAGCGGGACCGGCGGAACTTGCAGGAGTGAGCCAGGCGAGGGGTTGTCCGGTGAGGGCGGCGTCGGCAAGGCGTTGGGCGGAGGCGGTCTTGAGAGTGGCGCGGGAGCTGTCGATCCAGCGTTGGACGTTGTCGATGCCCTGGTGGCGGTATTCGACGGCTTGGACGAGGCATTCGAGCTTGTCGGCATCGCGGGCGACGATGGCTTCGAGGCTTTCGCCAGCCTCGTACTCGGCGACGGCGGCGGTGATGACGTCGGCGACGGCGGGTGGGCAGGCGGCGACCTGGTCGGCGGTGACCGTGGTGTTGGGTACGGCGGCGAGGTAGCGCTTGGCGATGTGCGGGATGTCGGTGATCCGGGTTTCCTGGGTGTCGTGCAGGACGCAGAGCATGGACACCCGGGCCGGATCGGCGCCCTCCATAGCGGCGAGCATCATGCCGATGAGCGCGGTGCGGAACGAGTGCTCGGCGATCGACTCGGGGTGCTTGACACCGGCGAACCACCAGCCGGTGCGGGCTGCGCGCTTGAGTACGCCTGCTTCGAAGATGAGGTTTATGGCGCCTGCGGCCTCGTGGTCGTCACTCATTTGCCCATCTCTCTAGCCGGTGCTTCCGGTCCTCCTACGCAGATAGACGATAGACGTCGGTTCCTGACGGGGCTGCTCGAACTTTGGCGTTGCTCACGCGAGTTCTAACGGCAACGGGCGGGGTAACGTCCAACTTGTGGCCCCGGTTGGCTGATGCCAGCCAATGGCAACTCGGGAGGTGGGCGATGGCCATGGTCCAGAATGCTGACACCGTTGGTGCGCGGATCCGCTATTGGCGGATGCGTCGGGGCGGGATGTCTCAGGCCGTCCTCGCCGGGCTTGCTGGCGTCAGCCAGCCGTACGTCTCTCAGATTGAATCGGGCCGGAAGACCATCGACCGGCGCTCCACTCTCGTGTCGTTCGCCGCAGCCCTCCAGGTCACGGTGGCTGACCTGCTCGGCCAGGGCACGGAACCGGGCGATCCGGCGCGCGAGGGCGCCGCCGAGTGCGTACCGGCGATCTGGTCGGCGCTGATCGAGATCGAGGACGGCGAGCGCCGGCCGTCGACCCGCACACCTGACCAGTTGACGGCAGACCTGGCCCGCAGTGATCAGCTTCGCAACCTCTGCAACTACCCGGCGATGGCGCGGATGCTTCCCGGCCTGCTGCTGGAGTCTGCCGCCGTGGGCGGCACCGTGCTCGCGCAAGCGGCGTACCAGGCGGCCACGTGTCTGCGGCACCTCGGGTATCGCCATCTGGCGCTGAGCGCGGCTCGCGTCGCCGTGTCAGCCGCCGAGGAGGCCGAGCATTCCGCATGGATCGGTGCGGCACGGTTCGCCTACGTGCAGAGCCTGCCGATCGAGTCCGCGTCGCTTGCTGCGCGGGCCGCTGGCCGATCGCTGGTCGAGTTGCAGAACGACGCCGCTGATGAGCGGGTGCGACAGATGCTCGGCCAGCTTCACCTGTCGGCCGCCTTGACCTCGACGGTGGACGGCCGGGTGGATGTCGCGAGGGACCATCTTGCCGAGGCGACTCGGGAGGCGGCGAGCCTTGGGGATCCGGCGGACGGCGGCGGCTTCAACGGATGCGGGTTCGGGCCGACCAATGTGGGTCTCTGGAAGATGTCCATCGCCGCCGAGCAGGGCGAGATGGGCCGTGTGATCGAGTTGTCCCGAACGGCACGACCACAGGTTCTCGTGGCCACCAATCGCCAGATGTCGTACTGGCTCGACCTCGGTCGGGCGTACGCCGAGACCGGCCGTCGCGACGCGGAAGCGCTCGGCGCGTTCGTGCAGGCCGAGCGGGCCGCACCCATACCGTTTTCGCTGAACCCGCTTGCTCGCGATGCGGTCGTGACCCTTGCCCACCGGGCGAGGCGGCGGGCCGTCTCGGATGACCTGCGGTTGCTTGCCGGCCGGATGGGCATCCGCCTGGCTGCATAACTGGCGGTAATCAATCAGTCACCACGGTGCCCTAGCGTCCGGTTCGGGAAGGCGGTCGCCTTCTCCGGCCAGATGAGACGGTGAACAGCCCCCTCCTGATCACGATCTCCCCGGCCAAGGCTGCTGGAGGTGGAGATGGCAGGTCAGGGCGACGAGCCGGCGATGAGCCGGGGTGAGCAGATTCAGGCGGCTGAGCGGGAGGCGGCGAAGCGGCGGCTGTTGGAGCAGGCCGAGGCGGAGCGCGTACCGGTGGAGGAGACCACGCGGGCGGTGCCGGATCGGCGGTGGCGGCGTGACCGGCCGGAGTGAGTTGCCGATCGGGCGGCGGGTGGCGCAGTGGCGGGTACGGCGGCGGTTGACGCAGCAGGGGCTCGCCGACCGGCTGGGGAAGTCGAAAAGCTGGGTCGACAAGGTCGAGCGGGGTGCCCGCCGACTCGACCGGTTCTCGGTGATCCAGGATATCGCCGAGGTGCTGCGCGTCGAGCCGGCGGTGCTGCTCGGCCAGCATCCGCCGCCGGCCGGTGGCGACGTACGGGACGGGCTCGATGGGGTACGCGCGGCGCTCGCCCGGTACGGGGTGTTCCAGGCGTCGATGCGCCCGGTGCCGGTGGCCGATCTGCGCCGGCAGGTGGGGCACGCCTGGTTGAGTTTCCAGCATGGGCAGTACGCGCAGGTGGTGCGGGCGCTACCGGGATTGCTGGATGCCGTGCGGATCGCGCCGGTGGCGGAGCCGGGGCACGCGGAGTTGGCGGTGCAGACGTACCGGATCGCCTCATCGGTGCTGGTGAAGCTGGGCGAGGCCGACCTCGGGTGGCTGACCGCCGACCGGGCGCAGGTGGCGGCCGGCGGGGACCCGGTGTTGGCGGGTACGGCGGTCATCGCGCTCGGGCAGGCACTGCGGCTCGCCGGCCGGCAGCGGCTGGCGCAGGCCGCCACCGTCGCCGCCGCGCAGCGGCTCATCAGTGCAGCCAAGCGTGGGTCGGTGCCGCCGGGGCGGCAAGGGCAGACGTTGGCGGTGGCTGGGACGCTGCTGCTCCAGGGTGCCCTCGCCGCCGCAGGCCGCGGCGAATCTCGGCGGGCCGAGGTGCTGCTGGAATGGGCCGCGGACGTGGCGAGCCGGGCCGAGGCCACCGACGACCCACACCGTACGAGCTTCGGGCCGCTCGCCGTGGAGCTGGCGCGGATGGTGGTGGCGGTCGAGCGGGGCGATGTGGCCGAGGCGGTCACCCGGCACGAACTGCTGATCCGGCGGGACGGGTGGCGGCGGCTGCCGGCCGAGCACCGGGGTGCCTACCTGGTGGACGCCGCGCGGGCGTACCTGCTCGCCGGTGACCTGGCCGGGGCGGGTCGGATGCTGGTCGCGGCGGATGGTGTCGCGCCGGCTGAGGTCCGGGCGCGACCGTTGGCGCGTACCCTCCTCGGCGAGCTTGCCCGGGGCCGACCTGCACCGCCCGGCGTGGCCCGCCTGGCCACCCTCGTCGGCCTCACCCGCTGACCTGTGTGGAACCCGTCAGCGGCGCGTCGCGAGCACCACGCCGACCAGGCAGAACGCGCCACCCAGCAGGGCCAGCGGCGCCGGTACCTCGCCCAGCAGCGTCCAGGACAGCAGGACGGTCACCGGCGGAACCAGGTAGGTGGCGGCGGTGGTGCGCCCCGCCGTCCAGCGGGACAGCACGTAGCCCCAGGTGAGGAAGCCGATGGCGGTCGGGAAGACGCCCAGGAACAGCACGCCCAGGGTGGCTGGCAGCGGGGCCGCGGCGAGCTCTTCCAGCAGCGTGGGGGCGAACGGCAGCAGGGCCGCCGTCCCGGCCAGCGCGCCGAGCCAGGTCATCGGCACGGCGTCGATCCGCGCCAGGAGGCGTTTCTGAAGGAGTACGGCGAAGGCGTACAACATAGCGGCCAGCACCGCCAGCGCGACGCCGAGCCTGTCGGCGTGCCCGGTGAAACCACCTGCCGCGATCAGCGCCACACCCACGAAGGCGACCGCCACCCCGACACCGAGCCGACCGGTGAGCCGCTCGCCCAGCACGACAACCGCGGCCACCGCGACGAGGATGGGGGCGACCGCCACGAGTAGCGCCGCCGTCCCGGCGTCGACCAGCCGCTCGGCGGCGTTGAGCGCCAGGTTGTACCCGCCGAACCAGGCCACGCCCCAGAGCACGACCAGTCCCAACGTTCCGCCGCGAGGCAGGGCCGCCCGGCGGGGCGCCAGGTCGCCCGGCCTTCGTATGGCGTGCGGCGCTCGGGCCCGCCGGACGCCGGCGGTGAACGCGACGAACACGCTCAGCGCGGCGGACGCCGCCACCATGCGCCCCAGCGCCATGGCGCCGGGAGAATAGTCGTGCCCGGCGAACCGGATACCGACGAACGCCGAGGCCCACAGCAGGACCGTGGTCCCGGCGGCGGCGAGAATCGGCCAGGACCGCGACCGCTCCTCCGCGCGCTGGGTGTACGCCGCGGTGTCGGTGTCCTCCGGGACGGCCCTGGTCGGGGCGGCGGGCCCGATGATCGACGGACTGTTCATGGGGTGATTCTCGGCAGACCGACCGTTCAGCACCAGTGATTGTTTCTTCACGACTGTTCAGTAACGCTTTATCGTTGTGTCGTGCTCGACGTTCACCGCCTCCGAGTCTTCCGTTCCGTCGTGGCGTCCGGGTCGGTCCAGGCCGCCGCTGCCAACCTCGGCTACACCCCCTCTGCCGTCAGTCAGCACCTCACCGCGCTACAGCGCGAGACAGGCCTCACCCTCCTCGCCCGAGCGGGGCGGGGCCTGCGGCCCACGGCCGCCGGGCACGCCCTCGCCGCCGAAGCCGATCGGGTGCTCGCCCGGGTCGGCGCGGCCGAATCGCTCATCGCGGACCTGCGCACCGGCCGCACCGGCGCACTGTCCATCGCGTACTTCGCGTCTGTGGGTGCGGCGTGGATGCCGCTCGTGGTGCGACGCATCCTCACCGAACTCCCCGGCGTGCGGCTCGATCTGCAACTGCGCGAACACATCCCGGACAGCCGGGAGGAGCGCGCCGACGTCCAGGTGGTCGTGGCGGGCAGTGGCTTCGACCCCGGATCGGGCTTCACCGCCCACCACCTCCTCGACGACCCGTACGTTGCCGTGGTGCCGGCCGGGCACCGCCTCGCCGACCGTCAGGAGACGGACCTGGCCGACCTCGCCGACGAACGCTGGATCGACAACGACGTCGCCCGCGGCTGGTGCCGCACCAACCTCCTCGAAGCCTGCACCGCCGCCGGTTTCAGCCCGGCGTTCCGAGTCGAGGCGCACGACTACCGGACGGCGCTCGCCTTCGTCGCCGCCGGCATCGGCCTCACGGTGCTTCCCGCGCTCGGCGCGGCAGATGTGCCGGACGGCGTGGCGCGGGTCCGACTGGTCCGCCCGACGCCGACCCGGTCGGTCCACGTGGTGGTGCACGACGCGGTCGAGCACACACCGGCGGCGCGGATGGCGGTCGCCGCGTTGCGGGACGCTGCCCACCCCGCGCACGCACGGTAGGACGGTGACGGGCCAGCGGTGCTGCCGGCGGGGTGCCACGCTCACCGGTACCGGAGTCTCTGCCACTCTTCTCGGGTCATCGCGTACTCGACTTCACCGTGCTCCGTTCCGGGCAGCGGATCGTCCCAGGACGGGTGGAAGGTGCGGACGTAGCGCAGGCCGACGGACTCCATGACACGGCGGGAGCCGGTGTTCACGGCCATGGTCTGCGCGATGACCCGGCGCTGGCCGACCGTGTCGAAGGCGTGCCGCAGCAGTTCCCGGGAAGCCTCACTGGCCAGGCCCTTGCGCCAGTGCCCGCGGGGGATCCGGTAACCCAGCTCGGCGACGGTCGGGTCGTCCGGCTGGTCGGGGCCATGCGCCGGCGAAAGCATCATCAGCCCGACGAACTCGCCGTCGTCCTCGGCCGCCGGGGGCGTCGAGCCGTACGCCCCGCCGTCGGTGCCGAACGCCATCCATAAGCCCAGACCGGCCACCTTGCCGGCCAGCGCCATCCGGTTCGCATGCGAGACGACCACCTCGTCCCTGGTGCGGGCCCGGCCGTAGAGGTATCGCAGCACCTCCGGGTCGGAGTCCAGTTGGACCTCCAGATCGAGGTGCCGATCGGCGAGCGGGACCAGCAGCAGACGAGCGGTACGCAGGACCGGTTGAGACATCGGGCCACGATCGCACGACCTTCTCCCGCGCGGCGACCTGATTGGCGCCGGAAGCGTGGTGTGGGCGCGTCCCGCGTCGGCGCGAGTGCGCTCGACCTTCAGCGGCCAGCGCGTTTCCAGGCGCGGTAGAACTCCTTGTAGAGGAAGCGCTGCACCGGCGTACCCGTGGCGGAGACCTGTTTTCCGATCGCTCGTGCTCCGATCCACATGCCGGCGACCTTGGGTACGCCGGGCACCGACTCGGTCACCGAGGCCACCCCGTTGACCAGTTCCTGCTCCACCGGCGAGAGCGCGACCTTGCGCAGCCCGAGTCGTTCCAGCAGTTGCCGTTTCGCCCCGTTGATGTCGCGGGCAAGACGGAGGTAGTCCTCGTCGGTTACGCAGCGGGCAACGGCGGCGCGCAGGTCGGCAGCCTTGTCGCGGTACTCGGCGATGCGGGCGACGACCAGGTCTACCCAGTCGCGTTCGCCCATCCGACCGGTTTCGCCCGCCTGCCAGAGCCGGCCACCGAGCAGCGGCAGTTCGAGTTCGAGAAGCTGTACACGGTGGGTGTCGCTGTCGTCCGCCGCTGTGACGAGGGATTGGTGAATGCCCCGAATGGCCTTGATGACGTCGAGCACCACTGGCTCGGTCGCGCCTTCGGTGGAGAGGTCGAAGGTCAGCAGGAAATCGCGTCGAACGGGGTGGGCCTGGTAAGAGAGGCGGGTGGCGTCCGCTCGTGCCTGATACTTCAGTCCACGCGCCAGAGTCGCCGCGACGTAGACCTCCTCGCCAGCAGGCGCCATGGATCGCAGTGGGCCACGTAGCACGATCGAGGCCGCTCGTGCCCAGGTGCCAAAGGGATCGTCCTCCACCCCGTCGGGGGTGGCGATGCGGTCCGCGTGATGTCCCGCCACGCGTACGTTTGCCGCCTGAAAGGCACACCAGCCGTGGATGCGTTTTGACAGCGAGTTGCGTTGATCAGGTAGGACGTCGTCGCAGGCGACCGCCTGCCCGATGAACTGTCCGAGAACCTGGTGGCCCCGCCGGCTCTGCAATTCGTGTAGTGCCGCCTCCTCGGCGGCTCGCACCCGGCTCGCCTCGCCGGCATCCAACTGCAACGGATGCAGTAGTCCCGCGCCGGCCAACGCCCGAAGGAGATACGGCTTGCCGCCGAAGTCGGCGACCGAGGGGTGGGCGAGCACCGGATGGGCTATCCACACCCGTTCCATGAAGATCAGGGACTGGATCAGCTCGACAAACGCCTGGCGGGCGAACGGATCATCTGGCCGAGTAGCGTGGTTCTGCGCAACGACGAAAGCCTCGGCGCTGATGATCGACGTGACGTCTACGAGGACTTCGGTGTTCCGGTGTGGGAGTCCCCGGCTAGCTCCACGAACCACTTGACGGCCTCCGGGCGCCCGATCACGGTGCTGGCGAAAGTCGGCTCTGGCTGGGCGAGTGTTTCCATGGACACGGGCAGGTGCCGGGTCCCATTCACGTTCGCGGACATTAGACCGACGATTTCACCGAGGCACAACCCGCGAGACCATCCCAGACCTTTTGCCGAGGGCGGTGAAAAGGTCGAAACGGGGTGTGTCGGCCGCGAAATCGGTGAGGTCCAGGGCGGTACGCAGCATGTCCAACGTCTGTGACGTGGTCCGTGTCTTCAGGGTGGATAGCCGGCAGCGAGCATGGCGGTCTCGTGCGACGGGGCTTCGGAACGAGCGCTGCGGGTCAGGGATGCGACACGAGAAGGTGTCATTATTCTTGTTGTACGCCGCCGGTCTGCCGTTGGCGGCGATCGTGTTGATCGGCCCGGGAGGCGACCCACCATCGATCGGTGTGCGGTCGGCTCCCCAGTTCGGGTGCGACGATGAGTGCGGCGACGGGTTCCCGTCGCTCCAGCAGGCAGACGACGGAGCAGAACTCGGCGCTGCGCGGATTGAACGAACTCGGCGGTGCCGTCGATCGGGTCGATCACCCAGATCCGCTCGGGTTCCTCATCCAGACCGGGCCGCCAGGTACCGCTGCCCGACTCCTCCGCCAGCACCCGAGCAGCAGGGCTCCACGGCCCGGATCCTGGCTGATAATCATTCTTCGATTCGCGAGGTCGGCCTCGGTGAGCAGCGTGTGGTCGGCTTTCTCCCGCACATCCAGTTCGGTCACGCGGGACCGGTAACCGTGAGCACGCCCAACAGTTCTGTCGTCAGGTCGGACCACAGCTTTTCAAGATCCATCGACTCGACTCTCCTCGCGACCGGCCCAGCAGCGCCCTTTCGATCGATGGACCCATCATCCCACCATGGCAGGTCATCTGGCACCCGGCCGACCTGGCCACGCTGGTCGTCCTTTCTCGACGAGCCGCCTGCGGCTCGAACCCACCTCCAGCACACCGCGCGCGGCGGTGACGAACGTGTCGCGCTGCTCGGCCCGGGACCGGATCATGGCAGGTGTTCGGTACGGTGCCGGGCCGCCAGCGAGCGGATGTCCGTGGCCTCCTCCCGCTGAAGCCGGCGCTGCTGGGCGTACTCCTCGTTGACGCTCGCACGGTGCACCCGGCGGCCTTGGCGACCGGGTCGGGACCGGCCAGCAGCACCAGGTTGTACGCCTCGTCGAGCGCGCGCAGCGCCGGGTACGGCGCGTCCTCGGCCGGTGCGGTGTCCGCTCCGACGGCTCGCCATCATTCGCAGAATGACGCGGGCTTGCGCCACATGTCCGGTGTGGACAGGTCGTTGCCCCACAGGACGGCCTCGTCGATCTTCGCGGCGATCGTGGCCACGGTACGTACGAACGACAGGCTCATCTCCCCCCACTCGCTTTCCGTCACGATCTCGGGTTGGGACGCCATGGCGACGAACGTCGGTTCGTAGCGTGGCAGGTCCAGCCGGTCGAGGTGTGCCGCCAAATCGGCGGTCTCGGCGACGGTCAGCCAGCCGTGGATTCCCTCGCTGCGCCCGAACTGGTAACCGAGCACCGCGCCCCGGGTGGCGAGTGCGGCGAGAAGGCGCCGCAGCGGATGGTCGGCGGGCACGTACGCGCGCTCCAGCGCGGGGAGATAATAATCCAGCGTGATGGTCCGGCCCAGAAACCGTGATGGCCCAAGACAACGCAGCGTCACCAGCGCCTCGTGGAGCGCGTTCAGCTCCTCGACGGCGTGCCGGTCGCCGTCCTCGTGGAGCCGGCACCGCGCCCGCTCTGGGCGCAGACCCGCGACGGGCAGGCGAGCTGAGTGCCGCTGATGCGGTCCACCGGCGCCGCGCCGAGGTAGCGCAGGTCGTTACCGAGCCAGGTGCAGAAGCGGGCGAGGTCGGTGGGCCGCTCACGCAGTTCGGCGGCCAACCGCGGCCACTGTACGTCGTAGCCGTGCTCACCCAGCGGCGGCGCGGACTGGAACACCTCGGCGAGCCATGGCACGGCTTCGCCGGTGCGCAGCAGTTCCACCAGCGCCGGTACGACCTCGCCTCGGTACCGCTCGTAGTCGAACACGAAGATCTCGGCATCCGCCCCCACGGCCAACAGACTAATCAGTCTCCGACCGTGATCTGCCATCCGCGCGCTCGCCCGGTTGATCATGAAGTTGTTGTCACGCCACGCCAGGCGGGGTGACAACAACTTCATGATCAACCCGGTTAGGGTGGGGGTGGGGGTTGGCGGCGTGCCAGGTGACCGTGCACGGTGGCCACGAAGGCGGCCGGATCGTCGACCCACGGGAAGTGTCCGGCTTCCGGGAGCACCCTGAGGTCGGCCCCGGCGAGAAGATCGGCCA
>CAWFCZ010000029.1:0-10612 GCA_963814355.1 uncultured Actinomycetota bacterium | reverse complement strand
GAACGGTGGCGTAGCGCAGGCCGCTGATATCGGAGTGCACGCTGAGGAGCCTCAGGCTGCCGGCGAAAGCGGCGCCGACGTTCACCGAGTAGGTGCGGCTGCCGTCGACCATGAAGGTCGCCCGGTACGTGCTCCAGGAGGCCGCCGGGGAGGCAACCAGCATGATCGACGTGTGCTTGGTGGGATCGACCGGCGGTGGTGACGTCGGCGGTGGTGAGGTCGGCGTGGTCGTGCGGGTGCTCGTCGGGGTTGGCGTGCCGGTCGGGGTACCGGAGCCGGTTGTGCCCGAACCCGACGTACCCGTACCGCTATAGAGGGTCCCCTTGCCCGTGCCGGTGTAGGCGCCGGTTCCGGTACCTGTATCCGTGGAGGTGGACGAGCCGGCGCCTGCGCTCGGATAGAGGATCTGGAACGGGTCACGGGCGATCGCCGCGTTGACCTCCGCGGAGGGCACGGTGGGCGCGGTCGGCGTCGCCGTCGGCGACGCGGTGGTGGAGGGCACGCTCAACGCACTGGCCGGCTCGGGTGTGGCGGAGGACCGCCCGAAGAGCACATAGCCCAGCAGCGCAAGGCCCGCTGCGGCCCCGCCGCAGGCGGCGATCAGCAGGCGGCGGCGCCGGGCGGCCTCGGCCGGCGCGAGCCCTTCGACAGCGGACCCGTCCGGGGCCGCGGGGGTGCCGGTCCGCCGGAACGGCAGCCCCTTCGGCATGGACAGCTTGGGAAGACCCAGTTTCGGCATGGCTCGCCCTACGGTTGGCTGCCGGCTGAGCCGGTCGCGGGAGGTGTGGGCGTGGGGGTCGCTGTCGACCCGGCGGCGCCGCTCGCCACAGTCGCCGGGACGGCGTAGGTGGTGTACGCCGACAGCGACACGGTCGCGGTCAACGTGGGGCTCGTGGTCGAGCCGGAAGCGCCACCGGTGTCGTCGGGGATCAGCGCGACGGAGTTGACGACCAGCGCCCGGGGCAGGTTCTCCAGCGCGGTCAGGAAGCGCTCCAGGATGAAGTACTTCCCGCCGACCGTGATGCTGACCGGGATCACCGCGGCGCCGGATCCGGCGGCGGTGGACGTCGAGCCGGGGGCGATCGGCCCTGAGCTCTGCACGCCGGCCGAGGGTTCCGCAGAGCCGGCCGCCGGGCTCGGTTGGGCGGGGCTGGGGGCAGTGCTCGACGGCAGGGTGATCGAGGCCGGGCTGATCGTGACCAGATCGGCCTGGGCGGTCCGGGCCGCGGCGGTGAGGCTGTTGATCAGGCCGGGCATGTCGGACGTGGGAGGTACGAGTTTCCGGTAGGTCTGCAACCGGCGGCGCTGCGCCGGCAGGTCGGCGGCCTGGAGCTGCAAGGACGCGATCTGGGAGCGGAGGGTCGCGGCCGTGCCGTTCGCAGCGTCGGTCTGCTGGCGCAGGTCGGACGCCGCGGCCAGCCGTGGCGACACCACGAGGAACCAGCCGCCGACGAGCAGCAGCGCAATGGCCAGGGCGCCCACGATGATCTGCGTCCGGAACGGTCTCACCGCAGGCCGCCATCGGCGCCGGCATAGCGGCCGGACAGCGCGGCCGCGGTGATGACCGCCGAGGACTTGAAGCTGATCAGGCCCCCACCGGTCTGGTCGGCTTTCGAGGAGGTGGAGAAGGTGGCGTTCGCGACGCCGACCTGGGTGGCCAAGGCCTTCAGCCAGGTCGCCACGTCGTCATGGGAGGTGGTCACCCCGCCGATGGTTATCGTGCCGATCGCCGGCGAGCCGGTTGTCGTCGGTACGGCCACCGCCGCGGCGACGTCCGAGGAGTCGGCACCGGGCACGGCCTGGGCGTAGATGAGCGTGGTCACCTGAATCGTCGGCGGGACGTGGGTGCTGAGCCCGGCAAGCAGACGGGAGTACAGCACCTCGGTACTGAGCGAGGACCGCAGCGTGGCTCGGGCCACGTCCACGTCGGCATAGGCCGTGCGCACCCCGGCGAAAGTCGCGACCTGCCGCTGTAGCTGAGTGTTGGTCTGCTCCGCGGCATCCAGGCGACGCTGCTCTTTCGCCTGTCGCCCGCCGGCGAGTACCGCGAGCAGCAACACCAGCAGGACGGCCAGCACAGCCCCGGCCCCCAGCCCGCTGACCACCCGGCGGCGGACCACCCGCACGGTGATCAGCGGTGGGAGCAGGTTGATCCGCGGCAGGTTGACCGGAGCCAGCGTGGGTTCGGGCGCGGGTGACGGGCGCCGTTTGAGCGCGATGCTCATGCGGCCATCCGCAAGGCGAGCCCGACCGGTACCGCGGCGAACGGCGCCGCCCTCTCGACCAGCTCGGCGGACAGCCCGCCGCCCCGAGCAACCGCATCCATGATCCCGTCCCGCTGCACCGGCAGGTGGGTCGCCGCCCCCAACTGGGCACCGAAACCCGGGACCAGCGCGCCCCCGCCGGAGAGCACCACCCGGCTCAGCGGGCGAGCGCCGGGCTGGGCGCGGTAGTAGTCCAGCGACCCACGCACCTCATCGACGAGCGTGGCGGACGCCGATTCCAGCACCCGCTCGGTGTACTCGGGACTAGCCTGGGCCGGCACGGTGATTGCGGCATCCGAGGCCAACCCGTCTTCGCGGAGGGGTTCGTTCGCCGGCACAGGAGCGCCGCACTTGCGTTCCTCCGCGTCGTCACGGGAGATGCCAAGGCGTTCGGCGAGCGCCTCGGTGATGTCCTCACCGCCCAAAGTCAGCAGCCGGGCGAAGAGCGGCACGCCGCCGGAGTGCACGACGATGTTGGTGATGGTCGAGCCGACATCGACGATCGCCTCGTTCTCCTCGGTGTCCGCCGTGAGCACCCCGCCGTGGTCGACCATCGCGGCCCGTAGCAGCGCGAAGGACGTCAGATCGACCACGGCGGGACGCAGCCCTGCTGAGCGCACCACCTCGATGGACCGGCCGACCATGGCGGCGTCGGCGGCAACCAACATCGCCCGGACCATCCGCGAGCCGCCGTCGCCGACGAACTCCGCGATGGGGTGGTAGTCCATCAGCGCGTCTTCCACCGGTATGGGCAGGAGATCCTGAACCTGGAACACCAAGGCGCTTCTCATCTCCGCCGCCGGCATCCACGGGAGGTCTACCTGGCGTACCACGACGCGCTGGTTTCCGACCCCGATGGCCACTGCGGTGGTCTTGAACTTGCCCACGGCGCGGAGCTTCTTGATGGCTTCCCGGACGATGTCCGGTTGCAGGATCTCCCCACCGCTGACCGCACCCGGTGGCAGCCCGATCTGGGCGAACCGTTCGAGTCTCGGCCCGTCGCGGCCGATCGAGATCTCGGCTGCGCGTACGGCCGAGGTCCCGATGTCGAGGCCGAGCGACCTGCTAGGTCCCACGGTGGCGTTCCCTCCTGCACTACTGCATTGTGGTGACAGTTGAGGTTCGGCGTGTACCCGCTAACCCTTGAGCGGGATTGACCAGCAACTCCGCCCGCGCCGAAAGCCGCCGGCGAATCGGCGCGGCGGAACGGGTACTGATGTGAGTGCGCTCAGCGTGTCGCGAGGTTGAGGTACGCGGCCGCGATCGGCTCCCCCGCCAGCACGGCGAGGAGAACGGCGAGCAGCATGAACGGACCGAATGGGATCGCGCTCGCCCGACTGGCCCGTCGGGCGAGGACCAGGACGACGGCGGTGCCGCCGCCGAGTACGAACGCACCGAACGCTCCGACGAGGAACGCTCCCCATCCCAACCAGCCCAAGAAGAGGCCGAGCAGCCCGGCCAGCTTGACGTCGCCGAACCCCATCCCGGCCGGATAGAGAAAGGCGACGAGAAAGTAGAACCCGAACAGAAGGCCCATCCCGGCCAACGCTCGCACCAGCCGGCCGGGTTCGCCGTCCACGAACGCGGCAAGAGCGAGCAGCCCGACGCCCACGACGTAGGACGGCAACGTCAACGCGTCCGGCAATCTTCTGACTTGCAGGTCGATCACCGCCAGGGCGATTCCGACGGCGCCGAGGTACAGGTACGCGGGTAACGCAGGATCGGCACCCAACCGGAGCGCGAGGACCAGGAACAGCCCGGCGGTCAGCAGCTCGACGGCGACGTACCGCCCCGCAATCCGGGTGCCGCACGCCCGGCACCTTCCCCGGAGCACGAGCCAGGACAGCACCGGGACGTTGTCTCGCCAGCGCAGTGACGTGTCACAGTCCGGGCAGTGCGAGCCGGGCGTACGCAGGCTCTCACCGCGCGGCACCCGCCAGATGACGACGTTGAGGAAGGAGCCGATCAGCAACCCGAAGAGCGCGGCCGCCGCGGCCAGCGCCGTCAATGGACCATGCGGCTCGCGCTCATCCGCCGGTGCCCTCCCGGGTATCGCTCAGCTTGGCGTCGATCGTGCCCGCCGGAGCGTTCCACTTCTGCTCCAGTGACCCGTTGCAGGTCTGCACGATTATCATGCCCCACTGGTTGAGGTACTCCCCGGCCACGCCGACGCCTGGCCCGTCGCCGAGGGTGAGACACAAGCCGTTCTCCGACTTGATGTTGTAGCTCGACGCGTAACTTCCGGTGTCTTTCGTCGGGGTCCACCGCTGGTAGGTCTGACCTACATTGCACACTACGGTCAGTACCCTGGTCATGCTCCCCGGCGGCGTGCTGTTGTTTCCGGCCTGGAGGCAATACGTAGTATTGCCCGGAGCGGTACTGTACTGCTTTGTCGTCGTGTTGTACGTAAACACCTGGTTCCACGTAAGGTACTTGGGGTCGGGGCGTTGCTTGCACGGATAGCCGATCAACCAGGCCGCATCCACGTTTTGATTCGTAACGTCCAGGCATCGACCGAAGTACCTGTAGTTCACCAGGTTTCCGACGCTTTCCCCGGCTGCGCCGGCGCCGACCTTAGCTTCCGGCGACAGCGTGTGCACGTGATCGTAGCCCCCGCCGCACTCCTGCTGCATCAGCATTTCGCTGCCGTCCACCGCCGGGTCGTCCTTGGACGTGAAGCAGAAGCCGTTCGTGTTCCCGTTGGTGTCGCCTTCGAAACGGCCGACGTCGTTGAAGCTCCACTTCTGTTCCGGGTTGGTCGGGGCGCATGGTTGCAACGTTATGTGCATGTTCTTCTTCGACTCTGCCTCAAGGCAGAGGTCTGTGCCGACGATCTGCAGCAACAGGTCAGGAGTGTAGGACCAGATCTGGCCGGGGTTGGTGCGATCGCAAGTGGCCAGGGTGAGCTTGTCGTCCTTACCGGCTGGATTTCCCTTTGCCTTCACCTGCATGCACAGCGGAGTGTCCTGGTTGTAGAGATGGATCAGGCCACCGGCCACGTTGGCGTTCGTCGTCTTGAAGTCGTAAATCGTCCGCAGGGTGCGGTTGCCGGCCCCGGCCGCCAAACCCGGTACGTCCACGCCAGCGCCCTTCGAGGTCAGGGTGGCGAACGCCGGCACGGCGGCCGTGCCCGCCATGCCGTTGCACGCGAGCACATTGGCCGTGGTCAGTGGCTTACCGGCGTAGTACACGATGTCGACGGAGTAGGTCAGGCCGCCGGTGTTGTTGCTGACCTGCCCGGTGATGGGTCCACAGGGCAACTTCGTGATGTCCCCGACCGTCTCCGATCCCTTCGCGGTGGCCACCACCTTCGTCGCGGCCCGGATACGGTTCAATGCGGCGTCGAAGCCGGCCTCCGAAGCGTTGACGGTGCGGGTGAGCTTCCGCTCGGATTGGCTCGGGCCGACCTGGCCGACGACCACGGCGCCAATGGCGACAGTCAGCGTACCCACCATGACAATCATGAGCAGGGCCAGCATCATGGCGATGCCGTCATCGCCGCGAATCGCGGTGAGGCGGCGCCGTATCCAGTCCGGCGTTCTCATGAGCGTCCCACCTGGGTACATACCGGGGTGACGGTGTCCGGGCCGGTGTTGCGGCCGTAGAACACGCTGCGGGTGGCGGCCCGGCCGACCGAGCCGGCGCTGCGCTGGATCACGACATCGAGAGCCAGTCGTTGGTAGCGCCGGGCGACCGTGGTGCCGGCAACCGTGAACGGCGGCTCGGTGGCCGGGTCGTTGATCACTCCGGCGGCTACCGTCGACCAGGCCGGGGCGATCGCCGGCGTGGTCCCGGCCGGCCAGGCCCGCTGCTGCAGCGCCTGGCTGGCCGCGACCAGGCGCCACTGCCGGCATACCCGGGCGCCGGTGGTGTCGACGGTGTCGAACTCGACGTACCAGTCGTTGCCGACCCGGGTCGCCGCGTTGATGGCATAGGCGTAGCGGACCTGCTTGTCGAACCGGTCGAAGGCCAGCCGCACATTGTCGGTGGCCTCGCTGATGCCCCTGGTCTTGCGCACGTCGCTCGTCATGGCCTCGACCGCCACGCCGAAGACGGTGAGTAGGACCAGGAACAAGCCCATGGCGACCAGAAGTTCGACGAGGGTAAACCCGGCGTCCGAGTCGTTCCCGCGGCCGGGCCCGGCCGGAAGCTCAGCCACCGGAGGTGTTGAACTCGTAGTCCGGCGTCGGGTCGCGCAGCGTGCTCGTGACGTAGCGGCATTGCCCGCCCGCGCACGTCACACCCCGACCGGGAGTCCATGTGACCTCCACGCTGACCCGGTACAGGCAGCCCGTCACGGTGGCGGTGGGACAGGCCGGTGCGGTGTTGTCCGGCCGTTTGGCCCCGCATACCCCGACGACCGGAGACGGCAGGTAGCACCTGCTCACGAACGTACTCGCGGTGTAGACGACGGCGGCGACGGTGGCCGGCGCGTCGGCGAAGGCGACGGTCGGGACCGAGGCGGCCGTGGCATTGGAATCCCAGGCCGCCACGCTCTGCGTGAGGTCCACCGACGTGGGTGCGGCCCGCTGGGCGAGGGTACGGGTCTGCGTGCGACCGTCAAGCAGGTTGGGAGCCGGTACCGCCCGGGCGCTCTCCATGGCCTGCGCGGCGACCGCGACCGCGGCCTGACGCTCCTGCTGCAGGCTGGCCCCGGTCATCGACTGGATGAAAAACGCCGTGGTCGCGGTCATCACGAAGACGATCAGGGCGGTGGCGACGATGACTTCGATGAGCGACATGCCGTCGTCGCCGGTGCTTTGAAGCCGGGCTCTGACACCCGAGACGATCCTCATGTCACTCCTCGCTCGGGCGCTTCGTTGGCACACCGCCTCGTGGGGTGACGCCGGAACTCGGCGCCACCCCAACAAGGGACTAAATCAGCTTGGTTACGGAACCAAGCTCAGGGTCGCGGTTGCACAGGCCCCGCCTGGCTTGGCACTGGTGGCGGTGGTCTGCAGGCCGCCGCTGAGCGAGTCATACCAGTAGAACTTGCCGGCGGCGCCACCGACGGCGGAGGACTTCGGGTTGGAGCCCTGAACGCAGAACCCATCGTTGCCAGCTGCGGAGACCGCCGTAGGTCCGGCGAGGAGGATGTTGCCGCCGCTCCTCTTGACGCCGACCACAAGCGTGCCCAGCGGGTAGGCCTGGGTGTCGGTGTAGGTCGACTCCATCTCGTTTGCGACTGTGCGCAGGTCGCTCTTGATGCTGGCGTCTACGCCCTTCTTCCGCTGGTTGAGGAAGACCGGGATGGCGATGGCGGCGAGGATGCCGATGATGATGATGACGACGAGGAGCTCGATGAGCGTGAAGCCAGCCTCGCGATCGTCGATCATCTTGCGAATTCTGGTGATCAACGCAGTCCCTTTCTAGGACGGTAGCGTGGCGAACCAGCCCCGGCGGCCCGTGGACCTTCGTGATCCGCGTACCTCAGGCCCTGCTCAGGCCGTCTCGGAGCCGGGATGGCTCGACCTTGACAAGAGTGACTTCGGATCGTCAACGCCGAGGCTTGAGGGCTTTCACTCAGCCATTCGGCGCATTCCCGAAAGTCATCCGCCGGACGGTCGACCAGGCACGCGGGATCCGAAAGCACCCGCGGCACACCCTTTGACGACCTACTTGATCAGATCGAAGATCTTGAAAATCGGCATGTACAGGGACACAATCATCGAGCCCACCACGATGCCCAGGAAGGCGATCATCAGCGGCTCGATCAGGGCGGTCAGCGACTCGGTGGTCGCCTCGACCTCCTGGTCGTAGAAGTCGCTGATTTTCATCAGCATCGTGTCCAGGGCGCCAGTGTCCTCACCGACGGCCATCATCTGCACCACCATCGCCGGAAACACCGGATGCTTCTCCAGCGGCCTGGCCAGCGACTCGCCCTGGCGGACGCTCTGCTGGACGTCGCGGACGGCACGGCCGAGTACCACGTTGCCGGTGGTGTCCGCGACGATTTCCAGGCTTTGCAGGATCGGCACGCCGGACCGCATCAACGTGCCGAGGTTACGGGCGAACCGGCTGAGCGCGATCTTCTGGAACAGGTTGCCAAACACCGGAGCCTTCAACTTCAGCGGGTCGACGACATTTCGCACTCGTGGGTCGAACTTGTACCGGCCCCACCACCACAGGAACGCGATACCGCCGACGATCAGCAGCGGGAAGATCAACTTCAGGCCACTGCTCAACGCGACCAGCACCCTGGTCGGCAGCGGCAGCTGTCCACCGAGCGTTTTGAACATCTTGGAGAATACCGGGACGATGAACAGCAGCATCGCGGTACACATCAGCATCGCCATGATGAAGACCACGACCGGGTAGGTCATTGCCGCCTTGACCTTGCCACGCAGCCGGACTTCCGCTTCGAAGTTCTCCGCGACCTGCAGCAGCACGCCGTCCAGGAAGCCGCCCACCTCGCCGGCGGCAATCATGTTCACCATCAGGGCCGGGAACGCCTTCGGGTGCTTGGCCATGGAGACCGACAGCGAGGACCCGGCCTCGATGTCGTCCCGTACTTCGCTCACCACCCTGGCGAGCTCGGGGTTGGCGCTCTGCTCACCCAGGATGTTGAGCGCCCGGATCAGCGACAGCCCCGAGTCGATCATGGTGGCGAACTGCCGTGAGAATACTGCCAGGTCTTTGAGTTTGACCTTCTTTGTGCCGAACCCGGGCATCTTCAGCTCGCGTTTCATGCCCTTGGTGGCCGCCGGGGTGATGCTGAGCGGCGCGTACCCCATGCCTTTGAGCCGGGTGACTAGCGCGGCCTGGGAGTCGGCGACCAGCGAGCCGGAGACCAGCGCTCCGGTGCGGTCCCGCCCGGCATAGTCGAAGGTGATACCGGTGGCAGTGCTCACATTCTGCTCCCTACCCGGCGACCGCAGAGCCGCTGGAACTCCTCGACGTGATGACACTTCTCCAGGCCGACGTCATAGGTAACAGTTCCGGCCTTGACTAGATCGGCCAGGTGCTGGTCCAGGGTGTGCATGCCGTGCCGGCTACCGGCCTGCATGGCGGAGGCGATCTGGTGGGTTTTGCCTTCGCGGATCAGGTTGCGCACCGCGGCGGTCGCGGTCAGGACCTCAGTGACCACCGACCGGCCGGAGCCGTCCGCCCGGCGTACCAGGTTCTGGCAGACCACCCCCTGCAGGGCGCTGGCGAGCTGCACCCGAATCTGCTGCTGCTGATGCGGCGGGAAGACGTCGATCACCCGGTCGATGCTCTGGGCCGCGTCCTGGGTGTGCAGGGTGGCGAAGACGAGGTGACCGGTCTCGGCCGCGGTGAGGGCGACGGAGATGGTTTCCAGGTCCCGCATCTCCCCGACCAGGATGATGTCCGGGTCCTGACGCAGGACGTGCTTGAGCGCGTGCCCGTAGCTGTGGGTGTCCTCCCCGATCTCCCGCTGGTTGACCAGGCACGACTTGTGCTCGTGCAGGAACTCGATCGGGTCCTCCACGGTCATGATGTGGTCCGCACGCGTGCGGTTGGCCAAGTCGATGATCGCCGCCAATGTGGTGGACTTTCCCGAACCGGTCGGGCCGGTCACCAGGACGAAACCCCGCTGCATGGCGGCGAAGTTGGCGACCTGCAGCGGGATGCCCAACTCCTCCAGCGATTTGATCTCGTACGGGATGAACCGCAGCACGGCGCCGATCGAGCCACGCTGCAGGTAGAAGTTCACCCGGAACCGGGCCAGGTTAGGCACCGCGTAGGCGAAGTCCAGCTCCAGGTTCTCCTCGAACCGCTCCCGCTGCCGCTGGGTGACGGTGGTGTAGAGCAGTTGCCGCAGCCGCCGGGTGTCTAGCGGCGGCTCGTCCAGCGCCTCGATGTGGCCGTTGATCCGCAGGCTGGGCGGCGCGCCGGCCGACAGGTGCAGGTCGGACCCCTTGCGCTCCACCAGGGTGGCCAACCACCGGGTGAGCTGCCCGCTGTCGATGGCAGCGGCCTCTTCCGAGCCGGACCGGCCGCCCGGGCCGGCGGCCTGGCCGGTGTGAACGAGGCCGCCGTGCGGGCGGGCCGTCGGGTTGGCGGAGGTGGTCGGCGGGGGCAGCAGGGGCACCATCGTCGGGAGGGCGGCGGGCACTGCGGGCAGCGGCGTACCGAGGAGTTCCTGTGACGGCTCCACCTTGGCTCCTCCGCGCGGCTGGACATAGCTCACGCCTGGTCCTCGGCTGGATACCTCTCCCCCTTGAGGCGCTCGGCCGAGCCGGGGTGCGGTGCGTGACCCGGCCTTGGACCGCCAACCGGGGCGACCTACCGGGGTCCTGACACCGCTGCGTTACCCCAACCCCGTGGGCGACACCCGACCCGTCGGCCTGCTCGACGCCGACCGGAACCCCGGACCTCGGTGACAC
>CAWFCZ010000028.1:0-128927 GCA_963814355.1 uncultured Actinomycetota bacterium | reverse complement strand
CCGGATGGGGTTGACTGCGGGCACGTTGCAGCTGGTGATGTAGGCGTCGAGGACGTCGGCGCGGATGCGGACCGTACCCGGCGAGGGGTGGACGACGTCGATGCGCCCTTCGGCGACGATGCGCCGCATGGTGCTGGGGTGCACCTTCAGGCGGGCGGCCGACTGCGGAACGGTGAGGAGCTCAATGGCGCGGGCCCTCTCCGCGCGGAGGGCCGCAGCGAGGTCGGGCATCGGATTACTCGCCGAAGATGGGCAGGGTGGTGTTATCCAGGCCGAGCCGGGTTTCGATGGCGGCGAGGACTCTGACGCTGACCCGGGGGCGGTCGCGGGTTTCGATCGACGTGAGGTAGGACCGGGTGATCTCGGCCGCCTTGGCGAGCTCGGCGAGGGGGATGCGTTGGGCGACCCGGATGCGGCGGACCAGACGCCCGTCTATCACCACATAACTACGGTGAGTTGTCTCTGCTGACATGCAGTAAACAGTAGACAGACCTGGAACTTGATCGTTATATGTTCATTCAGATTGCTTTAGAAATATCTATTTGATGACGCAGGGTGACGGGAAGACCGTCAAACTGCCCATGAACGCCCCGAAGCGGACATTCACCTATCACTCAATGTTGCTGCATAGTTGTGGATGTGTCCGAGCCTTACGAGCCAACCGACGAGGATTTGCGCCGACTTGGACGGATCATCGAGGACCGGCTGGAGGAACTCCTGATCACCCACAAAGAGGCCATGCAGCGCGCCGATCTCAGCCCTGCGACCTGGAACAAGATCGTGAAAGGGACCGGCGGGCCGCGGCGCAACAACACCTACGCCAGGGTCGATCGAGCGCTCGGCTGGACCCGAGGATCATGCAAGGCGGTACTCGCCGGCGGAAAGCCCACCACTATCCAAGACGCCGCAGGCGATGAAAGGGAATCGGTCGCGGACGGGGCGGATCAACGGGCCCGAGAGGCCGCATTCCGCAGCATCATGGAAGAAGCCCTCCGCAAACTACGTGATCTGCCTTAGTCGGCAGCGGCCGCGTCACCGGACGCCGGCGCGCTCCAAGGCCGCGATCACCTGCGGATAGTCGGCTTCGCCGGCGTGCATGTAAATCCCGGTGGTGCGCGCGTCGCGGTGGCCCATCAGCTCCTGGATGACGTGCTGCGGGACGCCGTCGGCGGCGAGGTTGGTGCCGTAGGTGTGGCGCAGGACGTGGAACGCCTGCCCGGTAGGCAGTTGGATGCCGGCGCGCTCGAGGCCCGGCCGCCAGTGCCGGTCCATCGTGTTGCCGTAGTCGAGGGGTGCGCCGCGGGCGCCGTTGAACACCAGGCCGTTGACCGGCGGGCGGGCGGCGAGGTGCGCGGCCAGGGCGTCGACCACGTCCGAGGTGAGCGGGACCGTGCGCGCCTTCTTGCCCTTCGGGTAGGGGCGGATGACGCCGTCGCGCTCGAGAACGTCGACGATGCGGAGCTGCCGGCGCAGCATGTCGAGATTGTGCACGCCGAGGCCGGCGATCTCCGCCCAACGCATGCCGGTCTTCAGCGCCAGGAAGGTGAGGGTGCAGTAGGGCTCGGCGAGCTCGGCGAGCAGCCGGCCGGTCTCGTCGTCGGTGAGGATCCGCAGATCTTTCGGTTCGATCACCGGTAGGCGGAGGCGGGCCGCCGGGTTGCGGCTGAGGATGTCGCTGTCGACGGCGGCCTTCAGCGCGCCGCTGAGCTGGTGCACCGCCTTGTGCACGGTGTCCGGGCGGTGGCCGTCGGCGACCAGCTGCGCCACCCAGTTCTGGCATTCCATCCTGGTGATCGCCTGCAGCGGCCAGGCGCCCCACTTGGGGAGGACGTAGATCTGCGCGTGGCTGAGGTTGTTGGCCCGGGTGCTCTTGGCGATCACGCCGCCGCGGGCTCTCGTCCAGCGGTCGAACCACTCCTGGAAGCGCATCCGGCCGTCCCGCGGGTCGTGGTGGGTGCCGTTGCGGATCTCGGCCTCGCGCTCTTCGGCCCACGCCTTCGCCGCCATCTTCCGGTCGAACGTGGCCGAGCGCTGCTTGCCGTCGATGGCGTAGTAGCGGGCGCGGAAGCGGCCGGAGGGCAGCTTGCCGATGGTGGCCATGTCTCGAAGGGTAGACCCGGTGAGACACGTTTGAGACACGCCCACCAAGAAGGCCCACCCGGACTTGCGTCCGAATGGGCCTCTGACCTGCAGTTATGCTGGTGGGCGATGCAGGGATCGAACCTGCGGCCTCTTCCGTGTCAGGGAAGCGCTCTCCCGCTGAGCTAATCGCCCGTGCGACCCGGGGACAGCCTACTGAGTCGACCGGCTGCCCTCCGAGGCGGAGGCGGGAATCGAACCCGCGTACAGGGCTTTGCAGGCCCTTGCCTAAGCCACTCGGCCACTCCGCCGGGGGCCGAGAGCCCCGACGCAACGCCCGGAGGGGCGCCACCTCGAGCGGACGACGGGATTCGAACCCGCGACCCTCACCTTGGCAAGGTGATGCTCTACCAACTGAGCCACGTCCGCGCGGCCGCTATCAGCCAGCACGTCAAATGTTACACGGACGGGCCGGGGGGGTCGGTTCGCGCCGACCCCCACCGTTTCGAGCACTCGGGTGCCCGCCCGGTCCGGGTACGCGGGTGGGGAAGATTACCGGTGCTGGGACCCCGGGAAGTTACCCCAGGTCCAGGGCGGCCCGAACGTCCGCGTCGGGGGTTTCCGCGTGGACTCCTCCCGCCCCACCTCTGCCGCGCCGCCGCCCTTCGTCGTACCGTGCCGAGATGGACAACGATCGAAGCCTGGCACCGCCGCCCGGCGCGGGACGAGCCGGTACCGACGGGGCGGCCGCCGCCAGCGCGACCGGAGGCGTGCGGTGAAGGCCTGGGTCAACGGCCGGATCGTGGACGCGGCCGAGGCGCGGGTCTCCGCCTTTGATCACGCGTTTACGGTCGGTGACGGCGTCTTCGAAACGGTGAAGGTGACCGGTGGGCGTGCCTTCGCCCTCACCCGGCACCTGGACCGGCTGACCCGCTCCGCGGTCGGCCTGGGCCTGCCGCTGCCGGACGACGTCCTGCTGGCGCTCGCCGTCGGGGAGATCCTGGCGGCCAACGCCGAGGCGAAGGAGGCCCGGCTGCGGATCACGGTGACCGGTGGCCCGGCGCCGCTCGGCTCCGATCGGGGCAGCGGGTCGCCGAGCCTGGTCCTGGCGATGGCTCCGCTCGCCGGATGGCCGGCGTACGCCGACGTGGTCACGGTGCCGTGGACGCGCAACGAGCGCGGCGCCACCGTCGGACTGAAGACCACGTCGTACGCGGAGAACGTCGTCGCCTTGACCTACGCCCACGAGCGGGACGCCGGGGAAGCGATCTTCTGCAACACCCGCGGCCGGCTATGCGAGGGCACCGGCAGCAATATCTTCCTCGGTGTGCGCGGCCGGCTACGGACCCCGCCGATCGCGTCCGGCTGCCTGGCCGGCATCACCCGCGATCTCGTCCTGGAGTGGTTCCCCGATGTCGAGGAGGAGGACCTGCCGTCCTCGGCGCTGCTTCAGGCCAGCGAGGCGTTTCTGACGTCCTCGACCCGGGACATCCAGCCCATCCGGCGGGTCGACGGCCGGGCGTTGCCCGCGGTACCGGGTCCGCTCACCGAGCGGGCGATGGTGGTCTTCGCCGAGCGGGCCGCAGCCGACCTGGACCCGTAGCGACCCGTCGGCGGCGGCCCTGGGGAGTCCCGGGAGTCAGCTGCTGTCACCGGACCAGAGCAGCAGCGCGAGTTCGGCGTCCACGTCGACGTAGTCACTCTCGGCTCCGGTGGGTACCGCGGCGTAGGTGCGGGAGAGGAACTCCACCAAGGTCACCAGCGGCACCTCGAACTGCGCGCGACCCGACGGCGAGGACAGGCACAGGTTGACGCAGGGCTGCGCGCCGGTCTCCGCCGGCCACACCTGGACGTCGCCTTCGCCGACCGGGCGGGTGACGCCGTCGGTCAGCAACTGGCGGGCGAAGGTCCACTCGACCAGGTCCGCGCCCCCGGTGTGGAAGGCCACCCGGACCGCGTACGGGTCGGCGACGTCATAGCGGACGTCGGCGGCGACGGGCAGGCTCGGGTTGCCCGGGACGACCAGCTTGAGCTCGATCTCGGCGGTGACGCTGTCGTGTGGGGTGCTCATCCAATGGGCCTTTCGGGTTGATCAGGGCTCGAGTTCGCTGGCTGGTCGACCTGCCGATGACCCGTTGCGGGTGGCACTAGTAAACAACGGGTCCAACGCGCCGGTCGGCCATGGTCCGGTGCCGAATCTCGTGGCACCTCTGACTAGTACGGTCCCACGGCGGGCGGCGGCCTGGTATCCGCCCTTCGGGTGCCTGGGCTACTCCGTTCGGGTCGGCTACCGTGCAAGAAGCCGGCCGGGGCGGGTGCGGACCATCCGGCACGGCCGCGCGAACGAACACCGCACGTGAGGGCAGGCGTTGTGATCAACCCACGACCTTCGGCTGATCGGCGCCGAGCGGTCGAGGACGCAGCCCTTGTCTCCGGGGTGGGACGACGGGACGCAGATGCGCTGGAAGCCTTGTACGAACGGTACGGCCGACCGTGCCATGCGCTGGCCCGCCGGGTGCTCAACGACGATGTCCTCGCGCAGGACGTCGTACAAGAGGTCTTCCTCACCCTGTGGCGTAGCTCCGAGCAGTTCGACGTCGAGCGCGGAAACTTCGCCAGCTGGCTGCTCGCCATGACCCACCACAAGGCGGTGGACGCGGTTCGCCGCGAGGAGAACTTCAGCAAGCGCCGGAGCCCGATCGACGTGCTGGCGTTCACCGAGTCCGACCTGCCCGCCGTCGCCGACGAGGTCTGGTCCGGGCTGCGGCGCGACCAGGTACGCGCTGCGCTATTGACCCTGTCGCCGCCGCAGCGCGAGGCCTTGGGCCTGGCCTACTTCGGCGGCTACACCCAACGGGAGATCGCCGGGCTGACCGGGCTGCCGCTGGGCACGGTCAAGACCCGGATGCTGTTGGGGATGCGGCGGCTCCGGGACATTCTCAGCGAGCTGGCCCCCGGGTCGGCGTCGCCGACCGATACCGGGGCCATGTCATGACCGCCCGCGAGCCAGGTCAGAGCGCGGACCACGAGCGGTGGGAGGAGTTGGCTGTCGGACACACCCTGCATGCCCTGGAGCCGGCCGACGACGAGGCCTTTGCCGGCCATCTAGCCTCCTGCGCCGACTGCCGGCAGTTGGTTGCCGACATGCAGGACGTGGCGGCCGACCTGGCCTACGCGGCCGAGCCGACCGACCCGTCGCCGCAGACCTGGTCAGCGATCGCCGCCGCGGTGGCCTCCTCCGACCGGCCGCCGTTGCCACCGGCTACCGAGGTGGATCCGACCCAGCTGCCGCCGCGACTGCCGAGGGAGGCCGATACCGATAGCCAGGGGCCGGCGCCGCGCCGGCGTGCCGGGGACGTGCCGGGGATGGAGCACCGGTCGCCCGAGCCGGCGGTACCCGAGCCTCGCTCACCTGGGTCAGGGCGGAGCAGATCGTGGCGGCTGCGGTCCACGGCGCTCGGTCTGGTGGCCGCGCTGATCGGCATCGTGGGGCTCGGCGGCGTGGTCCTGCTGGGCCGATTCCTGCAGATTCGCAGTGACAAGGCGGCGGCGGAGCGGCAACTCTCCGCCGTGCTGGACTGCGCCGGCCGCAGCGACTGTTCGGTGGTGCCGCTCAAGGCCCAGCCCGGCAGCCCGGCATCGGCGATCGCGTTGGTGCAGGCCGGCACCGTGCACCTTGTCGTCAACAAGCTCGCCCCTACCGACCGGAATTCCACCTATGTGCTGTGGGCCGGGCAGCCCGGCGGCGCGATGACCGGAGTCGGCAAATTCCTGATCACCAGCCCCGGGCGGCACATCATCTCCCCGGACCTCACCACCTCGGTGGGGGGTTCCGGCCGGCTGGTGCTGGCCGTCACCCGAGAGCCGGGGCACGGGATCCCCCGCCAGCCGAGCACTGCACCCACTCTGCAAAGCTCAAGCTGAGCGGGTGGCGGCCGCCCCGCAGGTCGCGGTGACGCTGGGGGAGCGACGCGGTGCAGATGTAAGGTAAGACCCGCCGCAGCCGCAGCTCGGTGCCTGCCGATCGGCGGTACCACACCATGTGAGTCATGCGGGCGATTAGCTCAGCGGGAGAGCGCCTCGTTCACACCGAGGAGGTCACTGGTTCGATCCCAGTATCGCCCACTGCCGGACGCCTACTGGCCTCGTGAGGAGCCCTTCCCGTGACACGCGTCGACATCACCCTGGACGGAATCCCTCGGGTGATCGGCGAAGGCACCACGGCCGGGGAGGCGCTCGGCGAGGTCGGCGTGAAGGCGATCGCGGTGGTTGTCAACGGTACGGCACAGCGCGACCTGAGCTGGATACCGGCCGCTGGCGACGTGCTGGAGTCCATCCCGTTGGCCAGCGAGGAAGGCCGGGCAATCCTGCGGCACTCCACCGCTCACGTGATGGCGCAAGCCGTCTCCGACCTGTTCCCGGGCGCGAAGTGGGCGATCGGACCCCCGGTCGAGCACGGCTTCTACTACGACTTCGACGTCACCCGGCCGTTCACCCCCGCGGACCTGACCCGCATCGAGGAGCGGATGCGGGAGATCATCAAGGCCGACCAAGCCTTCGCCCGGCGGGTGGTGTCCCCGGCCGAGGCCACGGAGATGTTCGGCGACCAGCCGTACAAGCTGGACATCCTGCGACGGGCGGCCGGTGGGGCGGTCAGCCCCGAGGAGACCGTCGACGCGACGCCGGACACCGACGAGATCACGGTCTACGACAACCTGGCGGCCGACGCGTCCGCGGTGGCCTGGTCCGACCTGTGCCGCGGCCCGCACCTGCCGACCACCAGCCGGATACCGGCCTTCAAACTGATGCGGACGGCGGCGGCGTACTGGCGCGGCGACGAGCGCAACCCGATGCTGCAGCGGATCTACGGAACCGCCTGGGAGTCCCGGGCCGCCCTCAAGGCGCACCTGCAGTTCCTCGCCGAGGCCGAGGCCCGCGACCATCGCCGGCTCGGTGCCGAGCTGGACTTGTTCTCCTTCCCCACCGAACTCGGTTCGGGTCTGGCGGTCTGGCATCCGAAGGGCGGGGCGATCCGCCGGGCGATGGAGGACTACTCCCGGGAGATGCACGCCCACGCGGGATACGAGTTCGTGGTCACCCCGCACCTGGCCCGCTCGACGCTGTTCGAGATCTCGGGCCACCTGGACTGGTACGCCGAGGGTATGTACCCGCCGATGGAGCTCGAGGGGGCCACCTACTACCCGAAGCCGATGAACTGTCCGGGTCACATCCTCATCTACCGCTCGCGGGGGCGGTCCTACCGCGACTTGCCGCTGCGGCTTTTCGAGTTCGGCACGGTGTACCGCTTCGAGCGCTCCGGGGTGGTGCACGGCCTGACCCGGGGTCGCGGTTTCACTCAGGACGACGCGCACATCTTCTGCACCCCCGACCAGCTTGCCGGCGAACTCACCTCGCTGCTCGCCTTCGTCCTGCAAGTGCTGCGCGACTTCGGGCTGACGGAGTTCGAGGCGGAGTTGGCCACCCGGCCGGAGAAGTTCGTCGGCGAGGTGGCGGAGTGGACCGCCGCGGAGGCCGCGTTGACCGTCGCGCTGGAGGTGGCCTGCATCCCCTACGTCGTCGCCGACGGCGAGGGCGCGTTCTACGCACCGAAGATCGACCTGCACATCCGGGACGCCATCGGCCGCCGGTGGCAGCTCTCCACCCTGCAGGTCGACTTCCAGGAGCCGGGGCGGTTCGGGATCTCCTACCAGGCTTCGGACAACACCCGGCAGCGGCCGTACATGATCCACCGAGCGTTGTTCGGCTCCATCGAGCGGTTCTTCGCGATCCTGCTGGAGCACTACGCCGGGGCGTTGCCGCCCTGGCTGGCCCCGGTTCAGGTGCGCTGCATCCCGATCGCCGAGCGGCACGTCGACTACCTGCGGGGGGTGACCGCCCGACTCAAGGCCCTCGGGGTCCGGGCCGAGCTGGACGACAGCGACGAGCGGATGCAGAAGAAGATCCGTACCGCGCAGCAGGAGAAGGTGCCGTACATGCTCATCGCCGGGGACGCCGACGTGGGGGACGGGGCGGTGTCCTTCCGGTACCGGACCGGGGTGGAGAAGCGCGGCGTGCCGATCGACGACGCGATCGCCGAGATCCGGCACGGCATCGAAACCCGGCGGGTGGCCGTCGAGCCCGGGCCGGTGGGGGAGCCGGGCTGATGGACGCCGCCGTGACCCACGGCGCGGGCGCGCCGGACGCCTGGCAGCGGCTGTGGAGCCCGCACCGGATGGCCTACATCCGCGGTGAGTCCAAGCCCGGCGCCACCGGCGGCTGCCCGTTCTGCCAGATCCCGGCGATGTCGGACACCGACGGGCTGATCGTCGCTCGCGGGAGTTACGTCTACGCCGTGCTCAACCTGTATCCGTACAACCCCGGGCACCTCATGGTGGTGCCGTACGAGCACGTCGCCGACTTCGGGAACCTTCCCGCCGAGATGCTCGCCGAGCTCAGCGGGTACACCCAACGCGCGCTGGCGGCCCTGCGCGCGGCGAGTGGTGCGCAGGGTTTCAACGTCGGGATGAACCTCGGCGCGGTCGCCGGCGCCGGCATCGCCGCCCACCTGCACCAGCACGTCGTCCCGCGCTGGGGCGGCGACACGAACCTGATGCCGGTGGTGGGACAGACCAAGGTGCTGCCGCAGTTGCTGGCCGAGACCCGGGATCTCGTGTCGGCCGCCTGGCCGAGCTAGCCGGACTCTCGTCGCTCCCTGGCCGGCAACTCGGCTGTCCGTCTCAGCTGGTCCCAGTTGCGCGGCCCGCCGGGTCGGGGAAGGTGAGCGGGGTTGGGGTCCCGCTGAGTTTCCCCAGCCGGGCACCGACTCCGGAGTCGGGTCATCCACGGCACCTCCGTTGAGGTGCCGATCCAGCGGTGCCGCGGCCGAGGCTTGGCCGATGGCCGGCGACGTGCGCGCGATCCTGACCGCTCAGGACGAGGTCCTCTCCTATGCCCAGGCGTTGCGAGGGGGCTACTCGCCTGACCGGGTCAGGTGGCTGGTGAGCTCCGGGCGGTGGCGCCGGATGTACCCCGACGACGCACGTGCGGGCTTGGCCGCTGCCGTTCAACAACGGTTGGTGACGCCCGCCCAACTGGTGGGTCGCATGCCCTGCCAGAGCCTCAAGCGCTCGACCTGCTCCGCCGTGCCGGGCTACCCCTACCGGACTCTCGGCAGAAGCGTGTTCGATTCGGTCGCTACTACCTGGACCGGTGGCGGGAGGAGCCGCAAGTGGCGGTCGAGATCGACGGCAGCGCGCATGTGCTGGCCACCAACTGGTGGGCGGACCTGGACCAGCAGAACGAGATCGCGCTGAACGGGCCTCGGATTCTCCGGTTCCCGAGTTACGTTCTCCGAGAGCAGCCGCAGCGCCTTATCGACCAGATGACCCGCGCCCTGCGCCGGGGCACTGCTGGGTGAGACCCCCGGACGTGGGGGTTGGGGATGGTGAGCGGGGTTGGGGTCCCGATTCATTTCCCCAGCTGGTACGGGCCCGGCTGGTACGCGGGGCCCGGCTGGTTCGCGGGCGGGGACGCGGCTGGAACTCAGCCCTCGGCGGCGGTCAGCTTCGCGGCCAGCTGGGCCGGCATGGGCTCGTGCCGGACGTAGGTCCGGGAGAACGTACCGGTGCCGTGGGAGAGCGAGCGCAGGTCCACTGCGTACCGGATCACTTCGGTCTCCGGTACCTCTGCCCTGACCAAGGTGCGCCCGGTGCCGACCGGTTCGGTACCGGAAACCCGGCCGCGTCGGGAGGACAGGTCGCTCATCACGGCTCCGACGTAGGCGTCGGCGACCAGGATGGCCAACTCCAGGACCGGCTCCAGGAAGAGCACCGTGGTGCTCTTGGCCGCGTCCCGCAGCGCCAGGCCCCCGGCGATCTGGAAGGCCATGTCGGAGGAGTCCACCGAGTGCGCCTTGCCGTCGACCAGCGTGACCCTCAGGTCCACCGCCGGGTAGCCGGCCGCGATGCCCTTCTCCATCTGGGCTCGCAGCCCCTTCTCCACCGACGGGATGAACTGCCGGGGCACGGCCCCACCGACCACCTTGTCGACGAACTCGAAGCCGGAGCCGCCCGGCAACGGTTCCACCTCCACGTCGCAGATCGCGAACTGCCCATGGCCGCCGGACTGCTTGACGTGCCGGCCACGCCCGGTGGCCGGCCCGGCCAGGGTCTCGCGCAGCGGGACCCGCAGATCCACGGTGCCGACCTCGACCCCGTACTTGGTCTTCAGCCGGTCCAGCAGCACGTCGGCGTGCGCCTCACCCATGCACCACAGCACCAATTGACCCGTTTCCTGGTTGTTCTCCAGCCGCAGCGTCGGGTCCTCAGCCACCAACCTGGCCAGGCTCTGGGACAGCTTGTCCTCATCCGCCTTGGACTTCGCCGCGATCGCGACCGGCAGCAGCGGCTCCGGCATCTCCCAGGACGTCATCAGCAGTGGCGCGTCCTTGTCCGACAGGGTGTCGCCGGTCTCCGCGCGGGTCAGCTTCGCCACCGCGACGATGTCACCGGCGACGGCGTGCGGCACCGGCCGCTGGTTCTTCCCCAGCGGGCAGGACAGCGCGCCGACCCGCTCGTCGACGTCGTGGTCCTCGTGCCCCCGCTGGGCCAACCCGTGCCCGGAGACGTGCAGCAGGGTGTCCGGTCGCAGCGTTCCGGAGAACACCCGGACCAGCGAGATCCGCCCGACGTAGGGGTCCGTGGTGGTCTTGACCACCTCGGCCACCAGTGGGCCGGCCGGGTCGCAGGACAGCGGTCCGGCCGGCTTGCCGTCCAGCGTGCTGACCGGCGGCACCGGGTGCTCCAGCGGCGTGGGGAACGCGGCGGCCAGCAGTTCCAGCAGCTCCGCGGAACCGAGACCGGAGGTGGCCGCGGTGGGCAGTACCGGATAGAAGGAGCCCCGGGCGACCGCCTTCTCCAGGTCGTCGATGAGCACCTTGGTGTCGATGTCCTCACCGGCGAGGTAGCGGTCCATCAACGATTCGTCTTCACTCTCCGCGATGATGCCTTCGATCAGGGCGTTGCGGGCGTCGGTGATCAGCCCGACGTGCTCCGGATCGGGGCCCCGCTCCACCCGCTCGCCGCCGGAGTAGTCGGCGACGGTCTGGGAGAGCAGGCCGAGCAGTCCACCGACGCCCCCGTCGTCGGTGTGCATCGGCAGATACAGCGGCAGCACGCCGTCGCCGAACGTGCGCTGGCAGATCTCGACCATGGCCTCGAAGTCCGCCCGGGCCGAGTCGACCTTGCTCACCACCACCGCCCGCGGCATCCCGACCGCCGCGCACTCGTCCCAAAGCAACTGGGTGGTGCCGTCGATACCGTCCGCGGCCGACACCACGAACAGCGCGGCGTCCGCGGCCCGCAGGCCGGCCCGCAGGTCACCGACGAAGTCGGCGTACCCCGGGGCGTCCAGCAGATTGATCTTCAGCTCCTCGCCGCCGAGGGAGTACGTCAGGGGGGCCAGCGCCAGGGAGACCGACCGCTGCTGGCGGACCTCGGCCTCGTCGAAGTCGGTGACCGTCGTACCGTCCTCCACGCGGCCGGCCCGCGAGATGGTTCCGGAGGCCGCGAGCAGGGCCTCGACGAGGGTGGTCTTGCCCGCGCCGGAATGGCCGACCAGCACCACGTTGCGCACCTTGGCCGGTCCCTCGGCCACCGGTGCCTTGCCGGCGCTCTGCCCGCCCTTGTCTGCCATCTCGGTCGCCTCCAGATCGGTTCCGGCCTTCAGGCCGCCGACCGAGAGGCGGGAACGTAGCCAAGCCGTCCCACGGATCGGGCCACCTGAGAGTGCAAGGCTTCACCTTGCCTGACCGGCGACGCTCCGCGCCACCGGGGCGGGTCCCGGCCGCCCGCGCCAGGTGCCGGGCACCTGCCCACCGGCGCGCTGCCGGGCCGAACGTCGGTGGAACGGTAGGCTGAGAGGTATCGCGGGTTGACTGGATGCGGATCGACCGGATCCTGGTCCGACGCGTATCCGAGGAACGGACGGTCATGCTGCACGGAGTGCGCGCGCCGCTCGCGCGAGCACTCGCGCCGCTCGGTGCCGCCCTGGCCCGAGCCGGCGTCAGCCCGGACGCGGTCACGCTGATCGGCACTGTGGGGGTCAGCGCGGGCGCCCTGGCGTGTTACCCGAGCGGCCGGTTCCTCGTCGGCACTTTGATCATTACGGTGTTCGTCTTCTCCGACATGCTCGACGGCGCGCTGGCCCGGGCCCGGGGGGGCGGCAGCCGGTGGGGCGCGTTCCTCGACTCCTCGCTCGACCGGGTGGCCGACGCCGCAATCTTCAGCGGGTTGGCGCTGTACTTCGCCGGGCGGGGGAACGACAACGGGCTCGCCGCCCTGGCGATCTACTGCCTGGTCGCCGGGTTGCTCACCTCCTACGTCCGTGCCCGAGCCGAGGGGTTGGGGCTGCGGGCCGACGTGGGTATCGCGGAACGCACCGAGCGGCTGGTCGTCATCCTGGTGGCCACCGGGCTGTCCGGGTTGCTCGACTATGCCCCGGTGCTCACCGGTGCGCTCTGGCTGCTCGCCGTGGCCAGCACGGTTACCGTCGTCCAGCGCTTCGTCGCCGTGCACCGCCAGGTTGCCGGTGATGCGCTGCCCACTCCGGTGGCGGTGCCGGGAGCCGGCCACGAGGTACCACGGCGGTGAGCGGGGTAACACCCGGCCGGCTGCTCGGCCGGTGCAGCGATGCCGCGTACGCCGCCGGTTGGGCTCTGGTCAAGGCCGTGCCGGAGCGCCTGGGGGCGGCGGTGTTCGGACTGATCGCGGAGCTGGCGTGGCGGCGGCGCGGCGCCGGGGTGCGGCAGTTGGAGGCGAACCTGCGCCGGATCGCGCCCACCGCCGATGCCCGTCAGCTCAGCCGCGCCGCGATGCGTTCCTACCTGCGGTACTGGCTGGAGGTCTTCCGGTTGCCCGTGCTGTCTCCAGACCGCATCCTGGCCGACATGCACATGATCGACGAGCAACGCCTGCTCGACGCTCTCGACGCCGGCAACGGGGTCATCTGCGCGTTGCCGCACAGCGGCAACTGGGACCACGCCGGGGCCTGGGCGATGCACCGCGGGCTCCGGCTGACCACCGTGGCCGAGCGGCTGGAGCCCACCTCGCTCTTTGACCGCTTTGTTGCTTTCCGCCAGGCTATGGGGATGGAGGTGCTGGCGCTCTCCGGCGGCGGCGAGGTGTTCCTCAACCTCGCCCGTCGGCTGCGCGCCGGCGGGCTGCTCTGCCTGCTGGCCGACCGCGACCTGACCGCGGGTGGCGTCGAGGTGGATTTCTTCGGCGAGCCGGCCCGGATGCCGGCCGGCCCGGCCGCCCTGGCGCTGGCCACCGGTGCGGTCCTGCTGCCGACCACGCTGTGGTACGACGAGCAGGGCGGCTGGGGATGCCGGATCCACCCGGCTGTCACCCCGCCGCCGGCCGGGGACCGCAAGACAAAAGTGCTCGCCATGACCCAGGCGGTGGCCGACGCCTTCGCCGAGTCCCTGGCCGAACACCCGGCCGACTGGCACATGCTCCAGCCGCTGTGGGTCACCGACCTCGACCCGGCCCGGACCCGTGAGCCGGCCGGACGTGCGGCGTGAAGGTCGGCCTGGTCTGCCCGTACCCGTGGGACGTCCCGGGCGGCGTGATGGGACACGTCAGGGATCTCGCCGAAGCCCTCATCGACTCCGGCCACGAGGTGTCCGTGCTGGCACCGGTCGACGACGAGCAGCACCGACTGCCGGCCTACGTGGTTCCGGCCGGGCGGACGGTGCCGGTGCGCTACAACGGCTCGGTCGCCCGGTTGGTGTTCGGCCCGATCTCGGCCCACCGGGCCCGCCGCTGGCTGCGGGAGGGACACTTCGACCTCCTGCACCTGCACTCGCCGGAGGCGCTGTCGCTGTCGCTGATCACGCTGCTGCAGGCCAGCGGGCCGATCGTGGCGACTTTTCACGCGGCCAACCAGCGCTCGCGGGTGCTCTCCGCGCTCTCCCCGGCGTTGCAGCCGGCGCTGGAGAAGATTCAGGGCCGGATCGCGGTCTCCCCGGCGGCCCGGCGGACCATCGTCGAGCACCTGCACGGCGACGCTGTGCTCATCCCAAACGGCGTGCACGTCAAGGCGTTCGCCGGTGCGGAGCCGTTGCCCGGTTGGCCCGGCGAGGGAGGCGCGATCGGTTTCCTGGGCCGGCTCGACGAACCGCGCAAGGGCCTCGACGTCCTGCTCGACGCGTTCGGTCGGCTGGCCCCCGAGCGGCCGGACCTGCGCCTGCTGGTGGCCGGTCCGGGCGACGTCGACGCGGTGTCCCGGGACCTTCCGGCGCCGATCCGCGACCGGGTTGTCCTGCTCGGGCGGATCTCCGAGGAGGACAAGGCCCGGTTCTACGCCTCGGTCGATCTCTACGTGGCGCCGAATACCGGCGGGGAGAGCTTCGGCATCGTGCTGCTCGAGGCCATGGCTGCCGGGACGCCGGTGGTGGCCAGCGACCTCGACGCCTTCAGCCGGGTACTCGACGAGGGCCGCGCCGGGGAACTGTTCCCGGTAGGCGACCCGATTGCGCTCGCCGGCACGCTGCGCCGGCTGCTGGAGGACCCCGCGGCGCGCGCGGCGCTAGCCTTCCGCGGTGCGACCCGGGTGGCCGCCTACGACTGGTCGGCGGTGGCCCGCTCGGTGCTGGACGTCTATGCCACGGTTCGGCTCGCCAGTGAGTTCACCCCGGTCGCGGATCCCGCCGGTGTCCGGGGGGCCGGCGATTCGTTCTAGCCGGCGGGAGCCGCGATGCTGACCGTCGTCGCGGTGGTGGGGCTGGTCGTGGTGGTCGCCACCTACCTCACCTGGCTCGCCGGCCGGTTGGACCGGCTACACGCCCGTACCGACGGCGCCCGAGCCTCCCTCGACGCCCAGTTGCTCCGTCGAGCGGCGGCCGCGCTGGCCATCGCCGAGTACGCCGCCGCGACGGAGGTGCTGACCGTGCCGGCCGCCCGGGCGCTGGCCTCGGTGGCCCAGGCCGCATCCAACGTGGGTGCGGCCTCCCGCGAGCCGGCGGAGAACGACCTCTCCCGCGCGCTGCACACCTCGATCCCGCAGATCGAGGACCGCGACCGGGACCTGCAGGCGCTGCTTGCGACCCTGGCCGTGACGTGTAGCCATGTGGTCCTGGCGCGGCGGTTCTACAACGACGCGGTACGGGACACCTGCAACGTCCGTAACCGGCGGCTGGTCCGGGCGCTGCGCCTGGCCGGCCACGCCCCGGCGCCGGCGTACTTCGACATCGACGACACCCTCCCGACGGCGTTGTCCGCGTTCGACCCGGCGCAACCGACCTAGCCGGCACCATCACCTGGCCGTGGTGCGTGCGGGACCGTGCCCGCCGGGTGATCGCGGGCCGGTCGGCGTCGCGCGGACGGCCGCTACACTCGTGCGCTACTCGTGCACGGCTAGTGCGCGGCTCGTGGGGCGGCTCTGGCGCGACCTGCGGGCGAATGGCCACTTCGGGCCTTACCGTTACGGCATGCGGCGCCGAGCTCCGTCCCCCACCGGGGCGCGCCGGGCTGTGCTGGCGGGTGCCCTGATCGGCACGGTCGGACTGGCCGGGTGCACGGCGGGCGCCCCGGCTTCCACCGGGGCGGCCAGTTCCGGGTCGCCTCCCCGGCCCTCGAGCACCGTGCGGCCGACGGTACGCCCGCCGAGCGGGCTCACCGGCTATCCGGCCGGGATCGGCCGCCCGCAGCTCGCCGTGAAGATCGACAACACCCGGCCGGCTTTCCCGCAGGTCGGGGTGGCCGACGCCGACATCGTGTACCTGGAGGAGGTCGAAGGTCAGCTCACCCGGCTGCTGGCCATCTTCTCCTCCCGACTACCTGACGTGATCGGACCGGTCCGCAGCGCCCGCGAAACCGACCTTGACCTGCTGGCGCAATTCGGCCGAGTCGACTTCGCCTTCTCCGGCGCCAACCGCGGGGTACAGCAGCTGGTGGCCGCGGCGCCGGTCCAGGAGGTCTCCTTCGACGCGGTGCCGGCGGCCTACCACCGCGACTACGGCCGCCCGTCGCCGTACAACCTGTTCCTCCGGCCGGACCGCGCGTTGGCCGCCAAGCCGGCCGCGGTCGCCGGCGACATCGGGCTGCGCTTCGCCGCCGCAGCGCCGACCGCCGGGCGGTCGAGCGGCGGCTTTTCCGTGCGATTCGGGCCGTACGCCTCGGTCGCGGTCCGCTACGACACCCGCCGGCACGCCTGGCAGATTGCCGTGGACGGGCGGAGTGGGGGAGCGTCGGCGGCCAACGTGATCGTGCAGTACGTACAGGTGACGAAGAGCCGCTTCCACGATGTGCTCGGCAACGTCACCCCGTACACGGTGTCCGTCGGCGGCGGGGCGGCGACGGTGTTCCGCGACGGCCGGGCGGTCCCGGCGCGCTGGAGCCGCCCCAAGGTGTCCGATGGCACGCGGTTCCTCGGCCCCGGCGGGGCCGACGTGGCGCTGCGGCCGGGGCAGACCTGGATCCTGCTGGTACCCCGCGGCACCCCGATTGGGCCGTGACCGCCGGCGAGTAGCCAGCCTCAGGCGGCTCGCAGCGCGAACCCGGCGCGCAGCGGCACCGAGTAGGAGCCCGCCGCGCCCGGCGGGACGGCGCCGAACATCTGGCAGACCGCCGTGGAGACGGCGAGGTCCAGCAGGGGGCCGGTCCGGGAGTCCGCCTCGGTGCTCATGTTGACCACGACCGAGCGGCGGCCGGTGCGGTCGTTGAAGGCGAAGCTCAGGTAGCCCGGGACGTGCCCGTTGTGACCCCATGCCGTGCCGCACGGTCCGCGGAGCGAGAACAGGCCGAGGCCGTACCCGAACGTGGGGTCGACCTCGACCCGGGATTCCATCTGCCGCAGCAGGGCGGGGCGCAGCAGCCGGCCGCCGAGCAGGGCGGAGTAGAACCGGTCGAGGTCGGCGGCCGTGGAGATCACCGCGCCGGCCGCTCCGAAGACGGTCGGTGAGAACGCCGTCACGTCGGCGTAGCCGGACCCCGGCGGCAGGAGGGTCGGCGGGATGTAGCCGTGAGCGTGGTACCCGTTGATGTAGGGCGTGCGGGTGGGGAAGCTGGTGTCCCGCAGGTGGAGCGGGCCGAGGATGCGGCGCTGGATCTGGGTCTTCAACGGCCGGCCGCCGGCTGCCTCGATGACGAGGCCGGCCAGGATGTAGTTGGTGTTCGAGTAGGACCAGGACGTGCCGGGTGGGAACAGCGGCGGGTGCGCGACCGCGACCGCCACCAGCTCGCGCGGTGTCCAGGCCCGCTTCGGGTCGGCAGTCACTGCGGCCACCCACTGCTGGTCCTGGGCGTAGTCGAAGATCCCGCTGGTGTGGTTGAGCAGCATCCGGACGGTCACCGAGTCCCCGCCGGGCACCAACCCCGGCAGCCAGCGGGAGACCGGATCGGACAGGTGCAGCCGACCCTCGCCGACCAGCTGCAGCGCCACCGTGGACACGAAGGTCTTCGTGATGCTGCCGACCCGGAAGCGGGCGCCGACGGTCTCCGGCTGCCCGGACCCGAGCCGCACCGTGCCGCTGGCGTAGCTGCGTACCCGCCGGCCGTCGTCGACCCGGGCCAGCACCCCGGTGGCCCCGTTGGCCACCAGCTCGTTGAGCAAGCCTTGCAGCCGGGCGTCCGCCGGGCGGGTCGCCGGGGCGGTGGCGGCTGCCGGGCTGACCAGCGCGGCCGCGAGCATGGTCGAGGCCAGGGCGACGCCGGACATCCGGGCGAGGCGAGGGAAACCGAGCGGCATGGCGATCCGTCCCGAGGTACGGCGTTATGGCCGGTAACACAATGCCATGACCGACGGGACGCTGGTCAAGCCCCCGCGCCGGACACCGTTCGGACACCGCGAGGGACGAGGTCAGTTCCGGTTGCGCCAGGCCAACGCGGCGCTCAGTGCCGTCGCAAAGGTGACCCAGGCGGCGTACGGCACCATGGCCAGGCCGGCGGCGCGGTCCAGTGCCCTGGTCCGGCGTACCAGGTCCACGGTCGACGCCTCCAGCGCGGCCACCTCGACCAGGGCCAGCGCCGGACGCTTCGCCCGGAAGAAGGCCCACGACCAGCCGGCGTTGAGCACCAGGTTGGTGCCATATGCCCGGCGATAGCTCCTGCTCTGCGCCGGCGTGCCGGCACGGGCCAGCGCGCGGCCGCCCGCGCCGGCGATGAGCACATAGAGCACCGTCCAGGCGATCCCGAAGACCGGTCCCGGTGGCTGCCAGGCGGGCTTGTCCAGCCGCCGGTACCACCGGGAGTCGACATCGGTCCCCGCAGTCCCCACCACGGCGGCCACGGCGACGGCCGCGGATGTCGACACCCATGGGGATGGCTTGCTCATACGGGTCTCCTCACGCTTGACGTCCCGTCGGCGCGCGGTGGCGAACGGGTGCTCCGGCTGAGCACTTCAGCACACAGTGCCCATCCAGCGTTGATCGTTCTGAGCGTGGAGATCTTCGTCCGGAGATCGTCAAGGACACCACTGTGTGCTCAAGTGCTCAGGCCGCGGAGAGAATCGCCGCCCGCGCGGTACGCCGTAGGATAGGGCCTTACCAGCCGAGCAAGTGAGGTCCCGTCGTGCCCACCCCCAGCGTTTCCGAATCGCAGCCCGCCGAGCGGTCCGACACCGGCACCGCCCGAGTCAAGCGGGGGATGGCCGAAATGCTCAAGGGTGGCGTGATCATGGACGTCGTCACCCCGGAGCAGGCCCGGATCGCCGAGGACGCCGGCGCGGTCGCCGTGATGGCCCTGGAGCGGGTACCGGCCGATATCCGCGCGCAAGGCGGCGTCGCCCGGATGAGCGACCCGGACATGATCCAAGGGATCATCGAGACGGTCTCCATCCCGGTAATGGCCAAGGCCCGGATCGGCCACTTCGTCGAAGCACAGGTGCTGCAGGCCTTGGGCGTGGACTACGTGGACGAGTCCGAGGTACTCACCCCGGCCGACGAGGCGCACCACATCGACAAGTGGCAGTTCACCGTGCCCTTCGTCTGTGGCGCCACCAACCTCGGCGAGGCGCTGCGCCGGCTCGCCGAAGGGGCGGCGATGATCCGGTCGAAGGGCGAGGCCGGCACCGGCAACGTGGTCGAGGCCACCCGGCACATGCGGGCCATCCGGGCCGAGCTGCGCAAGCTGGCCGGCATGGACGCCGGGGAACTGTTCGCGGCCGCCAAGGACCTCCGGGCGCCGTACGACATCGTCGCCGAGGTGGCGCGCACCGGCAAGCTACCGGTCGTGCTGTTCACCGCCGGCGGCATTGCCACCCCGGCGGACGCGGCGATGATGATGCAGCTCGGCGCGGAGGGCGTCTTCGTCGGATTCCGGCATCTTCAAGTCCGGCGACCCGGCGAAGCGGGCCCGGGCCATCGTCGAGGCGACCACGATGTACGACGACCCCGGCGTGCTGGCCAAGGTGTCCCGGGGACTCGGTGAGCCGATGGTGGGGATCAACGTGTCCGAACTTCCGGCCGAGCAGCGGCTCGCCAGTCGAGGGTGGTAGGGGCTGGACCGCGGATCGGCGTCCTGGCGCTGCAGGGTGACGTTCGGGAACACCTGCGGGCGCTGAGCGGCGCGGGTGCGGCTCCCGTCGCCGTGCGCCGCCCGGAGGAACTGGCCGGGCTGAACGGGATCGTGGTACCGGGTGGGGAGTCCACCACCATCGGCAAGCTGGCCATAACCTTCGGCGTCCTCGAGCCGCTGCGGCGGGCGGTGGCCGCCGGCCTGCCGGCGTACGGCTCCTGCGCCGGGATGATCCTGCTGGCCGACACCATCCTGGACGGCATGGCGGAGCAGCCTCGGATCGGCGGGCTGGACGTCGTCGTCCGCCGCAACGCGTTCGGCCGGCAGGTCGACTCCTTCGAGGCCGACGTGGCGTGGGCCGGATCGGGGGATCGGGTCCGGGCGGTCTTCATCCGGGCGCCGTGGGTCGAGTCCGCCGGACCGGGCGTCGACGTGCTCGCTCGGGTCAGCGGCGACCGTGCCGACGGTAGGATCGTCGCGGTGCGGCAGGGGCCGCTGCTCGCGACCTCGTTCCACCCGGAACTGACCGGTGACCTGCGAGTGCACGAGCACTTCGTCGCGATAGCTCGGGCGGCCTCGTAGTCAGCGGAAGGGACTCCTGATGAGCGGCCACTCGAAGTGGGCGACGACCAAGCACAAGAAGGCCGTCGTCGACGCCCGACGCGGCAAGCTCTTCGCCAAGCTGATCAAGAATATCGAGGTGGCCGCCCGGACCGGCGGCGGCGACCCGACCGGCAACCCCACCCTGGCCGACGCCATCGCCAAGGCGAAAGGCTCCTCGGTGCCGAATGACAACATCGACCGGGCGGTCAAGCGCGGCGCCGGGCTGGAGGCCGGTGGGGCGGACTGGCAGCCGATCACCTACGAGGGATACGCGCCCGGCGGGGTCGCCCTGCTGGTCGAGTGCCTGACCGACAACCGCAACCGGGCCGCGTCGGAGGTCCGCACCGCTATGACCCGCAACGGCGGCACGATGGCCGACCCGGGCTCGGTGTCCTACCTGTTCACCCGCAAGGGCGTCGTCTTGATCCCCGCCGACGGGCTGGCCGAGGACGACGTGCTGCTCGCCGTGCTCGACGCCGGCGCGGAGGAGGTCAACGACCTCGACGGCAGCTTCGAGGTGATCTGCGAGGCGGGCGACACCCACGCCGTCCGGCTGGCAGCGACCGCGGCCGGGCTCCCGGTGGACTCCGTCGAGGTGTCCTGGCTGCCGTCGGTGTCGGTACCGCTGGAGGACGACACGGCTCGGCGCGTGCTGCGCCTGGTCGACGCGCTGGAGGAGTGCGACGACGTGCAGAACGTGTGGGCCAACTTCGACGTCTCCGACGAGGTGCTGGAGTCGGTCGCCGGCTGAGCCGCCGAAGGCGTACCAGAGCTGGCAACAGGAGTGCGGGCCGGGACGGATGCCGTCCCGGCCCGCACCGTGCGCGATCAGCCGCCGAAGTACTTCTTCGTTGGCGACCCCACCCCGGTGACGTCGTCCCAGCCCCTTGTCGTGTTCAGGCTGGAGTCGTCGTCGAAGGTGCGGACGCTGTAGAGCAGGCCGCCGCGCGGGTCGATCCCGTTGGCGTAGTCCACCCGGACGTTGGCCGCCCCGTCATGGGCCGACGTCACGTCGCGGAACGCCCCGTTGCCGGCCTTGGCCAGCGCGTAGATCCGGGGGTTGGCGAACCCGAGTCGCCCCATCCGCCCGGTGGCGAGCGCCTGGATACCGGCCATCAGCGGGGAGGCCAGGCTGGTGCCACCGATGCGGTACTCGCCGTAGCGCACCCCGCTCGGGAAGGTCTGCGTCTCGCCGATCAGCATGCCGGTCGTCGGGTCGGCATCCAACCCGACGTCGGGCACCGCCCGGCCGGGCTTGACTCGGTTGACCACACCCGCCTGGTAGCCGGGCCGGTTGAACAGGCGGCTGAAGCCGCCGCCGGCACCGTAGAGGAAGCCGAGGGAGTCCCAGCTCTTACCCGAGGCGTTGAGACTGTACTTCTCGGTGCCCCAGCCGGCCTCGAACTGGTAGGTCTTCCCCGCTCCGACCGCCAGCGAGGTACCGCCGACCGCGGTGACGTACGGGTCGGTGGCCGGCCAGTCAGCCTGCACAGTACCGGTGTTGGCCGCCTCGTCACCCGAGTCGCCGGAGGAGAAGAAGAAGCCGATGCCCTCGGCCGCGCCCTGGGTGAACACCGACTGATAGGCATGCACCTCGCCCGCGGTCACTTCCTCGCCGGCGTCGCCCCACGAGTTGGAGACGATGGAGGCCTTGTTGTCATCGACCACCCGGGCCAGGGTGTCGAAGAAGTCAGTGTCGAGGCATGACTTGGAGGCGTAGTAGGCGACGTTGGCGTCCGGGGCCATGCCGTGCACCGCTTGGACGTCCAGGGTCTCTTCGCCGTACCAGCCGCTCGGGCCACAGAGCCTTTGGTTGCTGAACGAGCCGGGCAGTGACTGGCTGAACTGGCCGCGGCGGAAGGCAGCGTCACCGTGGCGGGTGGCGTACCGGTTGCTGTCGGCCAGGATCGTAGGCGCCGCGTACGCGTCGGTGATCGCCACCGTCGCGCCCCTCCCGGTGAGCGTGGTGCCGTCTTCGTAGGCGCCGCGAAGCTGGGAGGGCACATATCCGCACACCGCGTACGGCCGGTAGCTGCCCTGGAACTTCGGCAGCGGGGTCTTGTAATCGGCCTGGTAGCGGGCCAGCACCTGGCCGTAGTACTGCGAGCACGGCCGGCCGTTCTGGAACGCGGGCGGCGGGGGGGCGGCGGGCGTGGCCGGCTTGATCCGGTGGTCGCCCTCGTCCAGCCCGGTCACGGCGCTGACGGTCCCGGCCAGCTCGGCGGGCACCGTCAGGTCGGTATCCGGCGCCTGCGCGATCGAGCCCTTGTGGTGGTAGAGCGCAAGCTTGGTGCCGAACGCCGCCTGGGCCGCGGCCACCGTGCCCCGGGCGTCGACGTAGCGGTTGCCCGCGCCCACCGCGCTGACGCTCAGCCCGGCCGAGCGCAGCCAGCGCTGCACCGCCGAGACTTGGGTCGCGCTCGGCTCGTACCGGGCCTGGTACTGGGCCGACGTCAGGTAGTGCCGGTAGGCGCTGCTCGCCGGGTCGGAGACCGCCGCGACGAACGCTTCGAGAGCCGCCTTGTTACGCGGCGCGATGTAGATCCGGGCGTCCACCCGCTTGGTCCGAGGTGCGGTCGCGGCCGGACCGGTCGCCCATTGCGGCCGGCTGCCCGGAAGCACCGCCCGGCCGCTGGCGGCATGAGCGGTACCACCGAGGGCGACTCCGGCTGCCAGCGGCAGCGCGGCGGCCGAGAGGGCCGACACCCAACGGAATGAAGACCGTAATGAAGATCGACGCAAGACAAACTCCTGCCGTAGTCGGGACCGCAGCCTCCCGTGGATGCGTGCTGGCGCAATATTGCACAAGAAGCGCCGACTGGTGGACCTTTGACGGGAAATAAAGAAAATTCGACCGCGGAAGGACGTGCCGGTCCGGGTGAACCGGCCGCTCGGGGAGCAGAGCCAGGTCGCGAGCACGGGGCAGGCCGGACGCGTCGGGGTTGTGGATGATTGGCGGGGCTCTGGTCCCGCCAAGTTCCCCAGCTTCAGGCGCTGGCCGTCGACGGTCAGTCGTGTTCGGTCATGGTCAGCGCGACGGCACTCCCGCCGGCCGCTGACGGCGCGTCGGCGCGGTTTCTGCCGTCCTCCGTCGATAGTCTTCCGAACGTGCGTTCGATGCGAGTCCTCGGGGTGGACCCGGGCCTGACCCGGTGCGGTCTGGGTGTGGTCGAGGGCTGGCCGGGGCGGGCCCCGGCCATGGTCGGCTACGACGTGGTCCGGACGCCGGTGACCGACGACCTGGGGGTCCGACTTGTCGCGTTGGAGGAGCTGGTGGAGGGTTGGCTGCGGCAGTACCGGCCGGATGCGGTGGCGGTGGAGCGGGTGTTCAGCCAAGCCAACGTCCGTACCGTGATGGGCACCGCGCAGGCCGGCGCGGTGGCCATCCTCTGCGCCGCCCGGGCTGGCCTGCCGGTGACGCTGCACACCCCCAGCGCGGTCAAGGCCGCGGTCACCGGCTCCGGCCGGGCGGAGAAGGCCCAGGTCACCGCCATGGTCACCCGAGTGTTGCGGCTGAGCGTACCGCCGAGACCGGCGGATGCGGCGGACGCGCTGGCGTTGGCGATCTGCCAGCTGTGGCGCGGGGCCGCACAGGACCGGTTGGCGAGCGCGGCGGCTACCGAGGGGGGACTGCGATGATTTCCAGCCTCGCAGGGCGGGTGGCCGCGGTGTCACCGGACGGTGTCGTGGTGGAGGTCGGCGGGGTGGGGCTCTTCGTCTCCTGCACCCCCACGGTGATCGCCGGACTGCCGGTCGGCGGACCGGTCCGGCTGGCGACCAGCCTGATCGTGCGGGAGGACGCGCTGACCCTGTACGGCTTCGCCGACGAGGACGAACGGGTCGTCTTCGAACTGCTGCAGACCGCCACCGGTGTCGGTCCGCGGCTGGCTCAGGCCGTGCTGGCGGTGCACCGTCCGGACGCGATCCGCCGCGCGGTGGCCACCGAGGATCTCGCCGCGCTCAGCCTGGTCCCGGGGGTGGGCCGGAAGGTCGCCCAGCGCATCGTGCTGGAACTGCGGGACCGCCTCGGACCGGAGGTCGAGGTACCGGCCGCGCCCGGACTGTCCCCGGCCGGTGAACCGGATTGGCGCGAGCAGGTGCGGACCGGTCTGGTGGGGCTCGGCTGGTCGTTGCGCGAGGCGGAGGAAGCGATCGCCGCGGTCGCGCCGCAGGCTGAGGAGGCCGCCCGGGGCGGGCAGTCGGCGCCGGTGAGCGATCTGTTGCGTGCCGCGCTGCGGTCGGGTGCCCGATGACCGGCGGCCCGCGCCGCGCCGCCACCGGCGGTCGCCCCGAGCCGGACGTGGTGTCTCCGGTCGCCGGCCCGGAGGACTCCGCGGTCGACGCCGCGCTGCGACCCCGCCGCTTCGCCGACTTCGTCGGTCAGGAGAGGGTTCGCGAACAGTTGTCGCTGGTCTTGGAGAGTGCTCGCCGGCGGAGCAGGCAGCCCGACCATGTCCTGCTGTCGGGTTCACCCGGACTCGGCAAGACCACCCTTGCCATGATCATCGCCGCCGAGATGAGTGCGCCGTTGCGGATCACCAGCGGCCCGGCGATCGAGCGGGCCGGCGATCTCGCCGCCCTGCTCTCCTCGCTCACCGAGGGGGAGGTGCTCTTCCTCGACGAGATCCACCGGATGGCCCGGCCCGCGGAGGAGATGCTCTACGTTGCGATGGAGGACTTCCGGGTCGACGTGGTCGTCGGCAAGGGGCCGGGCGCGACCGCCATCCCGCTGGAGGTGGCGCCGTTCACCCTGGTCGGAGCCACCACCAGGGCGGGGTTGCTGCCCAGCCCGCTGCGGGACCGGTTCGGCTTCGTGGCGCATCTGGACTTCTACGCACCGGCAGAGTTGCAGCGGGTACTGGTGCGTTCCGCCGGCCTGCTCCAGGTGCCGCTGGAACCCGACGGCGGCGCGGAGATCGCCGGCCGGTCCCGCGGCACCCCGCGGATCGCCAACCGGCTGCTGCGCCGGGTACGGGACTACGCCGAGGTCCGCGGCGACGGCGTGGTCAGCCGGGAGGCGGCTCGGGCCGCGCTGGCGTTATACGAGGTGGACGAGATCGGGCTGGACCGGCTGGACAAGGCCGTACTGGACGCGCTGCTTCGGCGCTTCGGCGGTGGCCCGGTCGGCCTGGGCACGCTGGCCATCGCCGTGGGGGAGGAACCGGAAACGGTCGAGGAGGTCGCCGAGCCCTTCCTGGTGCGGGCCGGGCTGCTGGCCCGGACCCCGCGGGGGCGGGTGGCCACCCCGGCCGCCTGGGCACACCTCGGCCTGGCGCCGCCGCCGCTGCCGGCACCCGCCGTCGAACCTGCAGCATTGTTTCGGCTGGCGGATTGATGCGGGCACCACTCGGTGCCCAGTACCGCGCGGAACGTGGGCGGTGGCCGCCGTGAGCCGCGACAGGCCTGTGAGGGCAGCGCTGCTCGGGTCGGGCCCCGGCTCGGGTCGGACACGCCTCGGGTCGGACACGCCTCGGGTCGGACATTGCCGCCTTCGCGGGGCTCCCCTAGGCTGACCGTGTCGTCTAGGAAGGCTTACCCGTTGCGTGACATCCTCGCCGCCGGCTCCTCCGGCGCCGGCCTGGGCAGCTTCTTGCCGCTGGTGCTCATCGTGGTGGCCTTCTTCTTTCTGCTGATCCGGCCCCAGCGGGCGCGGGCCCGCCAACTCCAGCAGGTCCAGGCCACGCTCAGCCCGGGGGCACAGGTCATGACGACCTCCGGCATGTTCGCCACCGTGACTGGTATCGACGACGAGGCGGTCACCCTCGAGCTGGCGCCCGGAGTGCATGTGCGTTTCCTGCGTGGCGCGATCGCCAAGGTGGTGCCGCCAGCGGTGGCTGAAACCTCGTTCGGCGGGGCGCCGACCGCGTACGGCGAACCCCCTTCGACCGACGGCACGATCGAACTTCCGCCGGACGACCGTCCACGGGCCTGACCTCGGCGATACTGCGAAGAGGTGTTCGCGCCCGATGCCGAGCCGGGATCCGGCGCGAAGGTCGGGCTGGCAGGCGGCGACCGAGCCGTCGTGAGAACAGGAAACTGAGGATTCGTTGGCTTCCGGTAACACCCCGCGACCCGGACGCGCCCTGGCGTTCGTGGGCCTGGTGGTGATCGCGCTGTATGTGGCGGTGTTCTTCAGCAAGAGCCACACTCCGCAGCTCGGGCTGGACCTACGCGGCGGGACCAGCGTCACGCTCACCCCGAAACTCACCAAGGGAAAGGTCACAAAGCAGGCGCTGGCCAAGGCCGTCGACATCATCCGCAGCCGGGTCAACCAGCTCGGCGTGTCCGAAGCAGAGGTGGCGACCGAGGGCAACAACATCGTGGTGTCGGTCCCCGGCAAGGGACGCAGCGACGTGCTCGACCTGGTGCGCCGGACCGCCCAGCTGCGGTTCCGGCAGGTGCTGGCGGCCGCGCCGGCGACATCGGCCACCCCGTCGGCCTCGGCCACCCCGTCGGCCGGCAGTCCCTCGGCCGGTAGCGTCTCACCCGGCAAGGCCACGGCGTCGCCGAGCGTCAGCCCCACTGCCAAGGCGACCGGTTCGGCCAGCCCGCGACCCGGCACCACCGGCAACGGCCGGGTCGTTCCACCCGCTCTGAGCCGTGCCATCCCCGCGGCTGCCCCCACCCCGACCGCGACGGCCACGGCCGCCACTACGCGCCCCGCATCCGCCACTCCCACCCCGGCCGCGACCGGCAGCGCGGCGACTCCCGACCCGTCGGCGGCTGCCGATGCCGCGTTGGCGCGGGAGTTCGCCACTATCGATTGCGCCGCGGCCAACAAGGCGGGCGGAGGCCTGGAGGATCCGCAGGCCGAGATCGTCGCCTGCGACCGGGACGGAACCGAGAAGTACCTGCTCGCGAAGGCCGCGGTTCTCGGCACCGAAGTGCGCACCGCCAGCGCCACCGTCGATCAGCAGGGGCTGGGCCAGTGGCAGGTGATTCTCGACTTCACCAGCAAGGGCGGCAAGCAGTTCGGCGACCTCACCAAGAAAGTGCAGCCGCTGCCTGACGTCGGGACCTCGGGCTGCCAGCCACCGACCGGCTGCAACGCGGTCGCCGTCGTGCTCGACGGCGTGGTGCAGTCCGCACCTCGGATCGTGGAACCGATCCTCGACGGTCGGGCCCAGATCACCGGCCAGTTCACCCAGAAGGAAGCCAGCGACCTGGCCAGCATCCTCAAGTACGGCGCCCTGCCGCTGTCCTTCGACGTGCCGACGGCCGAGACGATCTCCCCGACCCTCGGCAGCGACCAGCTACGCGGCGGCCTGATCGCCGGCGCGATCGGACTCGGCCTGGTCGTGCTGTACTCGCTGCTGTACTACCGGGGTCTCGGGCTGGTCACCGTCGCCAGCCTGATTCTCTCCGGCCTGCTCCTGTATGCCACTACCGTGCTGCTCGGACACGCGATTCGCTACACCTTGAGCCTCGCCGGTATCGCCGGCTTCATCGTCGCGGTGGGAATCACCGCGGACTCGTTCGTGGTCTATTTCGAACGGCTGCGTGACGAGGTGCGCGAGGGGCGAAGCCTGCGCAGCAGCGTGGAAACCGGTTGGGTACGGGCCCGGCGCACCATCCTCTCTGCGGACACCGTGTCGCTGCTCGCCGCGGTGGTGCTCTACGTGGTGTCGATCGGCAACGTCCGCGGTTTCGCCTTCACCCTCGGGCTGTCCACGCTGGTCGACCTGTTCATCGTGTTCCTGTTCACCAAACCGTTGGTGGCGCTGCTGGCCGGGACGAAGCTCTTCGGTTCCGGCGGCCGGTTCTCCGGCCTGTCGCCCGGCCGGCTCGGCGCACCGCCGCCGGTGCTCACCGGCGGCCGTACCCGGCGGGCGCCGCCCGCCCGACCCACGTCTCGGCCGCGTGGCGGTAGCCGCAGCGTGGGAGAGGTGTAACCGTGGCCAGGAGCGGGTCCTTCGCCAGCCGGCTGTACCGCGGGGAGGTGTCCTACGAGTTCATCCGCCGCCGCAAGATCTGGTACTCGATCTCGGTAGCGGTTCTGCTGATCAGCGTGCTCAGCCTCATCTTCCGTGGCATCCAACCATCCATCGAGTTCAAGGGCGGCGCGGTCTTCGAGGCGCCCGCCAACGGCCACACGGTGTCCCAGGCCAAGTCGGTGTTCACCAAGGCCGGCGTGACCCCGGAGATCGCCCAGCAGGTCGGCCAGGGCCAGTTGCGCATCCAGACCGGCGCCATCGACCCGGCGGACCCGACCAAGACAACCCGGCTGCAGCAGGCCCTGGCCACCGAACTCGGGGTCAGCAGCAACGAGGTGGCGGTGCGCCAGGTCGGCCCGAGCTGGGGTGGGCAGATCACCAAGAAGGCGGTGCAGGGGCTCGTCGTCTTTCTCGTCCTGCTCTTCGTCGTGCTGTCCATCCGCTACGAACCGAAGATGGCGCTGGCCGCCTTTCTCGCGCTGATCCACGACATCGTCATTACCGCCGGGGTGTACTCACTCGTCGGGTTCGAGGTCAGTCCCGGCACGGTCATCGCCTTGCTCACCATCCTGGGCTATTCGCTGTACGACACGGTCGTGGTTTTCGACAAGGTGCAGGAGAACACCAGGAGCCTGGCCGGGGGGAGCCGGATCACCTACAGCGGCGCGGCGAATCTGGCGCTCAACCAGACGCTGGTGCGCTCCATCAACACCTCGATCATCGGCCTGTTGCCGGTGGCGTCACTGCTGTTCATCGGTGCCGGCCTGCTCAAGGCGGGCACGCTGAAGGACCTGGCGCTGGCGCTGTTCATCGGATTGATGTGCGGCACGTACTCCTCGATCTTCACCGCGACCCCGCTGCTGTGCGACTTCAAGGAGCGTGAGCCCGGGATGCAGGCCCTGGCCCGCCGGGTCGAGGGCCGCCGCACCGCCGCGGCGGCCGGCGCGACAGGTGCGGCCGCCGGCAGCGGCGCCCGCAGTACCGCGACGCACCAGACCCCCACGCCGGCGGCGGGTTCGGTGCTGCTGGCCTCCCCGGCGACGGATGACGGGGGGGAGGAGGGCGAGGAGGACCGCGAGGAGGACGCCGCGCACGGCGGCGAGCGGGTCGAGGCGGACGCTGCCACGACGCCGCTGCGCGCCCCCCCACCGGTCCGGGCGCCCCGCCCGCAACGCAAGCCGGCCCCGCGCGGCGGCCGCTCCGGCCGCCCGAGCGGCAAGCGCCGCCGTTGAGTGCCGGTGCGATGTCCGGGACAGCGCCCGACCGGGCCGGTCTCGCGGACCGGCTGCGCGCGCTGATCCGCGACGTCGTCGACTATCCCGCGCCGGGAGTGGTCTTCAAGGACCTGACGCCGCTGCTGGCCGACCATGCCGCGTTCGCCGCTGCCGTGGACGGCCTCGCGGCGCCATGGGTCGGCGGCCTGCCGCCGGACAAGATCGTCGGAATCGAGGCCCGCGGCTTCCTGTTCGCGGCCCCGATGGCTTACCGCATGGGAGCCGGCGTGGTCCCGGTGCGCAAGGCCGGCAAGCTGCCGGCGGCCAGCCATGCCGCCTCCTATGACCTGGAGTACGGCGCGGCCACTCTGGAACTGCACCAGGACGCCTTCACCGCCGGTGACCGGGTGCTGGTCGTGGACGACGTGCTGGCCACCGGCGGTACCGCCGCGGCAACCGTGGACCTCGTCCGGCGGGCCGGCGGGACGGTGGTCGGCGTGTCGGTGCTGCTGGAACTCGGCTTCCTGGCCGGCCGCGGCCGGCTGCTGACCAGCCCGTCGCCGGTGGTGGTGCACGCCCTGATCACCGACTGAGCCACCGAAGTCCTCCCGCCGGGACGCTCGGCAGCCCCGCACATCACGGCCGGCTGGCTACGATGGAGGTTGGTAGAGCGAAGGGACCCCGCATGGTGGATACGGCGAGTCCCCCAGGTCCGGCCGAGCGGGCTGCCTCGGCTGAAGCGGCGCGCCGCGCCGACCCTACGCGGACGCCCACCCTCGGCGCGCCGGCCGAGCCGGTCCCGGCCGGTGGCCCCCGGACCCCCGCGGGCCGGACGGCGGCTGCGACCGCCGCACCGACCCGCCCGGATCGTGGTACCTCGACCGCGTTGGTCCCCGCCAATCCCGAGCCAGAGGCTCCGGACCGCGCCGGGGCCGCCGCCCGCCGGGTGCGCAACCGGCTCGCCCGGATGAGTTCCGGTCGCCCGTCGTCCACGCCGCCGCAGCTCGAGCCGCTGTTCCGGGCGGTTCGCGACAACCATCCCAAGGCGGACCTGCGGGCGCTGGCCGCCGCCTACGAGGTGGCCGAAGAGTGTCACCGGGGCCAACTTCGCCGTAGCGGGGACCCGTACATCACCCATCCGCTGGCGGTCACCGTCATCCTTGCCGAGCTGGGGATGGACGTCACCACGCTGACCGCGGCGTTGCTGCACGACACCGTCGAGGACACCCCGCTGACGCTGAGCGCGGTGCGCGATCAGTTCGGGGACGATGTCGCCGCACTTGTCGACGGCGTCACCAAGCTGGACAAGGTCAAGCTGGGCGAGGCCGCCGAAGCCGAGACCATCCGCAAGATGGTGGTCGCCATGGCGAAGGACCCACGGGTCCTGGTGATCAAACTGGCCGACCGGATGCACAACATGCGGACCTTGCATCACCTCCGGCCGGAGAAGCAGCAACGCACCGCCAAGCAGACCTTGGAGATCTACGCGCCGCTGGCTCACCGGCTCGGCATGAACACCATCAAGTGGGAGCTGGAGGACCGCGCGTTCGCCACGCTGTATCCCAAGCGGTACGACGAGATCGTCCGGCTGGTCGCCGAGCGGGCGCCGTCGCGCGAGTCCTACCTGGCCCGGGTGATCAGCCAGATCGACGAGGATCTGCGCAGCGCGCGGATCCGGGCGTCGGTACGGGGTCGGCCGAAGCACTACTACTCGATCTACCAGAAGATGATCGTGCGGGGCCGGGACTTCACCGACATCTACGACCTGGTCGGCATCCGGGTCCTGGTGGATTCGGTCCGGGACTGCTACGCGGCGCTGGGCACCATCCACGCGTCCTGGAACCCGGTGCCGGGCCGGTTCAAGGACTACATCGCGATGCCCAAGTTCAACATGTACCAGTCGCTGCACACGACGGTGATCGGTCCCGAGGGCAAGCCCGTCGAGATCCAGATCCGGTCCAACGCGATGCACACCCGGTCCGAGTACGGCATCGCGGCGCACTGGAAGTACAAAGAGATGGCGACCTCGGCGGGCCAGCCGGCCCGGGTGAAGGGCAAGCCGGACCCGAACGAGATGGCCTGGCTGCGCCAGCTCCTGGACTGGCAGAAGGAAGCGGTCGATCCGGCGGAGTTCCTCGACTCGCTGCGCTTCGACCTGCACGCCGCCGAGGTGTTCGTGTTCACCCCCAAGGGAGACGTGCTCTCGCTGCCGACCGGGGCGACCCCGGTGGACTTTGCCTATGCCGTGCACACCGAGGTCGGCCGGCGGTGCATCGGCGCCCGGATCAACGGGCGCCTGGTGCCGCTGGAGTCCACCCTGGACAACGGCGACGTCGTCGAGATCTTCACCTCGAAGGCGGCCAACGCCGCCCCCAGCCGGGACTGGCTGACCTTCGTCAAGAGCCCGCGGGCCCGTGCCAAGATCAAGCAGCACTTCGCCCGGGAGCGTCGGGAAGACGCCATCGAGGAAGGCAAGGACGCGATCAGTCGCGCCATGCGCAAGGCCGGCCTGCCGCTGCAGCGACTTTTCGCCGGCGAGGCGCTGATCACCATCGCCAACGAGATGCACTACAACGACCTGTCCACCTTCTACGCCGCGGTCGGCGAGCGGCACGTCTCCGCGCAGAGCGTGGTGTCTCGGCTGATGGCCTCCATGGGCGGTCCGGAGGGGGCAGTCGAGGACCTCGCCGAGGTGACCGCGCCCACCCGCCACCGGCTCCGCCCGGCAGGGGATCCCGGGGTTGTGGTCAAGAACGTCGACGACGTCTGGGTGAAGCTGGCCCGGTGTTGCACACCGGTGCCCGGCGATGACGTCATCGGCTTCGTCACCCGCGGTCACGGCGTGTCGGTGCATCGGCTGGACTGCACGAACGTCGACCAGCTGGCCACCAAGAAGGACCGCATGGTCGAGGTGGAATGGGCACCGTCGGCGGCGTCGGTGTTCCTGGTGGCCATCGAAGTGGAGGCGCTGGACCGTACCCGGCTGCTCTCCGACGTCACCCGGGTACTCTCCGACGCGCACGTCAACATCCTGTCCGCGTCGGTGAGCACCAACCGGGACCGGGTGGCCTTGAGCAAGTTCACCTTCGAGATGGGCGATCCGAAGCACCTGGGGCACCTGCTCCGCCAGGTACGCGGTGTGGAGGGCGTCTACGACGCCTACCGCACCACCAGCTCGTAACTCGCTCCGGCCGGCGTCGGCGGGCGCGGAGAATGGCCGGGTGGCCGATTCGATCCTGGTTCGCTCCGTGGTGGACACCGGCGCCGGTGGCGCACGGGCGGCGATCGCGCGGCTGCGGCGAAGCGGCTGGCGCATCGTCGAGGGCACGGCCGCCGCCGCGTTGGCCTGGGTCATCGCGGTTCGCCTGGTGCACCACACCGCCCCGTTCTTCGCTCCGGCGGCCGCCCTCATCGCGATCGGCGTCACCCGGGGCCAGCGGATTCACCGCACCGTGGAAATCGTCGTCGGCGTGGCGCTCGGTGTGCTGGTGGCCGACGTCATCGCCCGGGCGCTGGCCCCGCGGCTGACCCTGACCATCGTGCTGATCACGGGGCTCACCCTGGTGGTGGCGACCATGGTCGGCGGTGGTCCCATCCTGAGCGTGCAGGCCGCGGTCTCCGGTATCTACGTCGCGGTCATCGCGCCGCCCAGCGGCGGGCTGCTGCCCTCCCGGTTCGTCGATGCGCTGATCGGCGGCGGGGTGGCGTTGGCGGTCAACCAGATTCCGCTGCCGCGCTCACTTCCCAACCGGTTGCTTCGTGGCGCGGCCCCGGTCTTCACCGAGATCGCGAGCGTTCTGGAGGCCACCGCCGCCGCGCTGGCGACCCACGACCCGGCCGCCGCCCGGGAGGCCCTGACCCGCGCCCGTCAGCTCGACGGCAAGGTGGCCACCTTCGAGGACCTCGCCGCGGTGGAAGCCGAGTCGATCCGCTTCGACCCGGTACGACGACGGCAGCGGGACCTGCTTCGGCGGTACGAAAACGCCGGACGCCAGCTCGACCTCGCCGCCCGCAACGTTCGGGTGCTCGCCCGCGCCGGCGTCTTCCTCACCCGCGGCACCCGCCGGGCACCCACTGCTTTGGCCCGCGCCGTGGAGATCCTCGCGGATGCGGTTCGCGGACTCGGCCAGTATCTGGCGAGCGACGCCCTGGCGAACGGACCTTCGGTCCGCCGCGGCGCTCGACCCGGTCCCGACGATCCCGGTCGGGTAGCCGATCGGGCGCTGGATGCCATCCGTTCCGCCGCTCGGGTGCTGGAGGAGGCCCGCGACGTGCCCGTCGTGATGATCGTCGGTCAGGTGCGCGCCACGGCCGTCGATCTGATGCTGGGCAGCGGGATGGCGATCCAGGACGTACTGATCGCCGCCGACGAGGCGCTCGGGGAGCCGGACGCACAGGGGGCATGAGGCGGGGGCCACCCGCTCGGCGGGGCAGCGGGCGCGGCGTGAGGTCGGGGAAGGAAACCGGGGCCGTGGCCCCGCTGAGTTACCCCAGCCCGGCCGACCCGCCGCAGGCTCAGGCTGCCGGTGGACGCTGCGCGGGACTGGCGATCGTTGCCTGCAGGACGCCGTTCTCCGGCGGGCCCAGCGTGGCCTGATGCTGGCGGAGAATGCGCAGGATCTGGTTGTTGTTGCTGAGCACCGTCGCCTCGACGCGCCCTACGCCGCGCCGCTCCCCGGCCCGCAACAGGTGGTCGAACACCTCGCTGCCCAGGCCGACGCCCTGGTAGTCGTCAGCCACGACGAGCGCCGCTTCCACCCCGTCGCCGAAGTCGGCCAGTTGGGCGACGGCGGCCAACCGCTCGTCGCCGTCGGCGTCCGTGTCGGTGGCCACCAGGACACAGTCGCGGCCGGTTCCCGCGATCAACCGTTCCGCGTCCACCCGGCGCTTCGTCCTGCTGGCAGTGAAGAAGCGGGAGCGGCGGCTCTCCGGCGACAGTCGGGCGTAGAAGTCCATCAAGCCTCCGGCATCCGCCGGCCCGATTGCCCGGATGGTGACGGCCCGTCCGTCGGAGAGTCGGATGTGGCGCGGGATGAGCGCACGTCGGGCGTTTTCGGACGGGGCTGGAACCAGGCCGGTTAGCCCGCGGGACGTTCGGCTGAGTGAAGCGTGCGGTCGAAGCCCGCTTCCGCTCATGATGTCCTCTCCTCGCCGCCGGCGCGTACTCGACAGAGCCGCTGAACTGGGTCCCTGTTTTCTGTGTACCCGCGCAAGGTTTCCGGTGCTCGTATATCGGGGGTGAGTTGGCCCACACCCCTGTGTCGGTTGAGGAAACTGCTACGCCGGGTCCGCGACCGGCGACCCGGGTCCGTCGAAACGGGACAGCGTCCGGGTCGAGTACGGCAGCAATCCGGCGGCACACGAGAACATGCCGAGCAGCCCGCCGCCGATCAGAACGTGCACCGGGCCGAGCGCCCCCGCCACCGGTCCGGCCAGCAGGTAGCCGGCCGGAAGCAGCGCGAGCGAGCCCATCCAGTCCCAGGCGGAGACCCTGGAGAGAAGGTGTGGCGGAACGCGCTGCGCCAGCGCGGTCTCCCACCACACCGCGAACAGGCCGATGCCCACACCGGCGGCGGCCATCGCCGGGTAGAGCAGCCGGAGCGGGGGGCCGGCCGCGTACAGCGCGATCGCCCCCGGCCACGGTACGGCCGCCAGCATCCCGGCCAGCATCGGCCGTGCCGGCCGCCACCGCGAGCCCAGTACCGCGCCGGTGACCGTGCCGATGCCCCAGGCCGCGTTGGCCAGCCCGAACACCGCGTCGGTGCCGTACACCTCGTGCGACACCGCCGCGCCCAACACGAAGAACGGGGCCAGGGCGAAGAGCAGCGCGGCGGAGAAGGCGGAAATCGTGCCCCAGATCCAGGGCCGCTCGCGGACCGCGGTCGCACCGTCGCGCAGTTCGCGCCATACCGTGCGACGTTCGGCCACGACACCGCGCGGGCGGGGCCGTAGCCGGGTCAGCATCGCGGCGGACACCACGAAAGTCGCCGCGTCCAGCCCGAAGGCGGCGGCCCCGCCGACGCCGAGTACCAGCAGGGTTGCCAGTGCGGGGCTGGCGAACGAGGCGAGTTCGGTGCTGACCCCGCCGAGGGCCTGGGCCGCCTGGATGTCGTCCTCTGGAACCGTCTGCGGAACCAGGCCGGTGTAGGCCGGGCGGAAAAACGCCTCGGCGGTACCGAACAGCGCACCCACGACCACCAGGTGCCACACTCGTACCACTCCGGTGGCGATCAGCACGGCGAGCGTGCCGTGCAGCACCGCCCGGATCACGTCGGTGACGATCATCACCGTCTGCCGCGGGAGCCGGTCGGCGATGACTCCGCCGATCAGGATCAGGGCCACCATCGGAAGCGCATACGAGGCCAGCACGAGGCCGACGTCGCTCGGCTTGCCGGTCAGTCGGGTGACGTAGAGCCCGACGGCCACGATGACCATCGCGTCGCCGATCACGCTGATCGATTGACTCAGCCAGAGCAGGCGGAAGTTCCGCGAACGCAGCGCTGAGATCACCACGTCACGGTAACCGGCGTGTCATCTTCTTTTCGGCGCTGCTTCGCCGCGGTCCGGGCCGGCCGCTAGCCCACCGCGAGCAGGTCGACCACGAAGACCAGCGGTTCGTTGGCCTTGATGTCCGGCGGCTGACCCGTCGCCCCGTAGGCCAGCGCCGGCGGAACGACGAGTTCGCGCCGGCCGCCGACCTTCATGCCGACGATCCCCTGGTCCCAGCCTTTGATCACGGCGCCGGTGCCCAACTGGACCCGGAGCGGCTTGTGCGAGGCCCAGGAGGAGTCGAACTCCTTGCCGCCGGGGTAGCCGACGCCGACGTAGTTGACGGTGACCTGCTGGCCGGACGTGGCGACCGCACCGGTGCCGACAATCAGGTCCCGTTTGACCAGCGTGGTCGGCGCAGTCTTGGGCACGGTGACGGTCGGCTTCGTCTTCAGCCGGGGATCGGCTCCGGCCGGTACGGGGGGAAAGGACGCCGAGGCTGACGGTGAGGCGGCCGGGCCGGCCTTGGTGCCGGTGCCTTTGGCCAGCAGTGCGACGACGCTGATCAGGAGTACGACGGCCAGCACCGACGCGACGACCACGTTGCGCCGCCGCGCCCGGCGGCGGGCCGCCTCGCGACGCTGCGCTTGCCGGATCCGGCGCTGCCGCTCGAGCTCGCGCTCCCGCTGCCGGCTCGGGGCCACCGCCACCTCCACTGCGTCCCATTCCGCCGCACACGCCGGCCAACTGTGGAATCGAGTCTAGGCGGCGCCGGTAGTCTCGGGGGGTGAGGCGCCCCGTTGTGCCGGGGCGACCCGCCGTACCGGAGAGAAGGGTGTGACGTGCTCGTCGAAGGCTTCCCAGCCGGGCCACAGGCCACGAACTGCTGGGTGGTGGCACCGGCCGCCGGGGAAGAGTGCGTGGTCATCGACCCGGGCGTCTGGGCCGAGTCGACGCTGGAGGAGATCCTCACGCGGCACCGGCTGAACCCGGTCGCCGTGCTGCTCACCCACGGCCACTTCGACCACACCTTCGCGGTGCTGCCGGTCTGCGAGGCCCGCGACATACCCGCCTACATCACCCCGGCCGATCGCGGCCAGCTCACCGACCCGTGGTCGGCGGTGGGCGTACCGCTGGGGACGCCGATGTTCGGCCGGCTCACCTGGGCCGAGCCGGCGGACGTGCGGCCGCTACGCGACGGGCAGGTCGTCTCCCTCGCCGGGGTCGACCTGCAGGTCGACGCCGCGCCGGGGCACACCCCCGGGCAGGTGACGTTCCGCAACGGCCCCGAGTTCTTCTCCGGCGACCTGATCTTCGCCGACTCCATCGGGCGTACCGACTTTCCGGGCGGCTCGATGCCCGACATGATGGCGTCGCTGGTGCGGGTCGTGCTGCCGCTGCCGGACGAGACCCGGATCCGGCCGGGCCACGGGCCGGACACCACGGTCGGTCGGGAGCGGCGGAGCAACATGTTCCTGGCGCAGGCGCGCCGCGCGGTCGGGGCCCGGTGAGCGCTTCCACGGCGGCCACTTTTACCGCGCCGAGGGGCACGTTCGACCTGCTACCGCCCCGATCCGGGGTGTTCACCGCGGTGCGCGACGGGCTGGCGGCACCGGCCCGGCGCGCCGGGTACGGCTATGTCGAGACGCCGGCGTTCGAGGACACCGCACTGTTCGCCCGCGGCGTCGGGGCCTCCACGGACATCGTCAGCAAGGAGATGTATACCTTCCCCACCCGCGGCGGCCAGTCACTGTCGCTGCGCCCGGAGGGGACCGCCGGCGTGCTCCGGGCGGTCCTGGAGCACGGGCTGCACCGCGGCGCGCTGCCGGTGAAGGTGTGGTACTCCGGGTCCTACTTCCGCTACGAGCGTCCGCAGGCGGGTCGGTACCGGCACTTCTCGCAGGTCGGCGCCGAGGCTCTCGGCGTGGAGGACCCGACCGTGGACGCCGAACTGATCGTGCTGGCCGCCGACGCGTTCACCGATCTCGGGCTGACGGGCGTACGGCTGCTGCTCAACTCCCTCGGCTGCGGGGAATGCCGCCCCGCGTACCGGGAGCGGCTGCAGGCGTTCCTGCGTGGGCTGGACCTCGACGAGGACACCCGGCGGCGGGTCGATCTCAACCCGCTGCGAGTGCTCGACGACAAGCGGCCGGAGGTGGCCCGCCGGCTCGTCGATGCGCCGCTGGTCGGGGATTCACTCTGCGAAGCCTGCCGGGCGCACCACGCCGCCGTGCTCGGGCTGCTCGACGACGTCGGGGTGCGCTGGGAGGACGCGCCGCGACTGGTCCGCGGCCTGGACTACTACACCCGTACGACGTTCGAGTTCGTCCACGACGGGCTCGGATCGCAGTCCGCGGTCGGCGGCGGTGGGCGCTACGACGGGTTGTCCGAGGAAATCGGCGGCCCGTCGCTGCCCGGAGTCGGCTGGGCGCTCGGCGTCGACCGCACCGTGCTGGCGCTGGACGTCGAGCGGGTGGTGATCGGCGACGCCGACCGGGTCGAGGTGTTCGGCATCCCGCTCGGTGCGCAGGCGGAGCGGATCCTGTTCGGCATCCTCACCGCGCTGCGCCGGATCGGAGTCTCCGCCGACCTGGCGTACGGCGGGCGCAGCGTGAAGGGCGCAATGAAGGCCGCCGACCGCTCCGGCGCCCGGTACGCGCTGGTGCTCGGCGAGCGGGACCTGGCGGAGGGGGCGCTGCAGGTGAAAAACCTGGGCTCGGGCGACCAGTGGCCGGTCCCGATCGACGAGGCGGTTGCCCGGATCGAGGCCGAGCTGACCACGCCGACCTTCCTGGCCACCCCGGAGTCGCCGTGATCCGCAGCCACGGGGCGGGGTCGCTGCGCGCGTCGGATGCCGGGGCCGAGGTCACGCTGGCCGGGTGGGTGGCCCGGCGCCGGGACCACGGCGGCGTCACGTTTCTCGACCTCCGCGACGCCAGCGGGGCGGTCCAGGTGGTGCTCCGCGAGGACCCCGCGCTGGCCGAGGCCGCTCGAGCGCTGCGGGCCGAGTTCTGCGTCCTGGTCCGGGGCGAAGTGACGGCCCGGCCGGCGGGGAACGCCAACCCGGAGCTCCCCACCGGCGAGATCGAGGTGGTGGCCGCCGCTTTGGAGGTGTTGAGCACCGCCGCCGAGCTGCCGTTCCCGGTCGAGGGCTCGCCGGACGGACCGGGCTCGGTGGAGGAGACTCTGCGCTGGCGGTACCGGTACCTCGACCTGCGGCGCGCCTGGCCGGCTCATGCGCTGCGCATCCGGGCCCGGATGACGTCGATCATCCGGCGGGTGATGGAGGCTCACGGTTTCCTGGACGTCGAGACTCCGTACCTGACCCGGTCGACGCCTGAGGGGGCCCGCGACTTCCTCGTGCCGGTACGGCTGCAGCCCGGCTGCTGGTACGCGCTGCCGCAGTCGCCGCAGCTGTTCAAGCAGTTGTTGATGGTCGCGGGCTTGGAGCGGTATTACCAGATCGCCCGGTGCTTCCGGGACGAGGACTTTCGCGCCGACCGGACCGCGGAGTTCACCCAGCTCGACGTCGAGTTGAGCTTTCTGGACGAGGAGGACATTTACACGCTCACCGAGGACCTGCTGACCACGCTGTGGCGGGAGATCCTCGGCGTCGACCTGCCGGCGCCGTTCCAGCGGATGACCTACGACGAGGCGATGCGCCGCTTCGGCTCCGACCGACCCGACCTGCGCTTCGGGTTGGAGCTGGTCGACCTCACCGGGTACCTGGCGGGTTCGTCCTTCCGAGTTTTCACCGGCGCACCGTACGTGGGTGCCGTGGTGTTCCCCGGCGGCGGGTCGCTGACCCGCAAGGAGATCGACGGCTGGGTGGAGTGGGCCCGCGGCCGGGGAGCGCGCGGGCTGGCGTACGTACTGATCGGCGACGGCGGGACGGTGCGGGAATCCGGTCCGGTGGCGAAGAACCTGTCGGCGTCGGAGCTGGCCGGCCTGCCGGGTGCGGCCGGCGCCTCGCCAGGGGATGCAGTCTTCTTCGCCGCCGGCCCGCCGCGGTCGTCACAGGAGCTGCTGGGCGCTGTGCGGCTGGCGATCGCCAAGGACCGTTCGCTGGTCGACGAGTCGGCGTGGCGGTTCTTGTGGGTGACCGACTTTCCGATGTTCGCCCCAACCTCGGACGGCGGCTGGACCGCGGTGCACCATCCCTTCACGGCGCCGACCCCGGAGTGGGCCGAGCGGTTCGCTTTCGACCCCGGCGCGGCGCTGGCCCGGGCCTACGACGTGGTGGCCAACGGCATCGAGTTGGGCGGCGGGTCGATCAGGATCCATCAGGCCGCAATGCAGCAGCAGGTTTTCGACACCATCGGGCTGACCCCGGAGGAGGCGCAGACCAAGTTCGGCTTCCTGCTGGAAGCCTTCCGCTACGGCCCGCCGCCGCACGGCGGCATCGCCTTCGGGCTGGACCGCCTCGCCGGGGTGCTGGCCGGTACGGACGCCATCCGCGAGGTGATGGCCTTCCCGAAGGCGTCTTCCGGTGGCGATCCGCTGACCGGGGCGCCGACGCCGATCACCGCCGAGCAGCGCCGCGAGGCCGGAATCGACGTCCACCCCGAGGGGCCGGCCGGGGGACCGGCGCACCGTGGTCCGGCGCCGGTCCCGAACCGGCCGGCGGGTGAGGTCCGGCCGGATGCATCGCGCGGCTGATCCGGCTGGCCGTTCGCCGACGTGCGCTGACCTGCTGGGCCGGTATCCCTCAGGGCAGGACGCGCTCGATGTCGACAATCTTGTACCGGGAGTGGTACCAGACGCCGACCCACTGGAGCCGGTCGGTCTAGCGGTCGAGGCGCTCGTCGACCACAAGGTTCGCCAGGGGCATCGCGGTGTCAAGGGCGGCGCGCAGCGTGCCCGGTCCGGAGTGCTGGGCGAGGCTGCCCAGCGGCCCGCGCATCCGGGCCGGCAGGGGTCCGACGTGCCGGTGGGACACCTGCGGTACGGATCCGGCTTCCCGGCTGGTCTTGTTCCGCGGTGGCACGAACGCCTGCCGGTCGGCGCAGGTCCACAGCGTCGGCTGGAGGATTCCGGAACCGTCGTCGCTGACGCCGGCGACGTTTCCGCGGTCGTCCACGGCGTGCGCCGCCGAGGAGTCGCCGTAGTGGCGGGTCAGCGGCAGCAGCGTCTGCGCCGGGCCGTGGCCGGGCCAGTAGAGGACGTGGTAGCGAAGCGTGTTCGCATCGATCTGCCGGATCGACTCGCCGACCGCCCGCCCGCCCTGGCTGATCCCGAGCAGGTAGCTCTCGTTGTCGCCCCGGAACATGCCGAGGTCGCGCGGTGCGGACACGCCGTCCCAGACCGCAGCCGTGCCGGTGCCGTCCGAGTGGCCGGCCTCTCCAACGATGCGGCGCCGGTCGTTGATCCGGAGGGGAAAGGCCCGGGTGTTGCCGAAGCCGGGCAGCACAACCGGCCGCGTGGAGCCGCGTGGCCAGAGCTCGCCGTGGAAGTCGGCGCCGTTCGGCGCGGTCGAGTTGCCCACTGCGTCGTTACGGTTGTTGATTCCGAGCGCGATGGAGTCGACGTCGCCGCGCGGCGGCAGCAGCTTCTGCGGCCGCGAGGTCCAGGACCGCCACAGCGCTCCGAACATCGTTCCACTCGCCTCGACGGCTCCGCCGGCCACTACCCCGGAGTCGTTGATCTGCCTGGTGTACGTACCGGCCTTCTCGCCGACGAAGTTGCGCATCAGGTAGCGCCTGCCGTGAGAGATGACGTACCCCAGCGTGCCGTCGGGCACGGAGGCGATGGCCACGATGTCGCTGGCCGCGTTGATCTGATCCGCGTCGGCGGATACGGCCCCGGGCGGCGACGCGAAGGTCCGCACCCGGAAGCCGCCCGACGTGCGGCGCCACTGGGCAGCGACACTGCCGCTCGTCGTTGAGACGCGGCCCACCAGTACGTCGCCGCGCATGTCGATCACCGAGCCGCCGATGTAACCGGCCGGCAGCGGCAGCTTGAAGATGCGCGGCGAACACCCGCTCGCCGCGGCCACAGCGCTGATCGGTTGCATGCCGGCGGCCACCAGGCCGGCGGCCAGCACGCCGCTCGCCCCCGCAGCGCGAATACGCCCTTGCATCCCATTCTCCTCTCGTCGTCGGGACGAACGAAGCCTGCGCTGCGGCGGTCGCAACCCGGTCGCGCCTCGGTCGCAGCCGGTAGCAGCGGGCTGTTGCCGCGGCGAAGCGGTCAGTTGCCTGCTGCCGTGCGCTTCGACGTCCTTGGCGCGCTCTCGGTGTCGTTGGATGGCGTCCCGGTCGAGGTCGGAGGCCCGAAGGAGCAAGCCGTCCTAGCCCGGCTCTTGGTCGCCAACGGCGACTCGGTGCCGGTGCCCGTCCTGGTGGACAGAGTCTGGGACGTCGATGTACCGCGCTCGGCGGTCAAGACCCCGCAGACCTACGTGCTCCGGCTGCGTCGGGCCCTGGAACCGCAGCGCGGAGCCGGGCTGCCGGCCCAGGTGCAGCAGCGAACGTCCGGCGGTTACCGGCTCGACGTTCCGGCCGAGGCCGTCGATGCGCGGCGCTTCGAGCAGCTCGTCGCCGCGCCCCGCTCGACGCTGCCGAACGACCCAGCCGCTCCGGCGGTGTTGCTCACCGACGCGCTGCGACTGTGGCGGGGGCCGGCACACGCCGGCTTCGAGGATCGCGACTTCGCGGCGGCGGAGGCGGTCCGGTTTAAGCGGAGCTCCGGCTGACCGGGTGGGAGGAGCTGCAGGAGGTCCGGCTGGCGACTGGGGAGCTGCCCGAGTCGGTGGCGGACCGGCGCCGACTGACTTGCACCGGCTGACCCATCAGTACCCGCTGCGCTGGTCAGTGCTTCCGCCGCCGCTGACCGACACAACGGCCCCGATGGCCAGAACACAACATAAGGCGCGGGCCTTCATACATAAATGGATCCTAAGGAGAGGAAAGGGGACGAGGGTTATCCCACAGGCAAACAGCTCGTCGGATTTGCCGGTTGAGCCGACGCCGCCGTCCGCCGGATGGGTTTGGGGAAGGTGTGTGGGGTGCTGGTACCGGTGGGTTTCCCCGACCCGGGGGCGGGTGGTGGGGTGGCCGGGGGGTTGGGGACGGCGCGGCGGTGGTTCGTCGGGGTGGTGTCTCGGTCGGGTTATGGGTTGTCGACGAGTTCGCTTTTGGCTTGGCGGATGGTGAGGGTGCGGTGGGTGGTGAGGGTGATGTCGGGGATGGGGAAGGTGTCGGGGATGCCGGTGACGGTGAAGGTGGCCGCCCAGGTGACGGTGAGGGAGGCGGTTACCGTCTGGTTGGTGCGGTAGGTGTGGGTGAGGTAGTAGTCGGGGTGCTCGGCGGGGAGGATGCCGGGCTGGTAGGGGGTGCCGGGGGTGTCCGGGCCGGTGGTGCCGTCGCCGTAGGTCCAGGCGTAGTGGGGTTGGGCGGTGAGGACGGCCGGGAGGGGGACGGTGACGGTGAGGGTGAGGGGTGGGTTGTTGGTGGTGGCGAAGATTTGCGGGAGGTTGACCAGCCCGCCGTCGGGTGGGGCGGTGGTGATGGTGGGTTGGGGGAGGTGGGCGTCTTTGAGGTAGCGCAGGAACGCGGTTTGGGCGTCGGCGAGGGTGACGGTCTTGGGGACGCCGATGCAGCGGCTGCCGGGTTGGCGTAGCGGTGCGGTGGTGGATCCGGCGGGGCGGGTGAAGGTCCACATCCGCAGCTGGCCGGGTGGGCAGGTGGTGGCCGCGGCGCAGTTGTGCCCGGCGCCGTTCCCGTCGGCGTCCATGGTCTCGTTCCCGGTGCAGGCGAGTTCGTAGAAGTACTCCAGCCGCACCCCACCCGCCGTGCCGCTACCCGGCGCGGACCCATAGAACGTCCCGTTCGAGTAGGTGTAGTGGTAACCACCGGAAGTCGTCGTCGGAGGCGGCGGGCACTCGTGATAGATGCAATCGTCTGTGAGGATGCCAGGGCGAGCTTGAATCAAGCGGCCTACGATAAGTGTGACTAATGGTGAAACAAATACAAATCCATGTCAACCTCACGAGAACTCCACTATGTCTTGACGAGCCAGTGACCCTTCCTCCATTCGACCGAAACGCCAGCCGAAAACTGGGGCCTGTAACGGAGACGACTGTATGTGCTGGCCATTGATTGACCACGATGTTGGAGCGGGTGCTCAAGAGAACAACGGTAACTGTTGTGAAGACCTCCCTCCATTGGGTCACCCTTGACTGAAAGAACATTTACCGGTGCACCGTCGAGGTGTTCGCCATGTGCCTCGAGATACCTGCTGGAGTTGAAGATTGTGTTCGCAGTTAGTGCAACCCTTAGAGGTGTACTTGCTTAGGCCTTTCGCGCTTCCCGTCAAAGCAGACTTATTTACCGCCGCGTAATAGGCGCGAACAAAGGCGGCGGCGCCTGCGGGTGTGGGCTTGGTCGGCGTGCCCGTCGGAGGTACCGAGGCGTGGGCGGGCGCCGACACGGACGGCGGGGCAGTGCTGGGTGCGAGCGCGGCCACCGGTTGGGGTCGGTCGTTGCGTGCACTGCAGCCCGCAGTAGCCGGTACGGCCAGCAGTAGGACGAGGGCGGCCGAAACCGGACGAAGACGCATGATGAGGAAGTCTAGGGGTGAAGCCTCCGCCGACGGAAACGGCTGTCCACAGTGGCGCCAAGCCCTCCGGGCCGACAAATTGGTGCTGCCGGACGTGCGCCGCGCCTCGGCTGATCAGGTGCCCGGTGCGACGGACAGCTCCGCTGATCGCGCTACCGCACGCCGTCCAGCACTGTTCGAGGTGCAGGGTCATGGCGTGGCGTGGACTCGGTCTCCGCCGTCACGCCCCGACGGCGTTGCGCGGTATCCCGGCCAGCCGGTCCTGGAACGCCTTCACGATGCCGCTGACGGTGGACTGGCCGGCTACCGGGATCTGCTTCCCGGCGGCCTGCGGGAAGTACAGCGCGAGCAGGATCCGGCCACGCCTGAGGTACACCGCGATCGAGTCTGACGTGGTCCCCGTCGTGTCGGTGCTGGTGAAGTGGTACGCCTGCCGGACGACGCCTGAAGTCCGCGGCCACGAGGGGTCCGGGGCCGGAAGGATCTTGGTCGTCACGGTCGGCTCGCCAACCGACGAGGCGACGGGAGACGCTGGGCAGGTGGCGGCGACCGAGCGCAGCTCGGCGAAGGCTTGCGTGGTGGCGGCGGCGTTCCGGTAGGCGACGGCCTCGGTACTCAGCCTCGCCTCGCCGGAATCGTCGTAGGCGGCGACCTGCAGCCTTGCCGTTCGTAGAGACTCGCTGGGGAACGTGCCGTTGCACAGATCCAAGGTGGTGGCCCCGGACACCGCCGTTCCGTTCGGGATCTCGCCCACGGTGACGGACGCACCCACGTCGCTCTGCTGGACGACGAGATCTGGCAGCGCCGCCGCGGCCGGGTCGGCCGGATTCCCCGGCGGGATGGCGGGGGACGGCTGCGGCGGGGTGGACGGCTGCGAAGGGGTGGCGGACCGGCGCGGTGTGGACGGAACGACCGCGGCTGAACCGGGCGGGTTCGACGTCGTACGCCGATCAAGCAGTTGACGTACCCCGAAGACCCCCAGGAAACCGATGAGCAGACCGGCCACCAGCATCAACGCCAGGAACACCATTCCGCGGGGCCGTCGGGGACCCGGCGGCGGGGGAGCAGGCATCCACGGCTCCTGCGCCACGACGTCAGGAGGGGGTGCCACGCCCGGTGTACCCCACTGCGGCGGTTGGGGCGGTACCGCGCTCGGCGCGGTCGGAGCCGGACCGGGCGCGTCGCCGGTCCAGGGGGCGGGAGACGGCGGCGCGCCGGCCGTCACTCCCTCCGGGAAGACATCACCGGTCCAGGACGTGCCGGTCCAGAACCGGCGCTGGCCGGCTGCCCAAGGGTCGGGGTACCAGCCGGCGGCCTGCTCGCTCACCTGCCGACCTCCGACGCTTCCGTTTCCACCGCTTGAGGGTCGCACGGTTCCCTGGACGGAACCTGGACCTCAGGTAAGAGCTGCCAAAGAGTCGACCTCCACCGGTGCCACCGGCACTGCTGACATGAGGTCGTCAGCCTTCCCTCAGGTACTTCCCAGCCTCACCAGCCATGCTGGCAGCCTCCGACGACGAAAAGGTTTCCCACATGTACCCAAGGATCCCCGGATCAGCCGCGGACCCGCGAACCTGTGTCGGCGAGGTGTAGGCCATGTCGCACCCGACGGCCGACCCGCCTACCCGCGGGATGGCTGAGCAGCTCGAAGAGGCCCTCTTCGAAGTCAAGCGGGTCATCGTCGGTCAGGACCGGCTTGTCGAACGGGCCATGCTGTGCCTGCTGGCTCGAGGCCACTGCCTCATCGAGGGCGTGCCGGGACTGGCGAAGACGCTCACCGTCTCGACGCTGGCGCGGGTGGTGGGCGGCGCGTTCTCCCGGCTCCAGTTCACCCCGGACCTGGTCCCGGCGGACATCGTCGGCACCCGTATCTGGCGCCCGTCCCGCGAGGAGTTCGACATCGAGTGGGGACCGGTGTTCGCCAACATCGTGCTCGCCGACGAGATCAACCGGGCGCCGGCGAAGGTGCAGTCGGCGCTGCTGGAAGTGATGGCCGAAGGCCAGGTCTCCATCGGCGGCCAAACCCGCGCCGTACCCGATCCGTTCCTGGTGCTGGCCACCCAGAACCCGATCGAGTCCGACGGCGTCTACGCACTTCCCGAGGCGCAGCGCGACCGCTTCCTGATGCACGTCGTCGTCACCCATCCCAGCTACGCCGAGGAAACCGAGATCGCCGGCCGGATGAGCGTCCACCCGCCCGAGGCTCGGCAGGCGCTCACCCCCGACCAGCTCCTCGCGTTGCAGGCCGCGGTCGACGACGTGTTCGTCCATCACGCCGTCCGGGACTACGCCGTTCGGCTGGTGATGGCCACGCGGGACCCGGCGGCCGCCGGGCGGCCCGAGCTCGCGCAGCAGCTGGCACTCGGCGCCAGCCCGCGGGGGACGCTCGGGCTGCTCGCCGCCGGCCGGGCTCTGGCGGTGCTGCGCGGTCGGCGCTTCCTGGTCCCGCAGGACATTGCCGACGTGGCCCCGGAGATACTGCGCCATCGGTTGGTCCTGTCCTATGACGCCCTCGCCGACGGGATAGTGGTCGACGACCTGCTCCAGCAGCTTCTGGCGACCGTGGCGCCACCGCGGGTCGCCCCCAGCCAGGAGGAGCAGCCGACCGCGCCGCTGGGGTCCGCCGGCACCGTACCGTGGCTCGGAGCGGCCGGATGAGCCGGACCGGGCTGCACGCCCTTCGGCCGCAACCCGAGGAGCGGCCGCCGGCGATGGCGACCAAGGCCGCCGTGCTCCACCGCCTCGAGCTCGACATCAGCCGGCGGCTGGATGGGATGCTCGCCGGTGACCAGCGGACCTACGCCTTCGGCCCGGGCAGCGAACGCGCCGGTGGCCGGCCCTACGAGCCCGGCGACGACGCCCGGCGGATCGACTGGAATCTCTCGGCCCGCGCGCCGGTGCTGCACGTCCGGACCACCGAGGCGGAACGGGAACGTCAGACCTGGCTGGTGGCCGACCGCTCGGCGAGCCTTGACTTCGGTACGGCACAGCGGGAGAAGCGCGATGTCGTGCTCGCCGCGGTCGCGGCGTTCGGGCTGTTGACGGTCGGCACCGGTAACCGTTTCGGGGTGCTCATCGCCGGTACCGACCGGTTGCGTCACGTGCCGGCGGTCACCGGTCGGCCCGGCGTGCTGGCCGCGCTGGCCACCGTCTACGACACGCCACGGGTCGAGGCCCTTCCCGCCGCGGGGGCGGACCTGGCCGCAGCGCTGCGCCGGCTGCAGCGGACGGTACGGCGCCGCAGCCAGGTCATCGTCGTCTCGGACTTCCTCGAAGCCTCCGACTGGGCCGGGCAACTGCGCCGCCTGGTCCTTCGGCACGACGTCATCGCGGTCTCGGTCCTCGACCCGCGGGAGCTGGAACTTCCGCCTGTCGGTCTGCTCTCGGTGGTGGACAAGGAGACCGCCCGCCACGTCGAGGTGGCCACCAGCCCCAAGCTGCGCGCGCGGTACGCCACCGCCGCCGCCCGTCGCGACCAGGACATCCGACGGGCCTTGGCGAGCACCGGCGCGGAACACCTGCGGCTGCGCACCGATCGCGACTGGCTGCTCGACGTCGTAAGGTTCGTGACCCTCCGGCGGCGCGCCGGGCGGGCACCCCGCCCGGTCGGCGGGCGGGCCGAGCGGTGAGCTTCCTTTCTCCCTGGCGGCTGGTGCTGCTGCTCGCGCCCGCCGCCTTGCTGGCGGGATATGTGCTGGCCCAGCGCCGCCGCCGCACCCTCGCCCTGCGGTTCACCAGCGTCGACCTGCTGGCCTCGGTGATGCCGCGGCGATCCGGCTGGCAGCGACACCTCGCGGCCGGCGCGCTGATCGCCGCCCTCGCGGTCCTCGTGCTGGGCTTCGCGCGGCCGGCCACCGACGTGCGCACCTCGAAGGACCGGGCCACCATCGTGCTGGCGTTGGACGTCTCCGGCTCGATGGCGGCCACCGATGTCACGCCGACCCGGCTGGCTGCCGCCCAGAAGGCGGCCCGTGCCTTCGTGCAATCCCTCCCCAAAGCCCTGCAAGTCGGCCTGGTGACCTTTGACAGCTCGGCGCGCGTTCTGGTGCCGCCGACCTCGGACCGCAGCACCGTCCTGTCGGCCATCGCCGGCCTGGCCGCCGGCAGCGGCACGGCCACCGGCGAGGCGATCTCGCTGTCGCTGAACGCAGCGACCACCCAGCCGCCGGGGACGAACGGAAAACCGGCGCCGGCCACCATCGTGCTGTTGAGCGACGGCACTCCCACCGTCGGCTCCGGTGACCAGCCACCGGCAGCCAGCGCGGACGCGGCGGCGGCCAAGGCGAAAGCCGCCGGCGTACCGGTCAATACCATCGCCTTCGGGACCGACGGCGGCTCGGTCGCTGCAGCCGGCCGGCTGGTCGCCGTACCCTCCGACCCGTCGGCGATGGCCCGGATCGCGGCCGAGAGCGGCGGCAAGTCCTTCACCGCCGAGAACGCCGGGCAACTCAAGTCGGTGTACGACCGGATCGGGAACGCCATCGGGTACGACGTGCACCAGCGCGAAATCACCGCCGCGTTCACCGGAGCCGGTCTGGTGATCGCTTTCCTGGCCGGCCTGGCCGGGCTGGTATGGCTCCAACGAATCGTGTGAGGACGACATGACGGACAACGCCTCGGGCCGCCAACCGGCCGACCACCCTGCCGCGTGGTGGGCGGCCGGCCCCGTCGACGGCTCGCCGCCCGAGGACGTCGGCCCGTGGTCGTCGACGTCGGGGAATGACGCGCCGCCGGCGGCCGGCCGTAGCGGCTGGACCCGCCCGGTACGAGCCGCTGGCGCTGGGCTCGCCGTCGCCGGGCTGCTCACCGGCGGCGTACTCGGCGCGCAGCTGCACGACACGCTAGCCGGCAGGGCAGGCAGGTCGACGGATACCGTAGCGGCACCGAGCGTTCCCTCGGTGGCACCCACGTCGCCCACCCGGCCGAACGCCCCCGGCTGGTCCGGCGGCGGCGTCTCCCCGACACCGACCGCACCGGCGCCGGCCGGCGTCGTCAGCAAGGTCACGCCCAGCGTGGTCGACGTCTACACCACGCTGCCGAACGGGACCGGCGCCGGCACCGGCATGATCCTCACCGCCTCGGGTGACATCCTCACCAACAACCACGTCATCGACGGCGCCACCAGCATCCGGGTGATTCTGGTCAGTACCGGCCAGTCCGTCGCCGCCAAGGTGCTCGGCACGGACCCCACCGATGACGTCGCCGTGCTCCACGTGACCGGTGGCAGCGGTCTGCGACCCATCTCGACAGCGAGGTCCGGCAGCGTCAAGGTCGGCGACGCGGTGGTCGCCCTGGGCAACGCCGGTGGGGCTGGCGGCGCGCCGTCCGTGGTCAGCGGGTCGGTGGTGGCGACCAACCGGTCGATCACGGTGAGTGACCAGTCGGGCGGTGCGGCGGAGCGCCTGTCCGGCCTGATCCAGACCGACGCACCCATCCAACCCGGCGACTCAGGCGGCCCGCTGGTAAACACCGCCGCCGAAGTCATCGGCATGGATACCGCCGCGTCGGTGAGCACCCCGCTCGCTGGTACGACGAGCGAGGGCTTCGCCATCCCGATCGACACCGCGCTGACGATCGCCCGCCAGATCGAGAGCGGCCAGGCGAGCAGCACCGTGCACATCGGCGTACCCGGGATGCTCGGGGTGTCCGTCGCCGCTTCCGACCCCTCACTGAGCACAGGCGCGCAGGTCGCCGAGGTCACCTCCGGCTCCCCCGCGGAGGGTGCCGGGCTGGTTGCCGGCGATACGATCACCGCCGTCGACGGCCACAGCGTGACGTCTGCGTCCACCCTGACGACACTGATCCGCGCCCACCGCCCCGGCGACCAGGTGCGCATCGCCTGGACCGACAGCTCCGGCTCCCGGCACACTGCCACCGTTGCGCTGACCACTGGGCCACCTGACTGACCGCGGTGGGCCGCATGCTGAAGGAGTCCCGGTCACCAGGACGACCACGAAGGCGTTCTCCGGTGGCTACCTGCCCGGCATAGGGTCGCAACCGTGCCGGACGAGGACCTCTTTGCCGCCGCCGGCGAGGTGGCCGAGGCCGCCGTGGCGCCGCTCGCCGTGCGGATGCGGCCCCGCACCCTCGATGAGGTGGTCGGGCAGCAGCACCTGCTCGGGCCGGGTACGCCGCTACGCCGGCTGGTAGAGGGCGGCGCCGCGCTCTCGCTGATCCTTTGGGGGCCGCCGGGTACCGGCAAGACAACCCTGGCGTACGTGGTCGCCGCGGCGACCGAGCGGCGGTTCGTGGAACTGTCCGCGGTCAGCGCCGGGGTGAAGGACGTGCGCGCGGTGATCGACGCCGCCCGCCGGGATCTGGCGATGACCGGCCGGCAGACCGTGCTCTTCGTCGACGAGGTGCACCGGTTCTCCAAGACCCAGCAGGACGCGCTGCTGCCGGCGGTGGAGAACCGTTGGGTGACGCTGATCGCGGCGACCACCGAGAATCCATTCTTCTCCATCGTGTCTCCGCTGCTATCCCGCTCGTTGCTGCTGACCCTGGAGACGCTCAGCGGCGCCGACATGGAGGCGGTGGTGTCCCGCGCCCTGAGCGACCCACGCGGGTACGACGGCCGGATTGCGCTCACCGATGACGCCCAGGAGCACCTCGTACGGCTCGCCGGAGGGGACGCCCGCCGCGCGCTGACCGCACTGGAGGCCGCCGCCAGCTCGGAGGTCATCGACCTGCCGACGCTGGAGCAGGCCGTCGACCGGGCTGCCGTGCGGTACGACCGCGACGGCGACCAGCACTACGACGTGATCTCCGCGTTCATCAAGAGCGTGCGCGGTTCCGACGTGGACGCGGCGCTGCACTACCTGGCCCGGATGATCGAGGCCGGCGAAGACCCACGTTTCATGGCGCGGCGGATCGTCATTCTGGCGTCGGAGGACGTCGGCATGGCCGACCCCACGGCGTTGCCGGTGGCCATGGCGGCGGCGCAGGCCGTCGAGCACCTGGGGCTGCCGGAGGGTCGGCTGCCGCTCGCTCAGGCCGTCATACACCTGGCCATGGCACCGAAGAGCAACTCGGTGATCGCCGGGATCGACGCGGCGCTGGCCGACGTCCGGCGCGGACTTGCCGGGCGGGTACCGGCGCACCTGCGGGACGCCCACTACGGCGGCGCCAAGGAGGTGGAGCACGGCAAGGGGTACCGCTACGCACACGACTTCCCGGGCGGCGTGGTGGCCCAGCAGTACGCCCCGGACTCCGTGGACGGCCGGGACTACTACACGCCGTCCCCGTACGGCGCGGAACGCGGCCTCGACGAGCGGCTGGCGCGGCTGCGCGCGATCGTCCGCCGGGACCGGCCGGCTCCAGGGGGCGCGGCGGAGTTCCGGCCGCGGTGCACTCCGGAACCGCCGAGTGCGGCGGATCGGCGGGCATACGGGGAGACTGCGGCCGGGCCGGACGGCCGCTCCGGCGACGGGGCCCTTTGAGGAACAGACGGACGGCCGGCGGGACCGCCGGCCGCGCTCTGGCCGGAATTGTCGGGGCCGGCGACTACGATTCCGGCGAACCGACCAAGAAGCGTCAACCAGGCCCGTGAAGCGCCGGCCGCAGCGACCGGTTCCTGCCGGCGCAAGGGACGCCATACGCACGATCAAGGAGCTGCATGTCCGCCGGAGAGCTTGCCGGGCTGATCGCCGCCATCGCCTTTGTGCTGCTCGTGGGCATCGTGGCGATCCCGCTGCTCAAGTTCGGCGCGGTACTGAACGAGGCGCAACGCCTGGTTGCCGACGTCGACCGGCAGACCGTACCGCTGCTCACCGAGGTGGTCACGTCGGTCAAGCAGGTGAACACCGAACTGGTCCGGGCCGACGCGATCACCGCCAACGTGCAATCGATTTCCGGCAACGTGTCCGCCTTGACCTCACTGTTCGCCGCCACTCTCGGCAGTCCGGTGATCAAGGTGGCGGCGTTCTCCTACGGCGTACGCAAGACCGTCGGCGACAAGCAGCGCGCCGAGGTGGAGAAACAGGTTCGAACACAGCTGCGAGCCGACAAGGCGGCGCGCAAGGCCGTCAAGCGCGGCGGCGGATCCGGGTCGGGCAGCGGATCCGAGTCGGGGAGCGTGCAGGCCTGATGCGCCGGGTGTTGTGGATCACAGTGGGGGTTGCGGCCGCCGCGCTAGCAGTCGGGGGGCTCGGTCTGCTCGCCGCGACCCAAGGAAGGGCCGTCGACGCCAGCGGCGTCGACGAGCCCACCCTCGGCCAGCGCATCGGCGACTTCCTGGCTCAGGTACGAGAAGCCGCGGCCGAGCGCGAGGTCGAGTTGCGCGCCGAGTTCGGGCTCGACGGCCGGCACGACACGGTGGACGCGGCCGGAGCCGATAACCGTTCGGTCGACCCCGGCACGGTCAGGGAGAATCAGTAGATGCACTCCGAGGACATCAGGCAGCGCTTCTTACGGTTCTTCGAAGCCAACGGCCACACTGTGGTCCCGTCGGCGAGTCTGCTGTCCGCCGACCCGACGACGCTGTTCATCATCGCCGGGATGGCGCCGTTCAAGCCGTACTTCCTCGGCGAGGAGCCGGCGCCGTACCGGCGGGCCACCAGCGTGCAGAAGTGCGTCCGGACCCAGGACATCGACGTCGTCGGCACCACGGCACGGCACGTCACGTTCTTCCAGATGGCCGGGAACTTCTCCTTCGGCGACTACTTCAAGTCCCAGGCCATCCCCTACGCCTGGGAACTGCTGACCAGTTCGGTGGCCGACGGCGGCTTCGGCTTCCCGGAGGACCGGCTGTGGGCGACCGTCTACCACGACGACGACGAGGCCGCCGACATCTGGACGAACACGGTCGGCCTCCCGGCCGAGCGGGTGCAGCGCCGCGGCAAGGAGGACAACTTCTGGTCCATGGGCGGGCCCGGCCCGTGCGGGCCGTGCAGCGAGATCTACTACGACCGCGGACCGGACTACGGCCGTGAGGGCGGCCCGGTCGCCGACGAGGACCGCTACCTCGAGGTCTGGAACCTGGTCTTCATGCAGTACGAACGCGGCGCCGGCGACGGCTCCGACTACCCGATCATCGGCGACCTGCCAGCGAAGAACATCGACACCGGTCTCGGCATCGACCGGATGGCCACCGTGCTGCAAGGTGTGGACAACATCTACGAGACCGACCTGCTCCGCCCGGTGCTGGAGACCGCCGGAGAGCTCGCCGGGGTGAAGTACGGCGCCGAGCACACCGCCGACGTGCGGCTGCGCATCGTCGCCGACCACACCCGGACGGCCACCATGCTGCTCGCTGACGGCGTCATCCCCAGCAACGAGGGCCGGGGGTACGTGCTGCGCCGGTTGCTGCGCCGGGTGGTGCGCAGCATGCGCCTGCTCGGGTACGAGGACCCGGCGATGGCCACCCTGGCGGGCGTGGTGCGGGACACGATGGGGCCGTCGTACCCGGAGCTGGTGACCGACTTCGGCCGGATCGAAGCCGCCGTCACTGCGGAGGAGGAGTCGTTCCGGGCCACCCTGGTGGCCGGCGAGCGGCAGTTCGCTCGGATGGTGTCGCAGGGCCCGAAACAGATCTCCGGCGCGGACGCGTTCACCTTGCACGACACGTACGGCTTCCCGGTCGAGATCACGCTGGAGATGGCCGCCGAGGCCGGGCTCACCGTGGACTCCGAAGGTTTCACCCGGCTGATGGCCGAACAGCGCCGGCGGGCGAGAGAGGACCGGCTCAAGGCTCGGGGGCACGCTGACGTCTCCGCCTACCGATCGATGCTCACCGAGGCCGGCCCGTCGACGTTCACCGGCTACGACGAGGTGAGCTCCGAGGTGACGGTCCGCGGGGTGCTCCCGGTGCCGGATGAGACCGGTCAGGTCGACACCGGCGAGGTCGAGGTCGTGCTGGATCGGACGCCGTTCTACGCCGAGTCCGGTGGCCAGCTCGCCGATGCCGGCGTCATCCGCCTTGCCGACGGCACCGAGCTCGAGGTGTACGACGTCCAGAGGCCGATCGGCGACCTGATCGTGCACCGGGCGCGGGTACGCCACGGCGAGCCGGCGGTCGGCGCGGAAGCCGTCGCCGAGGTCGACGTCGAGCGCCGCCGGTCGATCTCCCGCTCGCACACCGCGACCCATCTGGTGCACCAGGCGATCCGGTCCGCGCTCGGGGAGACCGCCGCGCAGGCCGGTTCGCTCAACGCCCCCGGGCGGCTGCGCTTCGACTTCTCCGCGCCCGGCGCGGTGCCGGCAAGCGTGCTGGCCGACGTGGAGCAGCAGGTCAACGAGATTCTGGTGGCCGACCTGCCGGTCCGGGCTTTCGTCACCACCCAGGACGAGGCTCGCAAGCTCGGCGCGCTCGCGCTGTTCGGGGAGAAGTACGGCGACGCGGTACGGGTCGTCGAGGTCGGGGACTACGCCCGCGAGCTGTGCGGCGGCACGCACGCGCAGCGCTCCGGGCAACTCGGCGTGGTCAAACTGCTCGGCGAGTCCTCGATTGCGGCCGGGACCCGGCGGGTCGACGGGCTGGTCGGCCTGGACGCCTTCCGCTACCTGGCTCGGGAACACGTCTTGCTGAACTCCCTCGCCGACCAACTCAAGGCCCGGCCGGAGGAGCTGCCGGAGCGGATCGCGACCACCCTGACGCGGCTTCGGGAGGCCGAGAAGGAGCTGGAACGGATGCGGGCCGCCACCGTGCTCGCCGCCGCCGCCGGCCTGGCGGCGAACCCGACCGACGTGTTCGGCGTCGCCGTGGTGACCTCGGAGGCACCCCCGGAGACCACCGCGGAGGACCTTCGCCGCCTCGCGCTCGACGTCCGGTCCCGGATCGACCCGGCCCGGCCGGCCGCGGTCGCGGTGGGCGCGGTCAGCAAGGGCCGGCCGGTGGTGGTGGTGGCGGTCAACGACACCGGCCGCGAGTGGGGGCTCTCCGCCGGTGCCCTGATCCGCGGCATCGCTCCGGTGCTCGGCGGGGGCGGCGGCGGCAAGGACGATGTCGCCCAGGGTGGCGGCACCAAGCCCGAGGCCCTCGGTGCCGCGCTCACCGCGGCCCGGGACCTGGTCGGCCGCCGAGTGACCGGCGGGTGAGCCGGCAGCCGGCGGCCGCCGGCCGGGCGAGGACGCCGGCGGTCGGGCGTCGAGGCAGGATGACGTCCTGAGGCGCGGGGTGCGCATCGGGGTCGACGTCGGTTCGGTGCGGGTGGGGGTCGCGCTGAGCGACCCGGAGGGGCGGCTGGCCACCCCGTTCGGCACCCTGCACCGCGATCCGACGGGCCGGACCCGACCCGATCTTCGGGCCATCGCCGCGCTGGTGCAGGAGCGCGGAGCGTTGGAAGTGGTCCTCGGTCTGCCCCGCTCGCTGTCCGGCACGGAGGGCCCGGCAGCGGCCGCTGCCCGGGCCTACGCGGCTGAGTTGGCCGCCGCGCTGGCCGCGGAGGGGCTGTCCATTCCGATCCGCCTGGTCGACGAGCGGATGTCCACCGTCGCGGCCGAGCGGATGCTCCGTCGGAGTGGCGCGACCGGCGGCGAACGGCGAAGGCGTACTCTCATCGACCAAGCCGCCGCGGTGGGCATCCTGCAGGCGGCTCTGGACCGCGAGCGGATGACCGGCTCGCCTGCTGGGGAGGCCCTCAGATGACGGTACCCGGATGACGACCGATCTCGATCTCGGCCTGCGTCACGAGGACGACCTGCCGACCACCGGCGGTCGGCGCCGCCGCAGCCGGCTCGGGCGAGGTATTGTCCTGGCCGTGATGCTGCTGGTCCTGATCGCGATCGGCGGCGCCGCCATCCTCGGGGTCCGTACCGTCTCCCGGATGCTCACACCCGGCGACTACGCCGGCAACGGGACCGGCTCGGTCACCGTCCAGGTCCGGACCGGCGACACGATCACCGACATGGCCACCACCTTGGCCGACGCCCATGTGGTCAAGTCCACCGAGGCGTTCCGGCGGGCGGCCAGCGCCGACCCGCGTTCGACCACCATCCAGCCCGGCTTCTACCGGCTGCGTGCGCAGATGAGCGCCTCCGCCGCTCTGGGCCTGCTGCTCGACCCGTCCTCCCGGCTGGCCACCCGGGTGGTCATACCGGAGGGGATGACGCTGGCCACCACCCTCGCCACGATCTCCGGCAGCACCCGTATCCGGCTCGCCGACCTTCAAGCGGCGGCCCGCGAGCCCGCCCGGATCGGTCTGCCTGCGCTGTGCCGGGGGCAGGCGGAGGGCTGTCTGTTCCCGGCGACGTACAGCTTCCCGCCCGGAACCACCGCCGTGCAGGCGTTGCACCAGATGACCGACCGCTTCGGTGAGGCGACCCGGGCGGTCAACCTGAGTGCCGGCGCGAAGGCGCTGCGGCTGTCCCCGTACCAGGTCCTCACGGTGGCCTCGTTGCTGGAGAAGGAGGTGCGGCTGCCAGCCGACTTCCCGAAGGTGGCCCGGGTGGTCTACAACCGGCTGGCACAGGGCAAGCCGCTCGAGTTCGATTCCACCGTGGTCTACGTCACCCACAATCGCACCGGACGGGTCTCGCAGGCAGAGACCCGTACCCCCTCGCCGTACAACACCTACCTGCACAAGGGCCTGCCCCCGACTCCGATCGACTCGCCGGGAGAGATGGCGATGCGGGCGGCGCTGCACCCGGCGGCGGGAAACTGGATCTACTTCCTCACGGTGGACAAGTCGGGCCGCAGCGCCTTCGTGGCCACGTACCCGGAGTTCCTCAAGCTGAAGGCGGCCGCCCGGCATAACGGCGTGCTGTGACCCGGCGGCGGGCCGCCGTCCTCGGCCGACCCATCGGGCACTCGCTGTCGCCGGTGCTGCACCGCGCCGCGTACGCTGAACTCGGGTTGAACTGGACCTACGACGCGATCGACACCGACGCCGCCGGGCTGCCGGCGTGGCTGGCCGAGCTGGCGCAGACCCATGCCGGACTGTCCCTGACCATGCCGCTGAAGGAGGCCGTCCTGCCGCTGCTCGACGAGCTGACCGGGGACGCCCGGACCGTCGGCGCGGTGAACACCGTGCTGTACCGCGACCAGCGCCGCCTCGGTGCCAACACCGACGTCGCCGGGGTGACCGCGGCGCTGGACGAGCTCGGGATCGATCCGGGCGGACACGGCGTGGTGCTGCTCGGCGCCGGTGGGGCCGCCCGGGCGGTACTCGCTGCGCTGGCCCGCCGCCGGGTCCCCCGGATCGCCGTCGTGGTCCGCGACCCGGCCCGCGCCGAGGGGTTGCGGGCCCTCGCCGAGCGCGTCGGTGTGGCGGTCACCGTCGAGGCGTGGGCGCCGGGAGCACTGGCTGGGGCCGCCCTGGTGGTCTCCGCGGTTCCGCCGGTGCCGGCCCTCGGCGACCTGCTCGGGGGGAGCGGCTGGCCGGCCGGCGCGGCGCTGTTCGACCTGACCTACGCCCCGTGGCCGACACCGCTGGCGACCGCGGCGCGGGCCGCCGGCGCAGCGGTGATCGGCGGTCTGCCGATGCTGGTGGCCCAGGCCGCCGAACAGGTCCGGCTGATGACCGGGCTTGAACCACCGGTACCCGCGATGCGGGCGGCCGGGGAGGCGGCGCTCAGAGTACGAGCCGGGTGACGGCGTGGATGGCAAGCCCGGCGAGGGCGCCGACCAGCGTGCCGTTGATCCGGATGAACTGCAGGTCACCTCCCACCTGCAACTCCACCTTGCGAGAGGTCTCCGCGCCGTCCCAGCGCTCCACGGTGTCGGTGATCGTTCGGGTGAGCTCCTCGCGGTAGTGCGTCACGACGTACCCGGCGGCGTCCTGCAGCCATCGGTTGGCCTTGGCGCCCAGTACCGGGTCGTCCGAGAGGCGGCCACCGAAGGCGATCAAGGCCTCGGTGGAGCGGACCCGCAGCTCACTGCTCGGGTCCTCGATGAGCTCCAGCAGCAGCGCGCGGCCGGCCGCCACCAGCTCACCGAACGCCCGGCGTACCTCCGGGTGCTCCAGCAGCCCGGCGGTGAGCCCCTCCAGGCGGGCGATCGTCGCCGGATTGGTGCGGAGGTCACCGGCGAAGGCCGCCAGGAAGCGGTCGATGCCCTGGCGCCACTGGTGGTGCGGGTCGTCGCGGACCTCGCGGGAGACCCGGATCAGTTCGGCGTAGACCCGGGCAGCGACCCGCTGGTCCAGGAAATCGGGGGACCACAGCGGCGCCTGCGCGACGATCAGCTTCGTCATGGTGTCGCGGTTACCGGCCAGCCACTCGTGCAGCCGGGTAATGCCGACGTCGACCAGCCGATGGTGCGCGCCGTCGGCGACGATGCGTTCCAGCACCTGCCCCAGCGGCGGCCCGAGCGACACGCCGGCGAGACGCTTGAGGGCGGCCTGCTCCAATACGGCGTGCACGTCGTCGTCGCGCAGTACGGCGATCGCGCTGCGCACGGCGACCGACAGCTCGGCGGTGACCCGCTCGGCGTGGTCCGGGTCGGCCAGCCAGGAGCCCAGCCGGCCGGCCACGTCCGCCCGGTGCAGCCGGTCCCGGATGACCTCCTCGGACAGGAAGTTCGCGCCGACGAAGTCGCCGAGGTTCTGGCCGAGGGCGTCCTTGCGGGTCGCGATGATCGCGGTGTGCGGGATCGGCAGGCCCATCGGCCGCCGGAACAGCGCGGTCACCGCGAACCAGTCCGCCAGCCCGCCGATGACGCCGGCCTCGGCCGCCGCGCGCAAGTAGCTCACCCATCCCGGGCCGCCGGAGTGTTCCCACCGCCAGGCCAGCACGTAGGTGACCGCGGCGAGGACGAGCAGACCCGTGGCGGTGGTCTTCATCCGCCGCAGGCTCCGCCGGCGCACCTCGTCCGACTGCGGGCGCAGGGTGATCGAGGGGCCGGTTGCGGAGGGCACGATCAAACGTACCCAGTACCGGGTGGTCGACTCGTTCCCACCGACTCACCGGGCGCCGTACCCGAGCCGGTCAGCGCAACCCTCGCCCGGCGGCCACCCTGCGGCGCAGCAGGACACTGGCCCGGTACCGCGGGTCGCGGTACGCGTCGTGCAGGTGGTCCAGCACGTCAAGGACCACGCCCGGGCCCCACCGGTCGCCCCACTCCAACGGGCCGATCGGGTAGTTCGTACCCAGCCGCATCGCGGTGTCGATGTCATCCGCCGACCCGACTCCCACGAGCACCGCGTCGACGGCGAGGTTCACCAGCATCGCCACCGTCCGGGTGACCACCAGCCCGGGGATGTCCTCGACCGGGAAGACCGCCAGCCCGGCGGCCTGCAGCACGCCGGTTGCCTCTGCGAGCGCCGATCCGGGAGCGCCGTCCGAGCCGGCGATGGCGACCGCGGCCGCGGAGGCGTCGTCCAGCGTCCGGTCGAGGACCACCACCGGAGCGCCGTGCCGAGCGGCCAGGTCGGTCGCGGTCCGGCCGTCGCAGCGGGCCAGCAGCCCCCCGCCCGGTAGTTCGACCAGCCCGTCCCGCGCCGCCCCGGCCCGGATCTGCACTCCCGAGCGCTCCAGCACCGTCCGCAGCCCGGTAGCCGAGCCGCGTTCGACGACGTAGGGCGGGGGAGGGCAGGCGGGGGCCGGGTCCGGGGTGGGCGGGGCCGCCCCGGCGGTGTAACTGAAGAAGCCGCGGCCGGTCTTGCGGCCCAGCCAACCCGCTTCCACCAGGGCACGCTGGGCCAGCGACGGGGCGAACCGGGGGTCGTACCCGAACGCCCCCCAGACCGACCGGGTGACGGCCTCGTTCACGTCGTGGCCGATGAGGTCCATCAGCGCGAAGGGCCCCATCCGGAACCCGCCGGCGCCGGTCAGGACCGCGTCGATGACGGCCGGGTCGGCGGCCTGCTCCTCGTAGATCCGCAGCGCCTCGGCGTAGAACGGGCGGGCCAGCCGGTTGACCAGGAAGCCCGGGGTCGCGGCGGTGCGGACCACCGTCTTGCCCCACGAGGTGGCCAGCGCGGCAGCCGCGTCGGTCACCGTCCGGTCGGTGGCCAACCCGGCGACCACCTCGACCAGCCGCATCACCGGCGCCGGGTTGAAGAAGTGCATCCCCACCAGGCGACCCGGATGGGTCAGCCCGGCCGCCAGCGCGGTGGGGGAGAACGAGGAGGTGTTGGTGGCCAGGATCGCCCGGGCATCCAACAGGCCTTCCAGGTCGGCGAAGAGTCGCCGCTTCACGTCCAGATCCTCGACCACCGCCTCCACGACCACTCGGGCGCCGGCGAGGCCGGCCAGGCCGCCGACCGCGGACAGCTGCAGCTCGGCGGGGGCGGTCAGCTTCCCGCTGGCCACCCGGGACCGGACCTGGTCCCGGATCGAAGCGACCGCGCGGTCCGCCGCTCCGGGGGCGGTGTCGAACAGCCGCACCGGGTGTCCGGCGACCGCGGCGAGTTGCGCGATGCCGGCGCCCATCGCGCCGGCGCCGACGACGGCGATCGGGTCGGTCATCTGCGCTGCGCCTCCCGGTACCGTTCCAGCAACGCGGCCACCACCCCCGGATGATCGGTCAGCGTAGGACTCACCCGCCGGCCGGCCGCCTGCCGGGCTACCCGGTCCGGCAGCCGGCCGGGCGCCAGGAAGTACAGCGCGACCGCCGCGTCCGGTCCGGCGACGTCCAGCGCCTCGGGCACCGTCGGGGTGATCGCGCTGGCGTACGCCGGGAACACCTGGGTCCCGCGCTGCCGCCCCAGCGCCTTCGCGGTCGCCTCGATGTCGTGGGCGGCGTCCGGGTCGCTGGAACCGGCCGCGACCAGCACGACCGGCGCGTCCGGGCGTACTCGGGCCTCGGCCAGCCGTTCACCGACCGCCTCGAGCAGCCTCGGGTGCGGCCCGAGCACCCGGCCGTAGCGTACCGGCAGCGGCACGTCGCGGAGCAGGACCGGAATGTCGGTACGGCTGTGGTAACCCACGGTGAGCAGCAGCGGCAGCACGACGGCCTCCTCGACACCATCGCGGGCGAGGCTCGCCAGCGCGTCGGGTACCGACGGTGGGACGTGGTCAAGGTAGGCCAGCCGCAGGCGTACCTCGGGAAGCCGGCCCGCTGCCCGCCTGATCAGCGCCTCGTTGGCGGCCGCGGCGCGCGGGTCGGCGCTGCCGTGAGCGACGGCGAGCAGGGCCGGTGGCCGACCTAGCGCCACGCCAGCTGCTCGCGCAGCCGGACCACGTCACCGACGACGACCACCGCCGGGTTCCCGGCGCCGGCCTCGGCGGCCCGCTGCGCGATGTCCTCCAGGGTGCCGATCACGACCAGCTCGTCCGGCAGCGTGGCCGCGGCGATCACCGCCGCCGGGGTGTCCGGCGACCGGCCGCGGGCGATGAGCTCCTTGGCGATCCGCTCCAGGCGGCCCATCGCCATCAGCAGCACGACGGTTCCGCGAGCCGCGGCCAGCGCGTCCCAGTCCACGGTGCTCGCCGGGTCGCCTGGCTCGCCATGCGCGGACACCACCGCCACGTCCTGGGCCACGCCGCGCTGGGTGACCGGAATTCCGGCGTACGCCGGCGCCGCGATCGCCGAGGTCACCCCCGGCACCACCTCGAACGGCACCCCGGCGACCGCGCAGGCCAGCGCCTCCTCCCCGCCGCGGCCGAAGACGAACGGGTCGCCGCCCTTGAGCCGGACCACCCGCTTCCCGGCCTGGGCCCGGTCGATCAGCACGTCGTTGATCAGTTGCTGGCTGAGGTCGTGACAGCCGGGCGCCTTACCGGCCTCGACGATCTCCACGTCGGGATCGAGCGCGGCGAGCAGCTCCCGCGGCGCGAGCCGGTCGACCACCACCACGTCGGCTTCGGCGAGCAGCCGCCGGCCACGGACCGTGATCAGCCCGGGATCCCCAGGCCCGCCGCCGACCAGCGCGACCCGGCCGGTCCCGGCCGGGCGGCCCGGTCGCAGCGGCAGGGTGCCGGTGTCCCGGATACCGGTGTCCGGGGTCCGTGCATCCAGGGTGCCGGCGTCCCGGGTCCGTGCATCTAGCGTGCCGGCATCCAGGGTGGCGGCGTCCAGGGTGGCGGCGTCCAGGGCGGGGGCGTCCAGGGCGGCGGCGAACGCGGCGCTCAGCCGGGCCGCCCGCCTCGGGTCGCCCCCGGCGCTGACCGCCAGGGTCACCGCCCCGCTGCGGGTTACCGCCGGCGCCCACGCCGTGGATTCCTCGGCGGCGTCCGCCCGTACGCACCACGTCCGCTGCGCATCGGCGTCGGCCGCGACGGTGGCATTGACCGCCGGGTCGTCGGTGACCGCATGCACCAGCCAGGCGCCCGCCAGGTCGCCGGGGGCGTACCGGCGGCGAAGCACCTCACCGGCGACGTCCGCCAGCTCCGGAAGGACCTCGGGAGCGATCACCGTGACCCGCGCGCCGGCGCCGGCCAGCGACCGGGTCCGGCGCAGCGCGACCGGCCCGCCGCCGACCACCACGGCCCGACGTCCGGTCAGGTCGAGGAAAAGTGGCAGCCGGGCCGGTTCAGGCATGCAGCCCGCATTCGGTCTTTCCGGTACCGGCCCAGCGCCCGCTGCGGGCTCCGGCCAGCGCCGGTCGGGTGCACGGCGCGCAGCCGATCGAGTCGTACCCCTCGGTGAGCAGCGGGTTGACCAGCACGTTGTGCTCGGCGATGTAGCGCTCGACGTCGTCATCCGACCAGCCCGCGATCGGGTTGATCTTCACCTTGCCGCGCCGCTCGTCGTACTCCACCACACCCGCGCCGGCCCGGGCCGCGGTCTCGCCGCGCCGGATGCCGGAGACCCAGGCGTCGTACGGGGCGAGCGCCTCCACCAGCGGTGTCACCTTCCGCATCGCGCAGCACCGGTCCGGGTCCCGCTCGTGCAGCCGGGGGCCGTACCGGGCGTCCTGCTCGGGAACCGTCAGCCGGGGCTCGACCCGGATCAGTCGGATCGGGTAGCCGGTCTCCATCGCCTCCGCCGTGCCGATGGTTTCGGCGAAGTGGTACCCGGTATTCAGGAACACCACCGGCACGCCGGGCCGCAGCCGGGACGCCATGTCCACCAGTACCGCGTCGGCCATCGAGCAGGTGACCACGATGCGCCGGGCGAAGCGGTCCAGCGCCCACTCCAGGACGCCCTCGGCCGGGGCGCCGTCAAAGTCGCGGCCGACTTGGGCGGCCAACTCCTTGTCCCACCAGGTCATGTCGTCCTCAGGCTTCGCTTGAAACTGTGCTCGGCGGCTGGGCTTGCGGGGCTTGCGGCTGGGCTTGCCGCTGCGCCGGCCGGCCCGGTCTGTCGTGATCCAGGGCTGGCCAGCCCCACCCTGGTGTGGTCGGCGGGGCCTGGATCACCGGGAGGGGAGGCGGGGGAGGCGGCGGGGCCGGCGGCTCGAGCAGCAGCGGCGGTACGGTCGGCGATTCGAGTTACGGCATCGGTACGGACAGCGAGACTTGGCGCTGGGACTCGGCTTGGGCTTGGATCGCAGGCTGCGGCTGCGCCGGCCGGCCCGGTCTGTCGTGATCCAGGGCTGGCTGACCCCACCCTGGTGTGGTCGGCGGGGCCTGGATCAGCGGTACGGACAGTGGCGGCTGAACCAGCAGTGTGGTCGGTGGGGCCTGGATCAGCGGTACGGACAGTGGCGGCTGAACCAGCAGTGTGGTCGGCGGGGCCTGGATCAGCGGGAGGGGAGGCAGGGACAGCGGCGGCAGCGGGCTGGCGGTCGCGTACCCCGCTGCGCAGCGTGAACTGCCGCCGGCAGTCGCCGCAGACCCAACCGCCGGCGGCCTCGCCGAAGGGCTCGATCGACTCCTCGCCGCAGTACGGGCAGAAGAACGGCACCAGGTGACCGGAACTCATCGCAGCGCCTCCTCGGGCGCCCGCCGCGCCCAGGTGGCGAAGCGCTCGCCGGTGTCCCGACCCGCCAGGTAGGCGCGGAGTACGCGTTCGAGGTAGTCCGGCAGCTCCTCGCCGGTCACCTTCAGGCCCCGAAGCTTGCGGCCGAAGCCGGAGTCCGCCGCGTCGCCGCCGGCGAGCTGGCCGCCGAGGTGTACCTGGAAGCCTTCCTCGTCGCCGACCAGGGATCCCTTCAGGCCGATGTCCGCGGTCTGGAACCGGGCGCAGGAGTTCGGGCAGCCGTTGAGGGTGATCCCGATCGGCTCGTCGAACCCGGGTAGCCGCCGCTCCAGCTCGGCGGTCAGCGCGGTCGCCCGCGCCTTGGTCTCCACGATCGCCAGCTTGCAGAACTCGATCCCGGTGCAGGCCAGCGTGCCGCGGCGGAAGGCGCTGGGCCGCACCTCCAGGTCCAGCGCGCCCAGCCCGGCGACCACGGTCTCCACCTCGGCCTCCGGCACGCCGAGGACCACGATCTGCTGGCTGGTGGTGGTGCGTACCTCGGCGCTGCCGTACCGCTCCGCCAGCTCGGCCACCCCGGCCAGCACCGTCCCGGACAGCCGCCCGGCCGAGGGTGCGGCACCGACCGCGTACCGCCCGTCGGCTTGGGCGATCACTCCGACGTGGTCCCGGCGGGCGTTGCGCGGCGGCGGCGGGGGCGGGCCGTCGGGCAGCGGGGCCGAGAGGTACTCGCCTTCCAGCACGGACCGGAAGCGCTCCGGCCCCCAGTCGGCCAGCAGGAACTTCAGCCGGGCCTTGGTACGGGACCGGCGGTAGCCGTAGTCCCGGAACACCCCGGTCACCCCGGCCCACACCTCCGGCACGCGGGCCGGCTCCACGAACGCCCCCAGCCGGACCGACAGCCGCGGGTTGGTGGACAGCCCGCCGCCGACCCACAGGTCGTAACCGGCCGTACCGTCCGCCAGCCGTACCCCGACGAAGGCGACGTCGTTGATCTCGTGCATCGAGCACTGGTCCGGGCAGCCGGAGATCGCCGTTTTGAACTTGCGGGGCAGGTTGGAGAAGGCCGGATCGCCGACGAACCGGTCGACCGTGGCGGTGAGGTCGGGGGTGGCGTCGAGCACTTCCTCGGCGTGTACCCCGGCCAGCGGGCAGCCGAGCATGACCCGCGGAGTGTCGCCGCAGGCTTCCGCGGTGGTCAGCCCGACGCCCTCCAGCCGGGCCCAGATCGCCGGTACGTCCTGCACCCGGATCCAGTGCAGCTGGATGTTCTGCCGGTCGGTGACGTCGGCGACGTCACGGCCGTAGGTGGTGGCCACCGATGCGATCGCGCGGAGCTGCTCGGAACTCAGCCGGCCGCCGTCGATCCGGACCCGGAGCATGAAGTACTCGGCGTCGAGCTCCTCCGGTTCCAGGACGGCGGTCTGCCCGCCGGGGATGCCTTCCCGGCGCTGGGTGTAGAGCCCCCACCAGCGGAACCGGCCGCGCAGGTCGGTCGGGTCGATGCCGGCGAACCCGGTGTGGGCGTACCGGTCGAGGATGCGCTGCCGGACCGCCAGGCCGTCGTCGTCGCGCTTGAGCCGTTCGTTGGCGTTGAGCGGCTCGCGATGGCCGAGCGCCCACTGGCCCTGACCGGCGGGCTTGGCGGGCGCCCGGGGCGTACGGGTACGCGGGGGCACATTGACTGTCACGGAGTGCTGACCTCAAGGGGCTACGGCGCGGCCGGCCTGACTCGACGGGCGGCGGGAGCGGACGGGGCGGGGGCGGTCAGCGCATACAGGCGGCGCTGGCGACCCGCAACAGGTCGACGTGCAACCGGACCACGAGGGGTACGCCGGTCGCCATGCCGGCTAGTGTGCCACAGTTCGGGCGCGCTGCGTCACGGGCGTGCCCCTGCGGTGGCGGGATCGGCGGTCACAGGTGGCTCGACGGCGTTGGTCAGGTGGGGCGCGAGGAGGATGTCCGGTCCCTCTCGCCATGCATGTGAGGCCAGAATCCACCCAAAGCGTCCAGCCGCCCGCAATGTTGTGAGCGGTGGACGCTGGCGACGGTCGCTTCCGGGGCGGAGTTGCAGCTGTCCGTTCACGCGAGCGGGGAACGTGGCGGGCGGCTGCTGTTGCCACTCGGGGTGCGCCGCAGGAACTCAAGGCATGAACCGCGCCCGCCGACGTAGGCGGAAGGAATGCCCAGCCGCGGCGAGGAGCCCAGGTGCAACCGTCTAACGACGCCATCGGTACGCCCGGATTCGCGCCAGATCGTCAGCCTGTGGGGATGCCGATGCCGGCTCCGGCACCGCCACGGGGAGAGGACCGGCGGAGCACCCCACGGCTGCATGGCGAGCCCGTCGCCCCCCCCGCGCCCGAGCAGGCGAGGCCGGGTTCCGGTGACTCCAGCGGAATGGACCGCGGCGCCCTGGGGCGGTGGCTGGTGCAGCTGGTCGAGAGCAACGGCTCGGACCTTCACCTGACCGTCGGCGCCCCGCCGAGCATTCGGCTCAACGGGCACATGAAGCCGCTAGACGAGCCGAAGCTCGAATCGCGCCAGATCCAGCAGATGCTGTTCGCGATGGTCACTCAGGCTCAGCGCCAGCGGTTCGAGGAGAACCTGGAATTGGACTTCGCCTACGCCGTGCCCGGCCTGGCACGATTCCGGGTCAACCTCTACATGCAGCGTCGTTCCATGGGCGCCGTCATGCGCGTGATCCCGTTCGGTGTGAAGCCCCTGGAGGAGCTAGGCGTACCGCTGAAGCTGGCCGAGTTCGCCGCGTTGCAGCGCGGCTTCGTTCTGGTCACCGGGCCGACCGGGTCCGGCAAGTCGACAACCCTCGCGGCGATCATCGACCTGGCCAACCGCACGCGTCACGACCACATCATGACCGTGGAAGACCCGATCGAGTTCATGCACTCGCACAAGTCGTGCCTGGTGAACCAGCGTGAGGTCGGCGAGGACACGCTCAGCTTCGGGTCGGCGCTCAAGCACGTACTGCGGCAAGACCCGGACATCATTCTGGTCGGCGAGATGCGCGACCTGGAGACCATCTCGGTGGCTTTGACGGCGGCGGAGACCGGTCACCTGGTCTTCGCCACCCTGCACACCCAGGACGCGGCACAGACCATCGACCGGGTGATCGACGTCTTCCCCCCGCATCAGCAACAGCAGATCCGGGTCCAGCTGGCCAGCGCGCTGCAGGGCGTTGTCTGCCAGACGCTGGTACGGCGGGCCGACGGTAAAGGGCGTGCGGTTGCCACCGAGGTATTGATCGCCACTCCGGCGGTTCGAAACCTGGTACGGGAGGGCAAGACGCACCAGATCTCCTCCGCCATGCAGGCCGGAAGCAAGTTCGGGATGCAGACCATGGATCAGGACCTCGCGAACCTGGTGAAGGCCGGCGTCATCACCCTGCAAGCCGCCCAGGACAAATGCCATAACGCAAGCGAGCTCAGCCGACTCTGCGGGCGGGGCTGATGGCCACGGCGACCGCGACGGCTCAGACGAGGTTCGAGTACTCGAGTCGGGACAAAGCCGGGAAGTTGCAGAAGGGATCGCTGGAGGCGCCGAACGAGACGGCGGTGGTATCCCGGCTGCGCGGCATGGGCCTCGTGCCTATCAAGATCGCTCAGGCCGGCGGTGGTGTCAAGAGAGAGATCAGCTTCGGCAGTTTGGGCAAGAAGAAGGTCAAGCTCAAGGATCTGGCCATCTTCGCCCGGCAATTCGCCACGATGGTGGACTCCGGGCTGTCGCTGATCCGGGCGCTGCACATCCTCACCGAGCAGACCGGCAACAAGGAACTCGCGAAGGTCATCGTCGAGGTACGCAACGACGTGGAGACCGGGACCGCGCTTTCGACCGCAATGGCGAACCACCAGGGCACCTTCCCGCCGCTGATGGTGAACATGTGCAAGGCCGGCGAGGTCGGCGGCTTTCTTGACGAGGTGATGCTGCAGATCGCGGCGAACTACGAGGCCGAGGTCAAGCTGCGTGGCAAGGTGAAGTCGGCGATGACGTATCCGACGGTCGTCTTCGTTATCGCCATTGTCGCGGTCGTCGGCATGCTGCTGTTCATCGTGCCGACCTTCGCTGGGCTTTTCGACTCACTCGGCGGCACGCTACCGGCGCCGACCCGGGTACTGGTCTTCCTTTCAAGCGCGCTCAAGCTGATGATGCCGGTGCTGGTGATCGGGGTGATCGCCGGCTCCTTCGTCTGGCGGAAGGTCAAGTACCAGGAGCGCGTACGCCGGGTGGTCGATCCGGTCAAGCTCAAGGTACCGATCTTCGGCAACCTGATGAAGAAGATCGCCCTCGCGCGGTTCTGCCGGAACCTCGGCACCCTGATGAGGTCTGGTGTACCGATCCTGCAGAGCCTGGACATCGTTGCCGACGCCAGCGGCAACGTGGTCATTGCCGACGCGGCGCGAGCCGTGCAGAACAGCGTGCGTCAGGGCGAGTCGCTGGCCGCTCCGCTGTCCCAGCACGCCGTCTTCCCGGCCATGGTGGTGCAGATGATGGCGGTCGGGGAGGACACCGGCGCGCTGGACAGCATGCTTACCAAGATCGCCGAGTTCTACGACCAAGAGGTGGAAGCCACCACCGAGGCCCTGACCGCCCTGATCGAGCCGCTGATGATCGCTGGATTGGGCAGCGTGGTCGGCGCGATGATTATCGCGCTATATATGCCGATCTTCAGCCTCATGAATCTCGTGAAGTGAAGCAGATGGCCCTAAAGCTCGGTCCGCGTCGGGACGAAGGAAAACCATACGAGCGACTCCATGGGGCTTCCGCCGGAAGTTCTCCATCGCTCACCTCCGTCCCGGAAGGGGACTACGTTGATCAGCCGTATCCGTAAGTCGATCGACGAGCGAGACGGGGGCTTCACCCTCATCGAGCTCCTCGTGGTCATGATCATTATTGGTATCCTGGCCGCGATCGCCATTCCGGTCTTCCTGAGCCAGCGGGCGAAGGCCCAGGACTCGGCGGCTAAGGCGGACGTCTCGTCCATCGGCAAGGAGATCGCGACGTACTACGTCGATGGGACCGCTACGGGCACTGTCACCACCTCCGGCGGCAGCTACGTCTTCACTCCCACCGGTGGAACCGCTGTGACTTTGGGTAGAGCGAGCGCCAACGTCACCGTACTTGCCGGCGGCGTCGCGAACATTACCGGCGACGGGGCTTGGTGCGTCGGTGTGACCAACGCCAAGGGCGATAAGAAGGACTGGAAATATTCGGCCGCCGCCGGACTTACTCAAGGCACATGCAGCGGCGCCAGCTAAGCGATCGGACAAGACGAGGATGAGGGCGGGCGGTCGCCGTTGGCGGCCGCCCGCCTTTCACCCGAACTGGGCTAGCGCAGGAGGCCAGTGAAGTGCGGTGTAGGCGGGCACAGATCAGTTCCGACTGCGGGTTTACGCTCGTCGAGCTGATTGTGGCCATGGTAATCATCGGCGGGACGCTCGTCGGTCTGCTCCGGTTCCAGGTCGGCTCCATGCAAAGCTCCCAGACGTCTCGCGAGCGCCAGCAGGCAACAGCGCTGGCCAACCAAGTCGTGGAGCGTGCTCGCACGTTGGCCCTGACAGAGATTCGCAAGGGCATGGACACGTCCGATCTCACGGTTGGCCTCCCAGACTCCAACCTCTCAGCCGGCAAGCTGACTTTTCCGGGAATCTCACCCAGCGAGACGCTCGTCACGTCGACCGGATCCAACCCGGTGCCCCCCTTGAAGCCGTACGTCCAGCCCGTGGCCGCGACAACACTGGACGGACGCGTCTATAACGTACGGGCCTACATCACCGCGGCGGCCGTCGGTGTCGATGGCTATTGGCTTACTGTCATCGTGCGCTGGACCAGCCGAGGCCGCGCGGGCTCCCCAGTGCTCGTCCGTTCCTACTTCTACGCCCCGGCACCCGTGACGCCGTGAGAATGCGCCGCCATGGCTCAGGAGCCCACCATAAGGAAATGGCCGAGGCGGGCTTCTCTCTCGTGGAGCTGCTTGTCGCGGCAGCGCTTACCACCGGCCTGTTGGCGATCACATTCAAGATCTTGGCGATCGTGGAGAAGCAATCTGTGTCCACGGTTAGCCGCAACGACACGGTGGACCAGGTACGGCTCGGGATGTCTCAAATCGATCGACAGATTCGTTCTGGCGACGAGCTGTATGTCACCAACAACCCCTCCGACGCTGCCACAGCGCCGTTCGGTCGGTTGATAATTCTGACTCGCTTCGATAACGACAATGCCGTGGAGCAGCCGCGATGCGTTGAGTGGCAGGCCACCGGTGGAGTGCTGCAGACGCGGACGTTCCCGGTGACGGGTAGCCCGACCGGCGTCGTCAGTCCGTGGCGCGTTACCGCCCGTGGGGTGCCGAACGGCCAACGACCGTTCTCGCTGTCAAATAGCGATCGGCTCGTCACCGTCCGAATCGGAGTCGCGTCCGCAACCGACGCGTCTTTGCGGGCATCAGATCTCGTGACCAGTTTCACGCTTCGAAACGCCAAGACAACACCTGCCACCTGCAGCCCCATCCCCGCCCCCTAGCCAGGAGGTCGCACTATGATCACTCGTGCGCGCAAGCCCCGCTTGCGGGACGACAGCGGCAGCGCCCTGCTCGCTGCAGTCGCCATCACGTTCCTCGTCCTGGCTATGGGGATGGCAACGAGCGTTGTGGTACTTTCTTCCAATCGCGCGTCGGGTCTTGATCGACAGCGCACCCAGGCCCTGGCAGCCGCGGAATCCGGACTAGACATGGCGTTGTCCGCCATCAGCGCTACGGCACGCCGTGACCTGGAATCTGTTATGCCGTGCGGGGCGCAGCCGACCGTGCAGGTCCCGGCCTCGCCGGATCCGATCAACGTCACATACACCGTCTCCTATGTCGATGCCGTCAACCCGGCAGTGCCTCTCAGTTGTCCGCTGGTCAATGGGATGCGACCGGTCACTGCCACGGTGGTCTCGAACGCCGTTCCCAGCCGCACCCTCGGGGGCGGCGGATCCACTGGTGACCGCTCGATGAAGACCACCATCCAGTTGTCCGGAGGGACCGCCACCAGTGCTCCGCCTTTCGCCCGGGCGGTATTCAGCGATGGGGCCCTCGCGCTGACGAACACGTTCGCCACGGTCGGGGGATCCGCCTATACGAACGGCTCCTACAGTTGCAATAGCAACGGCACCATCGACGGCAGTGTCACCGCCCAGGGCGACGTGAGCCTCACGAACGCGTGCGTGATCAACGGCGACGTCGTGACTGCCGGGAAGTTCAGCTGTAACAGTGCTCCCCTTGTGATGGGTTCAGTGCAGGCCAGTGGAACGGCGGAGTCGTCGCTCACCAACACTTGCACGATCAAGAAAGATCTGTGGACCGGCGGTCCGGTGCGCATGACCTCGACGCCCAGAATCGAGCGGGATCTGACGACGAGTACCGGCGGCCTTACCGTCCAGTCCACGGCGCGAGTGCTGGGAAACACCCGCCTTGGTGGGACTGCCACCGTGAGCGACGGGCAACCCGTCACCGTGCCGTTGCGCGGCACGCTCCTGCAGAACTCCCCGCAAGCCGTGCCGGCAGCGCCGGCGGTGCAGGAGATGCCTCCTGTTGCCTACCAGGCTTCCGACTGGACGGGTTTCACGGTGACGACGTGGGCGTCGTGGATAGGGAAGAACGCCAATGACAACGGCGCACCGTCGTGGTCGGCTGCTCGTAGCACCCCTTGCAATGCCATCGCGGGGGCGAACTATTCGCTGAACGGGCCGTTGCGCAACGACAGCAACCTGCTGGTCGATGCCACTGCTTGCACCGGTGTGAGTCTCAATGCGGTGAGTCTGCAGTTGAAGGGCGACCTGACCCTCTTTGTCAAGGACTTCTCCAGCACGAATGGGTTGACCGTCACCAGCCAGGACGGCCTCCTGCACAAACTGCGGATCATCGTCCCGGCGACGAACACGGCCGACGTCTGTAGTTCCGTGTCACCGGGTGGCATCGTCTTCAACTCGGGCGGCACAGTGATCAACGATAAGATTCAGTTGCTGCTGTACACCCCGGGCAAGGTTACCCTCACGAATACCGTGGACTTCTACGGCAGCATCTACAGCTGCAAGACCGATGTCAGCGTGGGCACCACGATTCGCTATGCCGACGTCACGCCCCCGGGCGGGGTCTCGAATGCGTGGACGACGTACAGCATCAAGGATGTCGGGCCAAGATTCGAAGCGACTCGGTGATGCCACTCCCCGTGTTGCGGATCGTCGTCGCGTATGGGCTGAGGATAAGGTAGGCGTGTCCTGACCGGGGCCCTGACGGTCTGTTGCGCGGTGCTGGGGTTGGTCGTTGGCTCCTTCCTCAACGTGGTGGTCTACCGCATACCGCGCGGGGTTTCCGTTGTGCGGCCGGCGTCGCGATGCCCGGGCTGCGGTCGATGCGTGCAGCCCCGAGACAACGTGCCGGTGCTCTCCTGGCTGCTGCTGCGGGGGCGCTGCCGGGGCTGCGCCACTCCGATCAGCGCGCGTTACCCGTTCATCGAGGGACTCACCGCCGCCGCCTTCGCCGTCATGGCCATTCGTTTTGACGCCAGCGCAGTGCTTCCGGCATTCCTCTACCTGGCCGCGATCGGCATCGCGCTAGGCGCCATCGATCTCGATGTGCAGCGGCTGCCGAACGTCCTGACGTTGCCGTCGTACGCGGTGGGGACCGGTCTTCTAGCAATGGCAGCGCTGGCGGGCGAGGGCAGAACTCCGATGATCCGAGCCCTGCTCGGCATGGCCGCCCTCTACGGCGTGTACTTCGCCCTGGCATTCGCCTACCCGGCAGGCATGGGTTTCGGTGACGTCAAGCTGGCCGGCGTACTCGGCCTCTACCTCGGCTGGCTGGGCTGGGACGCCTGGGCCGTCGGCCTGTTCCTAGGCTTCCTCCTTGGCGGCGTCGTCGGTCTCGGCCTGATAGCGGTTGGCCGGGCCGGCCGCAAGACCGCGCTGCCGTTCGGACCGTTTATGATCACAGGCGCCATGGTGGCGATTCTCTTCGGTGAGCCGATCGCCCGGCTCTGGCTCAGCGCCGCTTCTTGATCCATCCCGAAACCTGTGGCGAACGGCTCAAGCGTCACCCGATTGCCGCCGAACCCCCAGAGGTCAGCAAGTGCTAGGCCAACAACCCCCAGGGATGGCGCAGTGAGTTCGAGCAGGTCACTGGGCCTCGACATCGGTACGTCTGCGGTGCGGGCGGCGCAGATCTCCACCAGCAAGAGCGGTCCACAGGTGGAGCGTTTCGCCCAGGTCGGACTGCCTCCCGGAGCGGTGAGCGGAGGCGAGGTGCACCAGCCAGAGATCGTGGTGGCCGCGCTCAAGGAGCTGCGCGCCGCGGGCAAGTTCGCGACCAACCGGGTGGCGATCGGCATCGCCAACCAGCGGGTCGTCGTCCGCCAGGTCGACATGCCCTGGATGCCGGCAGCCGAGGTGCGCGGCGCTCTGGCGTACCAGGTCGCCGACCTCCTTCCGATTCCGGTTGCGGATGCGGTTCTGGATTACCACCCGATCGAGGAGTTCGTCGGCGACGGCGGGGTTCGGATGGTGCGCGCCCTGCTGGTCGCCGCCGACGCTGCCATGCTGGAACGAAACTTGGACGTGGTGCAAGCCGCGGGGCTACGCACCGGCGTGGTCGACCTGATCTCCTTTTCGCTGCTCCGCACCGCCACTCTGGCTGCCCAGTCGGCGATGGCGGGCGAGGAGATGGCCGGCGAGCAGGACGTGCAACACGAAGCCGTGGTGGACGTGGGGGCGAACATCACCAATGTCGTCGTCCACTCGCGCGGGGTCCCACGCTTTGTCCGCATCCTGACCTTGGGCGGAGATGACGTCACCGAGGCACTTGGCGACCATATGGGGATACCACACCAAGAGGCGGAAAACCTCAAGTGCTCGGCGAGCGAATGGTACAACGCCGAAAGGACCGAAGTGGAGAGGCCCGAGCGGCGTGTTCTCGAGACCGGCATCGGCAACCTGGTCGAGGAGATCCGGAGCTCGCTGGACTATTACCGGGACCAGAGCGGCGCACGTCCGCTCACCCGAGTCCTGCTCTCCGGCGGGGGCTCCCTTCTCGCCGGCCTGTCGGCGCAACTGGCGCGGGCGACCCGGCTGCCGGTGAATCGCACACCGTCCATGATGGCTATCCCGCACCAGGCCACCATCACTGACGAGGTTGCCGAGCGTGCCGATCCCTTCGCCGTCGTCGCCATCGGCCTAGCGCTGAGGATGGCGGCGTGATCGGCTTGAAGCGCAAGGTGGACCCCGACGCCACGGTGACGTTGCTGGTTCTCCAGCCCGAGCTACCCCGCATCAACCTCCTCCCGGTGCGAACCCAAATGCGCCAGCAGCTCCGGGTGACCCAGAGAAAGCTCGGCGCCGGCGTGGCGGCCGCGGTCCTGCTCGTGATCGGACTCACCGTCCTGGCAGCGATGGGCGAGAAGTCGGAGCAGCGCCGACTGGATGCGGCGCAGGCCCGCAATACGCAATACCAGCGCGAGATCGCCGGCTACAGCGGCGTGGCGGCGACATACCGAGCAGTGGACACTGCCCGCGCGACGTTGCGGGCCGCACTCGGCCAGGAAGTGCGGTACAGCCGACTGCTAACCGAGCTCAGTACACACGTCCCGCCGACCGTCCAGATCATGACAGCTAGCTGGGGTCAGGGCACGGTCGGTACGGCAGCGCCGGGCGCTGGCGTCCCCGGCGCGGCGGGGATACCAGGTGTTCCCATCATCCCGACAGTTGGGACAGTGACCATCGGCGGGATCACGACGTCACACGATGACGTCGCGGCCTGGCTGGAATCACTCTCCAAGTCAGCCGGGTTGGGCAACCCCACCCTGCTCACCTCCGTCAAGACAGCAACCGACGGGCGAACCATCGTGACCTTCAGCTCGACGGCGGTACTCAGCACCGAGGCGCTCTCCCAGCGCTATGCGGGCAGCGACGGAGGCCTTCGATGAGGACGACCCGTGCCTGGTATTCGGCCACGGCGGGGGCAGTCGCCCTCATCCTGCTGGCGGGATACTTTCTTCTGATTTCGCCGCGAAGGTCCGGCGTCGCCGACCTGCGGGCTCAGACCCAGACCGCGGAAGGCACCTCCACCACGCTGCTCGCTCAATTGGGCCTGCTCCGCACCCAGGCGTCCGGGCTCGCGGTCGAACAGCGGCGGCTGCGCAGATTCGAGGATAAGATGCCGCCAACGGTGGCCATGCCGGCGCTGATCCGCTCGCTCAACGGTGCGGCGAACACCTCCGAAGCCGAACTCATGAGCCTGGCCCCAGTTGGCCCGGTTCTGCCGACCGCTACCACCGGCGCGGTGGGGTCCACCCCGACGGCGACTGTATCGGGAGCGGTTCCGACTCCTACCAGCTCGACCGAGCCACCGGTGACCGGCGGGCTACCGCCCGCCAGTGTCGCTGGCTCCGGCGTAGCTCCCTACAGTGTTGTCACACTCGCCATGACCGTCCAGGGCTCATACTTCGTCTTGCAGCGATTCTTCATCGCTCTGGAATCGCTGCCTCGTGCGCTGGTTCTCACCTCGGTGGCGCTGGCGCCGCTGGCCGCAACCACGACGGCCGGCAGCACGGGCACCCCGGTCCTCACCGCGACACTGACGGGCTCTGCCTACGTGTCGGCGCTGCCGGCGGTACCCGTCGCCTCGCTTCCCGGCGCAGTGCCCACGCCGACGCCCACCACACCGCCCGGCGGCAACGCCCTTGCGCCGCGGGCCGGCGCAGCGAGTACCCGGAAGTAGGACGACTCGATGCCGAAGCTGCCCGCATTGCCCTTCATGCGCGGCCCGAGTGACCCCACCCCCGCCGCCGCTGATGGGGTCGCCGTCGATGCGCCGGCCGCGGCAGTCCAGCGCCGCCGCCTGCTCGCGGGGATCGCGCTCGCCTGTTCGGCCCTCCTGCTGATGCTCGGCTACCTGCTGTTCGGGCGGTCGTCGGGCCCTGCGCCGGTGACCACGCTAGAAGTGGGCAGCGGGCGCTCGAGCGCACCGACCACCCCGACGCCAGCGGCACCGAGCCCCTCGGTGCCGGGCAGCGTGGTGCCGCAGAACGTTGTGGCGCGGGACCCGTTCCAGAATCCTCTACCCCGAAGGCACCGGGGGGACCGGCACGGGCACAGACTCCGGCACGGGCACAGACTCCGGCTCCGGCTACCAACCGCCGGACAAGGGCTCGGGCTCCTCGGCAGGAACTGGGTCCGGGAAGGCCGGCACCGGCACGACCTCATCGCCGACTCCCTCTTCGACCACTTCACCGACGACGCCCAGGACAACCGGGCCATCGACAACCGGGCCACCGACCTCGCCGCCACCGACGTCCCCGCCTGTCGATGCGACCAAACACACGTCCGTTGCATTGATCAGCGCGCCGATCTTATCCGGGTCGGCGTACCAGGCGACCTTCATGGTCGACGGCAAACCGCATCTACTCGCGATCCGTCGGCGCCGCTTTCGCCGGCAGCCTGAGGCTCCTCAGCGTGCACTCCGATATCAGCGGCCTGCGCTACTGCCACCGTCCAGTACCGCTCCGCGACCCCGTTCGATATCACGGCCGGGCAAACCGTACGACTCTCAGGGTGACTAGATGAGCTTCTCTCTTTGTGTCCGTACCGGCCTGGCGACGGTGTTGTTCGGCGCGTTGGTGAGTGCTGGCGCCTTAGCGACCGGGGGCGGTGTGGCTGACGCCGCTGCGCCGGCCGCGCCGAGCAACCTGCTGCCCGACGACACCAGTGCGCTGCACAAGGACGTCGTGCTCACCTGGACGGCGGTGCCGGGCGCGACCTCCTACGACGTCCAGCTCACGACCGACAGCAACTTCACCAACCCGATGCCCTTGGTCGCAGTACCGACTCCGCGTTACGTGCCGAGCGTCGCCTTACCGCACGCGGACTACCTGTGGCGCGTCCGGGCGGTGGACGGCGGCGGCAACGGCGCGTGGTCGACAGCGGAATTCGTCCGTGGCTGGAACGCCAAGCCAATGGGACTTAGCCACGATCCTTCCAGCGGCATCTTCTCCTGGACCCCCATCGGCGCCGACTCGCAACCCACCGGAGGCGCGGCCTCCTACGACGTGCAGTTCTCCCCACAACAGGACTTCGGTGCCCACGAGCAATCGAAGCAGGGATACCTCTGTAGGACCAACCATCCGTGGTGGACGAACCTGGCGGTGGAAGACATCGCCGAGCCGGACACGGAATGCCGCCCGATGAATGGCAGCGTCGCCGCCGCCAGTGGAATCCCTCCCGGAAGCTATTACTGGCGGGTCCGCGGCCTCGACGACACGACGGCTGCCGCCCTCGGCACCGGTGCCGACCCGGCCAACAACGCCGGATGTCAGGGCATCTCCTACGAGAGCTTGGCCACCGATCCTCGATGGAATTCCTCGGAAGCGATTCCCGAATGCAGCCTTTGGTCGTCCTCCGGGGGTCTGGTCACTATCAACGCCCTCGCAACGGCTAACAACCCCCACCCCTCGGCAAGCCCGCAGGACATACAGGCGCTATGCCCCACAGCGGCGTGCAGCAACGACACTCCAGTCATCACCTGGACGTCGATGAATGCGCCGTCCTACGAGGTGTACATCGGGACCGATGCGAGCTTCAGCAGCTACAGCTACGTCTACTCCACCCAGACCCCGGCGGTGGCCCCCCGGATCACCTTCCGCGACCAGCGGCGGTACTGGGTTCTGGTGCATGCCTGCTACGACGACGGTTGTGGTATGGGAAGCGTGGAGCGCTTCTCCAAGACCTCGGACGCCGTCGTCACTGATGCCTCGAATCCGGTCACCCAGGCGCATCCCGTCCTGAAGTGGACCGACTACCTCAGAACCACCACGACGCTGGAGGCCAAGCAGTACCACATTCAGATCGGGACCTCAGCCAACATGGACGACACCACTCCGGTGCTGGACGTCACGGTGGACCGGGCGGGGGAGCCGTACGGGACGTCGACGTATCAACCCTCGGGGCTCACGGACGGCACGTATTACTGGCGGGTGCAGGCCATCGACGCGAGTGACCGGGGGCTGACCTGGAGCTCACCACGCAACTTCGCCACCGACACGACGGGGCCGACCGCGACGATCACCACCGCGAACGGGATGGCGGTCACCGGGACGGTCTCGGTGTCCTTCAGCGAGCCCGTCACCGGAGTCACCTCGACCACAGTGCAACTCATGGCGGTTACGGCTACCGGGACCACCCCGGGAACGGTGACGGCGTCCAGTCCCGCCACTACCGCGGTGATCAGGCCGAGTGCGCCGCTGGTCGCTGGCCAGCGGTATCGCCTGTACGTGTCGCCCGCCATCACCGATGAGGTCGGCAATTCCGCGATCGCGGGCAGCACCACGGTACGGACGGAGACAACGGTCAAGGCCGGCAGTCCGACGCTGAAGGAGCTTTGGGACCCCGACGTGGAGCCGGCGGCCTACGGCCTGGCCTATGCCAAGTCGGCGACCCGCAACGCCACGGAAACGTTGACGGTTCGTGGGCAACCTGCGGGTACGACGGTCAGGCTCTACGGCGCGCGCTCGTCGATCGGGGGCTGGGCGCACGTCTATGTGGACGGCGTTGACAAGACACCGGTCAGTTTCTACAGCCCGACTACCAGGTGGAAAGAGATGGTGTGGAGCGGGACGCTACCCACGCTGGCCACCGGTGATACGCACACCGTGCAGGTCGTAGCCCAGGGCACGCGTCCGGCGGCCTCCCGCGGCAACTACGTGTTCGTCGACCAATGGACCGTGGGGACAACCTCGTACCAGGAAGCCGCCCGGGACACCGCGGATGCCCAGCACTCCGTCGTAGACACGTGGAGCCGTCAGGTCGCGACCGATGCGGCCAACCACACCGGTATCGTCGACATGGAAACGGCCAGCGCCACTGCGGTCGGCGGGCAACTGCCGACGGCGACCGCCAGCGTTGCCGGTGCAACCCTCACCGTGCGGCTGTGCAGGTCGCCGTCATCCGGCTACGCCGACATTTCGGTGGACGGCATACGCAAGGCGACGGTGAGCCTGTACCAGAGGTACACCAGCTGCGGAGTCGCCGCCTATACCGGAACGCTGGTGCCCGGTGAGCACGCGGTGACCGTCGGCGTCACCGGCCGGATCCCGGCTGGGTCCAGGGGTGCCGCCGTGGCCGTCGATATGATCAGCGTCACCTGACCGAAACGCCCGCGGCCGCACCTTGGCACGCCGGAAGATGACAGACTTTCCGGCGTGCTGCGGTGGTTGACGGCGGGGGAGTCGCACGGCCCGGCCCTGCTCGCGATCCTCGAAGGGCTGCCGGCGGGCGTCGCGGTCACCACCGAACAGATCGGCGACGGCCTGCTGCGTCGCCGGGCCGGCTACGGCCGCGGAGCCCGGATGGCCTTCGAACGCGACGAGGTCGAGGTGCTCGGCGGCCTGCGGCACGGGCTCACGATGGGCTCGCCCATCGCGGTACAGGTGGGCAACACCGAGTGGCCGAAGTGGTCGACGGTGATGTCCGCCGACCCGGTGGACGCCGCCACGCTCGCCGGCCTGGCTCGTAACGCCCCGCTGACCCGGCCCCGGCCGGGGCACGCCGACCTGGCCGGGATGCAGAAGTACGGATTCGACGACGCCCGGCCGGTCCTGGAGCGGGCCTCCGCCCGGGAAACCGCCGCCCGGGTGGCGCTCGGCGTGATCGCCGCTGCCTTCCTGCGTCAAGTCGGCGGGGTCGAGATCCTCAGCCACGTGGTTGCCATCGGCGAAGCGCAGGCGGCCGGTGCTGGCGTGCCGCTGCCGGTGGACCGGGACCGGATCGACGCCGACCCGGTGCGCTGCCTCTCGGCCACGGCCAGCGCGGCGATGGTCGCCGAGATCGACGCGGCCAAGGCCGACGCCGACACCCTCGGCGGAATCGTCGAGGTGGTTGCCCACGGCCTGCCGCCCGGCCTGGGGAGTTCGGTGCACTGGGACCGCCGGCTGGATTGCCGCCTCGCCGGCGCCTTGATGGGTATTCAGGCGATCAAGGGTGTGGAGGTCGGGGACGGCTTCGCCAGCGCCCGCCGCCGCGGCTCGCAGGCCCACGACGAGATCGAGGGCGGCCCGGGCGGGGTACGCCGGTTCACCGACCGGGCCGGCGGCGTGGAGGGCGGCATGTCCACCGGCGAGGTGCTGCGGGTTCGGGCCGCGATGAAGCCGATCTCCACGCTGTCCCGGGCGCTGGCCACCATCGACGTGGCCACCGGCGAACCGGCGAAGGCGATCGCCCAGCGCTCCGACGTGTGCGCGGTGCCGGCCGCCGGAGTGGTCGCCGAGGCGATGGTCGCCCTCGTCCTGGCGGACGCGGTGCTGGAGAAGTTCGGCGGGGACAGCGTGGGCGAAACGCGGCGCAACCTGACCGGGTACCTCGACGCGCTGGCAATCCGGTGACCCGAGGCTCTGCCCCAGGGGGCGGCGGATGAGCGCGACGCGGCGCCCGGCCCCGGAGCCCCGGATCGCGCCGCTGGTCGTCCTCGTCGGACCCCCCGGGGCCGGCAAGACCACCGTGGGCCGCCTGGTGGCCGACAGCCTCGGCGCGCCGTTCCGGGACACCGACGCCGACGTCGAGTTGACCGTCGGGCAGTCCATCGCCGACATCTTCATCGGCTCCGGTGAAGCCCGGTTCCGCGCTCTGGAACGGGAAGCGGTCCGGGTCGCGCTCGCCGAACACGACGGCGTGCTCGCGGTCGGCGGCGGGGCGGTACTCGACGACGGCACCCGGGTCTCGCTGCGGGAGCACCACGTGGTCTTCCTCGACGTCGGGCTGGCCGACGCGGTGAAGCGGGTCGGGCTGGCCCGCGACCGGCCGCTGCTGCTCGGCAGCCCGCGAGCCGAGCTGAACCGGCTGCTCACCGAAAGACGTCCCCGGTACGAGGAGGTGGCGACGGTCACCGTGGCCACCGACGGCCGTCCCCCCGAGGCGGTCGCCGCGGACGTGCTGCGCGTGGTCGGGTCGTGAGCCCGACCAGGATCCCGGTTCGCGGCCCGAGCCCGTACGAGGTGGTGGTCGGCTCCGACGTGCTCGCCGAGGTACCGGCGCTGGTGGCCGGTGCCGCCCAGGCCCTCGTGGTGTACGCGGAGCCGGTACGCGACGCCGCGCAGCGCCTCGCCGGGCACCTCGCCGGCGCCGGCATCACCGTCGGCACCGTCGCCCTCTCCGGCACCGAGGCCGACAAGGACCTCACCACCCTGAGCCTGCTGTGGGAGCGGCTGGGCCGCACCGAGTTGTCCCGCTCCGACGCTCTGGTGACCGTCGGCGGGGGCTCGACCACGGACCTCGGCGGGTTCGCGGCGGCGACCTGGCTGCGCGGGGTGCGGGTGGTGCACGTACCCACCACGCTGCTCGGCATGGTCGACGCCGCCGTCGGCGGCAAGACCGGGATCAACACCGCCGCCGGCAAGAACCTGGTCGGCGCCTTCCACCCGCCCGCGGGGGTGGTCTGCGACCTGGACTTCCTGGACACCCTGCCGGCGGAGGACTACCGGGCCGGCCTAGCCGAGGTGGTCAAGGCCGGCTTCATCGCCGACCCGGCCATCCTGGACCTGCTCGGACAGGACCCGCGCGCTCATCGGCGGGAACTGATCGAGCGATCGGTACGGGTCAAGGCCGACGTGGTGGGCGAGGACCTGCGGGAAGCCGGCCGGCGGGAGATCCTCAACTACGGCCACACCCTCGCCCACGCGCTGGAGCGGGTGGAGGACTACCGCTGGCGGCACGGCGACGCGGTCGCCGTCGGGATGGTGTACGCCGCCGAACTCGGCCGGCTCACCGGCCGCCTCGACGCGCCGACCGCGGACCGGCACCGGCGCATCCTCACCGGGCTCGGGCTGCCCACCTCCTACGAAGCGGATGCCTGGCCGGCGCTGCACGCCGCGATGCGGCTGGACAAGAAGTCCCGCGGCGGGCGGCTGCGGTTCGTGGTACTCGACGGGTTGGCCCGACCGGGCATCCTGGACGACCCGGCGCCGGAGCTGCTGGCGGCGGCCTACGCGGAGGTGTGCCGAGCGTGATCCTGGTCCTCAACGGCCCCAACCTGTCCCGGCTCGGCACCCGGGAGCCGGAGATCTACGGCGCGGGAACCTACGCCGACCTGGTCGCGCTGTGCCGGGACACCGCCGCCGAACTCGGGCTTGCCGTCGATGTCCGGCAGACCGACGCGGAGGGGGAGATGCTCGGCTGGCTGCACGAGGCGGCCGACGCCGGCCAGGCCGGAGCGCAGGTCGAGGGCGTGGTGCTCAACGCCGGGGCGTGGACCCACTACTCCTACGCGCTGCGGGACGCGGTGGCCGACGTCGGCGGGCACGGCGTGCCGGTCATCGAGGTACACATCTCCCAGCCGGCGGCCCGGGAAGAGTTCCGGCACCTGTCCGTCGTCGCGCCGGTCGCCCTCGGCTCGATCACCGGGCTCGGAGTGCACGGGTACCAACTGGCGCTGCGCGCGTTGGCCGCCCGCCGCGGCGACGGTAGCCGGTAGAGTCGGTCCACGTGGCGACCACGAACGACCTGAAGAACGGCATCACCCTCGACATCGACGGCCAGCTGTGGACCGTGGTCGAGTTCCAGCACGTCAAGCCGGGCAAGGGCGGGGCGTTTGTGCGTACCACGCTGAAGAACGTGCTGACCGGCAAGGTGGTCGACCGCACGTTCAACGCCGGCGTGAAGGTCGAGACGGCGAACGTCGACCGTCGCGAGATGACCTACCTGTACTCCGACGGCACCGACTACGTGTTCATGGACACCGGCTCCTACGAGCAGGTGCACCTGCCGGCGGAGACGGTCGGCGGCGTCAAGGACTACCTGCTGGAGAACATGACCGGCACCGTCGCCATGCACGAGTCCACCCCGCTCTACGTCGAGCTGCCCGCCTCGGTCGAGCTGGTGATCGCCCACACCGACCCGGGCGTGCAGGGCGACCGCTCGACCGGCGGCACGAAGCTGGCCGAGCTGGAGACCGGCGCCACCATTCAGGTGCCGCTGTTCCTGACCACCGGCGAGAAGGTCAAGGTCGACACCCGCGACGGACGGTACCTCGGCCGCGTCACCTCGTGACCACCGTGCGCAGGCCCGGTTAGATGGCGGCCCGGAGCAAGGCGCGCAAGCGGGCGCTCGATGTGCTGTACGAGGCCGAGCTGCGCGGCGCCGACCCGGTGGCCACTCTGGCGGACCGGCTGGTGCAGGCCGATCCGCCGATCTCGGAGTATGCCGTGACACTGGTGGAGGGCGTTGTCGCGCACCGGGAGCGGATCGACGAGCTGCTGTCCACGTACACGCTGGACTGGCCGCTGGAACGGATGCCGGCGGTGGATCGCAACCTGCTCCGGCTGGGCACGTTCGAGCTGCTGTGGTGCGACGACGTGCCGGACGCGGTGGTGATCGACGAGGCGGTGACGCTGGCCACGACCCTGTCCACGGCGGATTCCCCCACGTTCGTCAACGGGCTGCTGGCCAAGATCCTGCGGCTGAAGCCGTCGCTGCACGTGTAAGGAGGCTGGTCGGACGGGGCGCTGAACGTTTGGACACACAATGGTCGTTGCGGCTGAAGATCGGTACGCTCAAACGATCTATGTCGAGGCCGTAAAGCGGGGGCATTGTGTGTCCAAGTGCTCAGACCTAGGCCGCCCTTCGTCACCCGGGAAGATCGCTCCGGCGGGCTGAGCGACGAGCCGGGCTATGCGGAACGCCGGCGGCAGGCTGTGGTCGTGTCCGGCCGGTCTCCAGCTCGTCGACGGTCTGCAGGAGACGTCCGGGCGGTCGGTCCACCTTGGGCCCAGCCCAAGCCGCAGCGGCCGCAGGAGTTCTAGGCGGCCGGTGGGGATGCCTCCCGGAGCGTCAGCGCTCGCGCGGTCCGGTAAGGCTGCCGGGCGCGAGCCGATAGGCCAGCGGCCAGTCGATCGACGCGGTTTGCCCGGCATCGACGGACGTGTCCTCGATGTAGGCATTGCCGGAGAGCCGGTGCGTGACGACGGTGATTCCGGCTGGGCTGTCGAGTTCCACTCGCCAGTACGCGGCGATGCCCGCCTCGGCGTACAACGCCGGCTTGGTGATCCGGTCGGTGGACTCCGACGATGGGGAGACGATCTCGATGACGAGGAGGACGTCGGCCGGGGACAAGGTCCCGGCGCCGCCCCACAGCACGTCGCTCCGGACGACGGCGATGTCTGGAATGACTAGGCGTGTGGTGGGTGCGCTCCGGAGTTGTAGCCCGGGCGTTTGAATCGCCTCCCACCCCGGTGGGCAGGAGGAATCCACTTCGGCGGCAAGCCGTTGGGCGACGCCCTGGTGGCCGAGCGATGGCGCCGGGGTCACCAGGAGACTCCCATCCACTATCTCGAACCGGCGACCGTCCTCGCCTAGTCCAGCCAAGTCCGCAACGGTCCACGGCCCGGCCGACCCGGCCAACGCTGCCTCGGTCACCGTCCCACTGTCGCACGCGCCGACCTGGTGCGCCACGTGCTTGCGCTGGGGTGGATGCCGGCCTTGGTGCCGTATCGGGTCGAGGCTCACATCCACGTGAGGATCCGCGCCCGGCGCGGCGGCCGCTCGGTCTTCTTCGCCCACCTGGTGGGGAGCCGGGCCGGCGCGTAGCCCGACCTCGCGGGCGGCCACTCAGCCCTGCAACAGCCGGCTGACGGCGGCGGCGTCGGGCACCACATGTTCCAGGCCGCGGATTTCGGCGAAGGCCGCCTCAGCGGAGACCAGCGCGTCGGCGTGCGCGGCCATGGCGGCTGCTGCGAGTACGGCGTCGAAGGCGCCGAGCCGGGTGCTGGCGCTGTAGAGCCGCAGCCCGGCCCGCAGATCGGCGAGGGTGACCGGCAGCATCGGGCTGAGCAGGTCGGCGTAGGCCAAGGCGAGATCGACGGCATCGGCGCGGGGTCGCCGACGGCTGCGTACGTGGAGAAATTCCTGGACGACCTCGAGCGTGGTCGTAGCCTCGATGGCGCTACGAGAAATGGCGTCCACCAACCGGCGGCACGGCTCCCGCAAGTGGTGTTCGGCGCCCGTGGCATAGACCAGGACGGTCGTGTCCAGGACGATCACGCCCGTCTGCTGCGCAGGTCCTCCAGCTCGGCGAGGAGGTCGGGGACATCGGGCACGGGCATCGGCTCGGCGTCCAGGAGGCGTCGAGCCGCCGCAGCGCGCCGACGGTCCGGACTGGGCAGCCCGCGATCGATGGCCTCGCGGATGACCGCGGCCACCGACGTGCCCCGCTGGCGGGCCAGCTCGGACACCCGCCGGTAGCGGTCCTCATCGAGCAGCAGCTGCATTCGATGATCCAGCGCCATGCACATACACCAGCTTGTGTAGGTCCACGCCGCTTCGGCGGCGGCGACGGCGCTAGCCGGCGTCGGCGATCTCCGCCCGGGCGTCGGGGTTGAGCACGCCCCACTCGATGAGCTGGTCGGTGAGCTGGCTCGGCGACTCGTCGTACATCACGGCCAGGGCTCGAAGGTCGTCGCGCCGGATGGAGAGCACCCGTCCGTTGTAGTCCCCGCGTTGGCTCTGGATGGTGGCCGCGTACCGGGCCAGCAGCCGACGCTCCTCCGATGCGATGGTCTGCAGCGCCTCGAGGTCGATGACCAGCCGCTGCTGGGACTCCAGGACGGCGCTCGGCGCGCCCTTGGGTAGCAGTTCGGAGATCGGTACGTTGTAGAACTCGGCGAGTTCGGACAGCCGCTGGACGGTGACCGCCCGGTCCCCACGCTCGTACGACCCGACGACCACGGCCTTCCATCGGCCGGCGGATTTCTCCTCGACGCCGTGCAGGGACAGCCCCTGCTGAGTTCGGATGGCGCGCAGCCGGGAGCCGAGGGCCTTGGCGTAGTCGCTGGTCATATGCGCTGTCCTTCTGTGGCGGTTGGTACTGCAACCCGAGGCATACAGGTCCGCAGCGCCGGTCTCACCACTGGCTCGGCCGGGTATCGACGCCAACCCCTGTGTAGGAATCAGCGGCGCGGTGACCGTCAGGCACCCGGCGTCGTAGCCTCGCTCCGGTGTTACTTTCTGTGACGTTATGGGGGGATAGGTTCCGGGGTCAAGGCGATTCTGCGAGTTTCATCCTAATGCGCCAACCGCAGCCTAACGGGATTAGGCCGGACACCGCTGCTAAGGTAAGCCAACTCGATCCTTCGTGGTTCCGCGGGTGGAGCCGAATCGTCCGACATCCTTTAAGGACCCGTCCGGTGAGGCGGGGAAGGAGGTCCGTAATGCCGTCTGGGCCGCCGCGGCCGGTGACCGGTGATCCGGCAGTAGCCCGGCCGGTACTCGGGGCCGACGACATCGCCCGGGCGATTTCCCGGATGGCTCATCAGATCCTAGAACGCAATTCCGGGGGCACCGAGGTCGTCGTGCTGGGTATTCCGACCCGGGGCGTCGCGCTGGCCGCCCGCCTGGCCGAGCGGATCGCCACCTTCGAAGGGGTCCACCCGCCGACCGGGGCGCTGGACGTCACGCTGCACCGCGACGACCTGCGGCTGCGGGGAGTGCGGGCGCTGCAGGCCACCGACCTGCCGCCGGACGGGATCGATGCCAAGGTGGTCGTACTCGTCGATGACGTACTGTTCTCCGGCCGTACCGTCCGCGCCGCCCTGGACGCGCTGGGGGACGCCGGCCGCCCGCGTGCCGTGCAGCTCGCGGTCCTGGTCGACCGTGGCCACCGCGAGCTGCCGATCCGGGCCGACTACGTGGGCAAGAACATCCCCACCTCGCTGCAGGAGACCGTGCACGTGCTGCTCGCCGAGTACGACGGCCGGGACGCGGTGCTGCTCGGCCCGGCGGCCGGAATCGGCCTGCCGGCGTGATGCGCCACCTGCTCTCGGCCGCCGACCTCAGCCGCTCCGACGCGCTGCTCGTGCTCGACACCGCCGAGGAGATGGCCCGGATCTCCGACCGGCCGATCAAGAAGCTGCCCACGTTGCGCGGCCGTACGGTGGTCAACCTGTTCTACGAGGACTCCACCCGGACCAGGGTGTCTTTCGAGGTGGCCGCCAAGCGGCTCTCCGCCGACGTGATCACCTTCTCGGCGAAGGGCTCGTCGGTGGCCAAGGGGGAGTCGCTCAAGGACACCGCGCTGACCCTGGAGGCGATGGGCGCGGACGCGGTGGTGGTCCGGCACAGCGCCTCCGGCGCGCCGCACCGCCTCGCCGGCTGGATCTCCGGCGCCATCGTCAACGCCGGCGACGGAACCCACGAACATCCGACCCAGGCCCTGCTGGACGCCTACACCATGCGCCGCCGCCTGGGCCGGCTAGAAGGCCTGCGGGTCGCTCTCGCCGGGGACATCCTGCACTCCCGGGTGGCCCGGTCCAACGTGGCGCTGCTGGCCACCCTCGGCGCGGAGGTCACCCTGGTCGCGCCGCCGACCCTGCTGCCGGTCGGCGTGGACGCCTGGCCGTGCGCCACCAGCTACGACCTCGACGCCGTGCTGCCCAAGAGCGACGTGGTGATGATGCTGCGGGTGCAGCGGGAGCGGATGGCGGCGGCCTTCTTCCCCTCCGCGCGGGAGTACTCCCGGCGCTACGGCCTGGACGCTCACCGGATGGCCACCCTGCCGGAGGAGTCGATCGTCATGCACCCCGGGCCGATGAACCGCGGGATGGAGATCGCCGCCGAGGTCGCCGACTCGGTGCGGTCCACGATCGTCGAGCAGGTGGCCAACGGGGTCTCGATCCGGATGGCCGTGCTGTACCTGCTGCTCGGCGGGGACGCGGCATGACCGGCCCGGTGTCAACGCCTCGCCCGGTGATCCAGGGCCGGCTGACCACGGCCGGCTGGGGCTGGCGGGGCCTGGATCACCGGATCGGGAAGCGTGCTGCGGGCGTGGGTGCGGGGGGCGGCGTGGGGGGCGGTGCCGTGGTCGGTGCGAGGGTCGGCGCGGGGGGCGGTGCGGACCGCGCCGGATGCGGAGCTGGCCGAGGGAGCGTGGCATGCCCGGTATGAGCGCGTGGGTGCTGCGCGGGGTGCGGGTGAGCGACGGGGCGCCGTCGGATCTCGTGCTGGCTGACGGGACGGTGACCGAGGTGGCGCCCGCCGGGACCGCCGACGCCCCGCCCGGTGCGGCGATCCTCGACGCGAACGGCCTGATCGCGTTGCCCGGACTCGTCGACCTGCACACTCATCTGCGGGAGCCGGGCCGGGAGGACGCCGAGACCGTGGAAACCGGTACCCGGGCCGCCGCCCTCGGCGGGTTCACCGCCGTGCACGCCATGGCCAACACCGAGCCGGTGGCGGACACCGCCGGGGTGGTGGAGCAGGTGTGGCGGCTCGGCCAGCTCGCCGGCTACTGCGACGTGCACCCGGTCGGTGCGGTGACCGTGGGGCTGGCCGGCGGTCAGTTGGCCGAACTCGGCGCGATGGCCGACTCCGCCGCCCGGGTGCGGGTGTTCTCCGACGACGGGCACTGCGTGGACGATGCCGTCCTGATGCGCCGGGCGCTGGAGTACGTCCGGGCCTTCGACGGTGTCATCGCCCAACACGCGCAGGAGCCGCGGCTCACCGAGGGCGCGCTGATGAACGAGGGGGAGGTTTCCGCCCGGCTCGGACTCACCGGGTGGCCGGCAGCCGCCGAGGAGGCGGTGATCGCCCGGGACTGCCTGCTGGCCGCTCACGTCGGCTCCCGGCTGCACGTCTGCCACGTCTCCACCGCGGGCTCGGTGGAGATACTGCGCTGGGCGAAGGCGCGCGGCGTACGGGTCACCGCCGAGGTGACGCCGCACCACCTGCTGCTCACCGACTCCCTCGCCGAGACCTACGACCCGGTGTACAAGGTGAACCCGCCGCTGCGGACCGCGGCCGACGTCGAGGCGCTGCGCGACGGACTGGCGGACGGCACGATCGACGCGGTGGCGACCGACCACGCACCGCACGCGTTGGAGGACAAGGAGACCGAGTGGGCGGCGGCCGCGTTCGGGATGCTGGGACTGCAGACCGCGCTGCCGGTGGTGGTCGCGGCGATGATCGAGACGGGTCGGCTGGACTGGGCCGGGGTGGCCGACCGGATGTCGGTCCGGCCGGCCCGGATCGGCCGGCTCCGCGGCCAGGGCCGGCCGCTGGAGGTCGGCGCCCCGGCGAATCTGGTGCTGGTGGACCCGGCGGCCCGCCACGTGGTGGACCCGGCGGCGCTGGCATCGCGGTCGCGGAACACCCCGTTCGCCGGGCGGGAGCTGCCGGCGGCGGTGATAGCCACCTTCCGGCGCGGGCGGCCCACGGTGCTCGAGGGGAAGCTGGCGTGAGGGCGACCCGCCGGGACCCGGCGTACCTGGTCCTGGAAGACGGCCGGGTCTTCCCCGGATCCGGCTACGGCGCCGGCGGGCAGACCGTCGGCGAGGCGGTGTTCAACACCGGCATGACCGGCTACCAGGAGACCCTTACCGACCCGTCCTACCACCGGCAGGTGGTGGTGATGACCGCGCCGCACATCGGCAACACCGGGGTGAACGACGCCGATCCGGAGTCGTCCCGGGTCTGGGTGGCCGGGTACGTGGTGCGCGACCCGGCCCGGCGGCCGTCCTCGTGGCGCGCGCAGCGCACGCTGGAGGAGGAACTCGAGGCGTACGGCGTGGTCGGGATCTCCGGCGTGGACACCCGGGCGCTGACCCGGCACCTGCGTGAGCGCGGCGCGATGCGCTGCGGGATCGGCCCCGATCCGGCCGCCGTGGCGGACGCGGTGCGGGACGCGCCGGGGATGGAAGGTGCGGATCTGGCCCGGGAGGTGAGCGTGACCGAGCCGTACGTGGTGCCGGCGGTCGGACAGCGCCGGTTCCGGGTGGCCGCGGTGGACCTGGGCATCAAGAGGTCCACGCCGCGCTACCTGGCCGCCGCGGGCTGCGAGGTGCACGTGCTGCCGGCGACGTCTACCGCGGAGGCGGTGCTGGCGCTCGACCCGGACGGGGTGTTCTTCTCCAACGGCCCCGGCGATCCGGCGGCCTCCCCGTACGCCGTGGACGCGCTGCGCGGGGTACTCGGGGTGCGGCCGGTGTTCGGAATCTGCTTCGGCCACCAGATGCTGGGCCGGGCGCTCGGGTTCGGCACGTACAAGCTCGGCTACGGACACCGCGGGATCAACCAGCCGGTCCAGACCCGCTCCACCGGGCGGGTGCACATCACCTCGCACAACCACGGGTTCGCGGTGGACGCGCCGGTCGGCGACGTGACCGACACCGCCTACGGCCGGGTCGAGGTCTCCCACGTCGGGCTGAACGACGGCGTGGTGGAGGGGCTGCGCTGCCTGGACGTCGCGGCGTTCTCCGTGCAGTACCACCCGGAGGCCGCGCCGGGGCCGCACGATGCCACCGGGCTGTTTCAGACCTTCACCGAGCTGATGGCCGGGGCCCGCCGGTGAGCCCCGATTCCACGCCCCGCAGCGGCAGCCGGGAGGTGCCTGTGGGCAGCCGGGGCGTGCCGGTCGAGGACGGCAGCCGGATCGAGACCGAGTACGCGGGGGAGTACGCCGAGCGGGCCCCGGGGGGATCCGGCGAGGTCGCGACCCCGATCGCCGGCCACCCGCCGGACCCGAACGACGGCGTGGTCCGGGCCACCCCGCCGAGCCCCGGCGCGCTGCTGGTGGCCGCCGGAGTCGCCGCGCTGACGCTGCTCGTCCTGGTCCTGATCGCCCTGAAGGTGAGCTGAATGCCGCGTCGTACCGACTTGCGCTCGGTCCTGGTGATCGGCTCCGGGCCGATCGTCATCGGCCAGGCCTGCGAGTTCGACTACTCCGGCACCCAGGCCTGCCGGGTGCTCAAGGCGGAGGGCCTGCGGGTCAGCCTGGTCAACAGCAACCCGGCGACGATCATGACGGATCCGGAGTTCGCCGACGCCACGTACGTGGAGCCGATCACTCCGGAGTTCGTCCGCAAGGTGATCGAGCGGGAACGGCCGGACGCGCTGCTGCCCACCCTGGGCGGGCAGACCGCGCTGAACACCGCGGTGGCCCTGGCCGAATCCGGCGTGCTGGAGGAGTACGGCGTCGAGCTGATCGGGGCCAACCTGGCCGCGATCAAGGCCGGTGAGGACCGGCAGCTGTTCAAGGACATCTGCCGCTCGATCGGCGCGGAGGTCCCGGCCAGCGCGCTGGTCCGCTCCGCCGAGGAAGCCGTCGCGTTCGCCGCGGCCGCGGGGTACCCGCTGGTGGTCCGGCCGAGTTTCACCATGGGCGGCGGCGGGTCCGGGATCGCCGTCGACGAGGCCGGGTTACGCGCCCAGGTGGCCGGCGGGCTGGCCACCAGCCCGGTGTCCGAGGTACTGGTCGAGGAGAGCGTGCTGGGCTGGAAGGAGTACGAGCTCGAGGTCATGCGAGACCGGGCCGACAACGTGGTGATCGTCTGCTCGATCGAGAACCTCGACCCGATGGGCGTGCACACCGGCGACTCGATCACCGTGGCGCCGGCCATGACGCTGACCGACCGGGAGTACCAGCACCTGCGCGACCTGGCGATCGCGGTGATCCGCGCGGTCGGGGTGGACACCGGCGGGTCGAACATCCAGTTCGCCGTCGACCCGGCCACCGGGCGGGAGGTGGTGATCGAGATGAACCCGCGGGTGTCCCGGTCCTCGGCGCTGGCCTCGAAGGCCACCGGCTTCCCGATCGCGAAGATCGCGGCGAAGCTGGCCATCGGGTACACCCTGGACGAGATCCCCAACGACATCACGCGGGAGACCCCGGCCAGTTTCGAGCCCAGCCTGGACTACGTCGTGGTGAAGGTGCCCAGGTTCGCGTTCGAGAAGTTCCCCGGCGCGGACCGCGAACTGACCACGACGATGAAGAGCGTCGGGGAGGCGATGGCGATCGGCCGGTCGTTTCCCGAGGCGCTGCAGAAGGCGCTGCGCTCGCTGGAGCAGGCCGGATCCCAGCTGTCCTGGGCCGCCCCGCCCCGGCCGGACGCGCTGGCCCGCACCGCGCGCCGGACCGATCGCCGGCTGCACGACGTGCTGGACGCGCTGCGCGGCGGGGCCTCGGTGGCCGAGGTCACCGCGGCCAGCGGCATCGACCCGTGGTTCGTCGACCAGATCCTGGCGCTGCACGAAGTGGCCGGCTCCGTCGCCGGCGCGGATCTCGACGCCGACCTGATGCTCCTGGCCAAGCGGCACGGCTTCTCCGACCGGCAACTCGCGGAGCTGACCGGGTCGAGCGAGCCGGCGGTGCGGGCCCGGCGGGAAGACCTCGGCCTCCGGCCGGTGTACAAGACGGTCGACACCTGCGCGGCCGAGTTCGCGGCCCGCACCCCCTACCACTACTCCTGCTACGAGACCGAGTCCGAGGTGGCGCCGCGGACCAACCCAGCGGTGATCATCCTGGGCAGCGGGCCGAACCGGATCGGGCAGGGCATCGAGTTCGACTACGCCTGCGTGCATGCCGCGTTCGCGCTGCGCGACGCGGGCTATGAGACGGTGATGGTCAACTGCAACCCGGAGACGGTGTCCACCGACTACGACACCAGCGACCGGCTGTACTTCGAGCCGCTCACCACCGAGGACGTGCTGGAGGTGGTGGCCGCCGAGCGGGCCGCCGGGCCTCTCGCCGGGGTGGTCGTCCAGCTCGGCGGGCAGACCCCGCTCGGCCTGGCTCAGGGCCTGAAAGACGCCGGGGTGCCGATCGTCGGCACGTCGCCGGAGGCGATCCACCTCGCCGAGGACCGCGGGTCGTTCGGCCGGGTTCTCGCCGCCGCCGGCCTGCCGGCGCCCCAGCACGGCACGGCCACCTCCTACCCGGACGCCAAGGCGATCGCCGACCGCCTCGGCTATCCGGTGCTGGTCCGGCCGTCCTACGTCCTCGGCGGGCGCGGCATGGAGATCGTCTACGACGACGCGCAGCTCCGGGGCTACCTGGACCGGGCCACCGAGATCACCCCGGACCGGCCGGTCCTGGTCGACCGGTTCCTCGACGACGCGCTGGAGATCGACGTCGACGCGCTCTACGACGGTACCGAGTTGTTCCTGGCCGGGGTGATGGAGCACATCGAGGAGGCCGGGATCCACTCCGGCGACTCGGCCTGCGCCCTGCCGCCGATCTCCCTCGGCCGCCGCGACCTGGCCCGGATCCGCTCATCGACCGAGGCGATAGCCGCCGGGGTCGGCGTGCGCGGGCTGCTCAACGTGCAGTACGCCCTCGTCGGGGACGTGCTCTACGTCCTGGAGGCCAACCCGCGGGCCTCGCGCACGGTGCCGTTCGTGTCCAAGGCGACCGCGGTGCCGGTCGCCAAGGCGGCCGCCCGGGTGATGCTCGGCGCCACTATCGCCGACCTACGCACCGAGGGCATGCTGCCGGCCGGCGACGGCGCCGACCTGCCGCTGGACGCCCCGATAGCGGTCAAGGAGGCGGTGCTGCCCTGGCATCGCTTCGCCGGCGTGGACACGTTGCTCGGACCGGAGATGCGCTCCACCGGCGAGGTGATGGGCATCGACGCGAACTTCGGTACCGCGTACGCCAAGAGCCAGGAAGCGGCGTTCGGCGCGCTGCCGACGAAGGGCTGCGTGTTCGTCGCGGTCGCCGACCGGGACAAGCGGGCGATGGTGTTCCCGGTCAAGCGGCTGGCCGACCTCGGGTTCTCGGTACAGGCCACCGAGGGAACCGCCGAGGTGCTGTCCCGGCACGGCGTACCGGCCCTGGTGGTCCGCAAACACTCCGCCGGCCGCGGACCGGACGGCGAGCCGACGATCGTGGACCGCATCCTGGCTGGGGAGGTCGACCTGATCGTCAACACTCCGTTCGGCGTCGGGCCGCGGGTCGACGGGTACGAGATTCGCACCGCCGCGGTGGCCCGGGCCATCCCGTGCGTGACCACCGTGCAGGGACTGGACGCCTGCGTGCAGGGCATCGAGTCGCTGCTGCGCGGCGATGTCGGGGTGCGCTCGCTGCAGTCCTATGCCTCGGCGCTGCGGATGGCGCGGAGGTGAACCCGGCTGCCCCCGTTCAACTGGCCGCCGGCGTGGTGGACGTGCGGCCGGTGGGCGCCTATGTCGGGCTCACCCTGGAGGCACCGGCGATCGCGGCCGCCGCCCGGCCCGGGCACTTCGTCGCCCTGTCGGTGGGCGGCCCGGCGACGTCCATGGTGCTGCGGCGCTGTTTCTCCCTGGCCCGCTGGGAGGTCGGGACGATCACCGTGCTGTTCTCCGTCCTCGGCCACGGCACCGGCTGGCTCGCATCCCGGCGGCGGGGCGACCTGGTCGAGGTCGGCGGCCCGCTGGGGTCGCCGTTCGTGGTGCCGCAGCGCCCGATGGCCTGCGTGCTGGTCGGCGGCGGGTACGGCGCGGCGCCGCTGGTACCGCTCGCCGAGGCGCTGCGGGCGCTGGGCTGCGAGGTGCGGATGCTGCTGGGGGCGGCGAGCGTGGACCGACTGATGGCGGTGGCCGAGGCGGGCCGGGTGGCGGACTCGCTGACGGTCACCACCGACGACGGCTCGACCGGCCTCCGGGGCTGGGTCTCCACCGCCCTACCCGGACTGCTGAACGGCGCGGGGCTGGTGTACGGCTGCGGGCCGATGCCCATGCTGGCCTCGGTCGCCCGGCTGGCGGCGGCGGCCGGTGTGCCGAGTCAGGTCGCCGTCGAGGAGGCGATGGCCTGTGGGGTGGGGGTGTGCATGACCTGCGTCTTGCCGATCGTCGGGGACGACGGCCGGACCCGGATGACCCGGGCCTGCCTGGAGGGACCCGTGTTCCCCGGCGAATGCGTGCGCTTCGACGCGGTCCGGACGGTGCCCGCTGAAGCGGTCGGGGGATCGTGATCGACCTGCGTACCCGCCCCGCCGGCGTGGAGTGGGGAAATTCGGCGGTACCAGGGTCCCGCTGGTTCACCCCAACCCGGCAGCTTCCTGGCCCGGCATGCTGGGCTGGGGAATCTCCGCGGTACCAGAGTCCCGCTGAGTTACCCCAACTGCAGGGCTGCTGCGATTGTCACGGATCTCACTGTCACGGATCGCATTGTCACGGAGCCCCGCGCGGCCAGGTGCTCCGGTGATCGACCTGTCGACCCGGCTGGCCGGGGTGAGCTTCGCCGGGCCGGTGTTCACCGCGTCGGGCTGTGCGGCCGCCGGCCGGGAGCTGGCGGCCTACTTCGACCTGACCAGCATCGGCGGGGTGGTCACCAAGTCGGTGATGCTCACCGCCCGGGCCGGGCGGGCGACGCCGCGGATGGCGGAAACCCCGAGCGGGATGCTCAACTCGATCGGCCTCCAGGGTCCGGGGATCGAGGCGTTCCTGGCCACCGATCTGCCGTGGCTCGCCGACCGTGGGGTACCGGCGGTGGTCTCGATCGCCGGGCACAGCGGAGCGGAGTACGCCGAACTCGCCCGCCGGCTGCGCGGCGCGCCGGGTCTAGCGATGATCGAGGTGAACATCTCCTGCCCCAACGTGGAATCCCGCGGCCAGGTCTTCGCGTGCTCGACGGAGGGCGCGGCGGAGGTGGTGGCCGCGGTCCGGGCCGAGGCCGACGTACCGGTGTTCGCCAAGCTCTCCCCGGACGTCACCGACATCGTGGCCATCGCGCAGTCGTGCGTGGCCGCCGGCGCCGACGGGCTCTCGCTGATCAACACGCTGCTGGGCCTGGCGGTCCACCCCCGCACCCTGCGGCCGGTGCTCTCCGCCGCCACCGGCGGGCTGTCCGGCCCGGCGATCAAACCTGTCGCGCTGCGGTGCGTCTGGCAGGTGCACGCCGCGCTACCCGATGTCCCTCTGCTCGGCATGGGCGGGATCCGTACCGGCCTGGACGCCCTGGAGTTCCTGGTCGCCGGGGCGGCAGCGGTGTCGGTCGGCACCGCAACCTTCGCCGACCCGGCCGCACCGGCCCGGGTACAGGCCGAGCTGGCCGCCGAACTCGCCGCCCGGGGGTTCGCCGCCCCCTCCGAGGTGGTCGGGCTCGCCCACGCTCGAGCCGCGCCGGCCAGGGAGGCGGTCAGCCGTGCCGGATAAGGCGCCGATCGCGGTCGCGCTGGACGCACCGGATCTCGACACCGCGGCCCGCTGGGCCTCCCAGGTGACGCCGTACGTCTCGGTGGTCAAGGTGGGGCTGCAACTGTTCTGCCGGTACGGCCCGGACGTGGTGGCGGTGGTCCGCGGCGGGTCCCGGGTCGGGCTGTTCCTCGACCTGAAGCTGCACGACATCCCGGCGACGGTGGCCGGCGCGGCCGCCTCGGTGGCCCGGCTGCGCCCGCGGTACCTCACCGTGCACGCCACCGGCGGGGCGAGGATGATCCGGGCCGCCGTCGAGGCGCTGCCGGGTGTGGAGATCGCGGCGGTCACCGTCCTGACCTCGATGACCGTGACGGACCTGGAGCAGGTCGGACTGTCCGGACCGCCCCTGGACGCGGTACGCCGTCTCGCCGCGATGTCGGTGGCTGCCGGCGCCCGGGCAGTGGTCTGCTCGCCGCAGGAGGTGGCCGCGGTCCGGGCCGAGGTCGGTCCGGCGATCACACTGATCACCCCGGGGGTACGGCCGATGGGCGCGGACGCCCAGGACCAGGCCCGGGTGGCCACCCCGGCGCAGGCGCTGGCCGACGGCGCCGACCTGCTCGTGGTCGGCCGGCCGATCACCGGGGCGCCCGACCCGGCCTCGGCGGCCGCCCGGCTGGCGGCGGACCTCGCCCGCTGAGCTCAACCCGCAGGGGTGGGGTCGGCAAGCACGCGCTCGAAGTCGGTCGCGAAGCGAGCACGACGCGCCGCCTCGAGGTCAGCAGGACGTCGACGCTGGCCGATGCCGTCCTCGATGCTGTGGACGACGAGTCCAGGGCTCGTTTCCCACCGAGTGCGGCGCGCGCGTCGGCGAGCCCGCTACCGCTGGTCGAGCTTGTTCGTGGCGAGATCGATGCCTTTCTGGCGGAGCGGTACAACGAGTGGGACCACGCACCGTGGGTTCTCCTTGTCGAGGAAGCCGGCGGGTGCTTCACCGATCGAACCGGCGGACGCGCGAGCGATCGCGGCGGCGGCCTGTACTCGAACGCCATCCTGCACAGTCAACTCCTCGCTTCGCTGCACTACCCGGCGCGTGCCTAACCGCGCCGGACCCGCGCAGGGAGACAGTCTCACGGCCGCCGCCATCCCAACCGACGTTCGGCTTGGCGCGGCCCGCCCGTCCATATCCCGCTCGCGGCGAACCCCTGGTTCACGGCTAACGGGCGCGAGCGTGTGAACGCCTGGTCGGCGAACTAGCCACCAAGGGCGAGCAGTTCGTCTCCGGTGGCCGGTCACCGTGCGCCTGCACCACACCGGCGAGGACGCCGAGCCGTCATCCTGCCGTCAACCAGACGCGCCTGGAACCGACGGCTACCGACCGCGCAGGCCGATGGGGTTGCCGTCGGGATCGGCGAGCACGCACACCCGCGCCTCGGGCGCGACCTGACGCGGGGCGTCGCGCTCGGTCGCGCCGGCCGCGAGCAGCGTTTCGCGGGTGGCATCGAGATCGTCGACGTCGGCAAAGGCCACCGGGCCGCCACCCTGGCCGGCTGGATTGAGGCCCACCTCGAAGCCTTCGACGTTGTACCCGACGTAGTAGGGCTCGTCGGTGTGCGGCGCGCCGAGCAGCGCTGTGTAGACGGCCTTTGTGGCATCCAGGTCGGTGACCGGAATCACCAGGCTACGGATCGTTGTACTCATGTTCGCCTCCCAGGGGCGGGCGGGCCTTCTCGGTGGCCGCTGCGTTGTCAATGGCAATCACGTTACGTTCGGCTGCGTCACCGGTGCTTCTCGATTCCTGACCGGACTCGACCCGGCCGAAGAGATGGCCACCGCCGCTCAGCCCTCCGCTACAGCCAGGCCAGACAGGCGACCGCCGGGCACATCGGTCAGCATGCCTTGATCAGTTGCGTCGCTGCCGTGATCGACAGCACCCGGCACCGCATCGCCATCGACCGCGGAGGTACGCGCCCGGGCACCTCCCGGCAGGATCACGTCCCGAGCCGAGCCGCCTGCATCCCGACGGCTGGCACGCTTGGCGCGGCTGCCCACCCGGAAGCCGCACGCTCGCACCAAGGACCCGAACATCCAGGTTCGCTCGGTTGCCGAGCCGACCCATTACCGCTTGGTGGAGCCGATCACCAGCAAACCCAATGAGTGGTTCGTCTGATCAAGACGGTCATCGGGCACCGAACAGTACGGTGTCGAGATATGGAATGCCGGATCAACGACGTTCTGGTCCATTACGTCGAGCATGGCGGCGGCCTGCCGCTTGTTGCGCTTCACGGCGCGGGTGTCGATCACCGCGAGATCGAGGCGGCTTTCGAGGCCGTCGTCCCCAGCGTGGGCTTCCGGCGGATCTATCCGGATCTACCGGGGATGGGCCGCTCGACCACCGACGGCCTAACCTGCAACGACGATGTCGTCAAGATGCTCAGTGGCTTCATTGACCATCTGGGCGAGGGACCGGTGATGCTGGCTGGGCATTCCTACGGCGCCTATCTGGCTCGCGGGCTGGCGGCCAGCCGACCAGACATCGTGCGCGGTCTGGCGCTGTGCTGCCCAGTCGCCGAGAGGTCAGGAAACGTCCCCGCCCACGACGTGGTTCACCAGGACACCGACGCGTACGACGAACTCGAACCTGCCCAGCGGGCGGGGTTCGATGAGTACTTCGTCGTGCGTACACCGGCCACCGCTCGCCGCTACCGCGACCACGTGGTGCCCGGCACGGCGCTCGTCGACGAGGCTGCCCTGGGACGCATCTTCGCCGGGTGGACGGTCGACGTCGGGTCAGGAACCTTCTCGGCGCCGACCTTGATCGTGGCTGGACGACGTGACTCGACCGTCGGGTACTCCGATGCGATCGAACTGCTCGAGCGCTACCCGCGCGCCACCCTGGCAGTCCTCGAGGGTGCCGGCCACGCGCTCATGCACGAGCGGCCCGAACTACTCGCCGCGCTCGTCGGCGACTGGCTCGAGCGGACACGCCCAGTCGACAACTGACCGTCCCGCCGGGCACTCATCAGGCGTTGCCGTCGATCTCATCGTGGCCGCCACCCGTGCCCGCGCGGAAACGCTAGCGCCGCAGCGCTGCGTGGCCGCACCAGCTCGGCTCGTCCGCCGTAGCGCGGCCCCGCTGGGTTGGGGGACCATTCCCTTGTGGGCGAATCGCGTGCTGCCACCGACCGGTTCACCTCGTCCGCGGTCGCGGATTACGGGACCGGTCGAGACCCGGCTCTGCTGGACGCCGTCGAGGTCGCGCGCGAGCTCGACGTCTACCCCGCTGTGGGTCTCAGCGCCGGCGAGGCCGCACGAAGGCTTGAGCGTGACGGGCCTAACGAGCTGCGTTCGAAGCCGCCGGTCTCGCTGTGGCGCAAGATCCTCGCGCAATTCCAGGACCCGCTGATCTACCTGCTTCTGGTCGCGGTTGCGATCTCGCTGGTCGCGTGGGTCGGGGAGGGTGCGGCGGGCCTACCGATCGATGCGGTGGTCATCGCTGCCGTCGTCCTGCTCAACGGTGTGTTGGGCTTCGTACAGGAGAACAAGGCGGAGAACGCGGTTGCGGCGCTGCAGTCGATGACCGCTGCAGCCTCCACCGTGCTCCGCGATGGCGAACTCAAGACCGTCCCGTCAGCCGAACTCGTCCGCGGTGACATCCTCGCCCTGGCCGAGGGGGACGCCGTGGGGGCCGACGCGCGCCTGCTCTCGGCCAGTGCCCTGCGCATCGCGGAAGCCTCGCTGACCGGGGAGAGTGAGGCGGTGAGCAAGAACCCGGCGACGCTCCCGCAACCCGTCCCGCTGGGCGACCGGCGCAACATGGTCTACAAGGGCACCGCCGTCGCGCAGGGCGTCGGCCGCGCCGTGGTGAGCGGCACCGGCATGGGAACCGAGATGGGATCCGTCGCCGAGATGCTCGACGCCACCCAGGAGAGCCAGTCACCGCTGCAGAAGGAACTGGCCGGCGTGAGCAAGCTTCTGGGCATTACGGTCATCGTCATCGCCGTGGTGGTGATGGTCGTCACGGCGATCGTGAACCGGGTCACCTCCCTCAGCGAGTTCGTTACCGTGCTGCTCCTCGGCGTCTCCCTCGCGGTCGCGGCCGTGCCGGAGGGGTTGCCCGCCATCCTTTCCGTTGTCCTGTCCATCGGTGTCCAGCAGATGGCCAAGCGCAACGCCGTCGTCAAGAAGCTCCACTCGGTGGAGACCCTTGGCTCGGCGTCGGTGATCGCCTCCGACAAGACCGGAACGCTGACCAAGAACGAGATGACGGTTCAGCGCATCGTCACCGCGTCCGGCAACGTCGAGCTGACTGGCGTCGGCTACCGGCCCGAGGGCACGGCCCTGACCGGCGGGACCGAACTCACCGATCCCGCGATCTTCCACGAGGCCCGGCTTGTGCTCGGCGGCGGCTCGCTCGCCAACGACGCCCAGCTCACCGAGAGCGACGGCAAGTGGGAGATCCAAGGTGACCCGACGGAGGCGGCGTTCCTCGTCGCTGCCCGCAAGCTGGACGGGACGGTCGAGCGGGCGCAGGACTTCCAGCGTCAGGGCGAGATCCCGTTCACCTCGGAGCGCAAGATGATGTCCGCGCTCGTCGAACGCGGCGGTGGCGAGCACGCCCTCGCCCTGGTGACCAAGGGCGCTCCCGACGTGCTGCTGAAGAGGTGCACGCGGCTGCAGGTGGGCGAGGACGTCGTGCCCCTCGACGAGGACCGGCGGGCCACGGCGCTCGCGGCCGTGGGGTCCCTCTCCGGGCAGGCGTACCGCACCCTCGGCGTGGCCTACCGCTCGATCGATGACCCGGCTGTCGAGGACGGGCTCGACGACGCCGACGAGGAGGGTCTGGTCTACGTCGGCGTCGTCGGCATCATCGACCCGCCGCGACCAGAGGTGGCCGCAGCGGTCGAGGAGGCACACCGGGCGGGCATTCGGGTCCTGATGATCACAGGAGACCATCCCGGCACCGCCGCGCGCATCGCGGAGGATCTCGGGATCGTTCCGCCGGGCGCGCGAGCGGTCACCGGGACCGAACTCGACGCGCTGTCCGAGAGCGAGCTGCACGAGCTCACCGGCACCGTCTCGGTGTACGCCCGCGTCGCCCCGCAGAACAAGCTGCAGATCGTCGGCGCCCTGCGGGCCGACGGTCAGGTCGTGGCCATGACCGGCGACGGCGTCAACGACGCTCCTGCGCTGAAGTCCGCGGACATCGGCGTGGCGATGGGCATCACCGGAACGGAGGTGACCAAGGAAGCGGCGAAGATGATCCTGGGCGACGACAACTTCGCCACCATCGTCGCGGCGGTCCGCCAGGGCCGAGTCATCTTCGACAACATCAAGAAGTTTCTGCGCTACTTGCTCTCCTCGAACATGGGCGAGGTCTTCACCGTGTTCTTCGGCGTGGTGCTCGCCGGTGTCATCGGGCTCAGCGCGGCGAGCGAGGAAGCAGTCGTCGTGCCGCTGCTGGCGACGCAGATCCTCTGGATCAACCTGGTCACCGACTCCGCCCCGGCGCTGGCGATGGGCGTCGACCCCGAGATCGACGACGTCATGGGCCGGCGACCCCGGCAGGTGACCGAACGGATCATCGACCGGCACATGTGGACCGGCATCCTCTCCATCGGTCTTGTGATGGGCGGCGTCACGCTGCTTACCATGGATATCTTGCTGCCGGGCGGTCTGGTCGAGGGGTCGGACTCGCTGAAGGTGGCGCGGACCGCCGGCTTCACCACCCTGGTCCTCGCGCAGTTGTTCAACGCGTTCAACTCCAGATCCGAAACGGTGAGCGCGTTCCACCGGCTGTTCGTCAACGGATGGCTCTGGGGCGCCGTGCTGCTCGCCGCCCTGTTGCAGGTCGCCGTCGTCGAGGTGCCGTTCCTGCAGACCGCGTTCGGCACCGCCCCCCTCGACCTCGCCCACTGGGGCATCACGGTGGCCATGGCGTCCGTCGTGCTCTGGTTCGACGAGCTCCGCAAGCTGGTATGGCGAATGCGGCACCGGGAGGTCAACCCAGCCTGATCCGGTGCGTCCCGCCTGTGTCGCCCTACCCTGTGCGGCCCTCTGAGTCCGGGGCAAGCGACGACAGCAACGGCACGTGCCTGGTCCTTCCTGGCCACCACGTTATCCCCGACCGCGGGTGCACGGCAGCGACTGCGGGCAGTGCCCCGTAGATTCGGCCGCGTGGCGCGCGTACTCACCGCACAGACCGAGGACTTCCCCCGCTGGTACCAGGACGTGGTGACAAAGGCGGAGCTGGCCGACAACGGGCCGGTGCGCGGCACCATGGTCATCCGACCGTACGGGTACTCGATATGGGAGCGCATGCAGGCCGAGATGGACGCCCGGATCAAGGCGTGCGGGGCCCAGAACGCGTACTTCCCGCTGCTCATCCCGCAGTCCTACCTGCACCGCGAGGCCGAGCACGTCGAGGGCTTCAGCCCGGAGCTCGCCGTGGTCACGCACGCTGGAGGCAAGCAGCTGGAGGAGCCGCTGGTGGTGCGGCCGACCAGCGAGACGGTCATCGGCGAGTTCATGGCCAAGTGGACGCAGAGCTACCGCGACCTGCCGTTGCTGCTCAACGCGTGGAACAACGTGGTCCGCTGGGAGCTGCGCCCGCGGCTGTTCCTGCGCACCACCGAGTTCCTCTGGCAGGAGGGGCACACCGCGCACGCGACCTTCGACGACGCCCGCGACTACGCCCGTCGGATCCTGCACGAGGCGTATGAGGACTTTATGGTCAACGTGCTGGCGATTCCGGTCGTCGTCGGTCGCAAGACCGCGCGCGAGCGATTCGCCGGCGCGGTGAACACGCTGGCCTGCGAGGCGCTGATGCGCGACGGCAAGGCGCTGCAGATGGGCACGTCCCACGAGCTCGGCCAGAACTTCGCGAGAGCGTTCGGGATCGACTACCTCTCGGCCGCGGGCCGGCAGGAGACCGCTTGGACCACGTCGTGGGGCACGTCCACCCGGATGGTCGGCGGCCTGATCATGGCGCACGGCGACGACGACGGCTTGCGACTCCCGCCGGTGCTCGCACCCGTGCAGGTCGTGGTGATGGCGGTCAAAGCGGACGTCGTCGAGGCAGCGCACCAGCTCGGCTCGGACCTGCGCGACGCGGGCGTGCGGGTCGTGGTCGACGACCGGACGGACGTCCAGTTCGGGCGCCGGATCGTGGACTGGGAGCTCAAGGGCGTGCCGCTACGGCTCGAACTCGGCCCCCGTGACCTGGCCGCCGAACAGGTGACCGTCGCGCACCGGCTCCTCGGCGGAAAGGAACTGTTCCGGCTACCGCACATCTCCCGGGCAGTGCCGGGCATGCTGGTCAGCGAACAGCGTGTGATGCTCGAGGATGCTCGGGCCGCACGGGACGCTCGAACTGCCGACGTGACGACCCTGGCTGACGCGGTCGAGGCATGCGCGGACGGCTGGGCACGACTGCCGTGGTCGGCGGTCCAGGAGGGCGGCGAGGCCGAGTTGGCCCAGTCAGCGGTCACCGTCCGCTGCTTAACTCGCGCGGACGGCGCTGTGCCCGACAGCGACACCGAGCCCGGCCTTCTCGCCTACGTTGGTCGTTCGTACTGATCGTGGATGTCGCCCGACCGAGAGCTGCAACACCACGCCCGGGACCCCCTTGGACCCCGGGGACCGCCGTTGGATGCGGACGAGGGGGCGGGGATGCCCTGCCGGCCGGCGTACGAAGACAGCCCATCGCCCCGCCGTGACAGCTCCGAACCATCCGGTGCCGGCGACTGCCCGGACCGCCGGCGGTGTGAGGGGCGATTGCCCGCCAGCCGGATAGCCGCTAAGTTGCGGCCGGACCTGCGAGAATCCCGGCACCACACCGGCTTCATACACGCTCCCGAAGCGGACCCAGGCCCGACGTGGGTGGACCGCATGAGACGACCGCGACGAAGGTGACTTACGTGCCATTGCCTCCGCTTTCCCCCGAGCAGCGTTCCGCCGCCCTGGTGAAGGCGGCTCAGGCGCGACGGGTCCGGGCTGAGCTGAAGGAGAAGCTGAAGCACTCCAGCACGTCGCTGCGTGAGGTCCTCGAACTGGGGGAGAGCGACGACGTGGTCGGCAAGATGCGGGTGTCCGCGGTGCTGGAGGCGATGCCCGGCGTCGGCAAGGTGCGGGCGGCGCGGATCATGGAGCGGGTCGGCATCGCGAGTTCCCGCCGGGTACGCGGTCTCGGCGTCAAGCAGAAGGCCGCCCTCACCCAGGAGTTCCTGGGCAGCGCGTGACGGCCCGGCTCACGGTGCTCTCCGGGCCTTCCGGAGTCGGCAAGGGCACGGTGGTGGCCCACCTGCGGCGGCACCATCCGGACGTGTGGCTGTCGGTGTCGGTGACCACCCGCCCGCCCCGTCCGGATGAGACAGACGGGGTGGAGTACAGGTTCGTCTCCGGAGCGGAATTCGACCGGCTGGTCGCCACCGACAGCCTGCTGGAGTACGCGGAGTACGCCGGACACCGGTACGGCACGCCGCGGGAGCCCGTCGAGCGGCGGCTCGCAGCCGGGCGCCCGGCGCTGCTGGAGATCGACGTCCAGGGCGCCCGCCAGGTCCGCGATCGGATGCCCGAGGCGCTGTTGGTCTTCCTGGCCCCGCCCTCGGCACGCGAACTGGAACGCCGGCTCACCGGCCGGGGCACCGAAAGCGCCGAGGTGGTCCGCGAGCGGCTTCGTCGAGCCGGCGAGGAGCTCGCCGCCGAGGGCGAGTTCGACGAGATCATCGTCAACTCGTCGGTGCCGGACGCCGCGCAGCGGCTGGTAACCTTGATGCGATCCAGCTGAGTTGTCCAGCCCCGCCCAGGAGACCCCTTGCCCGGCACCGTCGCGAATCCCATGGGTATCACCAACCCGCCGATCGATGAGCTGCTGGAGCGTACCGACTCCAAGTACGCGCTGGTGATCTACGGCGCCAAGCGGGCCCGGCAGATCAACGCCTACTACGCCGAACTCGGCGAGGGCCTGCTCACCTACGTCGGCCCGCTGGTGACCCCGCACCCGCAGGAGAAGCCGCTGTCTATCGCCCTCCGGGAGATCAACGACGGCCTGCTCACCGCCGAGCAGCTCGAACCGTAACCCGCCTGACATGTCCGCCGAGCCGACCGGCCCCGTGCGGGTCGTCCTCGGCGTGACCGGCGGCATCGCCGCATACAAGGCGTGCGGGCTGCTGCGCCGATTCACCGAAAGCGGCTTCGAGGTCCGCGTCGTCCCGACCGCCGCAGCGTTGCGCTTCGTCGGCGAGCCCACCTGGGCGGCGTTGAGTGGCCAGCCGGTAGCGACCGAGGTCTTCTCCGAGGCGCACGACGTGCCACACGTCCGGCTCGGGCAGCGGGCCGACGTGGTTGTGGTGGCCCCGGCGACCGCGAACGTGCTCGCCAAAGCGGCCGCCGGCGCGGCCGACGACCTGCTGACGAATGTCCTGCTCACCGCCCGCTGCCCGACGGTGTACGCACCGGCGATGCACACCGAGATGTGGCAGCACCCGGCGACCGTAGCCAACGTCGACCGGCTGCGGGAGCGCGGTGCCGTGGTGCTCACCCCGGCGAGTGGCCGGCTCACCGGCGCCGACACCGGGCCGGGGCGGTTACCGGATCCGGCCGAGATCTTCGCGGTGTGCCGGCGGGTGCTGGACCGCGGGGTTGCCGGACTGGCTCCGGATCTGAGCGGCCGCCGCGTGGTGGTCTCCGCCGGCGGCACCCGGGAGTACCTGGACCCGGTACGGTTCCTCGGCAACCGCTCCTCCGGCCGGCAGGGTTACGCGCTGGCCTCGACTGCGGTCGCCCGTGGCGCGGAGGTCACCTTGGTCGCCGCCAACCCCGTCCTGCCCGACCCGGCGGGGGTCAAGGTCGTGACGGTGGTCTCCGCGGCGGACCTGCGCCGCGCGGTTCTCGACGCGGCGCCCGACGCCGACGCGGTGGTGATGGCCGCTGCAGTGGCCGACTTCCGCCCCGACCAGCGGGCCGACCGCAAGATCAAGAAGACCGCGGGGCACCCGGGGCCGGTGGTCCTGGTACAGAATCCGGACGTGCTGGCCGAGTTGGGTACCTCGCGGCCCGCCGGGCAGGTGCTCGTGGGTTTCGCCGCCGAGACCGACGACGTGCTGGCGCACGGCCGGGAGAAGTTGGCCCGCAAAGGCTGCGACCTGCTGGTGGTCAACCAGGTCGGGGACGGGCTCGCCTTCGAGGTCCCGGACAACCGGGCGACGATCCTCGGCGCCGACGGCTCCACCGTCGAGGTGCCCTACGGGCCCAAGGAATCCCTCGCCGACCGGGTGTGGGATCTGGTGGCCGCCCGGCTGTCGTGATCACCCACCTCGAACGGCCCAGCCGCCGGTACAGCGATCACGGACCTCGCGGTAGGCGTCGGCCGGGGAGCCGGTCGGCCAACGCTTGAGCTGTGGTACGTGATCGTCGGCGACTCGCCACCGCGACACAGCGCGGCGGCGCGCGCGCGCCGGTAGACTGCCGGGGTTCCCCCTTACCGGAGAAAAAGGATTCCGCGTGTCACGTCGCCTCTTCACCTCCGAGTCCGTCACCGAGGGTCACCCGGACAAGATCGCGGACCAGATCAGCGACGCCATCCTGGACGCCCTGCTCAAGGACGATCCGAGCAGCCGGGTCGCGGTCGAAACGATGATCACCACCGGCCAGGTCCACGTCGCCGGCGAGGTGACCACCGAGGGATACGCCGACATACCGGTAATCGTGCGGGACCGCATCCTGGACATCGGGTACGACTCGTCGAAGAAGGGTTTCGACGGCGGTTCCTGCGGGGTCTCGGTGTCCATCGGCGCCCAGTCACCGGACATCGCCCAGGGCGTGGACGACGCCTTCGAGGAGCGCAGCGAAGGGTCCGACGATCCGCTGGACCGGCAGGGGGCCGGCGACCAGGGGCTGATGTTCGGCTACGCGGTGGATGAGACTCCGGAGCTGATGCCGCTTCCGATCGCTCTCGCCCATCGGCTGGCCCGGCGGCTGACCGCGGTGCGCAAGGAAGGCCGGGTGCCCTACCTGCGGCCGGACGGCAAGACCCAGGTCACCATCGAATACGTCGAGGGCAAGCCGGTCCGACTCGACACCGTCGTGGTCTCCAGCCAGCACGCCGCCGACATCGACATCGAAACCCTGCTGGCGCCGGACATCGCCGAGCACGTGATCACTCCTGAAGTGTCCGGGCTCAGTATCGAGACCGACGGGTACCGGCTGCTGGTCAACCCAACCGGCCGCTTCGAGGTCGGCGGCCCGATGGGTGACGCTGGGCTCACCGGCCGCAAGATCATCGTGGACACCTACGGCGGCATGGCCCGGCACGGCGGCGGGGCGTTCTCCGGGAAAGACCCGTCCAAGGTGGACCGCTCCGGGGCGTACGCCATGCGCTGGGTGGCGAAGAACATCGTGGCCGCCGGTCTGGCCACCCGTTGTGAGGCGCAGGTCGCGTACGCCATCGGCAAGGCCCATCCGGTCGGGATGTTCATCGACACCTTCGGCACCGGGGTGGCCAGCGACGAGGACATCCAGGAGGCGGTGCTGGCGGTCTTCGATCTCCGGCCGGCCGCGATCATCCGGGACCTGGACCTGCTGCGCCCGATCTACGCCCAGACCGCCGCGTACGGCCACTTCGGCCGCCCGGAGCTGGACTTCACCTGGGAGGCCACCAACAGGGTCGACGCGCTGGCGGCCGCCGTCGGGCGCTGACCGAACCGATGCGCGCCGTTGCGCACGACCTATCCCTCGCCGACCAGGCGGAGGCAGTGCACTGAGCGTGCCGGTGGATCGGGCGGTACGGGGGTTCCTCGACCATCTCGCCGTCGAGCGGGGCGCGGCGGTGAACACCCTGTCGTCCTACCGGCGGGACCTCAGCCGCTACGCCGAATTCCTCGCCCAGCGCGGCACCCGGGATATCGACGCGGTGACCGAGGCCCAGGTATCGGCGTTCCTAGCCGGGCTCCGCGAAGGCGCGTTCGATCGTGTCCCGCTGGCCGCGTCCTCGGCCGCCCGGAGCATCGCCGCCGTCCGCGGGCTCCATCGCTTCGCGCTGCGGGAAGGGTGGAGCGCGGCAGATCCGGCGCGTCCGGTACGCCCGCCGGGGGCACCGCGCCGGCTGCCCAAGGCCATACCGGTGGAGCGGGTGACCGCCCTGCTGGACGCGGCGCAGACCGGCCCGAAGCGCACCGCCGCCCGGGACCGCGCCCTGCTGGAACTGCTCTACGGCACCGGGGCACGTATCTCCGAGGCGGTCGGGCTGGACATCGACGATCTGGACCTGGCCAGCCGCTCGGTGCGGCTGTTCGGCAAGGGCGGCAAGGAGCGGGTGGTGCCGTTCGGCCGCTGCGCCGCCGAAGCCCTCGATCACTACCTGCCCGACGCCCGAGCCGCGCTCTCCGCCACGGGGCGAGGGTCGGCGGCGGTGTTTCTCAACACCCGGGGATCCCGGCTGTCCCGCCAGAGCGCCTGGCTGATCCTTCGGGAGGTGGCACGCCGGGCCGGCGTGCCGGCCGAGCACCTCTCGCCGCACGTGCTCCGGCATTCCTTCGCCACCCACCTGCTCAGCGGCGGCGCCGACGTCCGCGCCGTCCAGGAGCTGCTCGGACACGCCTCGCTCACCACGACCCAGGCCTACACGCTGGTCACCATCGACACCCTCCGCGAGGTGTACGCCACCTCGCACCCACGGGCGCTGGGCCCGGTTCCGGACGGCCGAATCGGAACCGTCGCGTCCCCGCCGACTCCGGGAGCCGGTACCCTTGCCTAACATGTCGACGCCGAGCACCGACGCGGCCGAGATGACCGTCGTCCCGCCTGAGACAGTCCAGCCTGAGACAGTCCAGCCTGAGATGCCCCCTCCTGAGGTGACCGTCGAGTCCGAGCCGGCGATCGATCTCGACGCCGCGCCTGCTCTCGCACCGCTCGGCCCCACGGGCCGCCCGACGCCGGAGTTCCCCGAACCCAAGCCGGTGGATCGCCACGGCCCGGCCCGGGTGCTGGCGATGTGCAACCAGAAGGGCGGGGTCGGCAAGACCACCACCACGATCAACCTCGGCGCCGCCCTCGCCGAGTACGGCCGTCGGGTGCTGCTGGTGGACTTCGACCCCCAGGGGGCACTCGCGGTCGGGCTCGGCTTCCAGCCGGGCCAGTTCGACCGTACGGTCTACGACCTGCTGCTGGAACGCGACGTGGCGCCCGCGGACGTGGTCCGCCCCACCGGGGTGCCCGGCCTGGACCTGCTGCCGAGCAACATCGACCTCTCCGGCGCCGAGGTGGAACTGGTAATGGAGGTCGGCCGGGAGCAGACCCTGCGCCGCGCGCTGGCACCGATCCTCGCCGACTACGACGTCGTCCTGCTGGACTGCCAGCCCTCCCTCGGCCTGCTCACGGTCAACGCGCTGGCCGCCGCCGACGGCGTGGTGATCCCGCTGGAGTGCGAGTACTTCGCGCTGCGCGGCGTGGCCCTGCTCACCAACACCATGGAGAAGGTACGGGCCCGGATCAACCCGAAACTGGAGTTGGTCGGTGTGCTGCCGACCATGTACGACGCCCGGACGCTGCACGGCCGGGAAGTTCTCAAGACCCTGGTCGGCGGCTTCGGCGAGAAGGTCTTCCACACCGTGATCAACCGTACCGTCCGGTTTCCGGAGACCACGGTCGCCGGCGAGCCGATCACCACCTACGCCCCCACCTCGGCCGGCGCCCAGGCATACCGTCAACTCGCCCGGGAGTTGCTGGCCACCGCGCTGGCCGATGAGCCTTACTCGGACATCACGCGCCGTCCTGCCGGCTCCTGACCGGTGCTCTACGCCCTCCGGCATCCGGTCGCCCTAGTCGCACTGCTGGGCGCCTTCGTGCTCGGGGTGACCGTCCGCGGTTTCGTGCAGGCCCGGCTCGCGGCCCGCCTCGGCGACCGTTCGGCCATCGCTCAGGGCCGGGGGAGTTTGGACCCTCGGCGCCACCTCGACCCGTTCGGCGCGGTAGCCGCCGCCCTGGCCGGCGTCGGCTGGGGCCACCCGCTGGAGCGACCGTCCTACCTGCGCCCGGGCCAGCGGGGCGCCATTCTCGCCGTCGCGCTGGCCGGACCGGCCGCGTTGCTGCTGCTCGGTGCGGTGTTCCTCGGCGGATACGCGGCCACCGGCGGTCCTCGCGGCCTCGGCCAGTCCGGCATCGTGCCGGCGACGCTGCACGCCACGTACCTACCCGACAACCCGGGGCAGACACTGCTGCTGTTCGCCGGGATCGAGCTGGTCGCGATGGCGGTGCTGGCCCTCGTGCCGATGCCGCCGCTGGACGGTGGGCGCATCCTCTTCCTGTACGCGCCGCGCAGTACCGGCTGGCAGAAGGCGGAATACCACCTCGCCGAGCAGAACATCGGCACCGCGATCCTGCTCGGATTGTTGCTGATTCCGCTCGCCGGCCAGGATCCGCTGCTGCTGTTCCTGATCGACGTCATCGTGCACCCGCTGCTCGGTGCGGTGTCGCTGTGACGGTCGCCACGGCCGGCCAGTCGTCGTTCGAGGTCCACCTGGAGAACTTCACCGGCCCGTTCGACCTGCTCCTCGGCTTGATCGCCAAGCACAAGCTGGACCTCACCGAGGTGGCGCTCTCCCGGGTGACGGATGAGTTCCTCGGCCATCTTCGCGGGCTCGGCGGCGGCTGGGATCTCAGCCAGGCGAGTGAGTTCCTGGTGATCGCGGCCACCCTGCTGGACCTCAAGGCGGCCCGGCTGCTGCCCCGCGGCGAGGTCGAAGACGAAGAGGACGTGGCGCTGCTGGAGGCCCGCGACCTGCTCTTCGCCCGGCTGCTGCAGTACCGCGCCTACAAGGAGGTGGGCGCCTGGATCGCCGGTCGCCTCGCCAGCGAAGGGCGTCGCTACCCGCGGACCGTCGCGCTGGAGGACCGGTACGCCGGCCTGCTGCCCGAGGTCGTGCTGGGCATCGGCCCGGTCACCTTCGCCGCCCTCGCCGAACGCGCTCTGGCGCCCAAGCCGACCCCGGTCGTCGACGTCGGGCACGTGCACATCACCCAGGTGGACATGGCCGCCGAGCAGGACCAGCTCCTCACCAGGCTGCGGGCCGCGGGGACCCTGACGTTCACCGCCCTGGTCTCCGACGCCGCCTCGGTGGTGATCGTGGTGGCCAGGTTCCTGCTGCTGCTCGACCTGTACCGGGAAGGCAGCGTGGCCTTCGACCAGCCGGACCCGCTGGGTGAGCTGACCGTCCGCTGGGCCCTCCCGTGACCGCCGCCACCGATCCGGCCGGCCCGTCCCTGCGCGCCGCGTTGGAAGCTGTGTTGCTGGTCGTCGACGAGCCGGTCGGTGAGGTGATCCTCGCGCAGGTGGTGGAACGGCCGACCGAGGAGGTGCTGAGCACGCTGCAGGCGCTCGCCGCCGAGTACGCCGCGACCCAGCGCGGCTTCGACCTGCGCTCGGTGGCCGGCGGCTGGCGGCTCTACACCCGGGCCGAGTGCGCCCCCTACGTGGAGCGCTTCGTGCTCGACGGCCAGCAGGCCCGGCTGACCGCCGCGGCGCTGGAAACGCTCGCGGTGATCGCCTACCGGCAGCCGGTCAGCCGCGGCCGGATCGCCGCGGTCCGCGGGGTGAACTCCGACGCTGTGGTTCGCACCTTGCTGACCCGCGGGCTGGTGGAGGACGCCGGCACCGACGCGGCGACTTCGGCGGTGCTCTACCGCACGACCCCGTACTTCCTGGAACGCCTCGGCCTCGGCAGCCTCGACGAGCTTCCGCCGCTGGGGCCGCTGGTTCCGGACCCGGACGAACTGATCGATGACTGAGCACAACGGGTCCGCGGGCCGTGAGCCGGTCCGGCTGCAGAAGCTGCTCGCGGCCGCCGGGGTCGGTAGCCGCCGGCACTGCGAGAACCTGATCGCCGCCGGCCGGGTCAGCGTCGACGGGCAGGTCATCACGGCGCTGGGTACGAAGGTCGACCCGGCCGGCGTGACAGTGGCGGTCGACGGGTCGCGGATCCCCACCTCCCCGAACCTCATCTACCTGGCCCTGCACAAGCCCCGGGGGATGGTCTCCACCATGTCCGACCCGCAGGGCCGGCCCTGCGTCGGCGACCTGGTCGGCGACCGGCGCGACCGGCTGTTCCACGTCGGGCGCCTCGACGCGGACACCGAGGGGCTGCTGCTGCTGACCAATGACGGCGAGCTGGCGAACCGGCTGGCGCACCCCCGGTACGGGGTGCCGAAGACCTACCTCGCCGAGGTTCGCGGTCCGGTGGCCCGCGACGTCGGCCGCCGGCTGCGCGCCGGCATCGAGCTGGAGGACGGGCCGGTGGCGGTCAGTTCGTTCCGGCTGGTGTCCTCCACCGCCCGTCAGGCGATGGTGGAGGTCGTGCTGCACGAGGGACGCAAGCACGTGGTCCGCCGGCTGCTCGCGGCCGTCGACCTGCCGGTGCAACGGCTGGTCCGGACCCAGATCGGCCCGATCCGGCTCGACGCGCTGCGCCCCGGCCGCACCCGGCGGCTGTCGACCGGCGAAATCACCCAGCTCTACGCCGTCGGCGACCTTGTTCCGCGAGCGCAGTGAGCACTTCGGCACACAGTGCCCCCTGGCGATGGCCCTCCGAAGATCGCCCTGAGCGTGCCGATCTTGCGCTGTACCGGGCACTGTGTGCTCAATTGCTCAGCGGGGCGCCGATAGCCGTCCCATGCCGTGATCGGTAGGCTGCCGTTCCGTGGGAGCACGGGCGGTACGGGCCATCCGGGGCGCGACCCAGGTCGAGGCCGACGAGCGCGACCAGATCCTGGACGCGGTCGCCGAGATGCTGCACGCGGTGATGGAGCGCAACGAGGTGCGCCGCGAGGATCTGATCAGCGTCATCCTCACTGCGACGCCGGACCTGCGGTCGGAGTTCCCGGCCTACGCGGTCCGGCAACTCGGTATCACCGACGTCCCGCTGCTGTGCGCCGCCGAGATCGACGTCCCCGGCGCCATGCCCCGCGTGCTGCGACTGCTGGCACACGTCGAGACCGACCGGTCCCGCGCTGAGCTTCGCCATCCGTACCTCCGCGGCGCCGCGGCGCTGCGGACCGACCTGCCGCATTGAGCCCCCGGCGGGCAGGTGAGCGGCGAACCGCATGGAGCAGCGAACCGGCCGAGGCGCCGCACCGGGTGTTGGTCGTCGGCACCGGATTGATCGGTACCTCGGTCGGGCTGGCGCTGAGCGGACGCGGCATCACTGTCTGGCTCGACGACACCGACCCGCGCCGGGTGGCGCTGGCCACTGAACTCGGCGCTGGCCGGCCGCGGCCGCCGGGGAGCCGGGCGGACCATGCGGTGATCGCCGTGCCGCCGGCGCAGGTGGCCGCGGCGTTGCGGCGGGTCCAGGACGGCCGGCTGGCCGTATCGGCGAGTGACGTGGCCAGCGTCAAGGCCGGTCCGCTGGCCGCGGCCGCCGCTTCGGGCTGTGACCTGGCCGCCTACGTCGGCGGCCACCCGGTCGCCGGCCGGGAACGCTCCGGTCCGGCGGCGGCTCGGCCGGACCTTTTTACCGGCCGGCCGTGGGTGCTCACTCCGACCGCGGTGACCGCCCCGGACACCATCGCTGCCGCGCGCGCCGTGGCCGTGGCCTGCGGCGCGATGCCGGTCATGCTGTCTCCAGAGGACCACGACGAGGCGCTGGCCTTGGTCTCGCACGCTCCTCAGCTGGTGGCCAGCGCGCTCGCCGGGCTGCTGTCGGACGTCCCCGGGCACACCGTGGCGCTGGCCGGTCAGGGTCTGCGCGACCTCACCCGCATCGCCGCCTCCGAACCGGAGCTGTGGTCGGACATCGCGTTGTCGAACGCGGAGCCGCTCGCTGCGGTGCTCCGCCGGCTCGCCCGCCGCTTCGACGGGGCGGCCAAGGCCTTGCTGGCCGGCGACAAGGAGGCGGTCGGCCAGTTGCTGCGGGGCGGGAACGCCGGGTATCACCGGCTGCCTGGTAAGCACAGCCGGCCGGCAGCCGACTACGCCGTGGTACCGGTGGTGGTGTCGGACGAGCCCGGCCGGCTGGCCCGGCTGCTGGCCGATGCGGCCGACGCCGGGGTCAATGTGGAGGACCTTTCGGTGGAACACGCCCCGGGCGCACCGGTGGGAGTGATCGAGTTGGCCGTCCTGCCGGGCCACGCCGACGCCCTCGCCGAGGCGCTGAGATCCCGCGGCTGGTCGGTGCACTCGGTCACACTCCCGTGAGCCGACGGCCCAAAAACTACCGGCATTCCGGCGGTTAGGCCGCAGAGCGGGCAATCGGTTCATCCTCCCCGCAGACCGGCGGGCTTCCCCGGCGTAGCCTGAGCGCCAGCTCAACCTTTCCTGCCGCCTTTGGAGGTGCACGTGGCGTCCCCCGACGTGCCGAGGTCTACCGCCGCCGGTTCGTCGGAGCCGCGTGGGCTCGTGGTGGCCATCGACGGCCCGTCCGGCTCCGGTAAGTCGACAGTGGCCCGCGGGGTTGCCCGGCGGCTGGGGCTGAGGTACCTGGACACCGGCGCGATGTACCGCGCCGTGACCTGCCTTGCGTTGGACGAGCGGGTGGACTTGGAGGACGGCGAGGCACTTGCCGCGCTCGCCGAACGCACGCCGTTGGAGCTCACCACGGACCCAGAGCATTTCGGGGTTCGGGCCGCCGGGCAGGACGTCACCGAACGGATCCGGACCAGGGCGGTGTCCAACGCGGTCAGTGCGGTCAGCGCCGCCCAGGGGGTGCGGTCCTGGCTGCTCAAGGTGCAGCGCGAGATCATCGGCGCGGGGGGCATCGTGGTCGAGGGCCGGGACATCGGCACGGTGGTCGCACCGGACGCCGAGGTGAAGATCTTCCTCACCGCGTCCAGCGCAGCCCGAGCCGAGCGCCGGTTCTCCGAGATAGGGGAGCCGGCCGGGGACGCCGACTACGGCCTGCGGCTGACCCAGAACGAGATCGACCGGCGCGACCGGCTGGACTCCTCCCGGGAATCCGCCCCGCTGCGGCGGGCCGCTGGCGCGGTCGAACTGGACTCCACCGGACTGAGCGCCGACGAGGTGGTGGACGCCGTCCTGACCCGGTGCCCCGTCCCGTCGGCGTGAGCGTCCCGGCCGATACCGACCACGTCGAGCGCCGCGACGGCGCCGGCGGCCCGGTGCCGGTGCTGGCCGTCGTCGGGCGCCCCAACGTCGGCAAGTCGACATTGGTCAACCGGCTGCTGGGGCGCCGCGAGGCGGTGGTCGCCGACGTCCCGGGGGTGACCCGGGACCGGGTCGGCTACGACGTGACCTGGCGGGGTCGCCGCTTCACAGCCGTGGACACAGGCGGCTGGGAGCCCGAAGCCCGCGGGCTGGCCGCCCGGGTCGCCGAACAAGCCGAGGTGGCAGTGCAGGCCGCGGACGCCGTGCTCCTCGTGACCGACGCCCAGGTCGGGCCGACCGAGACCGACGACGCGGTCGCCCGGGTCCTGCGCCGGGCCGCGAAGCCGGTGATCCTGGCCGCGAACAAGGTCGACGACGCCGGGGGCGAGGGCGATGCCGCGACGCTGTGGGCGCTCGGCCTCGGCCAGCCGTGGTCGGTGAGCGCACTGCACGGCCGGGGCAGCGGCGACCTGCTGGACGCCATCCTGGCGGCGCTGCCCGAGGCGCCGGCCGAGCGGTTCGAGGAGGACTGGCCCCGCCGGGTCGCGCTGCTCGGCCGGCCCAACGTCGGCAAGTCCAGCCTGCTCAACCGGCTGGTCGGCGAAGAGCGCGCGCTGGTCGACGCCGTCGCCGGTACCACCCGCGACCCGGTGGACAGTTTGGTGACCCTCGGCGGTCAGCCCTGGCGCTTCGTGGACACCGCCGGCATCCGGCGTCGGGTGAAGGAAGCCAGCGGCAGCGAGTACTACTCCAGCCTGCGGACCTCGGCCGCGCTGGAGGCGGCCGAGGTGGCCATCGTGCTGCTCGACGCCAGCGAGCCGATCGCCGAGCAGGACCAGCGGGTGATCTCCATGGCGTCCGAGGCCGGGCGGGCGCTGGTCCTGGCGTTCAACAAGTGGGACCTGCTGGACACCGACCGGCGGCTTCGGCTGGCGAAGGAGATCGATCGGGACCTGGCCCGGGTCGCCTGGGCGGCCCGAGTCAACGTCTCCGCGGCCACCGGCCGAGGCGTCGAGCGGCTGGCGCCGGCTTTGGAAGGCGCCCTGGCCAGCTGGGACCAGCGGGTGGCGACCGGACGGCTGAACAGCTGGCTGTCGGCGGTGCTCGCCGCCACCCCGCCACCGGTACGCGGCGGCAAGCAACCCAAGGTGCTGTTCGCCACCCAGGCGTCGACCCGGCCGCCGCGGTTCGTGCTCTTCGCCAGCGGTTTCCTCGAAGCCTCCTACCGGCGATTTCTCGAGCGGCGGCTGCGCGAGGAGTTCTCCTTCGCCGGCACCCCCATCGAGATCAGTGTGCGGGTGCGGGAGAAGCGGTCTGGCAGGCCCGGATAGTCGCTCCAGGCCAAGCCTCCGGCCGGTGCGACGCTGCGCTAGGGTTGACCCTGCTTCCCGTACGCGGGCAGCCGGGACGTGGCGCAGTTTGGTAGCGCACTTGACTGGGGGTCAAGGGGTCGCAGGTTCAAATCCTGTCGTCCCGACAGGTCGGCGACTCTGTTGGAAACCGCAGCGACATCGCTCGTGGCGTTCTGACCTGCGGAAACGCATTCCTGTGGCGAGTGCTCCATACCGGCCGGGACCTTGCTCACGGTCTACGACGCCGACGGCTGGGGTCATCTGGGCACTCCGCCGCGGCCCAGCGTTTGGGTCGAGCCGAGGAAACGGTTGACCACCCCAGCGGGCGCTTCGGCCCGCGGTAACGGCATCGGTGAGGCGAGGAGCGACTCGGTGGCCGATGTGGACAGCGGACGGGACAGCAGGAAGCCCTGACCGAGGTGGCAACCCATCGAACGCAACGTGGAGAGCTGGCTGGGCTCTTCGATGCCCTCGGGAATGACATCGAGTCCAAGGGACCTGGCCATGGCGACGATGACTTTGGTGAGAGTGTTATCCGGGCCGTCGGCATGGGTGCCCGCCACGAAGGAGCGGTCGATCTTGAGGATGTCGACTGGTAGCTGGCGAAGATAGCTGATCGATGAGTATCCGGTCCCGAAGTCGTCCAGCGCGACGCGGGCGCCGGTAGCCCGTAGGGCGGTCAGTGTGGCTGCGGCGCCACCCTTTGGGTCGGCGAGAAGGGATTCAGTAACTTCCAGAACGAGGTTCGTCGGATCGAGCCCGGTCGCCTCGAGAACACGTGCGACATCGGATGCGAAAGTCGGTACGTTGAGCTGACACACCGAAACGTTCACCGAAACCCACAGGCGGGGGAGCCCGTAGCTGCGTTGCCAGCGGGCGAGCTGCTGTGCGGCTGTTTGCAGTACCCAGGCGCCGATGTCCACGATCGCGCCGGTCTCCTCGGCGACATCGATGAACATCGAAGGAGGAAGTAGGCCTCGCGTGGGGTGCTGCCAGCGCACCAGGGCTTCCAGCCCCACGAGGCTGCCGGCATCGAGATCGACAACCGGCTGGTAGTCCACGACGAGCTCTCCCCGAGCAGCGGCCGTCGCGACGTCCCCCTTGAGGAGGTGGCGGGCCGTGGCTAGGCCATCCAAGGCGGCGTCGTAGCGCTCGACACGGTTCTTGCCCTTCGCCTTGGCGGCGTACATGGCCACGTCGGCCTCCCGCAGGAGCTGGTCGAAGGTCGAGCCGTCCTGCCGCATCGCCAACCCGACGCTCGCTCCGACGTGGACTGAGCTCTTACCGACCAGGACCGGCTCCGCCAGAGCGGTCACCACGCGCTCGGCCGTGGCCATCGCGACACCCGAATCGGGCACGCCTTGCAGGAGCAGTGCGAATTCGTCCCCACCGAGACGGGCGACCAGAATCCGTGGGCCGGATGGCCCTTCTCAGGCGCCCAGCCACCACGCGGAGCAGCTGATCGCCGGCTGCGTGACCCTCGTTGTCGTTCACGTCCTTGAAGTCGTCGAGATCCACGAAAAGCACGGCCAACGTGCCACTGCGCCGGTTCGGCGCGGCGAGCGCGGCTTCGAGCCGCACCTGGAAGGCGGCCCGGTTGGGTAGCCCGCTGAGGGAGTCGGTGTTCGCCTCCAAGGTCAAGCTGCGCTGAGTGCCGGCAATGGCCTCGGCCATGGCATTGAAACTGACGGCCAGGTCGCCAAGCTCGTCAGCGCGGTCGATGACCACCCGATGGTCCAGTTCGCCGGCAGCCAGGTGGTTCGCGGAATCACGCAGGATCCCCACCGGTCGCAATACCTCGGTGGACAGCCGCCGGGCCAGGCGTAGGGCGAGCGCAATGGCCAGCAGCTGGAACAGCCCGAGCATCGCCGTGGCCTCCCGTTCCTGCCGGCTGGAGTCGGCCAGATCAGCCCGCACCGCGGCGCGGCTGGTCGACCCCGCCCGATCCAGCAGTGCCAGCACCGTGGGAGCGCCGGCCGACACCGCAGCTCCGCGCGCCGGCAGACTGGCCGGGTGGCCTGGTCGACCTGCCGCGGTCACGATGACCTCCCATCGGGCGAGTGACTGTCTCAAGAGCGCTTTGGCACCCGCGGTGCCCGCGTTGGTCACCGCCGTCGCGAAGCCGGCCCGGATCGCGCGCTCGAGTGTGGCCTCCTGACGTTGCTGGAGAGCCGAAGTCGGGCTGGCGAGGACGACGGAGTGCCTGACGATCTCGGTTCGCAAGCCCACGCTAATCGTGGCCTCGCGTTCCACTCCTACTGCGGATTCGCGGAAGCTGTTGACCAGCAAGCGCGTGCCGGTCAATCCGGCGAGTCCGCTGAGAATGACGACAAGAATGAGCATGGCGAACGCGCGGTTCCAGCGGGTCCGCAGCGTCGCGTCACGACGAGAGCCCATCACCGCTGGGGAACGAGCGATCATGCTGCTTGGATCGGCACCTTGGCGCCGCGGCTGAACTCTCGCACTGGGTGGCTGTCTGCGTGCCGCCGTCTTGCCGCGCCGGTCGGACTGATCGTGGCCAAATGTCCCGCCAGGCAACTTTCGTCCGCTGGATGGCCTTCGCTGACTTGATCACCTTGTGCAGGCTTGGCTCGGTAGGCGGAACGAGTACCACGTCACCTGCCCGTCACGCCATGGAGGGAGACGGCTGTACCCCCCGCGCTACGCCTGCGGCGAACGGCGGTAAGCCACGACGGCACCACCGTTGTTCCCCTGATGACGTCAACGAAGGGGTAACAGTGACTCCAACCTCGCCGATCCTGACCTTGCCCGTCCTGCCGCTGTCCGATGCCGTCGTGCTGCCCGGAATGGTGGTCCCACTCCCGCTCGCCGACGGCGAAGTACGGGCCGCGGTGGACGCGGCCCGGGCGGCGACACCGACCCCCAGCAAGCCGCAGGTCCTGCTGGTACCGCGCCTCGATGGTCGCTACGCCGGCGTCGGCGCGCTGGCGGTGGTCGAGCAGGTCGGCCGGCTCCAGGGCGGCGAAGAGGTCGCGGTCGTCCGAGCCTCGTCCAGGGCCCGGATCGGCGCCGGCACCACCGGCGCCGGTGCCGCCTTGTGGGTCGAGGCGACCCTGACCCCGGACGTGACGAGTGAACGCGCCTCCGGGCTCGCCGCCCAGTACAAGGCGTTGGTCACCACGATCCTGCAGCAACGCGGGGCGTGGCAGGTCGTGGACAGCATCCAGCAGATCGGCGATCCGGCCGCGTTGGCCGACACCGCGGGATGGGCGTCGTATCTGAGCAGTGAGCAGAAGCTGCGCCTGCTGGAGAGCGTCGACGTCGCGGACCGCATCGAGCTGGCCAGCCAGTGGGGTCGCGAGCATCTGGCCGAGCTCGACGTGGCCGAGCGCATCCGCAAGGACGTGCAGGACGGCATGGAGAACCAGCAGCGGGAGTTCCTGCTGCGCCAGCAGCTGGAGGCGATCCGCCGGGAACTCGCCGAACTCAAGGGCGAGACGGTGACCGAGAAGCAGGACTACCGCGCCCGGGTCGAGGCCGCGGAACTGCCGGTGAAGGTTGCCGAGGCCGCGCTGACCGAAGTCGACAAGCTCGAACGCACCTCGGAGCAGTCACCGGAGCTGGGATGGATCCGGTCGTGGCTGGACACGGTTCTCGAGTTGCCCTGGAACGTGCGGACCACCGACGCCTACGACATCACCGGCGCCCGGGCCGTTCTAGACGCCGACCACGCCGGGTTGGAGGAGGTGAAGGAACGGATCACCGAGTACCTTGCGGTCCGCAAGCGGCGGGAAGAGCGCGGCCTCGGCATCGTCGGGGGCCGGCGCAGCGGGGCGGTACTGGCTCTCGTCGGCCCTCCGGGGGTCGGCAAGACGTCGCTCGGGGAGTCCGTGGCCCGCGCGATGGGGCGCAACTTCGTCCGGGTCGCGCTGGGCGGGGTGCGTGACGAAGCCGAGATCCGTGGGCATCGGCGCACATACGTCGGGGCGCTACCGGGCCGGATCGTTCGGGCCGTCCGGGAGGCCGGTTCGATGAACCCGGTCGTACTCCTCGACGAGGTGGACAAGCTCGGGGCCGACTACCGTGGGGATCCCACGGCGGCCCTGCTCGAGGTGCTCGACCCAGCGCAGAACCACACCTTCCGCGACCACTACCTGGAGGTCGAGCTCGACCTCTCCGACGTGCTGTTCCTGGCTACCGCCAACGTGGCCGACGCCATTCCCGGGCCGCTGTTGGACCGGATGGATGTCGTGCGCCTCGACGGCTACACCGAGGACGAGAAGGTCCTCATAGCGCGTGACCACCTGCTGCCGCGCCTGCGGGAGCAGGCCGGGCTCACCGCAGCGGAGGTCAGCGTCGCCGATGACGCGCTTCACGCGCTGGCCGGGGATTACACCCGGGAGGCTGGGGTGCGCGATCTCGAGCGGCTGATCGCCCGCATCCTGCGCAAGGTCGCGACGAAGCTCGCCGTCGACCCGGCGCTCGGGTCACTGCTGGTGGGACCGGGTGAGCTCCGGGAGTACGTCGGGCGGCCGCGTTTCACCTCGGAGTCCGCCGAACGGACCGCCGTGCCGGGGGTGGCGACCGGGTTGGCCGTCACCGGCGCCGGCGGGGACGTGCTGTTCGTGGAGGCCTCGCTCGCCGACGCGGGGACCGGCGAGACCGGGCTCACACTGACCGGGCAGCTGGGTGAGGTCATGCAGGAGTCGGCCCGGATCGCGCTGTCCTACCTACGGTCCCACGGCGTCGAACTCGGACTGCCGGTCGCCGATCTGGCCAACCGGGGCGTGCACCTGCACGTACCGGCCGGCGCGGTACCGAAGGACGGGCCGAGCGCGGGGGTCACCATGACAACGTCGCTCGCGTCGCTGCTCTCCGGCCGACCGGTACGGGCGGAGGTGGCGATGACCGGCGAGGTGTCCCTCACCGGCCGGGTGCTGCCGATCGGCGGGGTGAAGCAGAAACTCCTCGCCGCGGATCGGGCCGGCATCACCACGGTCCTGCTGCCCCAGCGCAACGAGGCCGATCTCGACGACGTGCCGGCCGAGGTACGCGAGCGACTCACGGTGCACCTGGTCAGCGACGTCCGGGACGCGCTTCGACTGGCGCTCGAGCCCGCGAACGCGTCGGAGCGGCCGGTGGCGGCCTGAGCCGGGCGAACCCCGCGGGCGCCCGGGACAGCCCCGGGCTCGAGCCAGGTCTTCAGGCCGGAGAGGATCATTGGCCAGCCGCCGTACGGTGCGGATCGGCGTCCACGCGAAGCTGGTCGTGCGTGACGGTGGTGATGGCCCCGTCCAGAGTGCTGTCGGACCGAGAGCGGTGTCGGTGGCTGATCGGCGGCCGGTGTTGGGGTGGGGCCAGGGTGATGCGCTGCCAAATCGGCTCCGACCGGCAGCCCACCGGATCGCAGGCGACGCGGCGCGGCGTCTTATGGTGCCGCGGACCCGTGGACTCTGGATGCCGGGACGAGCCACAGGACGGCCAGCGGCGGCAAGGTGAGCGTGGCGGAGTGCGGCTGGTCCTGCCAGGGACCGCCGTCGGCGACCACCGTTGCGTTGCCGACCCCGCTGCCGGCGAAGTCCGGCGAGTCGGTGTTCATCACCTCCACCCAGCGGCCGCCCGCAGGCAGCCCGACCCGGTAGTCGTAGCGCACCACCGGGGTGAGGTTGGCCACGCAGGCCAGGTGCCGAGTGCCGTCCGCATTGTGCCGCAGGAACGACAGCACGCTGTGGTCGGCGTCGTTCGGGTCGAGCCAGTGGAAGCCGGTCCAGTCGAAGTCCCGCTCCCACAGCGCCGGCTGCTGCCGGTAGACGCCGTTGAGCGTCCGCACCAGATGCTGCACGCCGGCGTGCTCGGGATACTGCAGCAGATGCCAATCGAGGCTGCGGTCGTGATTCCACTCCGCCGATTGCCCGAACTCGCCGCCCATGAACAGCAGTTGACGGCCGGGGTGCGCCCACATCCAGCCCAGCAGCGCCCGCAGGTTGGCGAACTTCTGCCAGCGGTCCCCCGGCATCTTCTCCAGCAGCGACCCCTTGCCGTGGCTGACTTCGTCGTGGCTCAGCGGCAGCACGAAGTTCTCCTGGAAGGCGTACAGCAGCGCGAAGGTCAGCTCGTGGTGGTGGAAACGCCGGTGCACCGGGTCCTTGGAGAAGTAGGTGAGGGTGTCGTTCATCCAGCCCATGTTCCACTTGAAGCCGAAGCCGAGCCCGCCCAGATAGGTGGGCCGGGACACCGCCGGCCAGGAGGTGGACTCCTCGGCCACGAGCAGAACGCTCGGATGGTGGCGGTAGACGACCTCGTTGACCTCTTTGATGAGGCTGACGGCGTCTAGATTCTCCCGGCCGCCGAACCGGTTGGTCACCCACTCGCCCTCGCGCCTGGAGTAGTCCAGGTACAGCATCGACGCCACCGCGTCGACCCGCAGGCCGTCGATGTGGAACTCCTCGATCCAGTACAGCGCGTTGGCCAGCAGGAAGTTCCGTACCTCCTGGCGCGCGAAGTTGAAGACCAGTGTTCCCCAGTCCGGATGCTCGCCCTGCCGGGGATCGGCATGTTCGTACAGCGCGGTGCCGTCGAAGCGGGCCAACGCCCAGTCGTCCTTCGGGAAGTGGGCGATCACCCAGTCGACGAGGACACCGATGCCCGCTCGGTGCAGGCTGTCCACCAGATACCGGAAGTCGTCCGGGAATCCGAAACGCGCGGTCGGCGCGTAGTAGCCGGTGACCTGGTACCCCCACGAGCCGCCGAAGGGGTGTTCCGCCACCGGCAGCAGCTCGACGTGGGTGAACCCCATGTCGGTCAGGTAGGCCGGCAGTTCCTCAGCCAGTTCCCGGTACGTCAGCGGGCGCCAGGTGCCGTCGGTGTCCAGCATTTGCCGCCAGGACGCCAAGTGGCATTCGTAGACGCTGATCGGTGCGGTCAGCGGGTCCGCGGCGGCGCGGTCGGTGAGCCATCCGCCGTCCTGCCAGGCGTACTCCGTGACGTCGACCACGCTCGCCGTCGCCGGCGGTACCTCGGTGGCGAAGGCGAACGGGTCCGTCCGCAGCGTCAGATGCCCTTGCTGGGTCAGGAGCTCGTACTTGTAGCGCGCACCCTGGCCGACGCCGGGAATGAACAGCTCCCACACCCCGGAGCTGCCCAATACCCGCATCGGGTGCAGCCGCCCGTCCCACCGGTTGAAGTCGCCCACCACCCGCACCGACCGGGCGTTGGGAGCCCACACCGCGAACGACGTGCCGGTCACGCCTTGGTGTTCGCGGACATGCGAGCCGAGGTGTCGCCACAGCCCCTCATGACGTCCCTCTCCCAAAAGGTGCAGATCGAGCTCGCCGATCGTCGGCCAGAACCGGTACGGATCCTCGGTCAGCACTTCCAGGTCGTCGGAGTAGCGGATCGCCAGCCGGTAACTCGCCGCGAACCGCGTGGGCACCGTGCCCTCGAAAACGCCCGCCGGATGGATTCGACGCATCGTCCACCGGTCATCGCCGCACACCAGCGCGACCTCCAGCGCATCCGGACGCCAGGCGCGCACCACCACGGCGTCCGCGCCGCTGCCACCGCAGTCCGCCGCATGCGCGCCGAGCACGGCGTGCGGGTCGTGGTGCTCGCCGCCGACCACCCGGTCGATGTCCTCCGGGTCCGACTGGGCTGCCAGTAGGCGCCCGGCCGGCTGACCCGCAGATTGCTGCAACGTCTCGGACATGGCTGCTCCCTCAATCGCCATCTCGCGGCGGTGCCGCGGGGAACAAGCCGCAGACTCATCGACCAACCGCAAAAAGCGGTATCAACCGCCGCCGGTACCGTTAGTATCGCGCATGATCGACATGTGCCTACAGGGGGCCCCGATCGGTGCATCCCACGTCGTGAGGACCCGTCAACGGTTCGAGTGTTCGCGCGCGCAAGGACATGCGCACCGAGATGACAGCGGGCACGGCGACCAGGACCGTAGCCGCGCCGGACGCAACGGAACTCCGTCGCGCGTCAGTTCGTGGCCGCAGGACGCTGGGAAAGGGAGACTCCGAGGTCGGAGGCCGCGCAGCCCGCCGACACGTTCGCCGCCAGCCGGGCGGCGTTCGCCGAGCTGGCCTTTGCCGACGGCACGCAGGCCGTCGCCCTCGATCGTCACGACCGGCTGCCGTGCCTGGTGGGCGTGGGGAGGGTGAGAGTGAAGCGGGCGCCGTGGCCGGGGCCGCCGGAGTGGGCGCTGATGTGGCCGTGGTGGGCTTCGATGATGGCGCGGGTGATGGTCAGGCCGATGCCGGAGCCGCGCCGCCCGGGGGCGGTTCCGGGGGCGGTGGCGGGATCGGTCGGGCTGGTCGGGGGGGCCGGGCTGCGGGCGGGGTCGGTGCGGTAGAAGCGTTCGAACAGGTGGGGTGCCTGGTCGGGGGTGAACCCGGTGCCGGGGTCGGCGACGGTGAGCCGGGCGAGGGCGGCCTGCCGCCGGGCTGACGTGGCGGTGTCGACGGTGAGGGTGACCCGGCCGCCGGTCGGGGTGTGTCGCAGGGCGTTGTCGAGCAGGTTCAGCACGGCTTCGAGGAGCCGGTCGGTGTCCGCGTTGACGGTGGGGCCGGGGCGTGGCGCGTGCACGCTGAGGTGCACCCCGCGGGTCTGGTAGCGGGGGCGGATCACGGTGGCGGCGCGGTCGGCGAGGTCGGCCAGGGAGACGGGGGCGGGGTGGAGAGCGAGTTGGCGTTCCTCGGCGCGGGAGACCGCTTCCAGATCGGCGACGAGCCGGTGCAGGCGGGAGGCCTGTTCGGTCAGCGTGGTCAGGCTGGTCTGGTCGACGGGCAAGACGCCGTCCGTGATGGCCTCGATGGTGGCCTCCAGGGAGGCCAGCGGGGTGCGTAGCTCGTGGCCGAGGTCGGTCAGCAGCCGGCGGCGAGTGTGCTCGGAGCTGGCCAGCCTCCCGGAGAGCTGGTTGACCGCGGCGGTCAGGGCGCTGAACTCCGGCCCGAGGCCGGGGTCGGGAACCGTGGTGGCGGAGTGGGCGTCGGCCAGCCGGGTAGTGGCGGCGGCGAGGTCGGTGACGGGTGCGGCGAGGCGGCGTGAGACCAGCCAGGTGACGAGCGCGGCGGCGACCACTGCGGCCATTATCCCGATGCCGAGGGAGAGCAGGGTGGCCTGGGTGAACGCGCGTTCGACGTGGGTCCGCACGCTGGGGGTCAGGTCGGGCGTCCCGGAGCGGCGGAGGTGGGTCAGGAAGATCGCCGGAGCGATGAGCAGGGCGACCACGAGCAGGGTGCCGGCGCCGGCGGCCACGACCAGGCCCATAGCGGTGAACAGTCGCGCGCCTAGGCCGAGCCGGCCGGACCGCGTCGGTGGGGGCGCCGGCGTCTCGCTCGGTGCGGACGCGCTGGTGGCATGGTGCGGCCGGGCTGACGAGGCGGTGGCGGCGGCCTCGGAGGGTGCCCTTGGGATCATCCTGGGCCCATCCGGTAGCCGACACCGCGGACTGTCAGGAGGTAGCGAGGGTCGGTGGGGTCGTCGCCGAGCTTGCGGCGCAGGTGCCCGACGTGGATGTCGACCAGGTGCTCATCGCCGACCCAGTCGCCGCCCCAGACGGCCTCGATGAGCTGGCGGCGGGTGAACGCCTGCCGCGGTCGGCCGCTGAGGGCGTTCAGGACGTCGAACTCGGTGCGGGTCAGGGCCACCACCTGCTCGCCGAGGCGCGCCTCGCGGGCCGCCGGCTCGACGGTCAACGCCCCGAACCGCCGTACGTCACCCGGGTCGGCTCCGGCGGGTTCCGCGCGGGGGCGCCGGAGCATGGCCCGGATCCGGGCAACTAGCTCGCGGGGGCTGAATGGCTTGGTCAGGTAGTCGTCGGCACCCACGGACAACCCGATCAGCTTGTCCACCTCATCGGACCGGGCCGTCAGCATGATCACGTAGGCGTCGGTGAAGGTCCGCAGCACCCGGCAGACCTCGATCCCGTCGATGCCCGGCAGCATCAGGTCCAGCACCACGACGTCCGGGACGTCCTGGCGGGCCATCCGTAACGCCGCCTCCCCGTCCGCCGCGCTCCGCACGGTGAAACCCTCGCGTTCCAGATAGCCGACCACCGCGCGGACCAGGGCGGGTTCGTCGTCCACGACCAGAGCCCTGACCCCGCCCGTGGTGGGGCCGCCGGCCGGGTCAGGGCCGCCGGGGTCGGTGCTCACCCGGTCACGCCCCGATCATGCCCACGAAGCCGCCGTGCCAGGTGTGGTACCAGACCGCCCCCGTGACCGCGTTCACCGACATCATCCCGACAAGTCTCCCGCCCTTGAGCGTGTGCAGGGTGTAGTAGCCGGGGAAGGCCATCGGCTCGGCCGCGGTCAGCCCGTCTCCTTGGTCGACCAGCCAGGCCTGGGCCGCGTGGACCGCCTGGTCGGAGGAGACGGTCGCGGTGGTCGACTCGGTCGGGCGCATGCCGTAGCGGGTGTTCCACATCATCGCCGGGCCGTACTCCAGGCTCACCGCACCCGTACCCGGGTCGATCAACACCTCGGTGGCGCCGGCACCGTCGGCGGTGAGCAGTTCGCTGTAGTACCCGTTGGAGAACTGCATCACCTCACCCGCGTGCAGGCCGCCGATCTGGCCCGCGAACGCCTGGGCCCGGGCCTTGGCCGCCGCCATCGTGGTGACCGGGCGCCCGTCCCCGGTCAAGCCGAACCGCCCCCCGGTCATCCAGGTCCCGCCCGGCCCGTAGCCACCCATCATCCCCGGCCCCGCCCCCCTCATCCCGGACCCTGAGCCCGGCCCGTAGCCGGCGCCGCCAGACCCCCCGGGTGCCGGAGACACCGACGCGCCGCCGCGGCCGACACCGGCGACCGCCCCGATGCTGCCGACCAGCAGCGCCACCGCGACGACCAGCGCGGCGACCAGCCATGCCCTGCTGCCGCGGCTCACTTCGTGCCCCTTGCCTGCCGCAGCGCCGCCCGCTGCGCCTGGTAGGTCTCGATGTCGATCTCACCGCGGGCGAACCGCCGGTCCAAAATCTCCTCCGGGGACTCCTGCCGCTCACGGCTGGAACCACCACCCGATCCGCCAGGGAGCAGCCGGACCACCAGGTACAAGATCACCCCGAGCAGGACCAGCCAGACCAGGCCCATGAACAGCCAACCACCCCAACCCATCCCGCCGCCGTACCAGCCCATCATCGCCGTACTCCCTTTCGCCGCCGATCAATCTCACGATCGGGCCCGCCCTCGGATCAGGGGTCCCGACCCGCCTCTTGCCACCCATCAGCCTGCCGGGCCAACACAAACATCGGCCGAGGTTGCCGACGAAGATTCCACGAAGATCAGCACCTGCTGGGAACTTCCCACCCCGCCCGCTGATGTGGGTGGCGGCGCACCGGGCGCCGTGCCTCGGCTCCACTGGCACGATCTTCCGCGACTCTTGTCGATGTCCGTAGCCGGTTGTACGGATGTCCGAGGTCCTCGGCGCGCCGCCGCCAGTGCGCATTTCGCGCCCCGTCGTGGCCGCACTGGTACTGCGTGGTACCGCACGTGTCCGGCGCATTCCCTGGTGGATCACCAGTCGGCTGGAGCGAGAACGTCGGTGGTGACCTGCCAGGCAGGGGAACTTACTGTAACGGCCGCGATCTGGAAGTATGAGGTGGGAATTCCTCGGGCAGCGAGTCCACCACGCAGTGCCGCCTTCAACCGGACGGTGTCCTCCCGGCGGGGCCCACCGATACGGTACGCAGCTTGGGAGGCTGCGCCCGGTCGGCTGGTTCCGGGCGGCGCAGCGCCGTGGCGTCGCCCCGAAGTTCATGCGGATGCAGAGGATCCTGGAAAGCGGGAGACCTCAAAGGGGGTCAGCACGGAGAACAGGTCGCTGGTAGCGCGGGCTTGAGGTCCAGGACCGGTGTCTGGTCGATCGCTTCGAGGGGTTGGACCTGGACCTGTGTGCCGTCGACCGCCAGCACGGTCACCTCATGCAGGCCGATGGGGTTGGGGCGGTCCGCGGCTCGGGTGTTGAAGACCCCCTGGAGTGGGTTGGTGATGTCGTCGCGGGGATGAACAGTCAGCACATCGCGCTGAGCGAGGTGCAGCCAGGTCAACACGAGCAGAGGTTGCCCGGCGTGGAGACCCTGGAGCGCGGGCGCCAGCTCCGGATCCACGATGATCCAGGCCGCGGGGCCGCCTTCACTGCCTTGCTTCGGGGCGGTGGCAAGCTCGTGGAGCGAGGAACTCACCCGTCCAATCGCTCGCAGATCGAACCTGTCTGGCGGCATCTCCTTATCCTCCTCTACTTCTGGGCTGGCCGCAGGGCGGGTTCTGCGCTTCTACGAGACATCGTTGAATTGAACGGGCAAAGCTGCCTGAAGGGGGTACCTGCTAGATCCCGCTGGCCGGTGACACTCGATTCTCGCAATGTTCCAAGTGCGCATCGGGGCGCCGGACGAGGGTGAGGCAGAGCGGGCACTCGTAGACAGCGAAAGCAAGCCGACCGTCGCTGGTTGGATGGTCGAGTTTGCCGACCACGGGATACTGCGCCGTATCGTTCGTCGCTGTGGGGCTGTTCATGACGGGCTCCTTCAGTCGCGCAATGGCGCGGCTTC
>CAWFCZ010000027.1:0-39986 GCA_963814355.1 uncultured Actinomycetota bacterium | reverse complement strand
ACCGACCCCCGCTACCTCCTGACAGTCCGCGGTGTCGGCTACCGGATGGGCCCAGGATGATCCCAAGGGCACCCTCCGAGGCCGCCGCCACCGCCTCGTCAGCCCGGCCGCACCATGCCACCAGCGCGTCCGCACCGAGCGAGACGCCGGCGCCCCCACCGACGCGGTCCGGCCGGCTCGGCCTAGGCGCGCGACTGTTCACCGCGATGGGCCTGGTCGTGGCCGCCGGCGCCGGCACCCTGCTCGTGGTCGCCCTGCTCATCGCTCCGGCGATCTTCCTGACCCACCTCCGCCGCTCCGGGACGCCCGACCTGACCCCCAGCGTGCGGACCCACGTCGAACGCGCGTTCACCCAGGCCACCCTGCTCTCCCTCGGCATCGGGATAATGGCCGCAGTGGTCGCCGCCGCGCTCGTCACCTGGCTGGTCTCACGCCGCCTCGCCGCACCCGTCACCGACCTCGCCGCCGCCACTACCCGGCTGGCCGACGCCCACTCCGCCACCACGGTTCCCGACCCCGGCCTCGGGCCGGAGTTCAGCGCCCTGACCGCCGCGGTCAACCAGCTCTCCGGGAGGCTGGCCAGCTCCGAGCACACTCGCCGCCGGCTGCTGACCGACCTCGGCCACGAGCTACGCACCCCGCTGGCCTCCCTGGAGGCCACCATCGAGGCCATCACGGACGGCGTCTTGCCCGTCGACCAGACCAGCCTGACCACGCTGACCGAACAGGCCTCCCGCCTGCACCGGCTCGTCGCCGATCTGGAAGCGGTCTCCCGCGCCGAGGAACGCCAACTCGCTCTCCACCCCGCCCCCGTCTCCCTGGCCGACCTCGCCGACCGCGCCGCCACCGTGATCCGCCCCCGCTACCAGACCCGCGGGGTGCACCTCAGCGTGCACGCGCCACGCCCCGGCCCCACCGTCAATGCGGACACCGACCGGCTCCTCGAAGCGGTGCTGAACCTGCTCGACAACGCCCTGCGACACACCCCGACCGGCGGCCGGGTCACCCTCACCGTCGACACCACCACGTCAGCCCCGCGGCAGGCCGCCCTCGCCCGGCTCACCGTCGCCGACCCCGGCACCGGGTTCACCCCCGACCAGGCACCCCACCTGTTCGAACGCTTCTACCGCACCGACCCCGCCCGCAGCCCGGCCCCCCCGACCAGCCCGACCGATCCCGCCACCGCCCCCGGAACCGCCCCCGGGCGGCGCGGCTCCGGCATCGGCCTGACCATCACCCGCGCCATCATCGAAGCTCACCACGGCCACATCAGCGCCCACTCCGGCGGCCCCGGCCACGGCGCCCGCTTCACTCTCACCCTCCCCACGCCCACCAGGCACGGCAGCCGGTCGTGACGATCGAGGGCGACGGCCTGCGTGCCGTCGGCAAAGGCCAGCTCGGCGAACGCCGCCCGGCTGGCGGCGAACGTGTCGGCGGGCTGCGCGGCCTCCGACCTCGGAGTCTCCCTTTCCCAGCGTCCTGCGGCCACGAACTGACGCGCGACGGAGTTCCGTTGCGTCCGGCGCGGCTACGGTCCTGGTCGCCGTGCCCGCTGTCATCTCGGTGCGCATGTCCTTGCGCGCGCGAACACTCGAACCGTTGACGGGTCCTCACGACGTGGGATGCACCGATCGGGGCCCCCTGTAGGCACATGTCGATCATGCGCGATACTAACGGTACCGGCGGCGGTTGATACCGCTTTTTGCGGTTGGTCGATGAGTCTGCGGCTTGTTCCCCGCGGCACCGCCGCGAGATGGCGATTGAGGGAGCAGCCATGTCCGAGACGTTGCAGCAATCTGCGGGTCAGCCGGCCGGGCGCCTACTGGCAGCCCAGTCGGACCCGGAGGACATCGACCGGGTGGTCGGAGGCGAGCACCACGACCCGCACGCCGTGCTCGGCGCGCATGCGGCGGACTGCGGTGGCAGCGGCGCGGACGCCGTGGTGGTGCGCGCCTGGCGTCCGGATGCGCTGGAGGTCGCGCTGGTGTGCGGCGATGACCGGTGGACGATGCGTCGAATCCATCCGGCGGGCGTTTTCGAGGGCACGGTGCCCACGCGGTTCGCGGCGAGTTACCGGCTGGCGATCCGCTACTCCGACGACCTGGAAGTGCTGACCGAGGATCCGTACCGGTTCTGGCCGACGATCGGCGAGCTCGATCTGCACCTTTTGGGAGAGGGACGTCATGAGGGGCTGTGGCGACACCTCGGCTCGCATGTCCGCGAACACCAAGGCGTGACCGGCACGTCGTTCGCGGTGTGGGCTCCCAACGCCCGGTCGGTGCGGGTGGTGGGCGACTTCAACCGGTGGGACGGGCGGCTGCACCCGATGCGGGTATTGGGCAGCTCCGGGGTGTGGGAGCTGTTCATTCCCGGCGTCGGCCAGGGTGCGCGCTACAAGTACGAGCTCCTGACCCAGCAAGGGCATCTGACGCTGCGGACGGACCCGTTCGCCTTCGCCACCGAGGTACCGCCGGCGACGGCGAGCGTGGTCGACGTCACGGAGTACGCCTGGCAGGACGGCGGATGGCTCACCGACCGCGCCGCCGCGGACCCGCTGACCGCACCGATCAGCGTCTACGAATGCCACTTGGCGTCCTGGCGGCAAATGCTGGACACCGACGGCACCTGGCGCCCGCTGACGTACCGGGAACTGGCTGAGGAACTGCCGGCCTACCTGACCGACATGGGGTTCACCCACGTCGAGCTGCTGCCGGTGGCGGAACACCCCTTCGGCGGCTCGTGGGGGTACCAGGTCACCGGCTACTACGCGCCGACCGCGCGTTTCGGATTCCCGGACGACTTCCGGTATCTGGTGGACAGCCTGCACCGAGCGGGCATCGGTGTCCTCGTCGACTGGGTGATCGCCCACTTCCCGAAGGACGACTGGGCGTTGGCCCGCTTCGACGGCACCGCGCTGTACGAACATGCCGATCCCCGGCAGGGCGAGCATCCGGACTGGGGAACACTGGTCTTCAACTTCGCGCGCCAGGAGGTACGGAACTTCCTGCTGGCCAACGCGCTGTACTGGATCGAGGAGTTCCACATCGACGGCCTGCGGGTCGACGCGGTGGCGTCGATGCTGTACCTGGACTACTCCAGGCGCGAGGGCGAGTGGGTGACCAACCGGTTCGGCGGCCGGGAGAATCTAGACGCCGTCAGCCTCATCAAAGAGGTCAACGAGGTCGTCTACCGCCACCATCCGAGCGTTCTGCTCGTGGCCGAGGAGTCCACCTCCTGGCCGGCGGTGTCCCGGCCCACCTATCTGGGCGGGCTCGGCTTCGGCTTCAAGTGGAACATGGGCTGGATGAACGACACCCTCACCTACTTCTCCAAGGACCCGGTGCACCGGCGTTTCCACCACCACGAGCTGACCTTCGCGCTGCTGTACGCCTTCCAGGAGAACTTCGTGCTGCCGCTGAGCCACGACGAAGTCAGCCACGGCAAGGGGTCGCTGCTGGAGAAGATGCCGGGGGACCGCTGGCAGAAGTTCGCCAACCTGCGGGCGCTGCTGGGCTGGATGTGGGCGCACCCCGGCCGTCAACTGCTGTTCATGGGCGGCGAGTTCGGGCAATCGGCGGAGTGGAATCACGACCGCAGCCTCGATTGGCATCTGCTGCAGTATCCCGAGCACGCCGGCGTGCAGCATCTGGTGCGGACGCTCAACGGCGTCTACCGGCAGCAGCCGGCGCTGTGGGAGCGGGACTTCGACTGGACCGGCTTCCACTGGCTCGACCCGAACGACGCCGACCACAGCGTGCTGTCGTTCCTGCGGCACAATGCGGACGGCACTCGGCACCTGGCCTGCGTGGCCAACCTCACCCCGGTGGTGCGCTACGACTACCGGGTCGGGCTGCCTGCCGGCGGCCGCTGGGTGGAGGTGCTGAACACCGACTCGCCGGACTTCGCCGGCAGCGGGGTCGGCAACGCAACGGTGGTCGCCGACGGCGGTCCCTGGCAGGACCAGCCGCACTCCGCCACGCTCACCTTGCCGCCGCTGGCCGTCCTGTGGCTCGTCCCGGCATCCAGAGTCCACGGGTCCGCGGCACCATAAGACGCCGCGCCGCGTCGCCTGCGATCCGGTGGGCTGCCGGTCGGAGCCGATTTGGCAGCGCATCACCCTGGCCCCACCCCAACACCGGCCGCCGATCAGCCACCGACACCGCTCTCGGTCCGACAGCACTCTGGACGGGGCCATCACCACCGTCACGCACGACCAGCTTCGCGTGGACGCCGATCCGCACCGTACGGCGGCTGGCCAATGATCCTCTCCGGCCTGAAGACCTGGCTCGAGCCCGGGGCTGTCCCGGGCGCCCGCGGGGTTCGCCCGGCTCAGGCCGCCACCGGCCGCTCCGACGCGTTCGCGGGCTCGAGCGCCAGCCGAAGCGCGTCCCGGACGTCGCTGACCAGGTGCACCGTGAGTCGCTCGCGTACCTCAGACGGCACGTCGTCGAGATCGGCCTCGTTGCGCTGGGGCAGCAGGACCGTGGTGATGCCGGCCCGATCCGCGGCGAGGAGTTTCTGCTTCACCCCGCCGATCGGCAGCACCCGGCCGGTGAGGGACACCTCGCCGGTCATCGCCACCTCCGCCCGTACCGGTCGGCCGGAGAGCAGCGACGCGAGCGACGTTGTCATGGTGACCCCCGCGCTCGGCCCGTCCTTCGGTACCGCGCCGGCCGGTACGTGCAGGTGCACGCCCCGGTTGGCCAGATCGGCGACCGGCAGTCCGAGTTCGACGCCGTGGGACCGTAGGTAGGACAGCGCGATCCGGGCCGACTCCTGCATGACCTCACCCAGCTGCCCGGTCAGTGTGAGCCCGGTCTCGCCGGTCCCCGCGTCGGCGAGCGAGGCCTCCACGAACAGCACGTCCCCGCCGGCGCCGGTGACGGCCAACCCGGTCGCCACCCCCGGCACGGCGGTCCGTTCGGCGGACTCCGAGGTGAAACGCGGCCGCCCGACGTACTCCCGGAGCTCACCCGGTCCCACCAGCAGTGACCCGAGCGCCGGGTCGACGGCGAGCTTCGTCGCGACCTTGCGCAGGATGCGGGCGATCAGCCGCTCGAGATCGCGCACCCCAGCCTCCCGGGTGTAATCCCCGGCCAGCGCGTGAAGCGCGTCATCGGCGACGCTGACCTCCGCTGCGGTGAGCCCGGCCTGCTCCCGCAGGCGCGGCAGCAGGTGGTCACGCGCTATGAGGACCTTCTCGTCCTCGGTGTAGCCGTCGAGGCGCACGACATCCATCCGGTCCAACAGCGGCCCGGGAATGGCGTCGGCCACGTTGGCGGTAGCCAGGAACAGCACGTCGGAGAGGTCGAGCTCGACCTCCAGGTAGTGGTCGCGGAAGGTGTGGTTCTGCGCTGGGTCGAGCACCTCGAGCAGGGCCGCCGTGGGATCCCCACGGTAGTCGGCCCCGAGCTTGTCCACCTCGTCGAGGAGGACGACCGGGTTCATCGAACCGGCCTCCCGGACGGCCCGAACGATCCGGCCCGGTAGCGCCCCGACGTACGTTCGCCGATGCCCACGGATCTCGGCTTCGTCACGCACCCCGCCCAGCGCGACCCGGACGAAGTTGCGCCCCATCGCGCGGGCCACGGACTCCCCGAGCGACGTCTTGCCGACCCCCGGCGGGCCGACGAGAGCCAGTACCGCCCCGCTGCGCCGGCCGCCGACGATGCCGAGGCCGCGCTCTTCCCGCCGCTTGCGGACCGCGAGGTACTCGGTGATCCGTTCCTTCACCTCCTCCAACCCGGCGTGGTCGGCGTCTAGAACGGCCCGGGCGCCGGTGATGTCGTAGGCATCGGTGGTCCGCACGTTCCAGGGCAACTCGAGAACCGTGTCCAGCCACGACCGGATCCATCCCAGCTCCGGTGACTGCTCCGAGGTGCGTTCGAGCTTGTCGACTTCGGTCAGCGCGGCCTCAGCAACCTTCACCGGCAGTTCCGCGGCCTCGACCCGGGCGCGGTAGTCCTGCTTCTCGGTCGCCGTCTCGCCCTTGAGTTCGGCGAGTTCCCGGCGGATCGCCTCCAGCTGCTGGCGCAGCAGGAACTCCCGCTGCTGGTTCTCCATGCCGTCCTGCACGTCCTTGCGGATGCGCTCGGCCACGTCGAGCTCGGCCAGATGTTCGCGACCCCACTGGCTGGCCAGCTCGATGCGGTCCGCGACGTCGACGGTCTCCAGCAGGCGCAGCTTCTGCTCACTGCTCAGATACGACGCCCATCCCGCGGTGTCGGCCAACGCGGCCGGATCGCCGATCTGCTGGATGCTGTCCACGACCTGCCACGCCCCGCGTTGCTGCAGGATAGTGGTGACCAACGCCTTGTACTGGGCGGCGAGCCCGGCGGCGCGTTCACTCGTCACGTCCGGGGTCAGGGTCGCCTCGACCCACAAGGCGGCACCGGCACCGGTGGTGCCGGCGCCAATCCGAGCCCTGGACGAGGCCCGGACGACCGCGACCTCTTCGCCGCCCTGGAGCCGGCCGACCTGCTCGACTACGGCCAGCGCGCCGACGCCGGCGTAGCGGCCATCGAGGCGCGGTACCAGCAGGACCTGCGGCTTGCTGGGGGTCGGTGTCGCCGCCCGGGCCGCGTCCACCGCGGCCCGTACTTCGCCGTCGGCGAGCGGGAGTGGGACCACCATTCCGGGCAGCACGACGGCATCGGACAGCGGCAGGACGGGCAAGGTCAGGATCGGCGAGGTTGGAGTCACTGTTACCCCTTCGTTGACGTCATCAGGGGAACAACGGTGGTGCCGTCGTGGCTTACCGCCGTTCGCCGCAGGCGTAGCGCGGGGGGTACAGCCGCGAACTCGTCGCCGGCTGGCGCGGCAGAGCACGTCACGCACCAGGAACCGCCTCAAGGGACTCGCCGGATGGCGCACCTAGGTGGCGGAGTCCGACACCTGGCGCACTCCTCAAGCCACCTACGGTGCCTGGCCGCCGGCTCGCCGAGCCAGCACTGTCGAGGCAGGCCGAACTGAACGCCCTAGCTGAGGAGAGGACGCCGCGCATGACCTCGACGATCCGCCACCCGGGCTCCGGCAGCGCGGCGAGCGCCGCGCTGCCGCCGCCGTGGGGACCGTCCTGGCGCTCGCACCCGCTGGGCGGAAATCCCAATCCCGGCGCGCCGACCAGGCTGCCACTCGGAGGTCCCGGCGGCGTACTCGTGCTGGCGCATCGCGGTTGTCCGGCAGCCGGTCGGCCGGAGAACACCGTCGCCGCCGTCGACGCGGCGCTCGCCGACGGCGCCGACGGCACGGAGGTCGATGTCCGGCTGACGGCCGACGGGACGCTGGTCTGCAGCCATGACGCGGACCTGTCCCGGCTGGCGGGATGCGGGGTGTCCATCGCGGGCAGCACGGCCCGCGATGTGCGGAGCGTCCCCCTCCCTGGAGGACACACCGTGGCCCGGTTGGACGAGATCCTCCGGGCCGCCCAGCGGTACGGGCGACGCCGGGTTGTGGTCGAGGTGAAGGCGGTCTCCGAGCAGCGGTTCGGGCTGCGTACCGCGGGTGCCCTGGGCGAGGTGTTGGCCGACTTCCATGCGGTCCTCGACCTTCGCCTGTCCTCCTTCGACCCGGCGCTGCTCCGGTCTGTGCGAGCCGCGGTTGGGGCCCTGCCGGTCGGGACCGCACTGCTCGGCACGCCGCTAACCCCAGCCGCAGCCCTGCTACGTCGAGCGGTCGAGGACGGCCACGACGAGATCCACCCGAACGTGCTCAGCTTGTTGAAGGAGCCGGCCGTGGTCCACACCGCGCATTCGATCGGGATGGGGGTAACCTGCTGGACGGTCAACGAACGGCGGCAGGTTGACACCCTGGCCGCGCTGGGCATCGACGCCGTGATCACCGACGAGCTGGCCACGGCCCGGGCGACTCTGCTCCGCAGCGCCGTGCCGGCCCGACAACTGCCGGCTTGACGAGCGCCGGCCGCTACCAGGCATCGCCGAGCCGGCTCCGCCCGGACCCTGATCCTCGGAAGCGGCGATAAATGGTGTTTGAACATCAGCCGCGTCCGGGCCATGCTTGGGTCACCTCGCGTTTACCAGAGGGCGGTGACTATGCGCGCTCGACGGCGACTCGCCATGTTCGGCCTGATGTTGATGCTTGGGCTCTCACTGTCGGCCGTCCCGGCCAGTGCCCACGGACCCCAGACACACGACCGGCTGGTGCAGGTCGAGCCGGCGGTCGTGCATATCGAGACCTCGGCGACGGCCCGGGTGGTCCTGCACGACATGGGAAAGCCGATCTTCCTGCAGAGCAGGACGTACGACGTGCCGACGCTCAGCACCGGCACCGGGGTGGTGGTCAATCCCTCCGGCACCATCGTCACCGCGAGGTCCGTCGTGGAGCCTGACCTGGCGAAAGCGCAGATCTACGCGGCCAACAAGATCGTCGCTGAGTACTACCACGTCCCGGTGCCCGGGGACCCGTTGGTGAAGCACCGGCTTGCCGACCCAGCCAACGATCAGAGGCTTCAGCATTGTTACGAAACAGACGAGTTGTACATGTCGGGGCCAAACTGCGTCTACTTCGTCACCGCTCAGGTGCGGGTCTTTCCGTTCGTGACCAAGCCCAGCCCGACCGGCGTGGCGGCTGAGGTGCTCCCCGGTAAGCCTGGGGACCAGGTTGCGGTGCTCTCCATCAACGGCACCAACCTGCCGACAGCCGCCATCTCAACGTCCTCCAAGGGGGCAACGAACGTCAGCACCGTCGGTTTCCTCGGCGCGCCGACCGCCACGACCACCCCGATCACAGCCGACGAGCACCTGTCCCCGCCCGGCGCCGGGCGGTTCTCCCCTGGTGACCTCGCGCTGGTAAAAAAGGGCCTGGGCACCCACACCGCCGGCGTTCCGGTGCTCAATGCCGACGACGGGTCCATCGTTGCCCTGCTCGACGGGGTCCCGAACGCGCCGGCGCTGATCCCGGCGCAGAAGGTCACCGCGGCTCTGCAGTCGCTCGGCATCACCGCCCGGTCGAGCCTGGTGGACAGCGTCTTCGCCGAGGCCAACGCCTTCTACGGGCGTGCCCAGTACCGCAACGCCGTGCCCCGGCTGAAGGAGGCCCTGCGGCTCGATCCCGACAACGCGCTCGCAGCCCAGATGCTGCAGAAGGCCGAGAAGGCGAGCGGGACGCCGGCGGATACGTCTAACCAGGCCATCACCGCTACGCAGCCGGCCGCCGCCACCTCCAAGGGTTCCTCGTGGAGCGGTTGGCTGATCGCCCTGCTGGTGGTCCTAGCCCTGGTGATCGCCGCCCTGCTGACGCTCCGTTTCGGCCCCAGACCAAGATTCCTGGTGGACGCCAGCCGCGGCCCGCGGACGGGGCCAGAGGCCGACCCGGCGGCCAGGGCTCCTGCCGAGCGGGGCTCCGGTCCGCCGTCGACACCGCGTCCGCAGACGTCCGGGTTCGAATCACCCGGCCGTAGCCGCCGGGTACTCGACCTCATTCTCGGTCGAGCGCGGACGCCACTCGAGTCCTCCCCCGACCCTCGAGCCGCCTCGAATAGGCCGCAGGCCGTTTCGAGTGGTGCCCAGCCGAGGTCCGCGGGGCGCCATCAAACCGGTGGCACCGGGTCAGCGACGATCACCGGACAGCGCTTCTGCACGCAGTGCGGGACTTCGGTCGGCTCCGGGTACCGTTTCTGTAGCAGGTGCGGCAGCGAAATCGAGTAGCGCCAGGAGGTGGGGTGCCGTCCTTCCTCGCTCTTGGCGAGGACATCGCGGGCTACCGCTTGGAGTCCTTCGTCGGACGTGGCGGCATGGCCGTGGTCTATCGTGCCCTGGATCTGCGCCTCGGTAGGCATGTCGCGTTGAAGGTGCTGGCCCCAGAGCTGGCCGAAAACGAGATGTTCCGACAGCGGTTCACCCGGGAGTCGAAGCTTGCGGCCGCCATCGACCACCCGAACATCATTCCCATTTTCGAGGCTGGCGAGGCGTCCGACCTGCTCTACATCGTGATGCGCTACGTCGATGGCATGGATCTCAAGGCGCTGCTAGAGCGGGAAGGCCAGTTGGAGCCGACGCATGCCGTCGACTTGTTCGTGCAGGTCGCCGGTGCGCTCGACGCCGCGCATGCCCGTGGGTTGGTGCATCGGGATGTGAAGCCGGGCAACATCCTGGTCGAGTCCGGTCACGGTGCCGAACACGCGGACCATGTCTACCTGACCGACTTCGGGGTCACCAAGAACTTCGGCGTCAGCAAGAACTCTCTGTCGATCACGGATCTGACCACGGTCGGCCATTTCGTCGGCACGATCGACTATGTCGCGCCGGAGCAGATCTCGAGCAAGCCTGTCGACGGTCGAGCCGACATCTATGCGCTCGGTTGTCTGATGTTCCAGTCCCTGGCCGGAGCGCTCCCGTTCGAACGTGACGATGACGCGGCCATGCTCTGGGCGCACCTGATCGAACCGGTGCCGCCCCTGACGTCGTACCGGCCCGAGCTGCCGGTCGCGGTCAACGACGTGTTCTACCGGGCCATGGCGAAGTCTCCGGATGATCGCTACCCCACCTGCCGAGCGGTGGTGGCGGCCCTGCGTACCGAACTGGCGTCGTGGCACGCCGCGGGCTCGGGACCACCGCTGACCCTGGACCGGCCGGCTTCGGGAGCGGCTCCGGCGGAGGTCGTACGGTCTGCCGAGCCCGTTTCCCCGGTCCGACCAGCCGCCGAGCGGGCCGGTAGCCCCCCGGAGCCGGCGGAGCAGGGCACCGCGGGTGGCAAGGCAGCGGCAAAGCCCGGCGGAGGCATCTTCGGTCCGGCGCGACGGCGTCGACTTCTGCTCCTCGCCGCGCTGGCGGTGCCGCTCCTGCTCGTCGCCGGGGTAGTGCTGTCGCGGGTCACCGGCGGCACCCGTTTCGCCAGATTTGCCGGAACCGACCAGTCGCTGGCCATCACTCTGGAGCGTCCGGCGAGTTGGCATCCGGAGGCGGAGCCCTCGATCTCGGTCCTTCTCTCGCCGCACGATCTGAGCGACCTGTTCAACGGGTTGGGTTGGGCTCAGGCGAATCCGCTGCTCGCGAAGTCGCCGGGTTCGCTGGTGGGCGTGTACGCGAAGCGGACGGACACCGGCTTCGACACCGCAGACCCAGCCGGGCTTCGTCAGTCCGTGGCCACCTCCTTGCGCCTGTACGGCAACGCCACGATCACCGGTGAGGATCCCCGAGTCGCGGTGGACGGTCGCTGGGTGCCTCGCTTCGACGGTGTGCTCAGCGACCCGCAAGGCTCCGGCCGGCTGCAGTTCAGCTACTACGTGGTACGGGTGAGTGCTGCCCAGCAGGTCATCTTGCATGTCATGACGTTCGGAGCCCCCGGCACCTTCCAGCGGAACCGCTCGGTGTTCGACCGGGTGATCAACTCGCTCGACGTGGATCGTCTCGCCACCTCCTAGCGCGCCGCCCTCGCGGCGAACCACCACAGCACCGTCACGGTCGTGGTGGCGGCGTCGGTTAGACGTCCGGCGGGTGTGGCCCGGACCCCCGCTCGCCAGGTCTGCGGCTGGTGCCGTTGCCCGCAGGGTGGTCACATGCTCCACCTAGGTGGTCTAGCCGCCGGGGTTTGCTGCGGCGAGCGTGTACCTGACAGCGACCTCTCCGGTCGCGGCAGCAGGAAGGACCGGTCAGATGAACTTCACCTCCCCGCGGCGGCTGCTGGTTGCGACGGTCGCACTGGCCGCCGCCGGTGGCACCGGCGTCGTCGTCGCTCAGGCCGCCAACACACCGGCCTCGGGTGCCCGTTCCACGGCCAGCAGCCCGCCGGCGGCCCCAGCCACGGCCCCGGTTTCCGCCGCGGCGGCCGCAGGCCCAACTCCGATCCCCGCCGGGATCGCCCCGGCCCCGGCTCCGACCTCCCCGGCGATGGCCGGCCGGCTGTCCGCGGCGGCTGCGACGCTGATCGCTGAGCGTCAAGGGCGCGGCCGAGCCAGCAAGGTCGAGGCGGAGTCGGAGGTCTCGGGCCCGACGTATCAGGTGAAGGTCATCCGCCCCGGCGGGATCGAGGTGGACGTTGTGGTCGACGCCAACACCGGCCGCGTCCTGCGCACGCAGGTCGACACCGACGACCGGGTCGACGCCAAGGACCGCCCCGCGGGTGCCCTGTCCGCGGCGAAGGCGACGCTGATCGCTGAGCGTCAAGGGCGCGGCCGAGCCAGCAAGGTCGAGGCGGAGTCGGAGGTCTCGGGCCCGACGTATCAGGTGAAGGTCATCCGCCCCGGCGGGATCGAGGTGGACATCGTGGTCGACGCCAACACCGGCCGCGTCTTCCGCGCACACCTCGACATGGAGGACTAAGCCGAGCCACTACCCAGCCACGGCATCCAGGGCGTCCACGCCGGCGGTGCCGCCACGTTGGGAACCGGCGCACCGCGGATGGGAGCAGCCCCCGGATAGGCCCGACGCTTGACCCTCAGGCGCCCAGCCGAGATTGCCATGGAAGCCCACCGCCAGGTGGCGAGTGCGCCATCGGCTGTCGTGGCGTCCCGGACGTCCCCCAGGGGAACGCCGGCGTCGAGCGCGCCGGGGTGCCGAAGGCTTGGCGGAGGCTGTGCGGGGTGATGTGCTCGGCGTCTGGGATGCCGACGGGCAAGGCGGCGGACGATGGCCCCAGACGGAGGAGCGGACCAGCCGTCGACCGGTCGCGGTGCTGAACTGGGCTCGGGTCCCGAAAAGCCGTCGATCACCGCCCCTATCTCGGGCGGCCATCCGGGAAGGCCGCGACCGTCGTGGATCGGGTCCAAGGTCTGCCGCGCCATGACCGCCGCAGGTTCGGCTGACGAGCGGCCGAGAGCCGCTTGTGGCGATGGGTACTGCGTCTCTTGGCATGGTGAGACAAACCGTGCCTCGTCGCTGAACAGGCAACCTGTGCATCGGCTGGTCGTCGGCGTCGGTCGTGTCGCTCGCCGCGAGCATGGGACCGGCTTGAGCGGGTTCTTGCCACCTTCATGGGACCACCTTGGTTGCCAGTCATGGGACTACCGGCGTGTCGTGCGCCGGAAAGGTCAAGGCCTGCCGCCACTGGTCACGTCATGTCGAGTGACGTGGAGGTCGCTGACGTCCACACCCGCTGCCGCGGCACGTTCGCCGACGTCGACGGACGAATCCCCGACCGCGCGCACCGCTGCTACGGTTGCGGCACGGCGGGTCCTCTCGACCCGGGGTTTCGCGATCTACCGCGCCAGCTCCAGGACCACGAGGACTCGATCCCGTCCAGCGGCTCGTTCGTCAGCCGAAAGAAGCCCTCGATCGCGCCTGCGGCCTCTACCTCGGCGACCCAAGCGCCTGGATCACACCCCCGACGAACTAGTGGGCCAGACCATTGCCGAACGGCGCCCAGCGGCGCATGATCGCCGGGGTCGACGGGCGAGTAGGAGCGGAACTGGCAGGCCCCGCAGCGAGGAAGGCGGTAAAGAGCTGCCGTCCCATTCGCGCGTGCATGCCAGCCCGGGTGAAGGTGTCGCTCACGAGCTGGCCGTCTCGTTTCAGAGCGTCTCGTCCGGGAGCGGACGGGAGCCGACGGTCGGATGGAGGTCGAGCTAATGGAAGACGACCACGCCGCCCGGCCGGACGTGGTCACCCGGCGCAGTGCCTCGGCCGGCTGGCTCCAGTACATGAGGACGAACCGGCCAACGGCGGCGTCGAAGCCCCCTCGAGTTCGGCTGTGCGCGCGTCGCCCTCGACGAAGGTCACGTTAGGCAGCCCGAGCGATGGCGCGCGCCCGCGTTCAATCTCGAGCGCGGCACCGTCGACGACGACGACCAAGGTCTCCCCCAGCCCCTGATACCAGTGCCAATCAAAGGTCCTCTCGCGGGGCGAGCGGCAGAGCCTTGGGTCGGTCTAGGCAACACCATTCTCAGTTCGATGCCACCCCTAGGGACGGTGGTCGCATCGCCCGCCCGGCGGCAGTGTTGAGGGCAGGCCATACCGTCCGCCGGGCGGTTCGGGATGAAGGAGCCACGATGCCTAGATGATCGATTCCAAGGGGTGCTGTTGGCGTGTCGTGCTCGTGTTGGAGCTGAAGGGTGTCCAGGATCGGCGTTGCTATCCCTACGTCGAACCCGGAGGTCTACGTGGACGCCGATCTGGACACCCTCGCGACCGCACTGTACGCCCGGACCGATGACCTACTGAAGGCCGCGCCGGAGCAGCGGCCGTGGCGGCCGCTGGTCGGTATCGACCCGCGGATCAGTGACGCCGAGGTGGTGACGTTGGGGGTGATGCAGGCGCTGTTGGGCTACACCAGCGAGGCCCGCTGGCTGCGGTTCGCCGGTGATCAGCTTCGCCACCTGTTCCCCTATCTGCCTCAGCAGCCCGGGTACAACAAGCGGCTGCGCAAGCTGGCGGGCACGTTGAACTGGCTGATCGCCCTGCTGGCCCGCGACACCAGCATGTGGACCGACGACGTGTGGGTGGTTGATTCCACCCCGGTGGAGTGCGCCCGTTCCCGCGACGCGGTCCGCCGCAGCGACCTGGCCGGTTGCGCCGAATACGGCTTCTGCGCCAGCCATTCCCGCTACTTCTGGGGGTTGCGGCTGCACCTGCTGGCCACCCTGCAGGGTCTCCCGGTCGGCTTCGCGCTGACCGGAGCCAAGGCCGACGAGCGCCAGGTGCTGCTGGACATCCTGCACGGCGACCCGGCGCTGACCGCGGCACGCGCCGGGCAGACCGTCATCGGGGACAAGAACTACTTCGGCGCCGAGTTCGAGGCCACCCTCGCCGGCGCCGGTATCACCCTGCTACGCCCGGCCCGCAAAGGTGAACCCGAACGCGGTGGAGCCGGGTTCTTCAAGCCCCTACGCCAAACCGTCGAGTCGATCTTCGACACGTTCAAAAGCCAACTCGACCTCGAACGGCACAGCGGGCGTACCCCAGCAGGTGTCCTCGTCCGCGTCCTACAACGCGTACTCGCCCTGACCGCCGCGCTCTGGCACAACGACACCACCGGCCAGCCCGTCACACGATCACTACTGGCCTACGACCACTAACCCCTTGGAATCGATCATCTAGTGTCCGGGTCGCGATTGCCGGCGTGGGTAACTGCGCCGCCTCGCTGGTGCAGGGCGTGGAGTACTACCGCGACGCCGACCCCGCGGCGCGGGTTCCGGGGTTGATGCACGTCCAACTCGGGGAGTACCACGTCTCCGACATCACGTTCGTCGCCGCGTTCGACGTGGACGGCAAGAAGGTCGGCCGGGACCTCTCCGAGGCCATCGTCGCCAGCCAGAACAACACCATCAAGATCGCTGATGTGCCGCCGACCGGGGTGTACGTACAGCGCGGGCACACCCTGGACGGTCTGGGCACGTACTACCGGGAGACCATCGAGGAATCCACCGACCCCGCGGTCGACGTGGTGGCCGCGCTGCGCGAGGCGCGGGCCGACGTCCTGGTCTGCTACCTGCCGGTCGGCTCCGAGGACGCCGCCCGGTTCTACGCCCAGTGCGCGATCGAGGCCCGGGTCGGGTTTCGTCAACGCGCTGCCGGTGTTCATCGCCGGTACCCCGGAGTGGGCCGAGCGCTTCCGGGCGGCCGGCGTTCCGATCATCGGCGACGACATCAAGAGCCAAGTCGGCGCCACCATCACCCACCGGGTGCTGGCCAAGCTGTTCGAAGACCGCGGGGTGCAGCTCGACCGGACCATGCAGCTCAACGTCGGCGGCAACATGGACTTCAAGAACATGCTGCAGCGCGAGCGGCTGGAGTCCAAGAAGGTCTCCAAGACGCAGTCGGTGACCTCCCAGGTCGACCGGGACATCGGCCGGGACAACGTGCACATCGGCCCGTCGGACTACGTGCCGTGGCTCGATGACCGCAAGTGGGCCTACGTCCGGCTGGAGGGCCGGGCCTTCGGAGACGTACCGCTGAGCCTGGAGTACAAACTCGAGGTGTGGGACTCGCCGAACTCGGCCGGGGTGATCATCGACGCCGTCCGATGCGCGAAGATCGCCATGGACCGCGGCATCGGCGGCCCACTGCTCGGCCCTTCGTCCTACTTCATGAAGTCCCCGCCGGAGCAGTACCGCGACGACGTCTGCCGGCAACTGGTCGAGGACTTCATCATCGGCTGACCCGGCGGCCGACCGCGGCTGTGAAGCCGCCCCATCCCCCGCCCGGGACCCTGATCAAGCGTCCCGGGCGGCGGCACGCTGCGGAGCGGCTAGCTCCCAGCCGCAGCCCGCCGGAAGTGAATTCCGTCCCCGGTGTCGGCGAAGTAGATTGAATCCCGCACCTGCCGCTGAGGGGATTCCGCCGTGACTGACCAGCCACCTGCCGGTGGGGCCGTCGGCAAGGACGATCGGGCCGCAGACCTCCGGTTGACCGGTCCCGTCCTGGTCTACCGCGACGGCACCGATCACACCCAGTTCCTCCAACTGGAGTCCCTGCACTCGCTGACGATCGGACGCGGTGAGGGATGCGATCTCCAGTTGCCCTGGGACGCGGAGGTGTCCAGGGTGCACGCCAGGCTGGATCGGGTAGGCCCCGACTGGACGCTGTTGGACGACGGTCTGTCCCGCAACGGTACGTTCGTCAACGGCCATCGCCTGAGTGGTCGCAAGCGCCTGCGTGACGGAGACACGATCCTGGTGGGGGCGACGTCGATTGCCTTCCGGTCGTTCGGCGGCCCACGAATCGGCGCGTCCCAGGTCACCCGGGTGGCCCGCGACGTCATCACAGTCTCGGAGCTCTCGACCAGCCAACGTCAGGTCTTTGCTGGCCCTGTGCCGGCCGTACCGCGGTGGCGACTCCTACGCAACACCAGCCACCAATCAGCAGATCGCCGGTGAGCTCTTCCTCAGTGTGGACGCGGTGAAGACCCATCTCCGGCTGCTGTTTCAGAAGCTGCACATCGAGGATCTGCCGCAGAATCAGAAGCGGGCAAAGCTGGTGGAACGGGCGTTCTCGCTCGGACTCGTGACGCGGCGGGACCTCTAGCGATCCCGCCGCGCACGATGTGCGGGTGCTGCTGCGTTCCGAAGACGCGGTCAGCGGGCTGCTCGACCGAGCGCGCGGACCGTCCAGCCGGCCTCCCGCCAGTGGTCGATGTCCAGGGCATTGCGGGCGTCGAGGATGCGCGGCACGCGGACCACCGTGGCCAGCGCGTGGACGTCGAGCTGCCGGTACTGCGACCACTCGGTGAGGTGCAGGACGAGGTCCGCGCCCTCGCAGGCCTTGGTCACGTCCGGCGCGTAGTCCAGGGTGGGGAACAGGGCACGGGCGTTGTCCATCGCCTCCGGGTCGTGCACCCTGACCTGCGCCCCCTGGAGCTGGATAGCCGCGGCGACGTTAAGTGCCGGCGAGTCCCGCACATCGTCGCTGTCGGGCTTGAACGCCGCGCCTAGCACGGCCACGTTGCGACCCAGGAAGGAACCGCCGACGAGCCGGCGGGCCAGGTCCACAGTGTGCAGCCGGCGACGCATGTTGATCTCGTCGACCTCGCGCAGGAATGTCAGAGCCTCCGCCGCCCCGAGCTCGCCGGCCCGGGCCATGAAGGCGCGGATGTCCTTGGGCAGGCAGCCGCCGCCGAACCCGAGGCCGGCGGAGAGGAATCGGGAACCGATCCGGGTGTCGTGCCCGATGGCCTCCGCCAGGGTGACGACGTCGCCGCCGCTCGCTTCACACATCTCCGACATCGCGTTGATGAAGGAGATCTTGGTGGCCAGGAAGGCGTTCGCCGCCACCTTGACGAGTTCCGCGGTCGCCAGGTCGGCGGTGATGTACGGTGTGCCGGCGGCCAGCATGGGGGCGTACACCTGCCGGAGGACTCCGTCCGCCCGGTCCGAGGTAACCCCGGCCACCAGCCGGTCCGGCCGCAGCGTGTCCTGCACAGCGAAACCCTCCCGCAGGAACTCGGGGTTCCAGGCGACCTCCGCCGCACTGCCGACCGGCGCGAGTTCGGCGACCCGGGTGGCCATCGCGGCGGCGGTGCCGACCGGGACGGTGGATTTCCCCACGACCAGGCACGGGCGCCGCAGGTGTGGTGCCAGCCCCTCGATCGCGGCATCGACATACTTCAGGTCCGCCGCGTAGGAGCCCGCCCGCTGCGGGGTGCCGACGCAGATGAAGTGGACGTCGCCGAACTCCGCGGCCTCCTCCAGCGAGGTCGAGAAGCGCAGCGTGCCGGCGCCGACCGTCCGGGCCAGCACCTCACCGAGACCCGGCTCGAAGAACGGCGGACGTCCGTCCGCGAGTGCCTCGATCTTGTCGACGTCGACGTCGACGCCGAGCACGTCGTGTCCGATGTCGGCCATGCAGGCAGCGTGCACCGCACCCAGGTATCCGGTACCGATCACCGTGAGCTTCATCTCTACCTCCATTGACCAGGTACTCCGCCGTTTCTGATCCCGAGTTGCGGGTCGGCGGCCTAGCAACAACCCTGGCGGCGGCGATCTACCGTGGCTAGCTCCCCTAGGTGGCCGCTGGGGGCACCCTGGCGGGGCCCGGCGGCCCACCGCTGAGGTCGTTCGGACCTGCGCCGCATCGCCGGGTGGGGCACGACACCCGCACGTACGGCTACCCGGCCCCCACGCCCGCCGAGGACGCGGCCACGGCGTACACCACGATGTTGTCCGTGTACTGCCGTTGGCTGCGGTTGAACCGTCCGCCGCAGGTGATGAGCACCAGCCGCGCCGACACGGTAGGGCTGAACACCGTCGCGGCCGGCAGGGTCGACTTGGGGTAGCGACGCAGGCCAGTCACCAGGTAGCTGACGTGCGAACCGTCGGCTCCGGCGACGTCCACCCGGTCCTTCGGCCGCAGCGCACGGAGGGAGAAGAAGGCCCCTTCGCCTCGGCGGGCGCTGTCCACGTGACCGTCGATCACAACGCTGCCGCTCGGCTCGTTCAGCCGTGCTCCGCCGGTCCACCAGCCGACTACGTCGGGGTCCGTGGGGACATCGAGGTCCCCTGCGGGCAGCACCCCGACCGGCTCGACCCGCGCATCGACGCCGAGGCGGGGGATCCGGACCCGGACCGGGGCGGCGGACGGGACCGAGGCAGCCGGGGCCGCGGCCGAGATGGGCTGGGGCTGCGGCACAACGCCGACATCGGGACTTGCGGCCGGCTTCATCAGGCCGTAGCCGCCGGCCCCGATGAGAGCGGCCCCGCCGATCAGGCCGAGGCGGTGGCGACGTCGCGACCTTGCGCGGCCGGCGGGCATGGAGGACCTACTCGCAGGGCCGTCCGGTCAGCGTGCAGCGAGGCGGCGGCCGCTGAAGGCCATCAGCGCCGCACCGGTCAGAATCACCAGCCCCGGCACCCCTCGATGGGGCGAGCCGTCGGCCGCTCCGCCGCCGGAGCCGGCATTGACCCCACTCGGGACCAGCATGAGCTGCCCGCGGGCAGCACCGTCCGGGAAAGCGGCGGTGTGCACGTTGAAGTAGTACCCGGCCGGATTGGCCACCAGCGCCGCAGCGAGCGAGGTGGCCACGCTCAGGCAGGTCGCGGTACCGGTATTGACCTTCGCCGGGTCGAGGACAACGACGTGCGGTCCGGTCACTCCGACCGCCCCCTGGTGGATGTGGGCGGCGGTGGCCGGCCCGCCGAGGCCGGCGGCGGTCATCTGGTAGCAGATCCTCCCGGCCGCGGTGTCGACGGTGAAGGTCGCGGTCGCGGTGGCGGCCGCCGGCCCGGGCGTCGGAAGCTCGTCCACGCCCCGAGCATGCGCGGTCAGGGTTGTGGTCGAGGCCGCGGCGGGCACGGCGGCCGCGGTGACGGCACCGACGGCGAGCGGTGCGACGAGCACCGCGGGAAGCAGGCGAACCCTCATTCCGATCTCCTCGACGTTAGAGAAAGGTCCACTCCTGGCCCCTGAAGGCCTGGTCGGCCGGGCCGGCCGGGCGGTGGACGTGGAGGGACGATATCGGGCCTGACCGGGACTTCCTGCCCGACACGCCGGCAGGAGCGGGCTCAGATCACCCGGCAGCCGCTGCAGCGGGCCGGTCCCCATTGTCACGATGCCGCTGCCAGTCCACCTGATTCGCGAGGCCGGTCGCCAGGTCCACCTTGGGTCGGTAGCCGAGCAAAGCGGTGGCACGGCTGCAGTCCGACCCGGTGTCGCGAACGTCTCCCGCCCGAGCCGGCGCGAACGTCACGTCGACCGGCCGGCCGAGAATCCGGCCGAGCAGGGCCAGGACGTCGTTGACACTGGTGCGGACGCCGCCCCCGACGTTGAAGATCTCAGCCTGCAGCGGTGCGTCCAGCGCGGCCACGATCACCTGCACGACGTCGGAGACGTAGGTGAAGTCCCGAGTCTGGTTTCCGTCGCCGTAGACGGTGACCGGTCGACCGGCCCGAGCAGCGGTGATGAACCGGGAGAAGGCCATGTCCGGCCGCTGCCGGGGTCCGTACACGGTGAAGAAGCGGAGCAGAGCCATGCTCAACTCACCGAGGGCCGGCTGGGCGTAGGCCAGGCACAGGTGCTCGGTGCAGAGCTTGGTCACCCCGTACGGCGAAACCGGGTGCGGCCGGGCGTCCTCCGAGCATGGGTACGCGGGTGCGTCGCCGTACACACTCGACGACGACGCCGCCACCAGGCGTGGCACGTCCGCCTGATGGCACCCCTCGAGGACCGCTTGGGTGCCCAGGACGTTGTGCCGGGCGTAGTCGGCGAAGCCCGGTCCCCATGAACTGGTGACTCCGGCCTGCGCGGCCAGATGCACCACCGCGTCCGCGCCCTGCAGGATCGGCCCCAGGCCGCCGTTGGCGAGATCACGCTCCAGGAGCCGGAATCCCGCTCGGCCGGTGAGCGTGGCCGCGTTCCGTCGCTTCTCCATCGGCGAGTAGGAGTCGGTGAACGCGTCGATCCCGAGCACCTCGCAGCCGGCGTCGAGCAGGGCATGCGCCGTGTGCGTTCCGATGAATCCTGCCGTGCCGGTGAGCACGATGAGCCGGCTCATGGCGGCCCTCCTTTTCCCTCGACGAGGCCAGTGGCAACCGTCAACAGCTGGGGAACCAGCGGCCACTCCGAAACGGTCAAGCTGCGATACCGGCGACCAGCGATCTTGACCAGCGAGGCGGCCCGATGCAGGTTCAACCGTCTTCGGTCCGGCAGCGGACGTCGTTGCCGGTACCCGTCGAGAACCGCGCACCGGCGGCCGCTGCCAGGAACGCCGCTTCGCGCGGTCGCCGGATGGCCTTCCAGTCCAGATACGCCAGCAGATTGCCCAGGTCCAGCGCGGGCTCCGAGCGGCACAGCGTATCGAGGTCGATGAGGACGAAGTGTTCCCGGGACAGCAGCAACTGATCGGTACGGAAGGCGCCGTGACAGGTCACGGCGGCATCCGGCAGGCAGTCATCCCCGCGCTCGAGCATCGAGAGAACGGCGGCGTAGCGCACTGCGAGTGCCGGGTCGGCACGGGCCACCGTCGACTCAAGGCCGACCAGTTCGCCCAGCGCGTCGACAAAGCACCGGGTCGGCGTGCTCAACAGCGTCAGGCAGTGCAGCCCGGCCAGCGCTCGGCCGGAGCCCTGTAAGGCATCCAGGCGTTGTTCGGTAGGTATCGACACATCCGTCGCGAGTTGGTGCACCTCGACCGCAGGTGTCACCGCCGCCTGCAGGACCAGGCCGAGGTCCGGCCAATGCCCGAGGGCAGGGGCCACCAGCGGCGCATCAGGGATCCCGGCGAGCGCGTCCGACAGCTCGGCGAGCAGCACCAGGTGCGCCGAGCACCCACCGGCGAGCAGCTTGCCGTAGAACACCGCGGGCTCATCCGCGGCGCCAACCTCGTATCGGATGACGCACCGGACGCCAGGCTTGTACCGCACCGGTGCCGCCGCCACCGACCCGGGGCTCCGGGCCGGCAGCAGACCCGCGAAGCGCGGCGCGACCAGCGCCGGATCAAGCGCCGCTGACAGGGTGGGCAGGGCCGGGTCGTGGTCAATGCGGAACCCCTCCAGGCCCGCGCGGGTCACCTTGACGGCGCCCAGAACGGGGGCCGGCCCACGCTCCTGCGGATGGAGCTCATACCCGGCGAGGCAGTCGACGCCGGGCCGGTACTTCGTGTCCCCGCGGCGTACGGCGACGTTAGGATCGGCACCGAGGATTCTGATCACGCACCGCGGGTCGTCGATCAACGGCAACAGGGGAAGCGCCGGATCAAAGGCCAGCGGCCCGGTCACTGCGGGGCTCACCCCATCGGGACGAGGACGGCCGGGTTCGAGGGCTCACCCTGCGGGTCGGTGGCCGGCCGATCGTCCAGAATCTCCAGCAGGCGGGACACGGCGCTGGCCAGACCATCCGTCGGGGGCCGCGCCCGGGCAGGTTCCGCGGCGAGCTGGTCGAGCACCGCGGCGGCGATCCGCTCGCCGTCGAGATCCTTCCGTTCCACGCAACCGGCCCAACCGCGGCGGGCGAAGCGGCCGGCCCGCATCCGCTGCTCGGCGCTGGGACCCTCGCGAGGCGTCAACACGAAAGGTGTCCCGGACCGCAACGCCTCGATCGTGCTGCCGTACCCTGCCATCCCAACCACCACATCGGCGGCGTCGAGATAGCTAAGCGGGTCGCTGACCGAGAGTTTCACGGTGACGTGCAACGCGCGCCCTCGACGCTCGAGGTCACGACGTAGATCGCGAGGCAGGAACGGGCCGGTGATCAGTACCGCCGACCACGGGTGCTGTGCGCGGAGGATCGGCAACGCGTCGAGCACGGCGCGCATCATCGGGTAGCCGTCTTTCCCGCCGCCCGCAGTGGCTACGAGCACCTTGCGTTCGGCGCCGCCCTGCCGGGAGAACCGCGAGCGGACCCGGTTGGCGTAGCGAGCGCGGTCCGGCGTCGTGACGTAGCCGGTGAAGTGGGTGCGTTCGACGACCGTGGAGGGGAATCCGTAGCGCTTGACCGGGTCGAAGACGTCCCGCCGTCCGTAGATCAGAATGCTGTCATACAAGTGCTCCAGAGCTTGGTACGCGCCCTCCTGAGACCACACCTGGTGGACGACGTCCGGCGCGTCGATGATGTCCCGCAGCCCGAGCACCGTCCGGGTCGGCGAGGCACCGCGCAGTTTCTCAAGTACAGGGAGTAATTCCCCGCCCGCTCCGTGCGGCATGTGATCCACCAGCAGCAGATCCGGCCGAAAACCAGCGGTCACCTGCTGCAACAGCAGGCAGCGAAGAGCCGCCACGTCATCGACCGGCAGCGGAAGGCCGGGAGAGGTCCACACCCCGGCCCCCACCTTGACGATGGAGGGCAGCTTGACACAGTCCTGGCCCGGCCCGGGCTGGAAGAAGGCGCCCAGCGGCGAGTCCAGGACGGTGAGCACCGCGGCGTCCGGCCTGGCCTCGAGCAGTCCCCGGGCGATCGAGTTGGCCCGGCGCATGTGCCCGAGCCCGAAGCCGTCCTGGGAATAGAGCAGGATGCGGGCACCGGTTGCAGAGCCTTCGACCATCGAACCCCCTCGGGCCGAGCGCTCCCGGCGCCGGCACGGGGGCGGAATGGATCTACTTCGGTCGAGGCACGGAAACGGCGACGACAAGCGGACATAGTGGCGGATCTCAGGTCGGACGGCAAGGGCATTGCGGGGCCGGCCGTTCAGTCTTCGGCGGCCGAGTGCATGGCGGACCGCGCAGCCTTCAGGAGGGGCTCGACGTCTTCATAGTCGAGGTCAACTTCGGCGACGCCGGACAGCAGGTCGACGGCATCTTGCCACCGCGATTCGGCGAAGGCGGACACTCCGGCGGCATACGTCGGTTCGAGCGGGTCCTCGGAGATCTCGATGTTCGACGGTCGGGACGGACGGGACGGCGGCCGCTCGCCGACCGTACGCATCGGCACCGTCGGCTGCCCGGCCAAGGCGCCGAACAGGCCGCTGGCGAACTCGGCCGCGCTGCTCGGCCGGGCTGCGGGTTCCTTCGCCAACGCCTCCAGCACGATCCGATCCAACCCCGGCGGGGTGTCGATCACTTCGCGCAGAGGGCGCGGCGGCTCGTACGCCTGTCGACGCAGGATCTCCGCCGGGCTGTCGGCTGCAAACGGCACGACGCCGCTGAGCAGTTCATAGAGCACCACGGCGGTGGAGTACACGTCCGTACGCGGCTCGGCTGGTTGCCCGAAGGCCTGCTCGGGCGCCAGGTAGGCCGGAGTCCCCACCACGGCCCTCGCGGTCCCGGCCGCGCCGGCGATGTCACGACCCAGCGCGAAGTCGGTGAGCAGAGGCCACACCGGCGAGGGCAGCACGACCCGGCGCGGGGTGATGTCACGATGGATCACGCCGCGGGAGTGGGCGTGGTCCAGCGCGTACAGAAGCGGCACGATCAGGGCGACGGCCATCTCGGGCGCGATCGGCGGGGTCAGGTCCGCCAGCGTGCGGCGCGGGCCGGTGTATTCGCTGACCAGAAAGACGTAGCCGTCCTGCTGACCGGTGACCTGGATCGCCAGGACGTTGGGGTGGCGCAGCTCCGCCAGCCGGTCGGCCTCAGCTGACAGCGCCGCCAGCACCCCCGGATCGGCAACCTGCGGCAACACGGTGACCAGGTACGGACGCCCGGCCGATCGCGCCCGGTAGGTGGTCGCGGTGCGACGGCGCTGCTCCACCCGGAGCAACTCGAAGGACCCCAGCGAGCCTCCGACAAGATCAGTCATAGCCGTACGGCGAGCGCCGGGCCAAGGCTGGACACGCCGGGCATAATACGGTCAGCCTGCCCACCGGGAGAGTGCTTGTGACTGCGCATCCGGCCGACTCGCCGACGAACAAGGTCGCGGCGACGCACCGGGTCCCGTTGCGGGAGACGGGCGTGGCCCAGGTCATGACCTCGACCCGGTTCGGTAAGCATCCCACCGCCTTCACCGCCACCGGCCTGCCGATCCTCCGCTTGGCGCTGGATGTACGGAGCATGGCACCCGCCCTCGCCCAGCTGCTCGATGCGCTCCACTCGACGCCGGCCGGCGAGCCGCCGCGGCTGTCCTACGCTCGGCTGCTCGCCTACAAGCAGGGCAACCGGGGCATCATCAGTTACACCTTGGAGACCGAACGCGGTGCGGAACTTACCGTGCTGGGCAAGCTCTACCCGCAGCCAATGCAGGTTACTCGGGTGCACAGCATCCTGGACGGTCTGTACCACCAGGCGTTCACCGATCGACCGGGTCTCGAAGTTCCGAAACCGCTCGGCATGGTGCTGGACCTGTCGATGCTGGTCTACCTGCCGGTCGAGGGAACGGCGCTGGACGAGGTGCTCTTCGGGCCTGAGGCGGTCGAGGCGGTTTCGCGTACGGCGGAGTGGCTGGACGCGCTGCACGCGGCCTCGCTGCCCCTTGACCGGAAGCTTCAACCGGCGACCGAGGTGGTGAACCTGCAGGCCTGGGCCGCGCTGGTGGGCCGGACGCACCCCAGTGAGGGAACTCGAGCCGCGCGCCTCGCGGCCGACCTCGAGGCGACGGCGAGTCGGCTGCCGATGACCGGCGAGACGGTGATCCACAAGGACTTCCACTACAAGCACGTGCTCGTCGAGGAGCCGGGCCTCGGCGTGCGGGTGATCGACTTCGACGAGGTCCGCCTCGGCGACCCGATGTACGACGTAGCCCATTTCAGCGCCCACCTACGGCTGCTGGCCTGCCGGAATCCTCGGCACGCCGGCAGCATCGCGGCGTTGGAGGGCACCTTCCTCGACGTCTACGCCGAACAGTCCGGGCGGGTGCTCGGGCACAGCTTCTTCTGGTACGCGACCTACACCTGTTTGAAGATTGCCAAGCAGCTCTGCACGGTGCGCGGGGTCCGGCCGCGGCCGGACGACGACGAGCAGCTCCGACAACTGGTCGCCATCCTCGATCAAGGTTTCGCCTTCCGTGACCTGCTGCAGTGAGCTGCCATGAGCCGCCCGGAGATCGTCTACCTCGTCCGTAGCTGGCCCCGGCTGTCCCAGACCTTCGTCCTCGACGAGGTTCTCGGGCTGGAACGCCTCGGGCTGGCGATCCACATCGTCGCCCTGACCGCGGCCCACGAGGCGGTGGTGCAGGCGGAGGTGAGTTCGGTCAAGGCGCGCGTGGACTACCTGCGCGAACGCCCGGACCGCCGTCGGACGGTCGCCGAACACGCTCGGCAGGCCCTGGTCGCACCGGTCCGCTACCTTCGAGCGGTAGCGATGGCCTATTGCCGTAGCCAGCCGGACGAGGGCTATCAGACCGCCTCCCGAGGGCAGCGCCTGACGATGGCGATCCAGGTGGCTGCGCTGATCCGAGGCGACTCCCGGGGACCTGACGCCGTCCCGGTACACCTGCACGCTCACTTCGCCCACGATCCAGCCGCAGTCGCGATGTTGGCCTCCGCGCTCACCGGGCTACCGTGGAGCTTCACCGGGCATGCGCGTGATCTGTGGCAGGTCTCGCCGGGTACGCTGGCCGGGCGGATCGCCTCCGCCCAGTTTCTGGTGACCTGCTCCCGGGCTGGTGCCGATCACGTGCGGGCCCTGACCCCGGCCGACGAGCAGTCCCGCATTCGGCTGATCCACCATGGGGTGGATGTGGAGCGGTACCGCCCCGCGCCGACCGGCCGCCAGGCGGAGCCAGGGTTGTCGATCGTTTCAGTCGGCCGGTTGGTCGAGAAGAAGGGGTTCGGCGACCTGCTCGAGGCGCTGCGACTCCTGCTCGACCGCGGATACCGGATGACCTGCACGGTCTACGGCGAGGGACCGTTGCTCGACGTCCTGACCGAGCGCGCCGACCAGCTCGGGCTGTCCACGGTCCTCACCTTCGCCGGGGTACGCAGCCGGCAGGAACTGCTGCCCCTGCTGCAACGCGCAGACGTCTTCGCGTTGACCCCGTATGTCACTCCCGACGGTGACCGCGACGGCATCCCGAACGTCATCGTGGAAGCCATGGCCTGTGCCCTGCCGGTGGTAGCCACGTCGGCGGCCGGGGTCGGTGAGATTGTCCTCGACGGGGTGAACGGACTGCTCGCCGAGCCCCGCGACCCGGCCGGAGTGGCGGATCGACTTGCCGCCGTGGCCGACGACGCGGGCTTACGCTCTCGACTGGGCGCGGCCGCCCGACGCACCGTGGTCGAGGGGTTCGACGCCCGGGACCGCGCCCGCGAGCTGGCGGCACTGTTCGGGCTGGCGCTGGAGGGTTCTCCGACCGGCTTTCCCGCCGCGGCCAGCACCCCCGAATCGCCGAGGCCACAGTGAAACGATCAGGTGACCTGCGGCAAACCATTCGCCTCTTCCGGCGCTTCTCGGCCGGGCAGCGACGCACCTTCGTGTTCGCCGCACTGCTGCTCGCCACCGAGGCCGCGACAGCGGTGACCGAGGCATTCCCGCTCAGCACCCTGGTGAAGTTCCTCCAGCACCCCGACAGCTACCAGTTGCCCGGTCATCTGTCGCTGGGTTTCAGAGGCACCATCGCCGTGCTCGCGGCCGCGATCATCGTACTCACCGCGGTGAACAGCCTCACCGACTCGCTGGCCGAGATTTCGCTGGCCAAGGGCGGGCGCACCATCGGGTACAACCTGCGGGTAACGCTGTACAGCCACCTCCAGAAGCTGTCACTCGCCTTTCACCAGCGGCGCCGGACCGGGGACGTGCTCACCCGCATCACCGCCGATGTCACCGCGTTAGAGGAATTCGTCGTCAACTCGGTGAGTGACCTGGCGGGCAGCGTCCTGCTGCTCATCGGCGCGGTGGTCGTGCTCTTCGCCAAGTCGCTGCAGATCGCGCTGCTGGCCGCGGTGATGGTTCCGTTGCTCGCCATCGTGTCGAATTACTTCGCCAGCCGGATCAAGGCCACGTCGAAGAAGCTGCGGGCCCGTGAGGGGGATCTCGCGTCCACCGCGCAGGAGATGTTGACCTCCATCAGCGTCGTGCAGATCTACGGCCGTGGCACCAACGACCTGCAGCGATTCGCCGAGCAGAGCCGCTCGGCGATGTCCGCCGTGCTCCGTACGGCGCGTCTGGAGGCCGGGTTTAGCTTCACCGTCAGCATCCTCGAGGCGATCGTCCTGGCGGGCATCATCTGGGTCGGCGCCGTGTTGATCGGTGCGCCGCGCGTCGACGCCGGCGACCTCGTCCTCTACGTCGTGCTCGTCCAGGGCATGTTCAAGCCCACCAAGCGGATCATCAAGGAGTTCAATTCGGTCAGCAAGATCTACGCCAGCGTTGAGCGGATCGGTGACCTGCTCGACCGAGAGCCCGCGGTGCAAGATCGGCCGGGGGCGATCAACGCACCGCGATTGTCGGGGCGAATCGACTTTGAGAACGTGAGCTTTGTTTACCAGCCGCAGTCGGAGGAGGGCATCGAGGACGCGCCTCCTCGACTGGCGCTCGACGGCATTACGTTCACCGTCAAGCCCGGAGAGGTGGTCGCCTTAGTCGGGCACAGCGGCGCCGGCAAGAGCACGATCGCCCAATTGCTTCCGCGGCTCTACGACCCGCACGCCGGCCGGGTTCTGCTGGACGGATACGACATCCGCGACTTCACCCTCGAGTCGCTGCGGAGCCAGATCGGCATGGTGCTGCAGGAGACCATTCTGTTCAGTGGGACCGTGGCCGAGAACATTGCCTACGGTCGCGACGGCGCGACCAGCGACGAGATCGTGGCGGCGGCCCGGCAGGCTCACGCCCACGACTTCATCACGGCCCTCCCCCAGGGCTACGACACCCCTCTCGGCGAGCGGGCAGCGACCCTGTCGGGCGGTCAACGGCAGCGGCTGTCGATCGCCCGCGCCTTCATTCGAGACACCCAGATCCTGGTACTGGACGAACCCACGACCGGGCTCGACACGGAGTCGGCGGACCTCGTCCTGCGGGCCTTGCAGAAGTTGCTGCGGGGGAAGTCAGCGTTGATCGTCTCCCACGACTTCAACCTCATCCGATCCGCCGATCGGATCGTGGTGATCTCCGCCGGCCGGATTCTGGAGGAAGGCACCCCCGAGGACCTGCACGCCCGGGGCGGGCTGTACGCAGATCTGTACGCTCACCAGTTCGGATCGGCCGAGCCGCCGAAGCCCCGGTGGAACCGGCCCCGCTGGAACCGGCGGCTTTGGCGCTGGGCGGCAACGGCCAGTCGCGTCGGTCGCGGAGCCGGGTCTTCGAGACTGCGCTGATGGAGCTTGTCCCGCTGCCCGCCTCCGCCCACGCCTTCGACCAGATCACCGGTCGGCTGCCGGCCGGGCCTCCTGACGGGCTTCCACCGCGGCCCCACCTCCACGCCGCGCCGGAAGCGGCGCTGTCCGCGGCGGCGGCCGCCACGGCGGTCCGCGCCGGCGCGACGGACGGGCTCCAGGACCGCCTGGACCCGCTCCGCTCACCGGCGCTCCGGCGGGTGCTGCCGGGGCTCGCGGCGGCGATGGACGCTGCCACGATGGCACCACTGCTGGAGGGGCTGCTGGCCCCCGGCGCGGCCCTGGAGTGGTGCACCCCGGGGAAGGCACTCGTCGAGCCGGGGTCGGGGGCCACCGTGCGCTACCGGCTCGGAGTTCGGGAACCGACCTCCGGACGGGTGGTGGAACGGATCGTCGGCGGCCGGGTCTTCCCCAGCGGTGGGGCCGCCGAGGACTGGCGGGAGCGGCGGCTGATGCCGCTGACCGAACGGCTGGGCCGGCGGGCGGACCTGGCCGCCTTCGGATCGGTGGTCGACGTGGTGGAACGCCTGGGACTGGTCCTGCACGCTTTCCCGCTGGACCCGGATCTGCCCGGCTTGATCGACGTCACCGATCCGCAGCAACTGGCCCAGATCCTGGGCACCACCTTCGCCGGCATCGGCGCGGGGATGAGCCTCGCCGAGTGCCAGCCGCACGTCGTCCAATACGCCCGCCGCGGCCGTTGCGTCATCCGCTACGAGGTGCTCTGGAATCTCGGCCGTACGGCCCGCACCGTCAAGCAGGTCGCCTACGGGAAGATCTACGGAAACGACGAGGGTGCGCTGGTCGAGCCGGCCGTCTCCGCGGTCCGCGCCCACATGTCGGGGCGCTCGGACCGTGGGGTGCGATTCCTGGTACCACGCTCCCTGGGGTACCTTCCCGACCTGCGGCTGTCCTTGCTCGAGGCGCTCCCGGGCGTGCCCCAGATTCCCGCGCTGGTTCGCGATCGCGTTTCCGGCGTCGTGACCGGCGCCCAGGGCCGGCTGAATCTGGAGTCGGCGCTCGATACCGCCGCCGGGATCGCCGCCACGCTGCACGCCTCCGGCATCGTGCTCGGTCCATCCCGCACGCTGGCCGGCGAACTGGTCGCTGCCCGGGCCCAGGCGGACGCGGTTCGGGCACTCGCCCCGGCGCTGGCGGAGTCGCTGGAACGGATGCTCGATGCGACCGCTGCCCGGGTCGACGGCGAGCCCGGCTCGGCCGGGTTCGCGCACGGGGACTTCACCCCGTCGCAGGTGCTGTTCGATGGGCCGTTGAGCGGTTTGATCGACTTGGAGACGGCATGTCGCGCCGAGCCGGCACTGGATCTCGGGAAGTTCGTCGCCTACCTGGACCTCTCGACGCGGAAGGCCGAGATCGCGTCCGGTGGCGGTGCGGCACCGGGAACCGCCGCCTCCGACCTTTTCCTGGACGGGTACGTGCGGGCCACCCGGTTGGATGATCAGGCGCTGCGGGATCGGGTGTCGGCCTACCGCACGCTGACCTTGGTCCGGGTCGCGCTCGGCAGCTGGCTGCAGTTGAAGCCCTCCAGGTTGCGGCTGGCCGTCGAGCTACTTGAACGCGGGCCCGCCGTACGGCAGGCAGCGTGGAGATGACACCCGCGGAGCTGGACCCGATCGCCGATGTCGAGCGGCGACTCCCCGGCCTGCGGGCGGCCCTCGACGGTAACCTCATCCGACCCCTGCTGGGCGCGGCGCTTCGCGTTTCCGGATCAGTCGGCGAGTGCACGGCGGAGCAGTGCCTCTACCTCGGGGACAGCTGCGCCGTCCGGTACGCGGTGGACATCGGCGGCCGGCAGATCCTGGTGACCGGCAGGCTTTTCGCGGACCCCGAGGCAGCCGTGGCTCTGCTCGGCGACGTCCTGGAACCTCTGGCGCGCCGGGTGCCGGCTCACCGCAGGGCCGGGCTGGGAGCGCTCGTCGCGGCGGTCCCGGGATACCCGATGGTGCTGTCTGCCTTCCCGGTTGACTCCGAGCTGCCGGCGCTGGTCGAGGCCACGGATCCGGAATGGTTGCTCGAAGTGTTCCGTCGGGTCGTACCCGGCGCGCTGAACGTGGCGTCGGATCTCCTCGAGTGCAGCGTCGAGCCGGTGCACTACGGCCGCCGGCACCGGTGCGTGCTGCGCTACTCCCTCGAGGCGATCGACCCGGACGGGCGGCGCCACCCGATCACCGCCTACGGCAAGGTCGCGGTGGACGCCGAGGGTGCCTTGGCTGCGCCGATCATCGACGCGCTGCTGACCCGCGGGGAGATCCGGGTACCGAGGTCGCTCGGCTACCTGCCCGAACATCGCCTGGCGCTCTTCGAGGGCATTTCCGGGGTCCCCCGGGTAGCTCAACTCCTCCGCGAGCGACTGGGCGGTACGCCGGCACCGACGCCCGGGTCGGCGACCCTCGAATCCGCCGTGATGGCCTGCGCCGCCGTCGCGGCCCGCCTGCACGGGTCCGGGATCCACCTCGGTCCGGTCCGGCGGATGACCGACGACCTCGAGCGGCTCCGGGTCGAGGTCCACCGGATGACCCCGGTGTCCGGCCCACTCGCCGGCCGGTTGCAGGCCTGGCTGGCCGCGGTCGAGGTTCGTGCCGGCGGCGATCCGCTGCCGCTGGGACTGGCGCACGGCGACTACAGCTACACCCAGTTGATCTTCGACGGGGACCGGGTGGGCCTGGTCGACTTCGACACCGTGTGCCAGGCCGAGCCCGCCCTGGACCTCGGTCACTTCCTGGCGTACCTCGACTTCGCCGGGCGTAAGGGAGGCGGCCGGGATCGGCGGGGGCTCACCGCGGAAATGCGCGACCAATTTCTGGCCACGTACGTGACCGAGCGTGGTCTGGGCGAGGCAGACGCCCGCCGGTTGCTCGACCGGACCGCCGGCTATGAACTCGTCAGCCTGCTACGACTGGCGATCCATGCCTGGCAGAAACTCAAGTCCCGCCGGCTGCGGTTCATCGTCGAGGCACTCGAGGATCGTTTGACCGGATCGGCTGACAACACTTAGCAAGACTCAGCAACACTTAGGAGAGGGCAGTGGCCATCGACCTTGCGGCTTTCGGCACGCTTCCGGCATGGCTGCTCGATGCTGCCGATGCGAACCAGGTGGGCCAGGCGTTGGTCGCCGCCGTCCCGGACTTTGCGACCGGAGCATTGACGCTGCTCGAGAGCGAGATGGAGCGCATCCGGCTGAAGGACCGGACCTGGCGCTCGACATATCTGTTCACCGTGACCGGCGCGGACGCCGGCGCGTCCCAGGTCGTGCGGCTGCGGGGTTCGCTGCTGTCGGCCGCGGAGCTACCGACGATGCCGGAACAGCCCGACGGACCCCGGTTTGGTACCGACGGCTGGTGGACCTACCTGTCCGACGTGGGCCTGCTGCTGGAAGCGGAGCCGGCTGACGTGGCACTGCCCGCACTGCCGGAACTCCTGGCCCCGGACTCGGCTCGGCTTCTGCTGCAGCGCAGCATCGCGAAAGCCGGCCCGGCGTACGAGGGCTTCGTCCTGGAATCGTGCGAGCCGCAGGTCGTCCGGTACAAGCCGGGCAGTCGCTGCACCATCCGCTATCGCCTCGACTATCCGACCGGGCCCGAGGGCCGGGCCTGGCCGGACATCGTGGTGGCCAAGACGTACCGCGGCGACAAGGGTCGCATCGCCTGGAACGGCATGCGCGCGCTGTGGGAGTCGCCGATGGCGTCCAGCGGGGTGGCGATCGCCGAACCGCTGGCATTTCTGGACGAGATGAACGTGCTCGTCCAGGGACCGATCCGGGAGCAGTTCCGACTCACCGAGGCGATCCGCCGGGCGGTCTGGGAGGGCACGCCGGCGATCACCGCGGAGGTGCACGGGTACCTCCGGGAAACGGCGCAGGGCCTGGCCGCACTGCACGGCTCCGGTGTCGGTCTCGGGGAGCTAGTGAGCTGGAACGACGAACGCGACGAGGTGAGCCAGGTGATGGATCGGCTGGTCAGCCGGGTCCCCATGCTCGCCGGGGTCGCCGAGCCGCTCCTGGCGGAGCTGGCCGCGAGGGCTGCCCGAGTCCCGGCCGACCCAGTAGGACCCGCGCACCGCAGCTTTCGTCCGGCTCAGGTGCTCATCTCCGAGGGGCGACTCGGTTTCATCGACTTCGACGGCTTCTGCCAGGCCGAGCCGGCCATCGACGTGGCCTTGATGCGTTGCAGCCTCAAGCAGCTCGGGATGGGCGAGTTGGACCGCGCCGCCACACCGGCCGACCGGGTGGGCCCCTACGCCGCGCTGGCCGAGACGTTCCTCGACGCCTACGAACAGCAGACTTCGATCAGCCGGGCTCGGGTGGCGCTCTGGGAGGCGCTCGACCTGATGACCGTCGTGCAGCACGCGTGGACCAAGGTCAAGGTCAAGAAGCTGGCCGACGCGATGTGGGCCCTCCAGGATCACCTCAGTGAGGAGCCACTCGCGCTGTTGCCCTGACCCGCGGCGACAGCAAGGAGCTGCTCCGCCTGCTGCAGACCGTTGGCCGTAAGCCGTGCCCAATCAGGTTCAAAGCGACGCAACCGGCGGATCACAATCTTGGTGAGGATGAGCACCTCGTAGAGTCGAGCCCGGGCCAACCGCTCGGGGGACGGGGCGCCGTACCCGCCCAGGAAGCAGTGCTGAGCCTCGGCCAACCCAGGCCGGTCACCCATTCCGTACCACCAACTCAGATCCGCCAGAAACTTCCCCACGTCCAGCGCCGGCTCCGCGATACAGCAGGTGTCGAAGTCGAGCAACGTCAGCCGGTCGCGCGCGACCCAGACGTGGTCGGACTTGTAGTCGCCGTGGGCGAAGCACGGTGCCTCGGTCGAGACCGACTCGTTGAGGGCTCGCGCCCCGTCCAGCAGCCGGGCGAACTTGTCCCCCAAGACCGGGTCCAGCGGGCCGAGGTGTTCCGCCGCCCGGGCAACGGCTCGGGCCTCGCTGTCGAAGTCGCGGGTCGTCAGGTCAGCACGGAGTGTTCCGGGGTCGGCTTGCAGTCGTCTGAGCAGCGCCCCGGCGGTGCGGAGGTGTCGCCCGGTCGCGGCCGGATCGGTCCACAGCCGTCGGGTCAGCGGAACCCCGGCCAACCGAGCGAACAGCACCACGTCGTCGGCCGCCGAACCGCCGAGGGGTCGGGCGGCCGCGACCGTAACCGGCTCCCCCTCGACCCGGTCGGCGATCGCGGTCGCGATCCGCATCGCCCGGGCGGCTGATCCGGCCCGATACACCTTGGCGAACACCGGGCCGGCCCCACTCGCGCCCAGCGGGTCGTAACGCAGGACGTGCCGCTGCCGCGGCCGATAGCGGACGGCCGTGATCTGGTATGCGGGCGCGACGAGCTCGGCGGAGCCCGCCTCGCGGTATACCGCCGCGAGCAGGTCTCGGACGTGATCGGGACGACACAGCCGCACCAGCTGCGGGTAGGCCGTGTCGAGCGGGGCTACCCGGGCGCTCGCCCCGAGATCTGCCCAGTGGCCCCGCAAGGTGCGGAACGGGCTGGCCACCCCGGCGGCGCGAGCTTCCTCCTCCATCGCCGTCTCGGCCGGTGGCACCGGGTCGGGCCCGCCGTCCGCCGACCACGTGACCTCCACCGCTCGCGTCACCGTCGGAGGGCCGGCGCCGCCGTCCACACGTGGCACCGCGGCGAGGTAGTAGCCAGTAAGCTTCCGTCCCGGCTTCAGCTTCGCTCGTTCCAGGCGCAGCCGGACGACGCCGACCCCCGGGGTCAGCAGGTCCGTCAGGCCATCTCGTAGCCGATCGCGGGTCGACCGGCCGTACAGCAGGCCGCGGATGGCCTCGACTCCGGCGCGACCGGCCAACGCCGCTGTTCGTCCTGCTGCGCCCATCCCGTGCCTCCGTCGCAGAGCGTGCCTCGCCCGCAGAGCGAGTCCCGTCTCGGAACGAGTCCCCCAGCAGGTCGAGGCGACTACCTGAGCACCCTCTGCCCCGGTTACCCCCTCGGCTTCTCGCAACTCCGGTCCCCGGCCCCGTATCGTCGCATTGCGCCGTACCGTCCGAAACGCTGGTACCACGCCGGACCGCCAAACCCCCGGAAGCGCCGCCCCACTCGCCGGGCACCGCAGCGAACAGTGCACCCGACACACGGTCGCGCCGCGGCTGGTGGAGACCGCGTGGTGTCGCGCAATGTCGTTTGACAGCGGTATTCGCCCGTGATAGGCAGACCGCGTCGGTTCGCCGCCGCCACCGGGTCGGCGGGGCACACTCTCCGACCGTGCCCCGGGGGAGGGGTCAGGAGGGACATGCGATGAGCCGTTCTGGGTGGGTCCGCGTCGCTTTCGTCGCTGCCGTCACGCTCGCTGCCCAACTGCTGTTCCTGGCGCCGGCGTCCGCACATAAGCATCCGACTCCCGTCGAGCTCGATTCCCCGGGCGTCGCCTGGGTCGAGACGGCGGCCAAAGTCGAAGTGGCCGTTATCGAGCACAACAAGACCAAGATAGTGCCGCACGTAAAGATCCTCCCGCATTCCTACACCGTCGTTCTGAAAAGCGGCAGCGGTTTCGCCGTCGATCCCGTCGGCGATATCGTCACCAGTGGTGACTCGATCAACGCCGATTTGCAACTCGGCGAGATCTACGGCGTGAATCGCGCCTTTCATGACGAGTACGGCATAGCAATGCCTAGTGATCCGTACACCCGGCACCGGCCGAGTGATGTGGCGGACGGTTACCTTTCCTCTCGGCTGCAGCAGTGCTACACGAAGAACAAGGCCAGCGAGGCAGGTGGCTGCGTCATCGCCACCACGCGGGAGATCACCGTCTATCCGTACGTCACGTCTCAAGCGAAGTTCGGTACGTTGCCAGCCACGGTGCAACAGCTCAAGACGACGCCGGCCGGTTCGATAGCCGTCCTGAAGGTCAGCGCCAGTACGTTGCCGACCGTAAAGCTGGCCCAATCGGTGGCCGGGGCACAGGCTGTTTCCGTGCTGGGCTTCACCGGCCGGCCGGGGGTGACACATCAACTTCAGCTGCTGCAGGCCCACCTAAACGCACCAGGCTCCACCCAACTCGCCAACGACAAGGAACTGCCGGCGGTTGACCGGGCGGTCGGGAAGGGACTCGCCGGGGGCCCCGTTATCGCCGAGAGCGGGGAGGTGGTGGGTTTCTTCACGCCTCGGACTGGCTCGACCCAAAGTGCCCACACGCGGTTGGTCAGCGCCGCGGATATCCAATCCACCTTGGCGGCGGCACATGTCACGCCGGCCCTCGGACCCACCTATTTCGCGTACGAGAGCGCCGGCCACAACTTCAAGAACAAGCTGTACGCCGCAGCGATCCCGGGATTGAAGAAGACCCTGGAGGAGTACCCGGGTCACTTCTTGGCCGCCCAGCAACTCAATGAAGCGAACAAGCTCAAGAACACCGCCGCCGACCTCACGCCCAAGGGATCGGTCGGGACGGCGGTGCCGAAGCAGAGCAGCAACTCCGGTGCCGGCCGCATCCTGCTGTGGGTGCTCATCGCACTTGTGATCCTCGCCGCGGCAGCCCTGGTCCTGCTCCGTCTGCGGCGTCGGCGACCTCCGCCTGGAAAGCCGCCGCCTGCAAGGCAGTCCTCGCCCTCCCCGTCGAAGGTTGGGCCGGCGGTCCCTGGCGCCCGGGTGATGGCTCGCTCGGGGGCCGAGAAGGGGTCCGCAGCGTCCCGGCCAGGGGTACGAGACGTACCCGTCCCGACAGCAGCGGGCGGGCCAGGTGTGGCTGAAAAGCGGTCACCGGCGGCGCCTTCGTCGGCGGCTCCGTCATCGGCTGGCTCATCGCCGGCGCCGGGCGTGATCTCGCTCACCGACCCGGACGGCACGTCGGTGGCGGACCGTCATCCGGCCGAACGCCACCATATTTCCGTCATGTCACATCGTGACGGGGCGATCGAGGGCGGCCCGGCATCCCCCGGTGGTGAACACCCGAAGTACTGCACCGACTGCGGACAGCGGGCAGCGGCGCATCACCGCTTCTGCAAGTCGTGCGGTGCCGTCCTTGGTTGATCGAGCCGACCCGCGATGACGTCATTCAATCCCGATATCGGCGTCGACCTCGCGGGCTATCGTGTCGAGTCACTGATCGGGCGCGGTGGCATGGCGGCTGTCTACCGGGCCGAGGACACCCGTCTCGGCCGGAAGGTTGCCCTGAAACTTCTCGCCCCGGAGCTGTCCACCCACGAGGCGTTCCGCCAACGCTTTATTCGCGAGTCCCGGCTCGCCGCATCCCTGGATCACCCCAACATCATTCCGATCTTCGAGGCGGGGGACGCCGACGGAACTCTCTACATCGTCATGCGCCTTGTCGTCGGAAGTGATCTGAAGGAGATCATCACTCAATCGGGTCCGCTCGACCCGGTTCGGACCCTCAACCTCTTCGCTCAGATCGGCGACGCCCTCGACGCGGCCCACCAGCTCGGGTTGGTGCACCGGGATGTGAAGCCGGCCAACATCCTCGTGGCCTCCACCCGGGAGGGTGCCGACCACGTTTACCTGACCGACTTCGGTCTCACGAAGCGCACCTCGTCGCTGACTGGGGCATTCACCGGTACCGGGCACTTCGTCGGCACCACGGACTACGTCGCACCGGAGCAGATCTCGGGGAAGGCGGTGGAGCCGCGTACGGACATCTACGCCCTCGGCTGTGTGCTGTACCAGTGCCTGACCGGGCAGGTCCCGTTCCACCGCGACGACGACGCTGCGCTGCTGTGGGCTCACCTCATCGAACCGCCCCCGCCGGTGTCGGCGTCGCGGCCGGATATCCCAGCCGAGGTCGACGCCGTCGTGGCCCGAGCCATGGCCAAGTCGGTGGACGATCGATACGCCTCCTGCCTCGATCTCGTGCTCGATCTCCAGGACGCCCTGCAGTTGCCCCCGCCGGAACGCCGACCGGGGGCCAGGGCGGGTTCGCAGCTCATCGGGCAGGCGGAGCCGCGGGCTGTCACCGACGGTCAGGGGCGATTGGGCGCAGAGCGCTTGGAGGTCGCGGACTCGGCGAACTCCGCAGCCTTTCCCGGCGGCTCGGTCGGAGGTGTGCCGGCGCCGCCGGACACCGACCTGGACGAGAGCCACCCGTTGGTCGGTGAGCAGTCGGGGCCGTACGAGCAGGAGTTCGAGGCCGGCGTGAGAGCGCCCGCGCCGCCGGGGCGGCACCGCAGCCGGGTCGTCCCGCTGGCGCTCGCGCTGCTCGTCGTCGCCGCGGCCGCGATCGGATTCCTCGTCTGGTCCCGCGGTCATCAGAAGCTGGCCACCTTTACCAAAGACACCGCCGTGCCGATCAGCTTCAAGTACCCATCGGATTGGGCCGGCCAAGAGGTCGGCATCAAGGCGGTCTTCTCACCGGCCGTCGACAAGGTGGGTCCCCTGTTCTTCGCCAATGCGTGGGACCTCACGCGAGCTGCGCTGCAAGCCGGCTCCCGGGCACCAACCGGGCTCTACACCACGTTCACGACGACTCCGCTCGACGCCGGGACAACCGCCGCGTTGACGGACCAACTGCGGAGTTCGGCCTTCTTCCCCGACACCGTCACCTTCGAGTCCTCATCCCGTCGCGTGATCGTCGGCCACCTCTTCGTCAACGAGGTGCAGGGGACTCTCCTCGATCCGTCCTCGGCCACCACCCGATTGCGCTTCCTCTGCTACGTCGCGCAGGTGGACCAGCCGCAGAGCAGGTCGATCATCCTGTCGTTCTTTGCACCCCCCGAGACCTTCGACAGCCAACGTCCCGTCTTCGACCACATCTTGAAAAGCGTCGACTTCGTCAACTGAGGCGACTTCCAGCAGGCCGACGTCGTCCGTCCCCCTTCGTTGGCCGGTCGGCCGAGGGTGGGTGTAGCCGCCACCTTAGGGGGCTACCGGCTGGCGTCGCGCGGAGCGAGGGTCTAACCAGAGCGACTATTCGGGTCGCGGCCAGCACGAAGGGAACACTTCGATGACATCCACCTCCTCGCGTCGGCTTCTGGTCGGCGCCTTCGCCCTGATCGCCTCGGCCGGCACGGGTGCCGCCGTGCACGCCGTCGGCGCGCCGCGGGCTTCCGACCAGCAGGCCACCACCGCGTCAGCCACGGCGCCGGCCGGGACGGCCGCGCAAACGCTGGTCCGGGTTCCGGCGTCGACGGCCCGCCCGCTCACCGCCGCCCAGGCGACCCTGATCGCGGAGCGTCAGGGGCACGGACGGGCCACCGAAGTCGACGCCGAGACCGAGGTCAGCGGCAAGACCTACGAGGTCAAGGTCCTTCGTCCCGGCGGGGTGGAAGCGAAGATTGTCGTGGACGCAGCGTCGGGCCGGGTGCTGAGCTCGGAGACGGACTCGGATGTCGAGGACCAAGCAGACGCTCCGGACGACTCCGGGGACACCACGGCCGAGTCGGGTTCCGTCGGGCACGACCACTGATCGGCGGTGCACCAGCGCGAGGCCCGCCCCGGCCTTGGGCTGCTTGACACGGTAGCCAGCACTGAGCACATTGACCCGCATGACAGAGAAGCGGGTCAATAAGCTCGGACCTATCGAGGTCTGGCTGAGACAGGCCAAGATGGAGGTCACCTGCATCATCGTCTACGAGGACGAAACCACCGAGACGATGAGCATCCAGTCGCTCTCGCTTCTCGGCGCGCAGCGAGAGGTCACCGGTTGGCTCGTTGACGGATCCCCGTCAGGCCGTCGGAAGTACACGCCGGTTGGCCGGTGGGTCGTGACGTACCAAGATCATGGTGAACCGATGGAGAGTCTGCGTCGCTTCAAGCCAGCGAGCGATGTCACGCGCTTTTGAGTCTCCGACTCTGACGCTGGCCCGGACGGACCTTCGTTGGCCTCGACGAGGAGGGAGCCGATCGCACCCACCCGATCTTGTCTCACCTCAGCCTGCCGCCCCGGGTTCTCCCGGGGCGGCAGACCCACAACAGGGGACGCACCGTAGAGCGCCAGTCAGTGACCGTGCGGTGGCCATCGTCCTGCTATCCAGCGGGCGAAGGT
>CAWFCZ010000026.1:0-92559 GCA_963814355.1 uncultured Actinomycetota bacterium | reverse complement strand
GACCCGCGGGTCATGGCGGGCTTGCCGCAGCAGCCCGCTGGCTGTTCTGCCTTGGCTGGAAGCAGGGTAACCAGGTGCCGTCCTTATGCTGCCCCAGTGGCGGGACTGAACGGGACGAATGGCGAGTCGAAGAGATCACTGAGTCGGTCGCGAAAGAACCCGTCCGGGGTGAACCGGGAGGCGGGGTCGGTTCGTAAAGAGTTGACGGGGGTTCCTTGCGGGTTGTCGGTGACGGCGACGGTGAGCGAGTCGCAGGTGAAGAGGCGGATCTCGTCGCCCGGATGGCCGGCGGTGACCATGGCGTGCCGGTCGCCGAGCTGTACCGCCGGTACGCCGGCCGGCTGTACGGCTTCGGCAGGGCCAAGCTCGGCGACGCCGGGCTGGCGGAGGAGCTCGTTCAGGAGTGCTTCGTGCGACTGTGGCGCACGGCTGGACGTTTCGATCCGGATCGGGCCAGCGTGCGCACCTATCTGTTCACCATCGCCGGAAGCGTGTCCATCGACCTGTACCGGCGGCGGGCGGCGCACCCGTTCGAGCCCCTACCAGAGCGTGACCTGCCCACCAGGCGGGGACGACATGAACCAGCTGGTGGATTCCTTGACCGTGCGCGACGCCCTGGACTCCCTCAGCCCCTGCCCACCGGGAGGTGCTGACCCTAGCCCATGACCACGGGCTCACCCAGCCCGAGATGGCCAGTCGGCTCGGGGTCCCCCTGGGCACCGTGGAAACCCGCACCTTCCACGCCTGCGCGGAGCATTTAACAGAAGGCGCTGCAGGGACGCCGTTTTGATCCTCTGACGGCACGAGGACGGCTCGGCCGCTGGCATCCCGAAGTGGCCGGCTGGGTGCTCGGTACCCTCGACCCGGCCGAGGCGGCGGCGTTCCCCGCGCACCTCGACTCCTGCCAGGACTGCCAGGCCGAACTGCGGGAACTCGAGCAGGTCGCCCAGCTCCTCGACGCCGCCGCGCCGCCGGTCAATCTGCCGCCCGGGCTGCAGGCGCGGACCATGGCCGCCGTTGCCCACGCCGCCGCGGAGAGTGGCCGGCGGCGGCGCACCGTCCGGTTGCTGGCCGTCGCCGCGAGCATCGTCGTCCTCGCTTCGCGGGTGCGGCGGTGGGACTCGCGCAGCGCGGGCACCAGCACGGCGCCACAGCGCGGTTCGCGTTGACCAGCGGGAACGGGGTGGCCACCGGTCAGGCCAGCGACCAGGAGACGCCGCACGGGTGGCAGGTCAAGCTCGCCGTGAAGGGGCTACCCGATCTGGGCGAGACCGGGTTCTACGAATGCTGGTACGTCGGGGCAGGAGACCGGCCCGGCCACCCCAACCGTGTCAGCGCCGGCACCTTCAACGTCGACAGCAAAGGCCGAGCGGACGTGCGCATGTGGGGCTGGGCCGACCCCCGCAAATTCACGACCATGCAGATCACCCGGGAACCCGCCGACGGCGACCCGGTCTCCAGCGGCACCGTCGTCCTCCACGGCTCGATCAGAACCTGAACCTGAACCTGGCCCTGTCCGGATAGCCGCTGCTCCCACTGCGCTGGTCGGCAAGGTCATGGCGGTGCCCCAGGGCACGCCGCCGGAATCGCGCAGGTCGCCTTGGCGCGTCCGCCGCGGCTAATAGCAGCACTACGGATACTCGCGCTGCCGTTGAACCGTCGCCGCGGCGCGGCCGTATACGCCCCTGTTCTCATCCGAAGGAAGGGGTTCTGTCATGACCACGTCGACCGCTCAGCCGCTGCGCTGCAGCATGCGCGGGGCAGCGCACGGTGACCGAGACGTCTGCGAAGGCAGCCTGCGGCGGCCGGAGCCAGCCACTCGGGCAGGCCGGCCGGGTCTGTCGCCGGTGTCATGCAATCGGGACTCCGAGGTCCCGCTTTTGCGGCACGTGTGGGATATCACTCCCCGCCACGCCGCCTGCGGATCAGAGCCCACAGGCCACGAGCCACCGCCGCTCGGCCTCCGCCGGCGGGGGGATACCCCTATCAACGCCCAGCACCGACGCCGCACCGCTCCGCGCGGCGCGGCGGGGCGTTGCGATCACGGGCACGTCGATGGTGCTCTCCACGTTTCTTTCCTGGTCGGCCGCGAAGTTCAGCCTGTTCGGACTGTTCGCGGGCGGTGCGACCACAAACACCAGCGGCTGGGCATCCGGGCCCACCGCCGTGGTCGCTGTCGGTCTCGCCGCCCTAGCCGCGGCGCTCGCCGTAATCCCGTCGAAGCTGTTCCCCAGATACCGCGCCGTCATCACCCGGCCGGCGCTGGCCACGGCGCTTGCCGCTGGCGGCAGCCTCCTCTGCGTCGCTGTCCGAGCGATCACCATCGGCGATACCGGGCGGCTAGGCGAACACGCCAGTCCGCGGTTCGGGGTGTACGTGGCGCTGACGGCCGGTTTGACGCAGCTGGCGTGCGCGCTGCTCGCCGGGCGGCTCGCCGCCGAGCCGCTGCTCCCGGACTTCCGTCTCGGCATCGCCGCGGACGCTTCCCAAGCCGCCAGCCAGGTCCCGCGGGCAGTCCACCTCTCCGCCGGTATCTCGCTCGTCGACGGTGCGCTGTCGGCGTTCGGAGCTTTCATCCTCCTTGTCATTGGCGCCGGGCTGTCCTCGGTGTCTCTGCTGGCACCCTTCGGTCAGCTGGCAGCCGTCGCCGCGATGCTGCCGGCCGCGCTCGCCGCGTGGTTCGTCGTCCTCGGCCTCCAGCTGCGTGCCGGTCAACGCTGGGCCAGGACCGCGCAGCTGGTGACGCATGGCGCGGCCGCCGTCCTGTTTGCCATAGCGACGCTGGGATCAAACGGCGACCCCACCGCAGGGCTGCTCGCAGTGGCGCTATCCGCGACAGCCGGGCTCGCAGTATGCAGCCGGTCAGCGCGCGGCTACCGCTGGTCCTGACCCGCTCCACGCGACTAACCAACTAAAGCTTCCTGCAACGGGGGAACACCCAGCCTTTTCTAGGCACTGCCCTGCGTAGCCGTTGACGTGCCGCCAGCACCACGAGCCCTTCCTGCTACCCGTCGGAGGTAACAAGATGTAACGGATCAAACGCGGCCGGATTCGTGGGAGACAGCCGATGCAAGTTCCATCACAAAGAACGGATAATGCTATGAGCGTCATGCATGCGAACGACCAACAAATGCAGAGCCGTGCCAAGCTGCGGTCCAACGAGCAGAAGATAGGGTCCCGACTTCTCCAACGTCACAATGTCATGAGGTCCACGTTCTTCGCTCCGGCGGCCCGGCGACTCATCGGTGTCAGCGCTGCAGCAGCGTTAATGGTTTCTGCGGCACCGATGCTGACAGGCGTGTCGTCCGCCGCGGTGACCAGCCTCGCGCCGGTGGTCGGTATCGCACCGACGCCGTCGGGGCACGGGTACTGGGAGACCGCCTCCGACGGAGGCATCTTCGCGTTCGGCGACGCCCAGTTCTACGGATCGATGGGCGGCCAGCGGCTGAACGCCGCGGTGGTCGGTATCGCACCGACGCCGTCGGGGCACGGGTACTGGGAGACCGCCTCCGACGGAGGCGTCTTCGCGTTCGGCGACGCCGAGTTCTACGGATCGATGGGCGGCCAGCGGCTGAACGCCGCGGTGGTCGGTATCGCACCGACGCCGTCGGGGCACGGGTACTGGGAGACCGCCTCCGACGGAGGCGTCTTCGCGTTCGGCGACGCCCAGTTCTGCTACGGATCGATGGGCGGCCAGCGGCTGAACGCCGCGGTGGTCGGTATCGCACCGACGCCGTCGGGCCACGGGTACTGGGAGACCGCCTCCGACGGAGGCGTCTTCGCGTTCGGCGACGCCCAGTTCTACGGATCGATGGGCGGCCAGCGGCTGAACAACCCAGTCAGCGGGATCATCGGGACGGCCTCTCGCCGCGGTTACTCCTTTCCGCTGCCGATGGAGGCGCGTTCGCCTACGGGGACGCCACCTTCCGAGGGTCCATTGCCGGAAGCGCGTTCGTGGTGCCGTGAACTCCATCGCCGCATTCCGGATTGTGGCGGATACTGGATGGCCGCAGCGGATGGCGCCGTCTTCGCCTTCGGAGACGCAAGCCACCTCGGCCGCGCCAACTACACCCCCCCGTTGCCGACACCCAGCACCTTGGGACAGAAGGCCGCTAACCTTGCGTCTGGGTGGGTCGGCGGAGACTACCACGGTGTAAACAACGACTACTGGAATGCGCCTTCCCATCCAGAGTTGTGGTGCGCCGATTTCTTGACTTACACCTGGCAGCAAGCTGGGATCAACATTCCGCACATCAGCTACGTGCCAAATCTTGAGTCGTGGGCCAGGTCGAGCCAGCGCTGGTTCGCGAACGACATCGCCCATCCGCATGTAGGTGACGCCGTAATCTACGGCAGCAGCCACACAGACATCGTCGTACAAGTCTTCTCGAACGGAAGCGTCGTCAGCGTCGACGGTGACTGGGCCGGTCAGCGAGGCAGCGACACACTGTTCGCCTCAACTTCGCATGTGAAGATCAACACCTGGAATCCGTCGAACGGGCTGGGCGCCGGCGGCATGGTCATCACCGGTTACGTCCGGGCCGGCTGATGTAGGTAATCCATGCCAAGAGGAGAGACAAGCGGCGCCCGGAATACTGTCTCGGGCGCCGCTTAGGTACTCGGTGAAGGCGGAAGCTCACCAACGCGGGTCGCCACCAGCGACACCGTGCCGTACGAGACCCATCAGCCGGTACCGGTCGTCCTCGACGCCTCCGCCGGCGTCGAGATCGCGCTCTGGACCGACGACGGCAGCCGACCAGCGCGCCACATCCTGGACGCCGATGAGATCGCGGTCCCAGACCACTTCCACCTCGAGCGCGCCGCTGCCTTACGGCGCATGGAACTACGCGGTGAACTCGACGCGGCCGACGCGGAGACCGCGCTGCGGCAGATCCTCGCCCTGCGCGTCCGCCGGGTCGATACCACGCCGCTGCTGCCCGGGCGTGGAGCCTGCGCCGCAATATCACCGTGGCCGACGCGCTGTACGTCGTCATCGCGCGACGCCTGCGGTTGCGCTGGTCACCGGCGACACCCGTCTCGCCAGAGCTCCCGGACTCGGCGTCAGGATGCTCACTTCAACGCCGTCACCGCTCCAGTAGCGGGCGACCCAGGGGACGTCGATGCCGGCGGATGCCACGCACGACCCGGCTTGTGTTACGCGGGATAATGGCCGGATCCCGTGTAACAACCGCTAGACTGCGGCCTCGTGACCGACCTCGATGTCCCGTCTCACTGATGTTGGGCTGTCTCATTGAAGTTGAGCAGCGACGTGCGCAAGTCCATTGGAGTTGAGCAGCGCGCCTCCAACTGTTGTGCGCGGGCGTGTGATCGGCTTGGCGGGTGTCGTTGTTGATTCGTGGGGCGCTGCCGGGCGGCGCTGTGGGTGTCCCGTCTCACTGATGTTGGGCTTGTCTCATCGAAGTTGAGCAGCGACGTGCGGAAGTCTCATTGGAGTTGAGCAGCGCGCCTCCAACTGTTGTGCGCGGGCGTGTGATCGGCTTGGCGGGTGTCGTCGTTGATTCGTGGGGCGCTGCCGGGCGGCGCTGTGGGCGAGTCGGCCGGGTGGGTGGTCGGTTTCGTCGACGGGGCCGGCGTGGAGCGGCAGGTGCCGTTGGAGGCGGCAGCTGGTGTGCCGCTAGAGGAGTGCCGCCCGGTGCGGGGGTTTCCGTCGTATCGGGGGCAGCGGAACTGGCCGGGTTTGTGGTGGGCGGCGACGACCGGTGGCCACGTGGGGTTCGAGTCGTGGCTGGAACGCGATCATGTGATGCTGCTGGACTTCGACCCGGTTGTGGTGGGGTTTTCCTCGCAGCCTTTCTGGTTGTTTCTGCCTGAGGCCGGTGGGAGGCGCTGGCATGCGCCGGATTTGTTCGTTCGTCGACGGGATGGCAGCGCGGTGGTGCTGGATTGCCGCCCGGATGAGCAAGTGGCTTCGGGCGACGCTGCGGTGTTCGCTGCGACGGAGCGGGCCTGCGCGTCGGTGGGTTGGGGGTACCGGCGGGTCGGTGCGGTGGATCCGGTGTTGGCGGGCAACGTGCGGTGGCTGGCCGGCTATCGCCACCCCCGCTTCGCCGATCCGGTGGTGGCTGACCGCCTGCGAGCGGTTTTTGCGGTGCCACGCCCGTTGCTGGCCGGCGGGGAGCTGGTCGGCCGAAGCATGGCGGTGCTGCCGGTGCTGTTTCACCTGTTGTGGCGGGGTGAGCTTCGGGTGGACCTGACCGTGCCGTTGACCGACGCGTCGACGGTGTGGGCGCCGGGGTGAGTCCGTCCTTGCCGCCGGGCGGTGTGCTGCGGGTCGGCGACCGGGTGGTGTTCGACGGCCGGGAGAACACCGTCGTTGGGCTGTCCGGCACCGCAGTGCGGATAGCGGATGACGACGGCGGCACCAGTGTGGTGGCGGTCTCTCATCTTCAGGCCGCCGCCGATTTCCTGGGACTGGCTGGGGGTTCCGGTGGGCGGCTGCCAGGTCTGGGGTTGTGCGATGCGGTGCCGGGTCCGGTGTTGGAGCGGGCCCGGTGGTGGGAGCGGCACCTTCTCGAGGTCGAGACGGGCCACCCCCCAGACGTTGATTCGGGCGCCCGCACGTTGCCTCGACCGGAATACGATCCGGCGGCGCGCACCTTGGCGGAGCGGGAGGACGCGAAGGTCGCCGAGCTGTGTGCCCTGGGTGAGCGGGTGAGCCGGGGAACCCTGCGTCGGCGCCGCGCCGCTTATCGAGCGGCTGGGTTGTGGGGTTTGGTGGATCAGCGGCGGACTCGGGTGGGCACCCAGACGGGACGGGTGGACCCTCGGGTGGTGGCCGCCGTCCGGCAGGCGTTCGCCGAGGAGATCGGCTGTTCGACGGGCACCCGTGGCCGGCTGCGGCAGCGCGTGGAGCATCGGCTCGCCGCGGACCACGGTCCGGGCATGGTGCCGTTGCCGCCCAGGGCGACCTTCTACCGACTGCTGTCCGCGTTGGAGGAGGGCCGGCACACGTTCGGCGCGGCGACCACCCGCCGGTCGCTGGCGAACCGGCCGGACAAGCCGTTCAGCTCGGTGCAGGCGGTCCGGCCTGGGGAGCTGGTGCAGATCGACACCACTCCCCTGGACGTACTCGCGGTGCTCGATGACGGAGTGGTCGGCCGGGTCGAGCTGACGATGCTGGTCGATCTGGCCACCCGCACGCTGTGCTCCGGGGTACTGCGCCCGCACGGCACGAAGGCGGTCGACGCCGCGCTGCTGCTGGCCCGGGCGGTCGTCCCGGAGCCGATGCGCCCCGGCTGGCCGGAGGCGTTGCGGATGCGAGCCTCCCGCTTGCCGCACGCTGATCTGGCCGCGGTCGACGCGCGAATAGCGGCCGCGGCGGCGAAACCCGTGATCGTCCCGGAGATGATCGTGTGCGACCGCGGTTCGGTCTATTTGTCCGAGACGTTCCTCGCCGCGTGCGCGCGGCTGGGCATCTCGGTGCAGCCGGCGCACCCCTACACGCCTACCGACAAGGCCGTGGTGGAACGCACTTTCTCCTCGATCAACACCCTTTTCTGCCAGTACCTCGCCGGTTACACCGGCCGGGACGTGACCCGCCGGGGACGCGACGTCGAGGAGCAGGCGGTGTGGTCGCTCGGCGAGCTGCAGGATCTGTTCGATCAGTGGGTGGTCACCGGCTGGCAGCCCCGCCCTCATGACGGGCTGCGCCACCCGGACCTGCCGCGGGCGGCGTTGTCACCGAACGAAATGTACGCCGCGCTGGTCGCCGCCGCCGGCTATCTGCCGCTGGCGTTGACCGGTGAGGACTACCTCGAGCTGCTGCCGGTGGCCTGGCGGCGGATCACCGCCGAAGGAATCCAGCTGGGCCATCTCACCTACGACGCAGCGGCGCTGAACCCCTACCGGAGGCAGCCTTCCCCATTCGCCAGCAAGGGGGGCCGTTGGCCGGTGCAGCACGACCCGTACGACCTGTCCCGGGTTTGGCTGCGCCCTGGACCGGACGAGGGGTGGATCAGCGTGCCGTGGATCCACGCCGGACAGGTCGCGGCCCCGTTCGCCGATTTCACCCTGCGGCACATCCGCCGGCTGCTCGCCGCTCGACAGCAGGGCCAGGAGCAGGTCGACATCGCGGCCGCCCTGGCGGACCTGCTCCACCGGGCCGGCGCCGGGCACGACACGGACAGCGCGTCTCGCCGGGTGGTGGCCAGGACCCGGGCCGCGGCCGCCACTTCCCACGCACCAGCCCGGGACGTCGCCGTTGCCGCGGCCGGCTCTGATCGCCCAGACGCGGACGGCGACGGCGATCCGGCAGCGCCCGCGGCGGTGACTCCGTTCGGCGTGTTCGACGCCCGCGCCGAAGCCGAGCGGTTCTGGTGACCGACGTGGCCAGCGGCGACAGCGCCGCACGGATAGGGCACGAGCCGTTGACCACGAAAGAAGGATGGCGGCGGTTCGTCGAGGACACCGCGGACCCGCCCGTGCTGCTCCCCCCAGCCGAGCCGGCCGTGGTCAACCCCGCCGAGCGGGCGGCGTTCGACGACGTCCGCCTGGCCTACCACAGCCGGCTCGCGGTGGTCGCCACCCCGACAGTTCAAACCGTCACCCTGACCGGGCGGCGACTGATCGTGCTCAACCGCCACCAGCTCTCCGCCCGCCGTGGCCTGATCCTTACCGGAGGCGCGGGAACCGGCAAGACCACCGCTATCACCCAGCTCGGCAAGGCACACGAACTCGCGCTGCGGCTGCGCCACCCCAACTGCGGACCCCAGCTACCAGTGGTCTACGTGACCGCCCCCCCGGCGGCCACGCCGCGCATGCTCGCGGTGGAGTTCGCCCGGTTCCTCGGCCTTCCACTGACGACCCGCGCGAACATCACCGATGTCACCGACGCGGTCTGCGCGGTGCTCACCGACCTCGGCTGCGACCTGGTCATCGTCGATGAGATTCACAACCTCAACCTGGCAACCCGAGTCGGCGCCGAGGTCTCCGATCAGCTGAAGTACTTCTCCGAACGACTACCCGCCACGTTCGTCTACGTCGGCATCGACGTCGAACGCGTCGGACTGTTCGCCGGCACCCGCGGCTCCCAGATCGCCAGCCGGTTCGCCACTATCGCCACCAGGCCGTTCGGATACGCCACCACCGCCGAGCGCGAGCAGTGGCACTCCCTGGTCGCCACCTTGGAGCAGACCCTGCGCCTGCGCCGCCACCGGCCCGGCGCACTGGTCCGCATCGCCGAACACCTGCACAACCGCACCGGCGGCATGATCGGCACCCTCTCGCACCTGATCCGCGGCGCCGCCATCGACGCGATCATCACCGGAACGGAGAAAGTGACCAGGGCGAACTTGGACACCGTCCGCCTGGACCACGCCGCCGAAACGCACCAGGCGGCCCTACCAGGCAAACCCAGCGCGCGGCGGGGGCATCACCGCTCCGGAGCCGCCTGATGAACGCCGAGTTGATCAACCGCCCCAGGCGGCTGCCGATGACGGTCCCCCTGGTCCGCGACGAAACCCTCAACTCCTATCTCGCCCGGCTCGCCGCGGCGAACCACCTCCACCACGGCGAACTCACCGACTACCTCAACGGCCCGGCACACCGCCCGACCGGACACCGACTCGACCGCCTGGGCGCCATGACCGGCCACCCGCCCAGCCGGCTACACGACGTCCTGGCGATCACGGCCTCCCGCCGGCAACGGCGGCAAGCATGCCGCCGCTGCACCGCTGCGCGGGGAATCCGCAGCACCGTGCACCTCGCCGCCCCCGCGCACCACCCTCTCTGCCGCCGGCACCGCCGCTGGCTCCCCGACGAGTACTTTCCCGGTGTCCATCAGTACGACCTGCGCGAGGTTCCGGAGATTCTCACCGCGCACCGCCGGCACCTCCGACTGGTGCACCACCACGGCCCGCATGCCGCTGACACCGTCGCCGACGCCGCCTACATCACCCAGAACTGGGCCCGACGCGGTGACTGGCCGCAACACCGTAACCGTCGACTACGCCGCTACCTCGACCCGGACCAGCACTGGATCATCTCCAACCTCCACCCCTTGATCACGATGGTCAACTACCCCGAGACCATCGCCCTCGCCCAGCTCCTCGCCACCCCACCCTCAGCTCAACTCGCCATCTCAGACGACCCCGCCGACGTCGCCCGCTTCAACGCCCACGTCAGACACCGACTCCGCATCCCCTACCAGCCCTACACCGTCCACGACCCACTGACCAGCTGGCAGCACCGCACCCGCACCCTCCACCGGGAAATGCGCAACATCGATGAGACCAACGACCCCACGAAGTCCCAATGAACCTGAACAACCCCCAGGTCAGCGACGGAGCCGATGCCCAACTCCAACGGGAACCGACACTCGACGGGCAGCCGCCCGCGGCGTCTGTGTCGGCGGTGCCGGCGGTGCCGGGGAACGACCCGCTGGACCTGCTCGACGAGGTGCCGCTGACCGGGGCGGAGGCCGGCTACGTCGCCGCCGCCCGGGCCGCGAACACCCTGCGCGGCTACCGCAGCGACTGGGCCGAGTTCACCGCCTGGTGCACCCAGCACGGGCTGCAGCCGCTGCCGCCCGGGCCGGCGACGGTCACCGGCTACCTCACCGACCTCGCCCGGCACGGCGCGAAGGTGGGCACGATGAGCCGGCGGCTGTCCGCGATCCGCTTCGCCGCCCGGCTGCGCAACACCCCGGACCCGACGGCGAACGCCCGGGTGATCGCCGTCTGGGAAGGCATCCGGCGTACCCACGGCGCCCCGCCCGTGCAGGCCGCGCCGCTGATGCCCCCCGAGCTGTTCGACGTCCTCGCCGCCTGCCCCACCACCAAGACCTGGAAAACCCGCGGCCGGCCGGTAGAGCCGGACCTCGCCGGCCTCCGCGACACCGCCCTATTGCTGGTGGGCTTCGTCGCCGCGCTCCGCCGCAGCGAACTCGCCGCCCTCCAGATGGAGCACGTCGCCGAACACCCGAACGGGGCGGTGCTCACCCTCCCCCGCTCCAAGACCAACCAGACCGGCGAACAGACCGAACTCGTCGTCCTCCCCCGCGCCGGCAACCCCACCCGCTGCCCCGTCACCACCCTGACCACGTGGGTGCAGGCAGCTGGGATCACCGACGGGCCGGTGTTCCGCCCGGTCAGCACCGGCAACCGGGCCCAACCCCGGCCGTTGCACCCCGAATCGGTCAATACCCTCATCCAGAACGCCGTCGCCCGGGCCGGCCTCGACCCCGCCCCGTACAGCGCGCACAGCCTCCGCGCCGGCTTCGTCACCTACGCCCACCTCCGCGGCGCCACCGACCGGGCCATCGCCCACCAGACCCGCCACCGCAGCCTCGCCACCCTCGGCGGCTACGTCCGCATCCACACCGCCTGGACCGACAACGCCGCCACCCAACTCGGCCTGTAAGTGGACCCCCATTACCCGTGGATACACTCCGACTCGGTCAATACCGGCTACAGCGATGGTGGCAGTTCCCGAAGCGGAGTCCCACGGCGTCATTCCCGTTGAACGATTCGAGGGTGTCAAGGTCGGACCGGTGACCGACCATTCGGATCGCTATCGATAGGCCGGTCTGCTTGCTTGGGTGAACAGGCATCTTTGTGGTGAGGAGTCGCCGCGGCGGGAGCCAGCAGCGTGGCGGAGTTCCTCAAGACCGGCACCGAGTCTTGGCGGTCCGTACCTACCGGCGCAGCGTGTCCCGCACCGGCTCAGCCTGACCGCGCCGGGCGGCTTTCGCCGTCTCCGCATAGGTGGGCCGCTTCGCCGCGGTCCGGTCGCTGGTGGGGCGGTCACGGTCACCACGTTCTATGTCGTAGAGCCGCTGACCGCCGCCGCCTGGGATTACGACCGGGCCGCCCGGGAGTTGTGGGGGCGCATCCCGCCACGTTCTAGCGACGACAGGGACTGCGAACGGCGTCCGCGCAGCTCGCTGCAGCGCGGATCGTCGGCCGCAACGAGAGAGAAGAAGCAGGTGCTCGCCCTGCTCGCGCAGCTCGTCGCACTCGCCGATGCCGCAATCCGCTTACGGGAGAATCAAGATCGGGCAGTACAGGCGGCTGCGGCCCAACAAGCCCGCGTCGTGGCCCCCGCCGGTTTAGGCGCGCCCTTGCGCCCTGGACGATCTGCTTGCTGCCACAGGCTGTGACGTGCGGGCCAGGACGGCGGCGAGATCGAACACGCTCGCCTCGGCGTGGCCACCCGCCGCGAAGGAGTGGTCGACCGCATCCGGCCCGGCTAATGATTCCCGCTCCGCCACCCGGCGGCGGGGCGAGTGATCGACTTCCTCGGCCGCGCGCACGGAGAGCATCGGCCACGCCGAAGTTTACTGGAGGGCGTCAGCCCCAGTGATGACTGACGCCGCCCCCGCTCACTGACCGGGAAGGTTCACTCAGTTGTCGTGCCGGATGTGCAGGTGAACCGCGGTGTAGTACGCCTTGGCGACCAGCCGACACCCGTCGATCCGGTCCTGATACTCGACATCACAAATCGTGTTGAGCAATTCGAAGAAGATCGTGTCGATCGTGTCTTTGGCCGTCTCGGGTAGGAGATCCCGGTCCATCAATCGGTAGCCTAGATCATGCACGTTGCACGCGGGCAAGAACGTGTACCCAAAAGGCTCATCCTTATCCCCGAAGTACTTAATCGTCTGCAGTTCTGTTGGCGCACTACAGCCGTCGACGTACTCCGCGCGTACCGCGGTGCGCGGCGTGGTCGTCGTGAGCCAGATCGTATAGACCCAGCGGTTACCGTCCTCCGTCATCCCGTCCGGCAAGACGCAGTTGTTACCAATAAGGAGATCCCGGACATCTTGATCTACGTCAGTGTATCGGCACTGCCTGAGGGGAGGCCGGCCACTCCTCTTCGCGCTCGCCCACTCCAGTTTCTTGTGGTTGCACCGCGGCAACGTCGGATCGAATCCCCTGTAGCCGGTCTTAACGTATCGGTCGACCACAAAATAGCCTTCAGCTGTAAGATCCCATATCCGGGAGCCATAGGCGACCGTACCTAGCGTCTGACAGATCACGCGTACGCGGCTTCCTGCTGCGTACAGATTCGGTCGGGCGTGATTATTTACGTCCGTCACGGTGCGGCCGTCGAGCGAGGCAATTGCGCGGTAGGTATGCTGCCCCGCAGCTCTAGCCGCCGCCGTCGGCATAACGATGGCGAGACCCGTGAGAACCGCCATCACAACAAACCGCCCATGAAGCAGGAAGCGAGCACTCATGTTTCGGTTGCACTTAGATTCAGAGGCGATTGACTCATGCTGGATGCACGCTTCCGCCGGCGAAGTCACTTAGTTCCTCCTCAATATCATGGGTTCTTCCTCAATTGATTGTCGGGGATGCCGCGCTCGGCCAGAACGCCCGTGCATCTCACGGGCCGTTGAGGGCCTCCTCACCGACGGTCAGCTCGGATTGATGACGACGAGGACTCGTCTGTTCAATGGCTGCCCCTTCGTTCCATTTGCGGCGAGTGGATCGTCTTCGCCGTGGCGGCCGGCCACCTGCAGCCGGGTTGGATCGATGCCTTGGCTGGTCAACCAGTTCTTGATCGTTTGCGCTCGGCGTTGTGAGAGAGCTCGGTTTGCCTTGGAGTCGCCCAGCGCGTCTGCGTACCCGTTGATGACCGCGGTGCCGGTCGGGTACCTCGACGTCAGCAGCTTGGCGAGTCCGGTCAACACTCGTTCGGCCGACGGTCTCAGCGTGGCTGAGCCCAGGTCGAACCGGACGTCGCCGGATAGCGGCTGCTGAATCGAACCACTCAATGCGGTCTTGACCGTCGGCGCGAGCGCCGGGGCAGCTCCGGCTGTCAAGATGACCGCCCCACCGGCCCCGGCTAGGATGTAGTTGGCCTGCCAGGCAGCCTGTTCGTCCGAGTTGCCGGGGAAGTCGGTCAGCACCACCGTGATCCCCTGCAGGTCCGAAGTGATGACCGGCGGTGGCTCCAGCTGGTCGTGCGTGCCCAATTGGACGAGGACCTTTCGAGTGCGAAGCTGGATGCCGGCCTCGGCGTTGCTGGCGAACGTGGCGACAGCCGCGTCGACCGCGTTTCCAGTTGGGCAGCTGGAGACGTGCGCGAGTGGTTTGCGGATGTGGTTGTTCAGCCAGTCGGTGTGCTCCTGTTGCTGTTTCGCGGCCAGCTGATCTTTGATGCGCCTCTTCCGGTCCTCCCATTGCTTGTACTTGACTTTCCGCATGTCGGTGTCCCGCTCGGGTGCCGGGCCGATGCTGCCTTGCATCGGCTTCAGCCCGGGGATGGTGTCGGACAGTACGGTCTGCCTGCCGCAGAGAACTGTGACGTGTTCTGCGGGCCGGCCGGCGCTGACGACCAGGCCGGTGGCGGTTGCCGCCGAGCCGCGTAGGTCACTTCCGTTCAGAGCGATGACGAGCGCGGATGCCGGCGTGGCTGGGGACCCTTCGACGGGAACCGAGACGCTTCGAGGTGGCTTGACCTGACCGCACGCTCCGGCGGCGAGAATGACCAGGGTCAGGGTTGCCCCTGCCTCGGCCAGCGGGCGGATGTTCATGCCAGTGTGGTGAGGTACCGGCGGATGTCCGTTTCCATTGCCACCGGGTCGCCGCCGGTTTCCTTTGCCTTCCTCTGCAGGAAGGGACGCATGCCGTGCAGGTAGGACTGAACGAGAGTGTCCCGGTCCCCCTTCTCCTTGACGACCTCCGCCGCCGCCTGTTCGGCCTGACTGGCGGTCTGCTCTGCCCGCATCCTGGCCGTGAAGATTTTCAGTGACTCCCGCCGCCGCCAGGCGAAGTAGCCGGCGATCACCGCTGCGGCGGTGATGACGGTGAGGATGCCGGCGCCCACCAGCGGGTAGCGGGCCGATGAGGTGGTGACGAGATAGTCGTACCGCAGGTAGCCCAGCGTCAGGATGAACGCGGCCATGAGCGCGGCCAGCGCCTTCCTGGACTTGGGTTGCTTGTGACGATCGAACCTGGCCAGCCAGATGACACCACCGACCAGGAAAGCCAGGAACAGCCCGGTGAACATCAGCGTGGTGGTCTGGCTGTCTCCCAGGTCTTCGGCGGCGAAGTAGGACGCCGTGGCGTCCACCCCGGCGATCGCGATGAGGCCCAGCCCCTCCAGCGGGAGGGACTGGTTCCAGCTCGGGTTCCGGGACTGGATCTCTTCGTGCGTAATTGCTGTGGCGTTCGCAACACCGTTGAGGCGATCGGCCTCCTTCTGCGCCCGGTCTACCTGCTCCGTGCCGCTGTTGGCGTGCTTGAACGTCCGTTCGCGCTCCCTGTTGGAACCGTTGTACTCCTCCATCAACGCGTGGATGTCAAAGGACGGCGGCCCAGCAGTGTCACTGGCAGCCTCCCCCACGACGGGACCGTTCGACTCGGCGTTCTCCCATGGCGTGGTTCTCATGCTTCCCTCCTTGACGCGGCGGGCGCCCTCCGAAAGGGCCAACTTCAGGGTAGCAGGGTTTTGTGATGTGACCAAACGTAAGTGCCCCCGGGATGGTTCGGGTCGTCGGGGACTCGTCTCTAGTGGTTACCGCGGACCTTGTCGTCTTGGTCGACACCGTCGTCAGCGGCGTCCTCGCCGAGAAGGAACGTGACCAAGTCGTCGATGACAACGACGCCGGCCGCCCGGGCCACCGCGTCCTCGATGCCATACAACGTGGGGAACGATCGGAGCTCGACCCTTGCGACGTCTCGTCGCTGCGCGTAGCAGTGGTCGGCAAGGATCGCCTTGGCGGTGTGGACGTACAACTCTCCGAGCGTCCCCGCCGCGGGGTGGGCCAGCGGTTCCGGCAAGAACAGCACGATCCGCCGGATGCCGAGGACGTTCGCAAGACTGATCAGCCCGGCTCCCAGTGCGCGGCCACCCTGCTCAAACACTTGGACGGCCGCATCACCTTCGATCACCGCCCGCTTCGAAACCGACTCGAGTGGAGTCCAGTCCTCCTCGGGCCCCGGCATCGCGAACGCATGCCGAGTTGCCGCCTCGTCGAGCATCCTCGTTGGTGCTGCCAAAGCTTCAACGCAGCCCACATGTCCATATCCGCACGACCGTGTGCTTTGGAGTGAAACGGGAATGTGACCGATCTCCCCAGCCGCTCCGGTCGGCCCGCCCCATAGCTCGCCTCCGATCACAATCCCGCTGCCGACGCCGCGGTTTGTGACCGCCACAACCGCGAACGCGTCGGTGTCGCGTTCGCCAGCGGCGGGAAGGTTCGAGTCGCGATCACCCACGCCGGCCCGCCCCCCATACCAAAGCTCTCGGAGAGCCAGCGCGTTAACGTCGTTGGCTAACACGACTCGCAGTCCGACTTTTCCACCCACCCGGCAAGCAAGTGGGAAGTCTGGCTCCGAGAAGTTCGCGGACCTGATGACTTTACCGTCGCTAACGTGGCCCCCCGTTGCGACTCCCACGCCGAGGATCCGATCGAGCGAGCCCACCTCGACGACCATTTCGTTGATCAGGCCGGCAACGTGCTCGACCAGGTCGGCGTCGTCTTCGATGGCAACAGTAATAGACCACTCTTCGCCCGGGTCGTGGTGGCGCGGGGCCCTGGGCTCACCGTCCAGTCCGACAACCACGCCGGCAAGGCGCACCTCGCGCTTCTTTCGCGCACCCGGCTTGTCCGCAACGATGTCCCGCTTGGTGACAGGCTGAACATCGGCGATGCTCACGCCGATGGCTCGAAAACGGTCTCCGGCAGCGAGCGGCTCTCGCGGTCGTCCCGTCCTGGAGCTGGATGACTGCGGCTGCTTCACGAGCACGTTCTCCTCCAGCAAGGGACCCGTCGCCCGACTGATCGTGCCCTTGGCCAGGCCTGTGCTTCGGGCGATGTCGTCCCTGCCGATGGGGAATGGTGACCTGATGACGGTCGTAATGACCGCCGCAAGAACTGAGCTCCCCAGATCCTGGGGCAGCGACCTGCGGAGGCGGCGTCGAAGTTCGAGCATCCCCATCCCTTCGTTTTGTAACGACTCTCAACCATACCTGTTGGTCAACAGACAACTACTGACTGTCATAGGACTGTCACAACACCCCTGCGCGGACACGTGCAACGGCGTAACTATCCTCCTCTTATGCACGTTAAGTCCACCTGACCCCTCCCGAAGCCAACGCCCCCGTAACACGGGGGGTGACCTGTCCCGCTAGCCGCCGGACCATGCTATTGAGCGCAATTCCACAGGATTGAATACGTGGGGCGACGAGTACGTACCCGACCCGAATGTCGGGCTCGGATGGCGGTCGCTGGTCATCTTGGGGCGATAGCCGCGACGTTGGCCCGAATCCCACGAGACAATTTAGACCTTCTGGACGGCCGCCCGCCGCGACGCCGGCGGTGCCGTGATCACCTCACCGAGTTGGCCCGGCACGAGCGCCCTGGGTCGGCACCATGAGCCGGCGGACTGTCCGCGCGATCCGCTTCGCAGCCTGGCTCCACGACACCTCCGACCCGACCGCGAACGCCCGGGTGATCGCCGTCTGGGAGGGCCTCCCCCGCAGCTTCCAGCGCAAAAACAACGATTAGCCAGGTGGGAGCCGGTGCGGGACCTGTCCGTGAGGCCGGCTGGCCTGAGGTGGTCAGCGGTCGACACCGGCGTAGGAGGTCGTCCGCTGCAACGCGGTCCACTCACTGTTGAGAGCCCGCTTGCCGTGCAGCAGCCCCGGCTGCGGCGGGTCGTCGAACGTCCTCAGCCACCGCAACACACGGGAGAACACCGCATCACTCGTGGCCTGCGTAGGCAACCCCAAGAACAGCCCATCCTGGCCTGCACCGGCCGGGCGTCCCGACCGAACCGGCGCCGCATCAATATCCCTCCGGTCGGTACGGCTGGAAGAGGGCCGAAGGCCGCGGCGCAAGCCCAGCGCGGAGACGGCGGCTCGAGCGCGCTGCCGTGCGGCGGACATGTCAACAGCGGCCAGGTGGTCCACGCCCGGGAAATGCCGCTCGTCGCTCGCGATCCAATCCGCCATGATCAGGCTACCCGGCGAGCACCAGCTGGCGGCTGGGCGTCGGTCGGTACAGCGGTGGGTGCAGCGGATCGCCCAACTCGTGCCCAACCCGAAGGGCCAAGGCTGTCTGCACCGCAACCCAATGCCCGTCACCGCGGAGCCAGCGCGGGGAGGGCACGAGGCGACCCAGCGCTAGACAGCCCGCAGCAGCCGTAGCAGCCGTCCCGAGAATCGGTCGGTTCCGGGACGCGCCGAGGACCGGGACCGGATCCGTCCAAACCTGGTTGCGGGACGTCCCGCAACCCATCCCGTAACGTCACGCTGCGGGTTGAGTTCCGGGACGGTTTCCGGGACGCTGCTGGGCATGGACGCCGCGCCGCTCGTGCACACGAACGCCGTCCGGATCGGGTACGCCCGGATCAGCTTGGCCAGTCAGGATCATCAGCTGCAGCTTGACGCGCTGGCCGCCGCTGATTGCCGGGAGGTGATCGTGGAGACGGCGAGCACGCGGGGTGAGCGGCCGAAGCTACGCGCCACGCTGGCCATGCTCAAGCCGGGCGACACCCTGGTGGTCTACAAGCCGGACCGGATCGCCCGGTCGATGAAAGAACTGCTGATGCTGCTCGAGGACGAGCTGCACGCCCGGCACGTGAACCTGCACATTCTGTCGGGCATCTGCGCCGGCGTGCATCGGCCCAGCAGCCGCGGCATCGCCGACAAGATGCTGTTCCTGATCGCGGCGATGGCCGCCGAGATGGAGCGGGACCTGATCCGCGAGCGCACTCTCGACGGCCTGGCCGCCGCTAAAGCGCAGGGCCGCACAGGCGGGCGGCCAGTGGTGATCGATAACGACACGCCGGCCGTGGCGGTCGCCCGGCGGGCCCGTGGCGAGTCGGTGACCGTCATCGCGCGGTACCTGAAGGTCGGCCGCTCTCCACCCTGTACCGGGCGCTTCAGCCGACCAGCCGCTGATGGGTAAGCCCTCGACGCGGACCAGGGCCTCACTCGCCGTCGCCGTCGTCTTCATCGTCGGCCGGGTCGGCGTCCGGGTCGCGTAGTGGGCGGCGGGCGCCGCCGAGGTCCGGGTGGTGGAACGAGTACCGCCCGTGCACGTTGATGTGCTTGCGGATGAACGGGGACAGCCGGGCCACATCTTCCTCGCGCACCGGGTTGCCCTGCGCCCGCAGTTTCTGGAGCGCGTCGTCGATGTAGACCGTGTTCCACAGCACCAACAGGTTCAGCACGATCCCGAGCGCGCCGAGCTGGTCCTCCATCCCTTCGTAGTAGCGCTGGAACAGTTGGGCCTTTCGGCCGTGGAACACCTTCTCCGCCAGGGCATGCCGGCCCTCCTGCAGGTTGCGGATGCCTTTGATGCCGCGGCGCAGGTCCTCGTCGTCGATCAGGGCGAGCACGTGCAGGGTCTTGAAGATCCCCCGTAGGTGTTGATTGCCTCGCCGAGCGCGGTGGGGTGCCCGTCGCGTTGCAGCATCCGCACCACGTCATAGGAGCTGACCGCGCCGGTGTAGATGGAGGCGACCAGGCGCAGGATGTCCGGCCACCACTTGCGGACCTTGCCCAGGTCGAGCTTCCCGCGGGCCAGGTCGTTCAGGGCGCCGTAATCCGCGTCGCGCATGGTTCGCCACAGCTTCTGGTCCGGCAGGTCAGCCAGCGCGGGCCGGTACTCCTTGTCCAGCAGTTGCGCCAGCCCGAACACCAGGTCCGAATACGACCCGGTGTCGGTCACGATCACATCGGCGCGGCGGCCCTCGCCGCTGCCGAAGATCACATCGAGGGCGTGCAGGCAGTCCCGGTCGGTGCCCGACACGATCTTCGCGCCAATCCCGAACGCCTGATCGTTGATCATGTTCAGCCACGTGATGCCACGTTTCGGCCCGAAGTACTTGCGGTTGGGGCGGGCGTACGCGCTGGGCACCGGGACCACGAACCGCATCCCGTCGATCGCGGCGACCAGCCCGCCGCCCAGCGCCTGGGCGAACCCGATCCCGGCCTGCTTGGCGACCAGGTGCGGGTTGCCGGCCGCGTAGTTCTCCGCCCGCAGGTAGGTCTGATCGACGTAGCCGATCCGGTGCCGCTCCAGCGCCGGGACCCCTTTCCGCGATCGGCGCGTAGGTGATGTTCAGCGGCTGCCCGGTCAGACACGCGGCCACGGTGACGTCCAGGTCCTCCAGGTGCGGCACCCCGGCCGGAGATCGAGGTGAAGGAGTCCAGGAATTCCGGGCACCAGCCCACCACCTCCAAGATCGCCTCGGAGATATCGACGCGCGGCATCATCGCCTCGACCCGCTTGCGGAGGTCGATCAGCGATGGCGGCTCCTCGATCGCCTTCACGCTCGCGACGTGCACCTTCCCAGCGGTGTCAATGCGCACCGCGGTGTTGCCGGCAGCCGCCCGGCGACCGCCCGGTAGATCGCATCGAGGGTGACCCCGTGGCGGGCCAGCAGCGCGTCCGGGTCCTCCGGCAGGCCGAGGTCGGTCAGCACGCTGTCCTTGACGGCGTCCCATTCCGGCCCGTCCAGCAGCTGCGCGGCCGGGTCACGCCACCGGCTTGTTCCGGGTGATCGCCGTCTGGGAAGGCATCCGCCGCACCCACGGCGCCCCGCCCGTGCAGGCCGCGGCGCTCATCCCCCCCTCGAGCTGTTCGACGTCCTCGCCGCCTGCCCCATAAGTAAGCAGTGGAAGACCAAGCGCCGGCCGGCCGAACCCGACCTCGCCGGCCTCCGCGACCGCGCCCTGCTGCCATTTGCTGCGCCCGAGGGCGGGTTGTCGATCCCGGTTGCCCTCGGTGTACCGGGCCGCAAGCTTCAGCATTGGTTCCTTCTCTCGGTCTAATATGACTGATTGAGCGGACCTGTCGTCATCGCCAGCTCGCGCTCTTCATGGCGGTCTCTTCCGTAGGGCGCCCTGTTGCTGTGTCGTCACGCGGGATGATGGCTCTGCGGCGGCCGGGTCACCTCTGGCCTATCCGCAGTGAACGCTGAATCGAAAGGCTGAGTAGTAGGTACTGCCGACGATCATGTTGCCCCCCCAGGAAACACACGTATGGGACATGTTGGTCAAGGAGACCGGGCCCGCGTCATAGAAGAATGCGTCGACTTCCTTCTTGTCCCAGCCGCCAGAGTTCCTGCGGTCGATATAGGCTCCGATCGTGTTACGGCCGGCAAGGTTGTCGTAAACGATGACACAGTTCGTGCCGCCAGACGCGCCGCTGTACCACAACTCCGCACGGCCGGCGGAGCGAGACCCAGCTTTCATTGGCATGCTGTCGACCCTGGTGCCGTGGCACGAGGACGCCGCTGATGCGTTGGGTTCAACCACCAAGGGCTTGACCGGCTTGGGAACGACCCGCTTGACCGGCTTGGGAACGACCCGCTTGACCGGCTTGGGAACGACCCGCTTGACCGGCTTGGGAACGACCCGCTTGACCGGCTTGGGAACGACCCGCTTGACCGGCTTGGGAACGACCGTCGGGCGGGTTGCGGCATAGAAGTCGCTACCGTCGTAGACGCGGCTGAGGTGGGAGGCCTGCCCTTGGCGCGGCTCTGACAACATCAGCCCTTCACCGGCATAGAGCGCTACGTGGTGGATCGTCAGCGCGGACGCCCCCCAGAACAAGAGGTCACCAGGACGTAGCGCACTCGAGTGAGAGCTGACCCGGGTCACGGTGTGGCCCTTGGTGGCCTGGTACTGCTCCCGCGACGTGCGAGGGAGTGAGAGGCCGGTGCCGAACCACCAGGCGGCGCTGGTGTAGCCCGAGCAATCCAACCGACTATGCGGGTTGGGAGACCCACACGAGGGGACGCCATGAAGGCACCCCCCCCATTGGTAGGGGATTCCCCGGTGGGCCAGCGCCCAGCGGACTGCTCTATGCCCGGGGGCGTTACTGGTTATGGACGCTATCAACTCGACAACCTTTGTCTCTTCGCCGTGACTACGCACGTCGGGCATGGGTTCAAGAGCGCTAGCGAAGAGCAAGGCGCCGGCCGCGGCAACTGCTGTGGCGGCTCCCTTCATGCTGCTGTTCATCAGCACACCACCCGAAGGAGAGAGCTCAGGCTGTCGAAACGGAGCAGACGGTAAGGCTCAGCACGCACCTGAACAGGGACGTTCAGTATCAGTTCGCGGGTGCCTTCAGCATCTTCGCGAAGCAACTGCTGATATCGGGGCAGCATAGAGCCGAACACCCAGCGCTGTCGGTCCTCCCACCAGCCCACGTTCATGGCGTCGCCGCGACCGTGATATCCAATCTCTATGATCGTCTGGGTGTTCAGCATCGTCACCGTCACATAGCCCTGCGGGCGAACTGAAGCAAAACGCTGGTCGCCAGGTATAGGCGAGCGCGCACAACGCGTCATCATTTCCGCGACTGCGGGGACGCGCGCAATGAGCTCGTCGTAGTAAGGCTGCAACACCGGGTCTTGCTCGCGTGCGATGAGGACGGCATTCCCATGCGCGATCCGACCGGAATCACCGCTTCCAATATCTTCCCACGCGCCGATCATGTCGATTCGATCGCCGACAAGCGGCTTATTGCGAACACCGGCGTCCCCGCCAAATAGGCTTGAGTCGCCTTCCCAGACTCGCCTAAGGCCCTGGAGGCCGCGATCTACGAACAGCTGGTGCTGCCAGGCGAGATCCATGAAAATTGCCTTTTGCATCCTCAGGAGCTGCCGTTCCAGGGTCTCCGCGCCCGGAAAGTGACCCTGGGCGGCATCCTGCATGCCGGCGTAGACTGGCCCTCCCGCAAGCTTGGCCATGCCAGCCCACTGCAACTCCGGTCGTTGCGCGAAGAGTCTCGCGTAGTACTCGTACACGCTGCGGGCGATAAGGTCGTTAGCTGGTGATAAGCCCTGGTCCGGGTCCCACGTCTGCGTGCCTATGCCTGCAGCGTCTAGCGCGCGTTTCTGCGCCAACTCTTTCAGAGCAAGTGCATACTTCTGTCTCCAGGCCACCTGCTGTTGGCGCGCGCCCCCAAGTGTGGCCCACCATGCCTCCAGCTCCCGGAAGGACTGCGCGGCACCCAGTACTGATTGCAGGTCCTCGGGGGGTCCGCCCCCGCAGCGCGGTATTGCCGCTCGGCGATCTCGACTGGTGAACCGGTCCGAGACGTAACCGCGGTTGACAAGCCTGTCCCAGGTACCGATCTGGCAGTCGATGCTAATGGGGGCACCGTCGTGAAGGGACGGGGATCGTTCTGGCGAGCTGATCCGGGCGGCGGTATGAACGCGCAGAGGCGCTCCGCCCGTAGCCACCACAGCGTCGATGGTCCCGGCCCTACTGTCCCTGACCCGACGAAGTGCCCAGACGTGGTCGTCGGCGTCGCTGCAGTGCCATAGCGTGAGCCGCGCATCGTCCCCACCCGTGCGAACCCCGGCGACGTCGAGGCAAAGTCCAGTCTGGACATGCACGAACTTGAAGGCGCCGCGGACAACAGTCCGTTCCGCATAAAACAGTTGATTATCATTGCCCGGGACCCTGGCACACGGATACTCGCTTATCGGCGTCCCGGCCGGGACGGATCCGTAGCCCGGCAGATCCATGCAGAGTCGATCGGCGCGGTTCTGGAAGACGAAGACGGGACGACCGGACCGGGTTCCCTTGAAGATTTGCCGCCACCGCTGGTTGTCGGCCTTCGTGTAATTGCAGGCGTATTGCGTTACAGGACCGTCGGGCTGCCCAGGTCCGAAGTTCGGCAGATCAGCGCACCGCCCTGTCACGACGTTGTATAGGTTCACGTACCTTCCGGCCGGGGGTTGGGCGGAGGCGCTGACCGGAGTTGCGAGAAGTAGTAGGCCGGCCGCAACGGCCAGCGCGACACTCTTGGCGAGATCGTTCCTGAGCATCATTACGTCCCCTGTCCCTCGTCTCCGGCGTTGGTTGGCTGTCTCAGCCATGGGTCTCTCGGCCGCAGGACGTCACTGTGCGCAGGGATGGGCGTGACGGCTCAACGCGCGCCCGGATCGTCGGCAGCAGGCGTTATGCGGGGCCGCATGACAGCGAGGCCGCGCGCGTGGCTTAATGAGGGCATGCGGCGGTGTGACATGTGCGACGCGCCCCTGCGGCAGCTAAATCCTGAAGCAGTCTGCGGACCCTGTCAGGAGGCTAAGCGTGGCCGGACCCAACGCCTGGACCGCCTGCAAGTTCCCGCCGAGATTCTCATCCAGCCCGACGTTGTCGCTTCGCTGGGCGATGGTCAGTGGGCGACCGTCCTGCGCAAGTTCATGTGGGCTGACAACAAGGTTACCCAGTCCCAGATTGGGACTGCGACGAAGCTGTCGCAGTCACTGATTTCCCGACTGATGAATGGGCAAGTGCAGACGCTTTCAACCGAACATTGCAAGCAGTTGTGCGACGGCCTCGGCATCCCGCGTGATCTTGCGGGCCTTGCTCCCAAGGGGGAGTCCTTACACGTCCAGGCGGATGCCAAGCCCTCTGACACATATTCTGACGCCGCGGGACTCAGTGGGGTCTCTGCGGAGGGGCTAACGCTTGGGGCATTTGCCGAACTGCCGAACCTGACTATCAACGACGACCCGGAGGCCGAGGTTCGCTTACTGCAGGATACGGCTCCCAAGTTGCTTGCACTTAACGATAAGATGGGAGGCATTGATGGTTTGTGCCAGATTGCCGCTGGCCTTGTAGACCGTGCCGATAGGCTCCTCCAGCAGCGTCAGCTGCCGTCCGATCTAATCAACGACACCCAGTCCCTGGCCGAGGAGTTCGCGATGGACACGGGCTGGCTCTACTACGATGGCGGCAATCAACGGAAGGCGCAGGCCTATTGGCGGCATGCGCTTCTCCAAGCGCAATTGTCCGGGGATCGCCGCATGGAGGTCTACGCGTTGGAGAGCCTATCGGGACAGGCAGCTTCCTTCCTTGACCGGCCCTTCGACGCGATTAGGCTAGCCCAACTAGCACGTGGGATCGCCAACGAATGGGCAGCACCCCGCCTCAAGTCCTTGCTTTATATGCGTGAGTCGATAGGTTGGGCGACGCGTGGGGACGCTAAAGAATGCGAGCGCACGTTTCTGAGTGCACAGACCTGTCTCGCCGAGACGCCCGCATATTCCGACCCTGAATGGGTAAACTTTTACACCAAGGCCGAACTCGAGGGCTTGAGGGCCTATTCGCTTATGCTGCTAGGCGAGGACGCTCGCGCCCAAGCGGGTCTGCTAAACACCGTTAGCAACATTGGCCCACAGTATCTCCGTAACCAACTCTACTATACAGCGATGCTGAGCCGGGTAACGGCGAACACCGGCGACATCGCTGGAGCGTCGGAGCTGCTGGTCCCGCATCTCGATGCTTATGCCGCGACAGGGTCATCGCGGGCGTATGGCCATCTCTTGACAGTCATAGACAAAGCTCGGCGGTCTCGCTCGTCCCGCGCGCTTGCGTTCGCTGACGCGGCTCGTGACGTCAAGATCTGGAACTAGGAGGCGATGTATGAGTCCTATCCATGTGGAGGTCGGCGCCCGGCGCAATATCCACACCCGTCCTCGCGTAGGTGACCATTGGGAACGACGGCTATCACGACCTGCCGCCACAGGCCCCTCACAGGAAGCCGCCGCGTCCCGCCCCGGCTACGGCGCCACTGACGTACCCGACGCGAGCAACCGCTGCGGCACGAAGGGCGACGAGCAGATCATTTTCGGAATGCGTCAGTTGGCAGGGCCAGCGGTGACAAGCACGCTCGACCTCTCCACTGCCACGCCTGACAAGAGCAACCCGTTCGGTCCTGATGGCGACGGTGCCGATGTCCACTTTGGGTTCCTTCAACTGGCCGGCTCCGCTGGAGCCGACCACACCCCCGCCCCTGCGGGGCGGCTCGCAGAGCGAAGCCTGCCCTGGGGGGCCGACGGAGACGGTGGGTTCGTTCTATTTGGCATGATTTCCTCGTGACTCCCAGACGATGTTGCACCACCAGCGTCAGGTCAGCCGGGGTGTCTGATCCGAGCGCCCGGAGCGCGGCGGACGCGGGCGGCGCGCGCCTCACACTCGGGCGTTGAACCGTGGGGGTGGTCCAGTAGTAGTCCTGACCAACACGTCTGACCTCACCGCGGATAGCGTCGTCCGCGCACTTGAGGCCAGAGGGGTGCCGGTGGTTCGATGTGACGTCGCGGATTTTCCTCTCGCACTTACCCTGAATGCGACGCTGGGGAACGATGCGTGGACCGGTGCCATTGACACGCTTGCCGGTTCTTTCGACTTAGAAACAGTTCGGTCTGTCTACTATCGACGTCCGACGTCCTTCAACTTCCCCGAGCATCTAACAGGCGATGCCCGCGTCTTCGCCGAGCTGGAAGCCCGGGCCGGGTTGTTCGGTATACTGGCCTCGCTACGGTGCCGCTGGATAAACTCTCCCACGAGTGAGATCGCGGCGGCCTACAAGCCAATCCAACTCGCAAGGGCTGCCTCAGTGGGTTTGCGGCCGCCCGCGAGCATCATCACGAGCGATCCTAACCGGGCCAAGGCCTTTATCTCGCTACTGGACGGACCCGCGCTATACAAGGGGCTAGGCCGCGCCCTGGCCCCTGATCCGGCCACGGTGCCATCGGCCGCCACGCGCATAGTCGAAGAGGACGAGATAGACGAGTCCATAGGCATGACAGCACACCTATTTCAAGAGTTCCTTGACAAGTCTTATGAGGTCCGGGTCACTGTTGTGGGCCGACGCATGTTCGCTGTGGAGATTCACGCTTGGTCTGACGCCGCTCGGCTGGACTGGCGTACAGACTATGCGGCCCTAACATACTCTCCGACGTCCGTCTCGCAGAGACTCCAGTCCCGGATAAGCGCCCTGATGCACGGATTCGGGCTGGTCTTCGGCGCCTTGGACTTTGTCGTGACGCAGGACGGCGATTGGCGGTTCCTTGAACTGAATCCCAACGGCCAATGGTTGTGGCTCGCAGCCGAAACGGGTCTTCCAATAGCGGAGGCGATCGGCAACGAACTTAGCTTTAGCTAGTCAGACCCAATTCCGCAGTTAGGGGCGTGATCTTGGTGCTGGCGCCGCCGGATAGTGGCGGGTGTGTCTGGGCGTGACAGTTCGGCCGGCGTGGTGTCCGGTGTCCCGGTCTCCGGTGGTAGGGGCGGGGTCGTCGGTCAGTAGGCCGGGGCGGGGAGTGCGCGCAGCCGGGTCAGGACGTGTTCGACCGCGTTGCGGTTGGGGGGTAGTCGCAGGGTCAGGCCGCGGGCGTGGCGGATCAGCCGTGCCGGGGTGGCGAGTAGGTGGCGGCGGAGGGTGTCGATGTGCACCCGGCCGGGGTGGCGCACGTAGGGCTGCGCCCGGTCAGGCCGGTGAGCATCACGTTGAGCGCGCCGGCGAGTAGCGCCGCCCAGGTCCAGACCGTGTTGACGGTGTGGTCTTCGGAGGGGAGGTGGAACAGCCCGGCGCCGAGTTTGGCTTCCCGGAAGCGTTCCTCGACGCTGACCCGGTTGCGGAACCAGGTTTCCAGCCCGACCAGGTCGGCGTCGTCGGCGGGGATGTCGGTGACGATGAAGCTGACCGCCCAGGCATGGTCGACCAGCCGGTTGAGCGCGAGGCGCAGCTGGTCTGCGGGGATGGTCCGCCGTCGCCTCGACCGCGGGTCCGCGCTGATCGTCTCGGCGTCGACCCTGACAACGGCGACGCGGGGCGGATCGGGTTGGGGCCGCCGCCCAGGCTGGTCATGCCGTGGGGGCAGGTCGCCCTCGGAGAGCATCTGACCGCCGCCCAGGCGGCGGTACCCGGCCGGGCCCTGCGGGTGGGCACCACCCACCTCGCCAGCCAACTCACCACCGGCTGACAGGCGTGGGGTGCACCGGCCGGGTTGTCGGTGCCCGGCTGGCCCTCATCTGCTGATCCGCTGGTCACGGTGCCGGCCGGGGGTGGTGGTGGGCAGCCGGCCGCCGCGCGCCGGGAGCTGGAGGTGCCGTAAATGACTGCGCGTTTGACGGACGGGATGGCCCGCTGGTGGGCCGGGTTGCTGCGGCTGGTCGGGGTTCCCGAGCGGCGGTTACAGGCCACGCTGGGCGGGCTGCCGGCCGGCTCCGGGGAGCGGCTGTCCGCCGCCGAGCTGAGCGCCGGATTCCACGTCAGCGTGCCGCTGGAGAAGGCCCTGCACCGCGCCCGCCGGCGGCTGCGCAAGGGCACCCGGCGGCTGGTGAAGGCCGGCCCGGCGGGCGACCGCCGCCCGGGTCTCGGCCAGGCGGTGGGCGCGGCAGCCGGAGAGCGAGCGGGCCGGCCGCGAGTGGGCCAACCGGCAACGAGCGGACCAGGCCGACGACACCGCCTCCAACGATACCGCCTCGGCCGCGGTGGATGCCGACGCGCGGGTGCACGCCCAGGCGCCGCTGCTCTCGCTCCGAGCCGCCTGGCTGGTCAGGGGGGTGGTGGTGGTCCTGGAGTTCACCTTCTTCTTCTCCCTCTACCGGCAGCTGGCCAACGCGGACGGCCTGCCGTGGTACTCCACCGCGTCGGTGATGGCCGCCGCCGCCGCCGCGATCACCCCGCTGCTGGTGCTGGCCGCCGCCGGGCCGCTGGGTATCGCGTTCGCCGCCTGGCTGAACACCGACGGCCGCGTGAACCGGCGCAAGCTGGCCGGCACCGGGGTGCTCGCGGCGCTGCTCACCGCGACCTGCGTGCTGTTCGGGGTGTTCGCCCGTTTCCGCTTCTCCGGCGAGACCGACCAGATCGGTGCGGTAGCCGCCCCCGGCGCGGCGCTGGCGGTGCTGTTCGGGCTGCTGCCGATCGCCGCCGCCGTCGTGCACGCCCTCGCCGAGCCCCCCGCGGCGCGGGCCACCCGCCTGCTGTGGGCGGCCGAGCGGCGCCGCCGCCGCTGGCAGCGCTGGCACGACTGGCGGGTACGCAGCGGCGACCACCGGCACACCGTGGCCCGGCAGCACCTCGCCGGCCTCCTCGACGAGCTGCTGTCCACCGCCGGTGACGCCCCACACCAGCTCGTCGAACGGCTGCTGCTGCTCAACCGCGCCGCCAACAGCCCCACCGCCGGCTGGCCGGCTGTCCCCGCCGCCGGCATCCCGACCGGCGGGCCGGGTGAGCTCACCGGGCCGGCCGCCGCCATCGGCTGGGCGTTCCGCCCTGGCCGCTGCGCCGGCTGCGCACCGCGGTACACACCCTGGACACCTACCAGCCGCACCACCTCGACGCCGCCGACGCCACGATCGCCGCCTACCTCAACCTCACCACCGCCGACCCCACCCTCACCGCCGACGCCGACACCGGGCCCGCGCCGTCGGCGGCGGCCAACCCGCCGGCGGCGCCCAGCGTTCACGTCGTACGCGACCAGCCGACCAAGCACCCCCACGACCGACACCACGACGCCGACGCCAGCGCCGACGTGGATGCCGATGCCGATGCCGATGCCGATGCCGACGGTGTCGATGGCGCGGATGAGCGGCGGTCGGCGTGACCCCCTCCGGCGCCATCACCGACCTCCCCCAGCTGCCCGCCGTCGGCGGCCCCCCCGGCCTGCCCGCCGGCTCCCGGCGCCGGCTGTGGCTGCTCCTCGCCGCGCTGCTGACCCTGCTGCTGACCGCCGTCCGCTGCGCCCAGGCCGGCGCCGGCACGCCGACCAGCCTGGCCGACGCCCGGCTGGTCGGCCCCCGCGGCCCAGGCTGCATCCGGCTCGCCCTGCTCGCCGACGAGTCCGGCTCGATGGCCCGCTACACCACCCCCCGCGCCGCCGCCGTCGAAGAGGTCCTGCACTGGGCGCCGGCCAACCTGCGCCCCGACGACGAACTCGCGGTCATCGACTGGGGCGGCACCGCCGCCGCCGGCCTCCCCACGACCCCGACCGCCCGGCTCCCCGCCGCCGGCCTCACCCAGCCCGCCATCGACCCGACCGGCAGCGCGCTGACCACCGCCGTCACCGCCCTCGCCGGCCAACCCGCCAGCCGCTGCCGCACCCTCGCCGCGGTCATCTCCGACGGGCTCATCGCCGAAACCGACCCGGCTGCGATGCTGACCAGCCTGCAACACGCCGACGTCGACCAGATCCGGCTCCTCCGACCCAGCCCCAAACTGCCCACCCCCGACCGGTGGACCCGCATCCTGCCCTACGCCCCCAGCACCGCCTTCCACGGCCGCGACCCCACCAACACCGCACTCACCTTCGGCAAACTCCTCGCCACCGCCACCGGCCAACACCTCACCCGCGACTAATGCTTAGGTTGGGGCGGGATTACCCGGCGGAGAGGTACAGCAGGACGCTGCTGCCGAGGCCGATCGAGTTGCCGCCGCCCGGGAGAAGTCTGCGACGGTTCCGACCGGGAGCTGCGAGGAGACCCGGCGGCTCACCACGACTCCGGTGAGTCCTACCGCGGCCAGCCGCGACCGGCGCGGGAGACCGAGAGCCCGGCCGGGTCACGGCGTCGGTCAGGACGGCGAGTTGGGCGAGGAAGGGCGAGGAGCTGCTTGTTCTCATCCCGGCCGACGAACCGGGCCGCGGCGAGCAGCACAGATGCCGCCCATGGCCGGTCCTACCGCCCGGTCAGCGGCAGGCGCCGGAGGTCCGTGTGGCCGTGGCCCATCCGATGGTCGTCGTGCGGGCATCCGGAGGGTAGGTCGCACCGGACCGGTCGGCGCCGGTGAAGTCGGCTCCGGCGAGCTGCGCTTGGTCGAGCTGCGCGCCCGCGAGGCAGGTGCCGCGCATCACCGCGCCCCGCAGGTCCGCCCCCTGCATGCGGGTACCCCGCAGGTCGGCCCCGCGCAGGTCGGCGAATCGAAGGTCGGTTCCCTTGAACGACGCTCCCTGCGCTTGCAGGCCCTGTAGGGCGAGGCTTCTGAGCACGAGCCCGTCGAGCACCACCCCCTGCAGGCCTTCGGCCCGCAGCTGCCGTTCACTCACGTCGCCTTGACGGAGCCGGGTCCCGTCGCCGGGTGAACCCTGCGTGCGGGGGCCGGGCTGGATCGCCAGCCGTACCGCGGGCAGTGCCAGGGTGATGAGGAGACCGCCGGCGAGGGCGGCGGAGCCGACCAGGACGAGGCCTCGGTGCAGGCGAGAGCCAGGAGCGAGATCACTGAGCACAAACGCGACAACAGCGCCGAAGGCCGCGACGACGGCGCCTTCGACCGTCGCGAGAACCCCTCCCCACTCGCTGGCGGCCGCGGTGAGCACGATGCCGGCGACGGGCAGGAACCAGGCCCAGGAGCGGGCCGGTCCAGCCGGCGGGTCGACCGGCTGCGGGGTGCGTTCCTTCCCGCTGACCTGCGCTGCTCCGGTCATTACCGCACCCTGCCAGCACGGAGCAGGTCATCGGCGGAGGTTGTCGGCGTTTCAGCCGTTTCGCCCCTGGTGACGCCGCGCCGGCAGCCGCCTAACCTAAGGCGAGGGGTGCCCGGGGAGGGTCGAGGGATGAGATGGCGAGTGGGGGCAGCCGCCTCCGTGGCGGTGCTCGCGGGGATGGTCTTTTAACCCTCCCCCGCCGCCCCCCGGTCCCGACACCACGAGGCCGGACGATGCTGCCTGGTGTCCGGACTGCCAAGCCGATGTTGTACGTAACAAGGACCGCCAGTGCCCGGAGTGCGGCGGGTCGGTCTAGCGTCCGGTGTCCGTCCTCGACGTCGTCTCTACTCCCGCGTCCGCCGTCGGGCGGTACTTCAGCGTCCTGACCGTCATCCCCTCCACCCTGCTCGTCAGCTACCTGTACGCGCTGGCTCAGGCCGATCCTTGGACGGGAAGGGTGGAGTGGGCGCGGGCCGGGCGCGCGTTTACGGACCTGGGGCTCGGCGGGGTGGCGGTTCTCGCCCTGGTCAGCCTCCTCGTCGGCCTCCTCCTGCACCCTCTGCAGTTCTCGCTGGTGCAGTTCTGCGAGGGCTACTGGGGAACGAGCCGCTCCGCCCAAGCGGCGATGAACCGCCGGATCCTCTACCACCGTAAGGTTCGGGCCTCCTTGCTGAGGTTGCAGGGCGCCGGGCTGCGCAGGCTGATCGACGCCGGACAGTCCCCGAACCACCCCGACGCCCGGCAGGTCGACGCCGAGCACCTACCGGACCTAAGTGCCTACGGCGAGGCGAGCCGGCTGATCTTGCGTTATCCGCGTCGCCGAAACGACGTACGGCCCACCCGGCTGGGCAACGTCCTGCGGCGGTACGAGGCGGATGCCGGCGCTAGGTACAACCTGCCGGGCGTCACGATCACACCTCACCTGACTGTGGTCGCAGCACCAGCGGACCTCGCCTATCTCAACGACCAGCGGACCCTGCTGGACCTCACGGTCCGGCTGGTCGTGTTGTCCGCGTTAGCCACGGCCTGCACCGGGATAGCACTGTGGCGGTGCGGGCTGTGGCTCCTACTCATGCTCGTGCCGTACACGGCGACGTATCTGTTCTACCGAGGGGCGGTCGGGGTCGCAGAGGGCTATGGAACCGCGCTAATGGTGCTAATCGACATGAACCGGCTCGCGCTGTACGACCGGCTCGGGATGGTCCGCCCCCCTGATATGGGCGCGGAGCGGACGATGAACGCGGCTCTGGGGCGGCTGCTGCGGGACCTGGAGCCGCAAAACCTGCCGTTGGCTCCGCAGGCGGCGGGCACGGGAGTCGGCGCGTCCGCGGCATCGCCTGCCGTCCCGGCGGTCCCAGCCACAGAAGCGGAGCCGGCACAGCAATCGTCCGGACCCGGGGGGGAAGAAGAGAGGTGAAGCAAACCTCCCGGCTCTAGCGCCTCCCCCACCTCTCACTCACTACCACCGGAGCTTTGATGTCGCCACCGCAGCCCGGGGTTGCAGAGGAGGTGAGGACGCACCGACCAGGACGTCCCCGGGTGAACCCTGCGTGTGGGGCCGGGCTGGATCGCCTGCCGTATTGAGCACCTCAACAGCCCACCGGTGTGATCGGCACGGGGGTGTCACACAGCGAGCGGTTCTCCTTTGAACACGGGGTCGCCTGAGTATCGACGGGATTTCCGTTGTTAGGGCAGTTCGCGGAGCGGGCGGAGGCCGCCACGGCCGAGTTCCTGGTCGACGTCGAAGGTGTAGCTGCCGTAGGGGTTGATGTGCTCGTGCATGGCTGGTGAGAGATGCGCGGCGGCCTGGTCGTCGACGTCGTGGCTGTGCAGTCGGAGGGCGTCGAGGGCCGCCTGGGGGTAGACGGTGTTGGACAGCACGACGGCGTTGGTGGTCATGGTCAGGCACAGGGCCTGCTCGGTCTGCTCGGCGTGATGGCGACGGCGGACGTGGCCTTCGTGGGCGAAGAACAGCCGGCGGCGCAGCGCGTGGAGGCTCTCGCCTTTGTTCAGCTGCTGATGGACCCGGCGCTGCAGTGCCTCGTCGGCCAGGTAGCGCAGGACGAAGATCGTGCGCACCAGGCGGCCGTACTCGAGGAGCGCTCTGGTCAACTGGTTCTGCCGTTCGCTCGCCTGAAGTTTGCCGATGAGCAGGGAGGCGGTGGCGTGCCCGAATTTCAGCGAGCCGGCGAGGCGGAGTAGCTCGTCCCATTGGCTCGGTGATGAGCTCGGTCTGGATGGGTCGGGTGAGCAGCGGCCCGGCGTGCGGGAATGCGGCGAGTCCACGGGCGGGGCCGAGCCGGTAAAGCTGCAGGCTGGCCAGGTCGCGGATCCGCGGGGACAGGTGCAGACCGAGCAGGTCGAAGGCGGCGAACGCAGCGAGGGTCTGCCCGTGGGTGTCGACGGCGTGTTCGGCGATGGGCAGGTCGGTGGGGTTGCCGAGGATCTCGTCCAGGACGTACGTCGCTTCCCGCACGGTGGAGGGGATGACCTTGGTGCCGTAGGTGGAGTGCTGGTCCGCGACGTGGGTGTAGGTGGTGGTGCCCTCGTCGAGGAAGTACCGGGACAGCGCCCGGGCGGTGAGGCTCTTCCCGCGCTGGGGGAACCGCTGTCCGTCGGAGGAGGACAGGGTGCCGCCGCCCCAGAGGGCGGCCAGCGGCTCGCTGTGGTGGCGGTTGACCAGCAGCATGTTGGCGTCCCGCAGGGTGTCCTCGCGCAGGTACCACTGGGTCGTCCAGGCCAGGGTGTCCTGGCTGATGCCGGAGGCGTCGGCCATCCCGGCGATGCCGATGTTGCAGGCCTGCGCCAGGATCGCCGCGTAGAGGTTTGCGGCGCAGCTCCGGGGCACGGGGGCTGGCGCCGCCGGCGTGGGTGAGGGTGTCGGTGAACGCGGTCCAGCCGTCGACCTCGATGAGCAGGCTGGGCAGGTCGACGTGGGGTAGCAGGCTGGCCACGTTGGGGAGCTGCTCGGCGGGCAGCGGAGGGACGATGAGCTGCCCGTCGTCGCCGAGCCGGGCGGGGCCGCCGCGGCCGGCGAGGATCGGCTCGAGGTCGGTGAGGGCGGCGATCAGCTCCGTGTCGAAGCGGGCCAGCTGGTCTCCTGCGAATGCAGCGGTGCCGGTCAGGGCGCAGAACTCGGCGCGCAGCGGCGGCCAGCGGTCGGCGGGGATGAGGTGACTGGCGGGGTCGGCGTGGCGGCGGGAACCGCGGACCCACACGTCGCCGGAGCGCAGCGCGGTCTGCAGCCGGTAGAGCACGGCGAGCTCCCAGTAATGGCGGTGGGCCGCTCCGCGGCCCTCCGCGCCGCCGTCGAGGTAGCTTCGCCACCGGGTCGGGACGAAGTCGGCGGGCGCGTCGGCGGGAACGCGGCGTCGGCCGGTGGCGTTGAGCTCGCGAAGTACGTCGACCGCGGTGAGCAGGGTGGCGGCGTCCGGGCCGCCGGCCAGCGGAAGCGTGGCCAGCACCGCCGGGGTGAACGCCCGCAGATGGTTGTAGCGGGCATCGAGCAGCGCAAGGTGGCCGTGGTCGCGCGGCGGCCGCACGGAGGCAGGCCGGCGGGCGCCGCGCAGCCGCTCCCAGCCCAGCCGCCGGCGAAGCAGCCCGCCGACGGCCTCGTCCGCCACGTCAGGGTCGGCGAGCACGTCGAGCAGGTTGTCCAGCAGCTGGTCGCGTTCGGTCTCGGCGTGGGCCTGGGCGAGGAGCCGTTCGGCGATCTGGTGGCGGGCCCGGCTGTCGGCGACGGCCAGCGCCTGGTCGAACAACGCCACCAGCTCGTCGAGGATCTCTACCGCAGTCTCGGCGAGGGTGGCGAGGAGGATCGGATGCCGCCGGTCGGGGTCGCTGCGGGCCAGCGCCTGGGCGGTGGAACGGCGACCGAGCTGGGCCAGGAACCGGCGGCGCGCCGGTGGCAAGCCGGACAGGTCGACGGTGTCGGCGTCGAGGCGGCGCAGGAACGTCAGCTTGTCCAGCTCCGCCTTGATGACCTCGGCGGTGGCGCTGGTCGCGCCGCGACGCAGCCACACCAGCCGGCTCATCCCGAGGTCGGGGTCGAGCGCCAGCAGCTGGTCCAACTCCACGCGGCGGGCGGTAGTGAGCAGGGGCTGTAGCCGGCGTGCCGTCTCGACCTGAGCGTGGACACGGGCGGCCGCGACCCGCCGCAGCAGTTCCCGGACGGCCGGGCGGGCCACCCGCTCGGCGCGCAGGTGCTCGCCGGCGAGTTGCAGCAGCAGGGTGGGTGCGTCGTGCTCGAGGGCCCGGGCGAGCAGAAAGTCGTCGAGCACTTTCAGCGCAGCCGCGGAGGCCGTCGACCAGCCCAGCCGGTCCAGGACCTGCCGCAGGTGCTCGGTGCGGGTGCGGTCCTGCCAGCCGCCGTAGCCGGCCAGCGCGGTCGGGTCGACATCCAGCTGGTCGGCGAGCCGGTCGGCCGGAGCGGCGGTCACGTCGTCGGGGACGAAGCCGAGCCAGGGCAGGGTGGCAAGCTGCAGCGCCAGCCCGAGCCGGTTGCCCGGCCCGCGGTGCTCGGCGACCAGCCACCGCCGGGTGTCGGCGTCGAGGCGGAAGAAGGTGGTGAGGTCTTCGGCCCCGATGTCGCGCGGATAGCCCGACAGCTGCGCGAGCTCGGCGTCGGTCAGCACTCTCATCGGCATGGCGGCCTCGTCCCGAGGGGTTCGCGGGTGTCCGGGACGACGCTGACACGGGCGGCTCTCGGTTACGGCAGTGAATAGGCCATTTGCTGCCACGGTCGTGGGAGGCTAGCGGCGGACACTTCCCGACGTGGGCTGCCAGGTGCCCGCATTTGCTGCCACCACAGTCCGGAGGTCGCTGATGGGTCAGGTCGCGCGGCTGCCGCACGTCCCGCCCACGGTGGGCACGGCGGTGGACAATTACCTCGACGGAGTCGAGCTGGCGCTGACGACCCGGCGGGTGTACACCGCGTCGTTGACCGGCCTGGCCGGCGGCCTCGGCCCGGATACCCGGCTCGGCGAGGTCGACGCCGCGACCGTGGAGGGCTGGTTTCGCCGGCGGTATGACGGCGTCTCGCCGGCGACGTGGAACCGGGAGCTGGCGACGCTGCGGTCGGCGATCCGATGGTGGCGGGCCCAGGGCTGGCTCGCCGAGAACCCGACGGGTGGGCTGGCCCGGCGGCGGGAGGTCCCGGACCGGACCCGGGCGTTGACCTACCGGCAGGTCGAGACCCTGTGGCGACGGGACGTGCCGCTGCGGGAGAAGACGCTGTGGCGGCTGCTGTATGAGACCGCGGCCCGCACCGGAGAGATCCTCGCCCTCGACGTCGCCGACCTCGACGTGGCGAACAAGCGGCCCAGGTGCGGTCGAAGGGCGGCGCGACGGAATGGGTGTTCTGGCAGACCGGGACCGCTCAGCTGCTACCCCGACTGCTCGCCGGCCGGGGTGTCGGCCCGGTGTTCCTGGCCGATCGGGCACCCACCCGCGCAGTCGCCACCGTCGACCTCGACCCGGCCACCGGCCGGGCCCGGCTGTCCTACCGCCGCGCCGCCGCGGCGTTCACCGCGACGACCGGGTGGACGCTGCACCAGCTGCGGCATTCCGCGCTGACCCACGCCGCCGAGGACGGCGACAGCCTGGTCATGCTGCTGGCCCGGTCCCGGCACACGTCGGTGCGCAGCCTCGAGCGCTACGCCCGGCCGGGGCCGGACGCCGTCGCCCGCCACGTCGCCGAGCGTGACCCGGCCCGGCGGCGACGCTGACTCAGCCGGGCCACAGACCCACGGGCAAAGCCGGCGACGCCTGCTTCCGGGCCCCCCCGGGCACTGTCCGGACCGCGCCGGAGGCGTCGGCGCTCGATGACCTCGTCATGGTCGGACTGCCAGTCGTCGGGGTGCTGGCTCTGGCGGTCGTGTCTGTCGGATCACACCGTCTGGGCCTCCGTGGGAAGGTAGCGGCCTCCTGTGACCGTCTACCACTTCGGCAACAACGGGACCGCCCGCACCCAACTCCGGGCTGGACACTGGCGGGCTAGGGCCTTCGCTGTTCCTTTCCCGCTCGACCCCGTACACCTCCGATGTCAATCGGGGGAACTCAGCCGCGCCGGTCTCCCGCTCCGCGGACGGTCCTAACAACGGAAATCCCGCCGTTACTCAGGCGACCCCCTACAGGCGCAACCGTGGCTGATAGACAGTGGAGGGCCCACGGGGGACTACCTGGGAGGCCGGATGTCGGACGCGAGTGCTCGACCGCAGCAGTCGGCGTCTAGGCGCTGGCGCGCTACACGGCCAGTCCACGCCAGAGTCGGCAACCGACAACAGCTTTCGGTATCGCGGCCAGGCTGGGGACCGCCGGAGGCCTGGTTCGACGTAGCGACCCTGTCCGCCGCCGGGTTGTACGCGGTGAGCTTCGACTTCTTCATCAACTGGTCGACAGGCTCCCTGGAGCCGATCCTGTGGATGAAGCGCTCCGCGGTCGAGGAGCCTGGCGGGGTCGCGGCCTACGACGAGGAGGCGGTCACCGCGGCTCTGGCCGTAGACCCGTCCAACTTCGTAGAGGCCGCGGGCGTGTACGAGTTGGCGATGCTCGGCGGTCTGTCACCTGCTTGGGCGATCATCCCGGAGTGGTTCTCCTGGGAGGACGGCCGCGGACACGTCCTGCTGTGTCCCTTCGGGCAGGACGGGCGCCCCACCAAGGTAGAGGTGGTGTCTTGGCAGGTAATCCAGACGCGCATCTACCGGCATACCGGGGAGTACTTCGTCCCGCAGAAGGGCCTGTACTGGAGCTACACGACCCTTGAAGCTGCGCTGTCCAAGACACGGACCCCATGGCCGGGTGATGCGGACGTCGTACTGGTGTCCGCCGTCACCCACGAGGCGCGAGCGGTCGTTGAGATGAAGAAGCACACCAAAGGCGCCGACCTGGTCAGCTCGTTTCACAGGTACTACCGGACGACCGACAGGCGCCGCTGGGATCGGCTAGCGATGCTCGCTCAAGGCCTTCCGGGCCAGCCGCCGTTGCTGGGCCTCTTCTACTCGACGCAGTTGGTCCACGACCGGGTCCTCGTGCACGAGATCCAGGGGACTGCTGGCGCTTTGTCGGCGGCGGCAGAGAGCATGTTCTCCGTGCCCACCACTGCCAACGAGGCAGTCGCCTTCACCGATAGCGTCATGAAGCACTACAAGATCCATGGATGAGCAGGAGCAACAAAGCCCAATGATTTCCGAGACTGCGTACGAGCCCGGCCCGTCCAGCGCCTGGGAGGAGCGACTCGCGGCGGTCTCGCACCTCGTCCCGGAGGCGGTCGTGGAGGGCGCTCTGGACCCGGCGGCGCTCCTTGACGCCCTGGGCCTCACCGCGAGCGGCGAGGGGGAACGCTTCCTCTTCTCGTGGGCAGGGAGGCGCGACGCCTTGCGGAACCTCCAGGCGCCAGTGGACGCCACCTTGAGGGCCATTCCAGAGGCGTCCGTGAGCTTCGAGGTAACCAAGAACGTCTTCGTGGAGGGCGACAACCTGGAGGTACTGAAGCTGCTCCACGCAGGCTACTTCGGCCAGGTGAAGATGATCTTCATCGATCCCCCCTACAACACCGGGAAGGACTTCATCTACCCCGACAACTACGCGTCGCCGATCAAGCCCTACCTGGAACTGACAGGGCAGGTGACCGAGGAGGGGGCCGCAACCACAACGAAGCTGGAGACTTCCGGCCGGGTGCACTCGCGGTGGTTATCGTTCCTGTACCCGCGGCTGTTCGTCGCCCGGCAGCTACTCCGTGACGACGGCGTGATTTGTGTGAGCATCGACGACAACGAAGTCCACAACCTTCGGCAGCTCATGAACGAAGTGTTTGGTGAGGAGAACTTCATCGCGTCCGTGATCTGGCAGAAGAAGTACACCCGCAGCAACGACGCCACGTGGTTCTCGGCCACCCACGACTACATTCTGATCTACGGGAAGTCCCGGAACGAAGTCGTGCTGAACGCCGAGCCCCGCAACGAGGCGCAGAAGAAGGCCTACCGCAACCCGAACAACCACAGCAAGGGGCCATGGAAAGCGACACCGCTCCACGCGAAGAGCGGGCGGGATCGCGACTTCGTGCACGTATTCAGCAACGGTGTTGAGTGGCGCCCTCCGGCAGGAACCTTCTCTCGCTTCTCGCACGCGTCGCTGGATCGCTTCTTCGAGGACGATGAGATTCGGTTCGGCAAGGACGGAGAGGCGCAGCCATCTCGCAAGACCTTCCTGTCAGACATCAAGGACGGCGTCACGCCGGTCACCATCTGGTCGCACGAGGATGCCGGCCATACGCACGAAGCAAACAACGAGCTGAAGGACCTGAACCTGGCTGGCGTCTTCGACAACCCCAAGCCGACCAAGCTCATCAAGCGTCTAGTCCGGCTGTGTACTAGTGCAAAGGATGAGGACCTGGTCCTGGACTTCTTCGCGGGTTCCGGGACGACAGGGCACGCGGTGATGGCCCAGAACGCAGAAGACGGCGGAAGTCGGCGCTTTCTTCTGGTGCAGCTTCCGGAGCCCACAGATCGTCCGGCGTTCAAGACGATCGCGGGCATCACCGCCGAACGGCTCCGGCGAGCGGGCAAGGCCGTGGGTGGCGAGGTTGACACGGGCTTCCGCTACTTCGCACTGACAGCTTCTAACATCCGCCCGCTCACGTCCGTACCTGTCGCGCCGACAGAGCGCGCCGAGGAGTACGTCGCAGCACTACTACAGGACGAGGATCGGCTGATCCCTGGCTGGACGCCGGAGGCTGTGGCATGGGAGGTCGTGATCTCCGAAGCGCGTCACCTAACAGCGACTCTTCAACCCGCCGCGGTGAAGGACACCTTGGTCGTTAAGGGTGCTGGGCAGTCGACTCGCCTGATCGTCTGCCTTGCCGACGCTGTGGAACCGGAGCAACTGCAGAGCGAGCTGTCTCTCGAATCCAGTGACACCCTCGTCTGTAGGGAAACCGCACTGGACGACACAGCAGCAGCCAACCTCGCGCTCCAGTGCCGCTTCAAGTCAATCTGATGGACTTCCAGTTCGATCCCGCACAGCAGCACCAGCTAGACGCGATCCAATCAGCCGTGGGGGTGTTCGAAGGGCAGCCCAAGCGGGATGCGCCGTCCTTTGAACTCATCGGCACGGCTACCGCAGTGTCGAACGGAGACTTGCTGCCGCGTCAGGTCATCTTCGACAACGTGCGACGGATCCAAGCCGAGGGCGGCTTGACGCCGGAGCCCGCCGACGACAGGAGCGGATGGATCACTGCATCTGCCGACGTGGGCGGGATACAGACGGATGTGACGTTTCCGAACTTCGCCGTGGAGATGGAGACTGGTACCGGCAAGACGTACGTCTACATACGGACCGCGCTGGAGTTGTATCGCAACTTCGGATTCCGGAAGTTCATCATCGTGGTGCCCGGTGTGGCCGTTCGCGAGACGGTGAACGAGGCGTTCGCCTCCCTGGCGACGCACCTAAAGGAGCTGTATCCGGCTACGCCCTACCGGGTATCCACGTACTCCTCAACCACGCCGACGACGGTGCGACAGTTCGCGTTGAGCGATGCGGTCGAGTTTCTGATCATGACGCTGGATTCGTTCAACAAGTCAGGAAACGTCATCAAGAGGGCAAGCGACCGACTGCAGGGAGAGACGCCTCTGCATCTGCTTCAGGCAACCAGGCCGATTCTGCTACTCGACGAGCCACAGAACATGGAGAGCGAACAGAGCGTCGAGGCCCTCGCGAGTCTGGCGCCGATGGCGGCCCTGCGGTTCAGCGCGACGCACAGGAAGTCGTACTACTTGATCCACCGCTTGACGCCGTACGACGCTTACCGTGGTGGCCTGGTGAAGCGGATCGAGGTCGCGTCCGTACTGTCTGATCTGGACGCCAACCAGCCATATCTGCGCCTCATCAGCATCAGCGCCGTGGGCAAGAAGATCAGCGCCAAGGTCGAGGTTCACCAGCGGCTGGCGTCGGGCGCCGTCAAGGCCAAGCCGGCGCTCGTTCAGCCCGGGATCAATCTCGGTGACATCACCAAGCGCCAGGAATACAACGACTACTGCGTTGAGGAGATCAACAGTGGGCAGAGCTTCGTCCGCTTCGAGAACGGGGAGGAGATCGCGCTCGGGGAGGAGTGGGGGGTCGACAGGGCGCGACTGGTCAAGGAGCAGATCCGCTACACCGTGCGAGAGCACATGCTGAAGCAGCGCCGACTGTCCAAGCAGGGCATCAAGGTGTTGTCGCTTTTCTTCATCGACCACGTCGCCAACTATCAGGGAGAGGAGGCGCCCCTCCGTCAGGCCTTCGCGGAGGTCTTCGACGAGCTGAAAGCGGGCTTCCCGCAGTTCGCGTCGATGCAAGTCACAGATGTGCAAGCCGCGTACTTCGCTGAACGCAGGACGAAGAAGGGTACAAAGGCGATCGACTCCAGCGGGGACAGCAAGGAGGACGAAGCGGCCTTCCAGCTCATCATGCGCAACAAAAGGCGCCTGCTCTCCATGGATGAGCCTGTCAGCTTCATCTTCTCGCACAGCGCGCTTCGTGAAGGGTGGGACAATCCGAACGTCTTCCAGATCTGCACGCTTGCCGCAGCGCGCTCCGACATCAGGAAGCGGCAGGAGATCGGCCGTGGCGTGCGGCTATGCGTCGATAGCGACGGATCCCGGGTCTTCGACGAGAACGTAAACGTACTCACCGTGGTCGCTAACGAGAGCTACGAAAGCTACGTCGAGGGACTCCAGGCCGAGCTACAGGAGGACGCGCCCGGCCAGACGCTCCCGCCCCCGCCGCCGGACGCGCGCAAGCGTGGGCAGGCCTCGTTGCGCAAAGCGGCCACGCTGTCGGATGACTTCGTGCAGTTGTGGTCCCGCATCAGTGCCAAGACGCGCTACACCGTGAGCATCGACACGGATCGCCTCGTGGCGGAGGCCGTGCCCATCATCGAACGGGCGGCTGTTGAGGCCCCGAAGATCTATCTTCAGAAGGCCGCAGTCCACCTCGACGACGCAGCAGACAAGCTCTCGGCAGTCGTGCTGACGGCCAGAAAGGCAGCCACGACCGCCGCCGAGACGCCGTCATCCCTGCCGAATATGACGCAGTTAGTGCAGGACATCTTGGCGACGTCATCCAACCCCGTCCGGCTGACCAGGCGGACGGTTACGCGCGTGCTCGCCGCCGTGAAGCACGTTCCCGGCTTCATGGAGAACCCGCACGGCATATGTGTAGTTGTGGCGAACGCGCTGCGGCGGGCCTCCGCCGAGCAGCTTGTCGACGGGATCAAGTACGTGCAGAGCGGGGAGTTCTACGAGATGGCATCGCTTGCCGACGAGGTGACGAGTTGGGAGGAGTACCTGGTGCCCTCACCGCACGGGCTCTACGACCAGGTGGTCAGCGACTCCCAAGTGGAGCGTGATTTCGTCGAGGGGCTCGAGTCCCGCGACGACGTGCTGCTGTACGCGAAGTTGCCGAACTGGTTCAAGGTCCGGACGCCGGTAGGCGGCTACAACCCGGACTGGGCGCTTGTAATGGAGGAGCGCGACGAGCATGGGCAGTCCCAGCAACGCCTCTACCTTGTCCGCGAAACGAAGTCCGTGGACGACCCCTGGCTTCTGTCGGAGACGGAACGGCGGAAGGTCCAGTGCGGCCAGAGGCATTTTGAAAGTGCTCTGGGCGTCGACTTCAAGGTCGTGAGCACGGCGGAGTCGCTGCCGTAGCGTCCAGTCGACTGATCCCGCTTCCTGGACCCTCACTGGTGGGCGGCGCGCCTCACGCTGCTTGCATGGCCCGACGCACTATGGCGGATCTACCAACAGCTCGCGGAGTTCCGCCTCGGACAGCTGCGGCAACGCGGGTCGGTCCCGCCGCCGCCGGGAAGGTACTGGTGCAGCAACCGGCCAGCACCCGGGACGCGCCGCCGTACCCAGTGACGTTGTACGCCGTCAGCCCGCGCCCGACGCTGACGGCCGGCGCCGGCCGGGTTCGGGATGTAGTGACCATCGGGGCTGAATCTCCATCGGAAAGGAACGACTGCCCTTCCCCACCCCCGCTGGCAGCCGTGACACCGCGGTGACACCCCTAACGCCAAGCCGCCGGCTGCGGCACCCGCAGTCGCGGCCGGTCAGCCGGTGGTGAGTTGGCTGCTGAGGTAGGTGGTGCCGACGCGCAGCGCCCGGCCGGGTACGGCCGCCTCGCCGGCGGTCAGATGCTCCGCGAGGGCGACCCGCCCCCACGGCATGACCAGCCGGGGCGGCGGCCCCAACCCATCCACCCCGCGTCGCCGTTGTCAGGGTGGGCGGTGGTGCCGGCCAGGGCCAGCGCGCCAGCGAAGCCGCTCGGGGTGGGTGACGGCGGGTAGATCAGCGCCTGGTCCAGGGCTCGGGCGGCCAGCTCGCCGCCGTGGCCGCCGGCGGTCGGGGCGGGGACGCCGGTGCCGCAGCTGGCAATCGAGCATGTCGGCCACCTCTCCGCTGTGGTCGCCCTCGGTCACCCAGCCGACCGTAGCCGGCCGTCGGCAGGCGGCGGGGCCGCTGCGACACCCAGTACACAAGGACGTTGTGTACTGGGTGTCAATCGGGGTTGAGGCATCCGACCCGACGTTGGGTGGGACTACCGGGTTACGGATTGACCGCCCTCGGCACTCGGCGATACGCCAGCTCCTCCACACCGCCCGGGTTGACGGGAACCTCAACCGAGTAGCTCGTCGACCCATCAAGGTCCTCGACGTCAATCGTCCAGCTTCCGTCACTGCCACGGGTCTCACCAGTCACTTCTACGGCCAGCCCGGTTCCGTAGTGGTAACCCAGGCAGTCCAAGGCGAGCGCCCTCGCCTCGAGGCGACTTGCTGTGCGCCGAGGGTGCAGTCGTCAGCGTACGTCGGCGGCCATGGCCTGCACGGCCGCCCACGCCGCCCCACCGACAACACCGGACGCCACCCAGTTCGGCAGACCAGGAGGAGTTAGCGGCGGCTGTTCAGCCATGAGCTTTGGCCTTCGTGCGGGGGAGAGTTGCCGGGCCGGGCAAGGGTACCGAAGCCCGCCGGCGAGCCTCCCCCACCCGCAGGATAAAGGGCATCCGGGCTATTCATCTGACCGGACTAATGCAGGTCAGCGGCCGCCAAGGGCGGTTAGCGCTGGGTTGGTCCAGCGTCGGCGGGTGGCCACGGCGACCGGGCGGGCGCGGTGGCACCGGCTTGGGTTGCGGGTTGGCCACCAGGTCGCGGTAGCGCACCGGCTCGTGGGCCACGGCCAGCTGCAGGACGCGATAGGAAACCATGCCGCGGCTGCGTGAGTGACGCCGGTTGAACCGGAAGACGAACTCGTCGAGGTAGTCGGGCAGGTGCTCGTCTTGGACGCCTCCTTGGTGGGTGCCCAGCAGCCAGCGCTTGGCCAGCGATGCGACCCGGTGCACCACCGGCAGCAACTGGCCGGGATCCTCCCCGCGATTGCGTGCGGCGCGTTGGCTGCGGGGCTCGTGGGCGTACCCGAGCGCGGTCAGGCCGCGGTAGCTCGGCCAGCCGTCGGTGATCACATGGGTGCCCGGCTCGACGTGGGCGGTCACGAACGCGCCCAGACTCTCCGCGGAGGCATCGGTGAGGATTCTGCATGCGAGCTCGCCCGATCCCGCGTGGCTCGAAGACCTCAACAGCCACGCCTACAAGGGCCTTCTTGCCCTTCGCGCGTCCGCCGGCAAGGCCCGGCTCCTCGCCTCCGATGTAGGTCTCGTCGACCTTCACCGTCCCTGTCAGGCGGTCTCGGCCCGGGCGGATCAGCACTGCCCGCAGCCGGTGCAGCATCGCCCAGGCGGTCGCGTAGGAGCCGATCTGCAAGCTGCGCTGCAGGCTCAACGCGGACATGCCGTCCTTGCCCCACGCGAACAGCCAGATTGCCTCGAACCACACCGTCAGCGGCGTACGGCGACGGTCGAACAGCGAGCCCGCGGTCACCGCGGTTCGCTTGCCACAACCGGAGCACTTGTGGCGGCCGTCAGCCACTCGCCACCCACCGGCCTGGCCACACTCGGGGCAGACGAACCCGTGCGGCCAGCGCAGCCAGTCCAGGTAGTCCAGGCAGTCGGCATCGGTGCCGAACCAGGATCGGAGCTCACCGGCCGAGCGTGGGTAGTGCACCCCAGCTCGCGGCCGATACTCGCTCACGAGTCCTCAGCGTAGTCCGGTCAGATGAATAGCCCGGAAGGGCATTATCCTGCACCAGATGGCCGACAGGGGAGCGGGGACGGGACTCGTCCTCGACGGCGGTGCGATGTTCGCCACCATCGACGAGTGGCTCGCCATGACAGGGCGCACCTCCCCAGAGGTCGAGCCCGGAAGTCCTCTTGCTGGTGATGGCCGAAAGAGTCCCGAGCTTCAGGTTGCACACGCCGCCTGGAACGGGATCACCCACGCCGTTGACCATCTCCACGCCGTCAAGTCGCTCCTAGGCGATGCCCGGGTGCTGCACCCCTACGCTCCCTACACCCTCCTACGGTCAGCGATCGAGAACGCTGCGACCGCCGTCTGGCTGCTAGCTCCCCCGCAACGCCCCGAACGCTTGCGCCGACGACTCAAACTGGCCCGACATGAGGCCTGGGAGTCAGGCCACGTCCGCAAGCTTGTGCCAGCCAAGGTCTTCGAGGGCAAGCGCACCGCCGAACAGCGGATCGCCGAGATCCGGTCCCTGGCTATAGCGCTGGAACTCGACCCCAATGACGTCTGCGGCCAGTTCAGCTACGAGTCCGTGGTCCATCATGCGGGCGAGGCCACCAAGTTAGGTGGGGACTTCTCGGCCCTCATGTGGCGGCTCTGTAGCGGCCTCACTCACGGCCGGTACTGGGCATCACTTTCCTTCCTCCAACGGGAGGAGATGTCACGGACCACCGAGGCCGACGTCCTCGACGTCCGCCTCACCACCGACGTCGATCAAGTGCTGACGGTGGTTCAGGTCCCGTTCACCTTCACCAACGCAGCGCTACGGCTCTACGACCAGCGCCGCCGCAGCCCCTATGGGGGCGCCTGATGATGGAGATCAGCCAGCCAGGTGTGTCCGCCGTAGGCCTCGAACGTCTACCCGGTGGCGCTCTGGGCGTCCCCGAGCTGGATTCTGACCCCGGCTTGGCGGCTCGCTGCCGCCTTCCTCGTCGGCTTCCGTGGCCATACCCGACGGGCCTACTTCAGCGACATCCGTGCCTGGTACGCCTGGTGCAACGGGGCCGGCGTCCACCCGCTCCGGGCCCAGCGCCACCACGTGGATCGCTGGATAGGGGACCTGACCGAAGTCCCCCAGCCGAAGACCGGCAAGCCGGCGGCAGCTTCGAGCATCGCTCGGCGCCTGTCGTGTCTATCGGGCCTCTACGAGTACGCAGTGGTCGACGCCGGTCTCATCAAGTCCTCCCCCATCGTCCGAGTCAAGCGCCCCAAGGTCTCAGAGCACTCCTCCACAGTTGGCCTCGACGAGAAGGAGCTGGTCAAGCTCCTGGAAGCTGCCGAGGCAGACGGCCTGCGCTCAGCTGCGCTCATGACGCTGTTGGCCCTCAATGGCCTGCGTATCGGTGAGGCCCTGTCCCGAGATATCGAGCACCTGACCCACGACTTTGGGCACCGGGTACTCGAACTCACTCGCAAGGGAGGTAAGCGCAGCACCGAGGCGCCTGCGCCCGCCACCGGCAGGGCATTGGAGACCTACATCGGCGAGCGCACGAGCGGACCGATCTTCCTCGACCGCAACGGCCGGCGCCTCACCGAACCGAGCGCCTGGCGCCTCGTACGCCGTTTGGCCCGCAAGGCCCAGCTCCCCGCTACTGACCGGCTGAGCCCCCACAGCCTGCGCCACAGCGCCATTACCGCCGCCCTCAACGCCGGAGTGCCATTCCGAGACGTCCAGGACTTCGCTGGTCACGCTGACCCCCAGCTGACCCCCGGACTACCCGGCGCTACGACCGATCCCGCAACAGCCTCGATCGACACGCCACCTACGCTCTCGCCAGTCGGCTCGGACGAGGTCCGAGCGGCGAGAACTGAACAACGAGTAGTCGACGAGCCCTGGGACACCCACCGCCCCACCCATCACGGAATTAACCGCCCCTTGCGAGCTCACGGCGAACTTGAAGACGCAGGCGTTCATTAATATCGGCGAATGCCTCTTCTGCTTCGAGACCCTCGCTCAGCGTCGGCTTCTTTATCCTCGGCCGATCATTAGCGGCCAAGCCGAACAGGATGCCAAGGACTGCCTTCCGCTTCTTGGTCCATTCCCTCAATAATTCGTTAACTTCTTCACTGCCGAATGCGTGAACTTTTGCTATGAGATCAGGCGTAAGGTCCGTTTCAGAACGATGGCCTTCGCCTGACGACGACGGCCAGAGGCTATTGAACTTTTTTGTCGCCTCGACCCATTCGTCGAGCGTGCGCCATGCTTTCTCTGCTTCCGCCATTCCGCCATTGTCGGTGGCCTTTCAGCCAATGCAGTCAGCAGTGCCACGTACATATCTTCGGTACGACGCTGTTGGCGTTCCTCACGAGCCAGCTCACGCTCATGCTTTCTTGCCCGTTCGCCACTGAGGTACGTGACGACAATACCGGCGCCACCGACTAGAGCACCAGAAATGACTGAAGTCATTGCAACAGCATCAGTCATGGTGCTCATCTTTGCACTGGCGTATGGCGTAAGGCCCAGTACGTAACCAAGCTACCGAAGACGGCCTTACGAGGGGAACGCCTCTCCCCCGTTGTGCTCCTTGCGCATCTCGTCGAGCCACCGCCCAACGGCGTCGTCGAGCCCTCGGTCAAAGTCATCGTGGGCCGCCGGGGTCTGCTGGCGCAAAGAACACCACGGCATCTCTTGTCTGTTGCAGCAGCTCTGGATCCGCACTTGGGCCCGGCCCAGAGGAGGCCTGCGGCAACGCCGCCTGCGTACTTAGGCCCCCGGGCCCGGCCAAGATCGTCGAGGCCAATCGCCTGGGTCCCGGCCTCTCCCGTCACGTGGCCCGGTAAGGAGAAGTTATCGGGCCACGGCGACAGTTCCGGTGAGGCTCACACCTGGCCCACGACGGTGACCCGTCCGGGGTCGCCCGCCCCGCTGCCTGCGGTGTCCGCCAGGGAGGATGGCCGGCGTACAGGATCAGGTGGAGCAGCGTGACGGGGGGTGCGTGGACCTGCTCGTCGAGACCGACCTCACAGCCGCCGAGCGGCGGCTGTGCCAGGCAGCGGCCAAAGGCCGGCTGCTCGACCTGCGAGTGCGACAGGCCGCCGAGGACCACCCGGCGCAAGGTCCGGGCTGGGGACCCGAACGCCAGATCCGCTCGCAGGTGCTCTCCCAACTGCTGTCCGGGCGGGGAGACCTCGATAAGACCTTCGGCACTCCGATAGCTGTGCGGGTGCGGGGAGCGCAGGTCGTGGGTCGGCTTAATCTCGGCGGGCTAACCCTGCGCTGCCCGCTAGAGCTGTACGAGTGTTACCTGGGCGGTCGCCTCGACCTGGCCAAGAGCGACGCTGCCGATATCAGCCTGCGGGGCTCACGCCTAGCCCGCCGGCTGTCCGCCCGGCGTCTCCGACTCGACCACAACCTCAACCTGGGACGACTCGATTGCCGGGGCGGCATCCGGCTGCCCGGCGCCCACATCACCGGCCAGATCAACTGCAGCGGGGCGACCCTCACCAACAAGGACGGACCGGCGCTGAGCGCCGACCGGCTCACCGTCGACGGCGCACTGTTCCTCCGCACGGCCACCGTCACCGGTGAGGTCCGGCTGCCCGGCGCCCACATCACCGGCCAGATCAACTGCAGCGGGGCGACCCTCACCAACCAGGACGGACCGGCGCTGAGCGCCGACCGGCTCACCGTCGACGGCGCACTGTTCCTCCGCACGGCCACCGTCACCGGTGAGGTCCGGCTGCCCGGCGCCCACATCACCGGCCAGATCAACTGCAGCGGGGCGACCCTCACCAACAAGGACGGACCGGCGCTGAGCGCCGACCGGCTCACCGTCGACGGCGCACTGTTCCTCCGCACGGCCACCGTCACCGGTGAGGTCCGGCTGCCCGGCGCCCACATCACCGGCCAGATCAACTGCAGCGGGGCGACCCTCACCAACCAGGACGGACCGGCGCTGAGCGCCGACCGGCTCACCGTCGACGGCGCACTGTTCCTCCGCACGGCCACCGTCACCGGTGAGGTCCGGCTGCCCGGCGCCCACATCACCGGCCAGATCAACTGCAGCGGGGCGACCCTCACCAACCAGGACGGACCGGCGCTGAGCGCCGACCGGCTCACCGTCGACGGCGCACTGTTCCTCCGCACGGCCACCGTCACCGGTGAGGTCCGGCTGCCCGGCGCCCACATCACCGGCCAGATCAACTGCAGCGGGGCGACCCTCACCAACCAGGACGGACCGGCGCTGAGCGCCGACCGGCTCACCGTCGACGGCGCACTGTTCCTCCGCACGGCCACCGTCACCGGTGAGGTCCGGCTGCCCGGCGCCCACATCGGCGGCCAGCTCAACTGCACTGGGGCGACCTTGACCAGTCCGGCTGGCCTGGCCGTTGACCTGGAGCGAGCCGCCGTCGACGCCGTTTACATGAGACCCACCACCCTGCGAGGCGGCATCGACCTGACGCACGCCCGAGTCGGAGGCTGGTACGACGCCAAAGACACTTGGCCGGCGCAGCTCCGCTTGGAGGGCTTCACCTACGACGCCATCGACGCCCCCGACGTCAACGCTCGATCCCGCCTCCACTGGCTGGAGCGGCACCGAGGTGGCTACACCCCCCAGCCGTACGAGCAGCTTGCCGCCGTCTACCGACGAGCTGGCCACGACGAGTGGGCCCGCACCGTCTCGATCGCCAAACAGCAAGCCCGCCGGACCAGCCCACGAAAGTGGTGGGTGCGCTGGCCCAGCCGGGCATGGAGCTTCTTCCTCCACTGGACCATCGGTTATGGCTACCGCCCCACCCTGGTCCTGCCGTACCTGGTCGGCCTGTTCGCCGTCGGCTCACTCGTCCTCAACCACGCCGACCACGCCCACCCGAGCAGGTTCACGCCAACGAAAACTGGCCCTGGCCAGGCCGGTTTCAACGCCGCCCGCTACACCCTCGACCTGCTGCTACCGGTCGCCAACCTCAAACAGCGAGACGCCTTCATCCCCCACGGCTACGCCACCTGGTGGGTCTTCGGGCTCACCCTCGGCGGCTGGCTGCTCGCTCTCGTCCCCGTAGCCGGGCTCACCGGCGTCTTCAAACGAGACTGACCGGAGAAGTTATCGGGCCACAGTGACAGTCCCAGTGGCGTCAGCCAGACCGATCTTGGCTATGCCAGAAGCGGGTAAGCCCATAGACTTTGATCATGATTTTCGTCGGAGGAGGCACCGAACCTGCCCGCGGCCGCATCGCAGCCAGCCGGGTCGGCGTTGCCGATCACGAAGCTCGTTACGCTCACGGGTGGTCGTTGGGGGGCGGACGAGCCCGCCCGATGCGAGTAACCCAGAGTCGTAGGCTGAGATCATGTCCGACGCTCAGGCTTCCAGTGGATGGGGCTTCACCGTGCCTGCCACCGATGCTGAGCTGCTAGCGGAGCTACGCCGTCATGGCGTTCGGCCTGGTCGCCACCTCCAGGTCACGGTCGGTCCGGAAAACACGGGCCAGCCCGAGCAGCCTGAAGCCGAGCCGGTCGGTCCGCGACGTCTGAGCTTTGCGGGCTCCATACACGCCGAACCTGATCTCTCCGAACGGGTCGATGACTACCTGGCGGGGTTCGGCCAGGCGTGATCCTGGTCGACACCAACGTCCTGGTGGCGGCGGCGAACGATCGGGACAACAACCATCGCAGCGCCCTGGAGCTGCTGGAGACCTCCCCCCAGCGTCTGCTGGTTGCGCCGACGGTCATCGCCGAAGTCTGCTACCTCCTTCACCAACGCGCCGGCGCCCGCGCCGAGGGCCTTCGAACTCGGTGAACTCGACCTGGCCGAGCTCACATCAGCGGACCTCCGGCGGGCAGCCGACCTGGCCGATCAGTACGCCGACCTCGGCCTCGGCGGTACCGATGCGTCGGTTGTTGCCATCGCCGAACGCCTGGGCATCACTGAGGTGGCCACATTCGACTACCGCCATTTCACGGTCGTGCGACCTCGTCACATCGAAGCCTTCGCACTCCTCCCCGCCTCTTGATCGTCGGCCAGTGTTGCCGGCCGACAGCGACATGCCGACGACGACCTTGGTAGTCCCCCATTATCGGGGTCGTCAGGGGCATGACAGAACCCGCCGGTGACAGGGGCGACACCGGCGGCGGGCCGGGCCCACGCGCAGTGTCGGCGTGTCGAGGGTCGCAGTTACCACGGCAGCGGTTCTCGGGGCCTGAGTAGCAGTTCTGCAGCGCTCTAAGCCCCTTTGCAACGTCCTGTTGGTGTGTACCCCCAGCCAGACGTCAGAAGAGCTGCGACCAAGCCGTCAGGTTAGGGCCGCCTCGCTAGAGGCCATGTCCACATCCCGCTAGACACGTACGAGTTGACAAAAACACGTACGAGTTGACAAAGACACGTAGGTTGCGTAGCCTCACCTCGACGGCGTCACGGAGGCGTCTCACTACCGGAGGGAAGACCGTGGCCGCCGCAGTAGAAACAGAAGGACTGACCTACCCGCTAGAGATCCTCAACGTCGCCGAGGTCGATGACGCCGGGGGCGTACACATCGAGTGCCAGATGACAGGGGCGTACCTGGTCGATCTGCATAAGAGCGGGATGCTCTCCCTCACCGGCAACATCCGCCCTGCGCACATGCAGACGAAGCTCAGTGGCAAGACCAAGAGCAAGGTCAACAAGTGGACCAGCGAGTTGCTCGCCAACAATGCGATCATCGGCAACATCTCGGTCAGGCTCGATCCCTCCACGTCGGAGTACCACACCTGGTTTGACGCCGAGACCGGACAGACCAACCTGACCGTCACATCCGGCGTGCTTGACTGCGCTGTTGACTCCCTCTCACGGATTAAGTCGATCTTGGTCGCTGCAGATAACCCGCTGGCCAGCTTCGATCTTGGCACTCGCTTCCAGGTACGGATCTGGATGCTCGACGATGCGACTGCGAAGAAGGTAGCCACCATCTACAACACCCGGGGAGACAAGGTGAACGACTCCACGGCGAAGTACGCCTACTCCGAGACCAAGGAGCAGGAGGTGGCCCGCCGGCTCGTGAACGGCAGCGAGCATCTCGGCCAGGACAACGTCGAGGTTCTCTCGAACTCGGTATCGGCCAGCTCGCACAAACTCACCGCCTACAACACCATCAGCAGTGCGATCGAGACCTCGTGGAAGGGTGGCCCTGTCACTGCTGCTGACGTCGAAGCGCAGTCCAGCTGGCTGATCAGTGCCTGGGACTCGCTCGTAAAAGTCCGTCCGGAGTACGGGAAGTTGTCGACGCCTGCACGCCAGGATCAGCGAGCCAAGACCATCTCCTCCAGCGCCGTCGTGATCTACGGACTCATCGGAGCGATGTCGGCGATGTACACCGACCACGTCGACCCCGATGTGGCCTTCAAGGCCATCGCAGCCCAAGGGGACGACGATCTGCTGGCATGGCACAACCCGGTCTGGGTTGCCGCAGGCGTCGTTACGCCCAGCGGATCTGGCACGGGCGCACTCAGTACCCGCAACAGCTTTCCTGCCCGTCGTGCGGCAATCCGTGTTCTGCGGGAGGCGATGGGCTTAGGCGTGGATCCGGGGGAATAGCTCAGCCAGCCACACGTAGGTCGAGCAGGTGATCGTTGTGGTCACCTTCTCGACCTTTGGCAACCACCCTGGTGAGCTTCGCTGGCCCTGTTCCTAGATAGCTACCCATCCGGTGCCTGACGACTGTCATCGTCGGTATCGGACATGGTCGCTGTAGTGATCGCCAGCAGCGCCGTGAGGTCCTTCGGGGCGGTAGCCCCCGACTCAACGAGCGTCTCAACTAGGCGAGTTTGGCGACGGAGAGCGAGGTACCGCCAGAGGTGCGGGTACTTGAACGGCGCCGCAAGCGCTGCGACGATCAGGAGTAAGTACCCGGCGTGTTCGATCATCGGTCGGGACCTTCCAGCAGCGGGAGGCCCAGGACGGTCGGTCAGCAACCCGGCCAACTGCGGGTGAGTCGGCTGTTGCCGACCGCCGCAGTCCCGTGGCTTTGCGACCCCGTCTCACAACGGGTTTGCCTTGGTCACCGAACCGACCCTGGCGGGAGCGGTTCTGCTCTCGCTCGGTAAGTCGGCACTGGAGCACCGGACTTGAGACCCAATATCCGTCCGAAGGTGTATCGGCCCCCAATGGGGCTCCCCTAAATCAATCGCTCAAGATTTGTGTTTCACAAGCGAGCCTCTCCGACCCGACCATAAACGCCCGGGTGATCGCCGTCTGGGAAGGTATCTCGCCGCACCCACGGCGCACCACCCGTGCAGGCCGCGCCGCTGATGCCCCCCGAGCTGTTCGACGTCCCTGCTGACCTGCTGACAGCGTTGCGGGCGATCACGGATCCGCGGTGTCGGCGTGGCGTGCGGCATCCATTGGTCGCGGTGCTGGGGCTGCGGTGTGCGCGGTGCTCGCCGGCGCCCGCTCCTACGTGGCGATCGCCGAGCGAGTCGGCGTTTCGGCGGGTGCTGCAGGCCATCGATCCGCACCTGCTGGACCGCACGATCTGTAGCTGGCTCCCCTCTCGCGCGGGGACGGCCGAGCCGTCGAACTGGCCGGGGCGGCGGTGGCGGGCGATCGCGATCGACGGCAAGACCGCCCGTGGCGCCCGGGTCGGTGATGGCCGTGCGGTGCACCTGCTCGCCGCGCTCGAACACGCCGACGGCGTGGTGCTCGGCCAGCGTGTCGTGGACGGCAAGACCAACGAGATCACCGAGTTCGCGCCGCTGCTGGACGGCATCGACATCACCGGCACGATCGTCACCGCCGACGCGCTGCACACTCAGCGTCAGCACGCCGAGTACCTGATCGGCCACGGCGCGCACTACCTACTAGTTGACCGTGAAGGCGTGTTGAACGACGCGGTGCGTGACGATCTGGCGTGGGTGTAGCGACGCTGACGGCGACGATGGTCACGGGGGCTGCTTTCGGGTGGCCCCTTGTTCGTGTGCGACGGCAGGCTGACCACTGGTCTGGTAGCGCAACGGCCCTCCCCACTCCTGGGCCGGATGGGAGGGCCGTGCTTGGTGCATGGAGGTGCACCCATGGTCATGGTAGGGACCGATCCGGTGGGGATCGAGCGCCGGCTGCGGGCTGGTGAGCTGGTCTGCCCGTGCGGTGCAGGTGCTCTCGCGCCGTGGGGTCACGCCCAGCAGCGGGTGGTACGCGGGGTCTCACCGCCCTGGACACGCGTGGCATCCCCCGCCGCCCCGGCGGCTCCCGGACCGTCCCGCCCCTCGCCGTGGACGCCGCCACCCTCACCGACCTCTACCTCACCCGCCGCCTCGACGACCCGGCGATCGGCGCCCAGCTCGGCGTGCCGGCAACGTTCGTCCTTCGGGGTTTACTTCAGTGACTCCGACTTACCGTTAGCCGTCGTGTCGGTCTCGGCATCCGCCTCGGCGACCGGGATGTCCCGGTGTTCGCGGCGTTCCCGGACGCCGACGTGGTAGGCCACCGGGGTGACGGTGAGGAGTCGGTCGATCAGGGTCTCGAAAAGCTGCAGCGGACGTACGTCTTCCGGCACCAGGTCGGGCTGCGCCGTGACCGTCGGCGCGCCGGCGCTGGTGTCCCAGTCGACGAGGAGCAGGGCGGTCGCGGTGTACCCGTTGGTGTCACCGGTGGCCCGCAGTTTGCGGATCATGTCGACGCTGCGCTCGAAGGCGTCCGGTTCAAGGGTGCGGATGGTGGCCCGTTGGACGAAGAAGTAGCCGACGGCGGCCAGGGGATAGCGGCCGCGGAGATTGCCGGCGTCGCCGTAGGCCTCCTCGAAGCGGTTAGGCAGGTTCTTCCCGAAGCTGGATAGCTGCGCCTTGGTGCTGATCAGGAGCTCCGGGCCGCGGTCCCAGCGGGAGATGACGACATCGACCTGTTTCTCATAGGCCCGTCCGAGGATCCGGGCGTCGACCGGTGCGACCGCCGGCAAGCTGGCCACCCGGCGGGTGAGGTCGGCCCGGGCAACGGCGGGCAACTTCTCGAGCAGGACGGCAAGGTCGCGGGGTAGCACCCGGGGGCGGGTGGCCCGTGGCCACACCTCGTCCGGGCTGAAGCCGGCGCGGCGGAACTCGTGCGCGATCCACGCGTCGAGGCCGCCGGCGAAGCTGCCGCTCTCCGATACCGCCCCGGCGCTGACCGGCACGGTCAGAAGCCGGCCGAGCAGGTCGTAGTCGGGGGCGTACCGCGGGATCTCCCCGCGCTGGTGAGTCCACGGGTCGGTGAGCGGGCCGATGAGCAGCTCGTCATACGGGCTGAACGAGTCGGTGCCGGCCATCAGCTGTCGGCTGGGAGGCGGGTGGCGCCGCGGGAGAGCCGGCGGGCGGTCAGCAGCGCGTGGGCGGCGGCGAGTTCCGCGTGCTGGTCCGGGGATAGGTGCAGCTGGTCGCGGAGCAGCACCTGGTCCACGAGGCGGACCGCCGCGAGGAGGTTGCCGCGGTGCAGCGCCGCTCGGACGGCGGGACGGCGGACTCGCAGCGCCGGCGCCGCGGCGGTCACCAGAATCCGGGGTAGGCACCGGCAGCTGGTCCGCCTCCCGCGGTTCCAACTTCAACAGGCCGCCGCCGTAGGCGCGGCCGACGAGCTCAGCGCCGAGCAGCGTGAGGCTGTTCAGGCTGGCCAGCGGCAGCAGCTCCCGCCCCAGCCGTCGTGCCGGTTCGGCGAAGTACACCCCGTGCACGGAGTTGAGGTGCCGCACCCGGGCGGCGTTGGTGGTAAGCCGGGGGGTGTCGGCGTTCATGTAGGTGAGGAACAGGTCCGCCGGCGGGACGAGGGGAACCTGCCACCACGGCGACCGGACCCGGCACTTGTACGCCTGATCCACCCCTTCCGCCTCGCCGGCTATGAGGTAGCGCCGGGCGCCCGCGGACATCGAAGCCCGGTTGGCCCCAGGGCGGAACAGCAATGTGGCGGCGTCGTCGGCGCCGAGCTTCCGCCACGCCGGCGTGCTGAGGCTCAGCCGGCGCAGATGCCGGCTCCCCGGCGGCGACATCGGCAGGATCTCCCCTTCACGTAGCCCCAGTCGGGCGGCCCTCGCCGGGGACATGGTGAAGTAGCCGTTCCGGCCGGTCACGGCGCCGAGCGTGGTCTCGCCCCAGGTCTGCAGGCCGGTGAACCCCGCGCCGGATACCAGCGGCGCATACACCTGCAACGCGGCAGCGGACAGCAGCGCCGGCGTCCACTTCGCGCTGCTATCGACCGGCGTCCATCGGTGCCGCAGCGCGGAGTCGGCGGTGAACTCGCGGTCGAGGTCAGCAGCGCAGGTGACCTGGTGTAGCTCGAAGTGGTCCGTTCCGCCCGGCATGAGCGCGTCCTCGGCCAGCAACAGCACCACCTCCGCCAGGACGCCCGGGAAGACCCGCTCGGTGAACACCACGAGCCGGACCCGGCCGAACCGGGCCATCAGATACCGGCGGACCTCCGCGGCGTAGTTGACAGTGAGCAGCTCGGCGGGCAACACCAATCCCAGCCGGCCACCGGGGCGGAGGAACTCCGCGGCGTGGATGGTGAACGCCGCCCACGACGAGGCTAGCGCGGTCAACCCCACTCCACCGCGCAGCGCGGCCTGACGGCTCAATGCCCGAGAGCTTCCGGTGAAACCCTGATACCGCACGTACGGCGGGTTGCCCACGACCACATCGAAGCGGCGGTCTCCCGGCTGGGCGAAGAAGTCGCCGACCGTGACCTCGGCGGGGCGGCCGCCGGCCAAGGCCAGGCCCTGGGCGGCAGCGGCGCTGCCCGGGTGTAGCTCTACCCCGACCAGCTGCCGCGGATCAGCCGGGGCGCGCAGCTCATCGAGACGGCGCCCCGCCGCAAGGAGAAAGGCGGCCTCGCCACACGATGGCTCGAGCACGCGATCCGTCAAGCTTCGGACAGCCCACCGGCAGATGTAGTCACACAACTCCACCGGCGTGAAGAACGCACCGCGGGCTTTCCGCTGACCCGCCCCCCCGGTCTCCGCCGGGCGCACCGCTGATGCGGTAGAGCGACCCGTCATGCCACGCCCCGAGCGCGGAGAGCTTCCCGAAGGAGGCCAGCGGCATGCTCACTGACCGACCGCTGCTCCAACGCAGCGGACCTCAGAAGATCCTCGGCCAGCTTGACCGGCATCCGCACCAGCACAGCCTTCCGCTCACCACGCCACTGCGGCCGGCGACGCCCAACTTGCTCATCCTCAGGGTCCCGCACACAAGAGATCCTGTATCAGGTTCCCGCCGCGGTGATGTAGGCGCGCCGGGCTAACCCGGCTGGCGGCGGTGGGCGCCAAGAACATCAGCCGCGCCCGTGGCGAACACGTCCTGTTGGAGGAGATCCTGCTCCGTTGAGGCACAGACCCCCGTTCTAGCGGCAACGTCGTGAGGCACCGGACGCACCAGCGCCGGCGTCGTTGTCACCTTGGTTCCTCGTCGCCGTTGCCGCCCCGTGCTGCGGCAGTCCCCCCGGGGCTGCTGCGGCGAGCTTGGGTCTGGGCGCGGGCGTCGGTGAGGTCTTCGCGGAGTCGGTCGAGTTGGCCGTCGTAGTTGGCGCGGAGGTCGGCAACGCGCTGGTCGGCAACGGCCCGTTCCCGCTCGACGTCGGCGCGGGCCGCGTCCCGCTCCGCGGCCGCGGTGGCCACCTGGCCGCGGAGGTTGGCGACCTGCTCCCGGAATTCATCGAGCTGCCCGCGGGCGGCGTCCAGCTGCGCCCGAACCCCCTCGGTGGCGGTCTCCGCACGGCTGGCGCGCTCCGCCTCGGCTCGGGCGCGTTCCACGGCGGCGTCTGCGCGCTCTTCCGCCGCCGCCCGCCCAGCCGCCTCGGCAGCGACCCGTTCGACCGCGGCGTTCCGGTCATGCTCGGCCCGCGCCAGCCCGGCCGCCGAGGTGGTGAGCTCCTCCCCCAGCCTCGCGAGTTCCGCCCGCAGCTCCGCGCTCTTCGCCTCGGCGGCCGCCCGGACCTCGGCGAGCTCGTCGGCAATCTGGTCCCGGGCCTGCTGCGCCGCGACCCGGCCGGCCCGCTCTGCCACCAGCTCAATCTGTAGCTGTTCGGCGACCTGCGCGGCTTCGGTGGCCGCGGCGTCTGCCTCAGCCCGCTCGGCCTCGGCCTGGCGCTGTGCCTGCTCGGAGCGGCTCGCCCGCGCGGCGGCGGCGGCGACCTGCTCCGCTGCCTCGGTGGTGACCGATTCGATCTGCGCCTCGGCGGCCTCCGGATCCCCCACCGTGCGAAGCTCGGCCACCAGCGCCCGCAGCTGCTGTTCCAGGTGCTCCACCATGCCGGCCACCTGGCCCCGCAACTCCCCGGCCCGCTGCCGGGCTGCATCCACCGGCCGGACCTCCGCCGCCGCTCCCCCATGCTGCACGTCTTGGCCGGGCCGCTGCCGCGCCCGCCACGCTGCCGCTCGGTTATGTCCCGGGTCCTGGCAGTACTCGGGCGGCCGCCCGGCCGCGCCCTCGGGAGGCGTCGCTGACCGAGTGCATCCCGGGAAACGGCAGATGCGTGGTTCCGTCAATTGGGTCATAACGTTATCGTATCAGGTCGATTCTGTCAGCGTAACGTTATGTGGCATAACGCAATTGCATCCTTCAGCTCCGCCGGCCGGACAAGGCGCGCGGCCCGGCGCGGAATGAGATTGACAACCCCTCTGGCAACCTCTACTCGGGGGGAAGCGGGGAGTGGGCCGCACGTCCACCACTCCCCGGAGGCAAGGGCCCGCAGTTGCCTTGAGGAACCACGGGAAAGTTGGGCGTCTGCCCGAGGCTGTCAGCGGCCGGCACCAAGGTTGGGGCGGATTTGTCTCCGGTGTGCTGCCTCAGCCGTGCGGGGGAGGCCTCTCACCGACTACTAGCGCAACCGCCCTTTGCGCGGGAAATCTTCTCCCCCGTTGTGATCCCGCTTTACCTGATCAAGCCAGTCCGATACTGCCTCGTCGAGCAGCTCACCTAGCTGTACTCGAGGGCGTCCGTGTTCCGAGAAGAACCACACCGCATCCCGCATTTCATCTGCAAGTGCCCGGCGAATCTTCACGTGTTCCCGCAGGTCGACCGGCCTGCTGGTCCCCGAGTTACTTGAGTTACCTGGCTTACTTGAGTTACCCAGGTCACCCGAGTTACCCGAGACACCTGGGTTACCAGGGTTACGTGCGGTATCGGTGGTAATCGAGGTACCGGTGGTTCCCTGGACATCGGCGGTCTCTAAGGTAACTGAGGTAACTAGGTTTTCTGTGGTTTCAGAGGCAACCGGGTTTCCACCGTTGCCTGAGGCGTCTGGAGTTCCTCGGGTACCCCGGTTCCCGGCGTCGTCTCGGGTTACGGTGGTACCTGAGGTACCTGGGTCAGTGAGCGCGTCCAGAGCGGCTTCGCTGGGTCGCCGGGTTGGCGGCAGAGCGTTTCTAGACACGCGTCACCTCCCGGTTGCGTAGCTCGGTGAGGACCGCCCGGTAGTCCTGGTCGGCCTTTCCGCCGGGGTCGTATGTGGTCATGGGCTGCCGCCACGCCGGTGCCTCGCGTAGTCGCCCGTCGTCTCGCACGAAGGCATCGAGGACTTCGCCGGCGGGGAAGTAGTCCTGGCGCAGGCGGTCACCGACTTGGCGTCCGAGGACGCTGGTGTGCCGGCCGTGGATGCGGACCTGGGTCAGCAGGACCCCGGCGAGGCGCAGATCGGGGTTCAGCCGCCCACGGACGGCTGCGATGGTGTCCTGGACTTTGGGCACCTCGTCGAGTTCCAGGGCCCCCGCGGGAACGGGAACGATGACGTCGGTGGCTGCGGTGAGGGCCAGGATGGTGAAGGCCCCGAGGTCACCGGGGGCGTCGAGGATGACCCAGCCCCGCTCGTCGATGTTGGCGAGCGCTTCGCGTAGTACGTACTGGTGTCCGACTACCTGGGTTAGGCGCTCAACCTGGCTGAAGGTAACCGATGCCGGGATCAGCTCGAGGCCGGGGACTTCTGTCGGTACAACGAGCGGGTCGAGCGGCTTCCCGGCTACCAGCGCTGTCATGAGGTCGTCGTTGTCGGGGGAGTGGCCGAGCCACTGCGTGGCCGATCCTTGCTTGTCCAGGTCGACCAGGAGTACCCGTTCACCGTCCTGGGCTGCTACCGCGGCCAGGCTGATCGCGGTTGTTGTCTTGCCGGTGCCGCCCTTCGGGTTGACTACCGCGGTGATCCGCACAACACGTACCCCTTCCCGGTGCCTCAGGTACCTCAGGTTCCGGAATGTAGTCAGATACCTGAGGCAACCCGGGGATGCGAAGCGGGTCGGCGTGTCGCGCTGGGGTGGGACCGATCAGGTCGATGCGGCCGACAATCGCTGGGCTGAGTGGATGGGCTGCTCAGGCTGGAATACGTTCCTCGACCCGTTCGCGGCCTTCGGTGGCGGCCAGGGCGGCCGCGTAGTCGGCTCGCCCACTGGGGTGGCGGGGGTGCGGTCCAAGCTGCTGTCGGACGGTCAGGCCGGGTAGAGCGAGGGTCTGCTGTCCGCGGGCGGGGTCGCGTCGACGCCGTTTGGCGGCGCGGGGGAGTTTCATCCAGGCCAGCTCGTCGAGCCACCATGCCCACGCTTGACGTTCAAGACGGTGCCGGCGCCGGCGCCTGGCTAGGACGCCCCAGACGCCAAGATCGCGCGCGGCTCGCTCATGATCAGCTTCTCGACGGCTAGTCACCATTCCTGGCCCATGCCGGGCAAAGCCCACCTCGACGAGCCGGTCCACGTAGCGGTCCAGTAGGTGGGGGGGATAGCCAAGCTGGTTGATGAGGTCGGCCCTGCTCCGGGGATAACACGCCAGCGCTGCGTACACCCGGGCAACGTGATGACCGAGACCTGGTGTCGGGGTGAAGACGTCCTGCGCCTGGTCCGCTAGCCGGCGGGAGAACCGATGCCGCCAGGCGCGGGAACTTTCACCTGAGGGGCGCGGGAGCGCTTGTGACACACCTGTCGCCACCTCATCTGTGGATGGGACCTGGGGGGGCGGGGGAAGCGCCCAGCGGGCGGCGTGGACGCCGGCGGCTGCCTCGGCCTGGCGGACCCAGTCGTCGGCGGTCAGGCGGTGCAGGGCACGTCGGGCGGTTTCGCGGCTGACTCCGGTGAGGTCGCCGAGGCGTCGGATGTCGAGCTCGACGTCGGTGCGGGCGGCGGCGAGCTGTTGGTCGCAGAGGGCGTCGAGGACGCGGCGGTCGCTGGGCCCGCCGGGTCGGGCCCAGCGGCCGGGGGCGGCGTCGGCGCGGCTCTGTGCGGCACGGACGGCGGCGAGGGCTGCGCCGGCGCGGGCGGTGTATCCGGGGTCGTCGCTGGGGTCGTCGCCGGCGGTGGGCGGCGCGGTGGCTGCGTGCTGGACGGCGCGGTTCCACTGCCGGGCGAGGAGGCGGTGGGCCTCGTGGTGGCTGCGGGGGGTGCGGATCGGGCCGGCGCGGGCGGTGCGGGCGTGCTCGAGGCCGGGTGCGGTGGGCAGCAGGGGGGTGAGGTCAGCGAGGTGCCAGCGGGCGCGGGCGGCGCCGAGTAGCACGGTCCAGAGCGCGGCGGAGGCGTCGGCCTGGTGGGGGAGTGGGGTGTCGAGGGCGGCACGGACGTTGGTCGGCAGGGGTGCGGGGTCGCCGTAGAGGTGGGGGGCGCCGCGGGTGTCTCGGCATACGGCTCGGGCGACGGCGGCTGGACGCTGGGCGGCCGCGGGGCCGCCGAGCAGGGCGAGCAGGGCGTGTAGCTGGGCGGGGCCGCCGCGGGGACTGCGCAGCTGGGCGACGTCTCCGGCGAGAGGGCGGGAGACGTCGGCGAGCCGGTGCGGGGCGCCGGGGGGCCGCAGGCAGCCGGTGGCCGGGTTGACCAGGGGTGTGATGTCGAGGGAGGGCAACCGCGTGGCGAGCGTGCGGGCGACGGCGTCGACGAGCGGCGCCGGGGCGGGGGTGGCCAGGGCGGCCCAGACGTGGCGGCCGCCGCCGGGGCCGGAGGCGCAGACGACGTGCCGGTCGAGGCCGGCCCGGTCGAGCAGGTTGCGCAGCTCGGCGAGGTCGTCCTCGACGGGTCCGTGGTGGGGGTCGAGGTCGAAGCCGAGGAGGTGGAAGCGGCCGGTGCGGTCGGTGAGGTACAGCGCGTAGGGGCGGTCGGGGGTGGGGCCGTCGAGCCGGATCTCGGCCGGGTAGCTGTTGAGCGGCCGGCCGGTGGGATCGACGGCGGCGATCCTGGCGCGCGGCCGTGGGCTGATCGCGCGGGCGAGCGCCCACGCGGTGTCCGGGTGGTTCCAGCTGCGGTCGCGCTCGGCGCCCCGTTCGGGCCGGCTCATGCGCTGCGGTTTGCGGCGTCGGCGCCTTGGGCGGCGCGCCAGCGCTGGAGCGTGCGAGCGCTGACGCCGAGCTGCTCGGCGACCTGCCGGGCCGGCTGCCGTTGCAGGTCGAGGCCGCCGATCGCGCGCCGGCGTCGGGATCGGCTGCCGCGGCTGTCAGCGAGGGCGTCGAGCTCACGGACGGGGGTGGGGAGCGCGTCGGCGACGCGGAGTGGGCGCAGCGCGAGCAGTGCGGCGGCGGTGGCCGGGGCGGTGCGCGGGCGACGACCATGCCAGAGCCCGTAGACGGTGCGCCGGGGAACGCCGGCTTCGTCGGCGAGGTAGCCGAGGACGAGCCCGGATGCGACGAGGCGCTGCAGGTGGGCCCGGACCGCGGCGGCATCGACCCGGCCGGCGATGCGGCCGGCGCGCCAGTCGACCAGGTAGTCGGCGTGAGCTGCGGTGCAGGCGGGGCAGCGGCAGCCGGCGCTGTAGCGGGAATGCGAGCCGACATGCGGCGCCGAGCACTCGGCTGGTTCAGCGGGGCGGCGGTGGGCGGCCGCCGGCGCGGTCACCGTCGGAGGCGGCGCCGGCCATGCGCGGGGATGCGGGCGGGGTCACGACGGCGCGCGAATCTAACGGCGCGTCCCACGTCACCACCCGACTTGGGTGGGGTAATGTCTGCTCCATCTCCTCTAGATGAAGCCCTGCACCTTCGACACCGGCCAAAGTGACTTCGGGTGTGGGGCTTCGTCGTGTCCGGCTCCGGTCGGGCGACCGGCCCGGGGTGGTCACATAGCTAGCGGCAGCCCCTCGTCGTCCTCACGGTGCAGGGGCAGCCAGGTGGGCTGTCCGTCGTCGTCGACCGGCTCCCGCCGGAGAAGTTCGATCACGTACTCGCTGTAGGAGAGCCCGGCGAGGCGCGCCCGGCCGGCGAGTAGCTCCTTCTCGAGCGTCGGCAGCATGAGCTGCACCGGCTTCCGAGGGCCTTTCCATTGCGGACGTCGTCGCATGAGCCGTAGTTAACCGCGTGCATGGGACATGTAGGCGCAGCGTCGTCGGCGTGTCGCGAAATCAGCGTGCGGATTACGAGAAAATCTGGCACGGCGGAGCACCGATGAGGACGCTGGCGCCCGCCGCCGACCGGGTTGCCGTGGCGGTACGGTGCGAGCCGTGAGCGCGGCGGCCTGGGTGGTGGTGGAGGCCGCCACGGCGGTTGTCGGCGTCGTGCTCACCGCGTTGCTTCTCGCGCTGGCGACCGCGGTCGCGATGGCGGTTCCCGCCCGCCGGGGTGGCTCGCTGAACGCGGTGCTGGCGCAGGCGGGGCTGGACGGGTCGCGCCGGGGCGCGTGGCAGGCCTACCGCACGTGGCGCGGCTCGTTCCTACCCACCAGCGGGGGATGGCGCCGGGTGCAGATCCTGCTCGGCGTGGCCACCATGCCGGCCATCGTCGCGTCGACCAGGTGGCGGCGGCGCTCGGCTCTGCTCACCGGCCCGGGAGCCTGCCTCCGGGTGGTGCGCCGCCGGGACGGTAGCTGGAAGCTGCTCGACGTCGCGGGATGGCCCGTAGGCGCGGGCCGCGGACGCCCGCTCCTCGAGCGGGTGTGCGCCGCGGCCGACGCGGCCGGGGTGACGCTGCATCTGCGGGCCGCGACGCCGAAGGTCGCGGAGGCGGTGTACGCGCCGCTCGGCTTCCAGCCGGTCGACAAGCGACTCCAGATGGTCCGGGCTCCCCGACAGCTCGAAACTACCGAGGCGGCCGGCGCTCGGAATTGACCCCCCGAGCGCACACGTCGCATTGGGCATACGAACGCTGCACTTCAGGATGCTGCCCTTCAGGATGTCGCCGAGACGTAGGCGCCGGGGATCCGAGACACTCGACGGGTGACAGTGGCCACGGGAATTGAGCGGTCAGCACCGGCGATCAGGGCCGCGCTGGCTCAGCATGCGCCGGACGAGCAGGGCCGCTTCGAGTCCGAGTTCCGGGACGCCGCGACCCGAGCGGCTGAAACGGTTGACCTCGCGCCACTTGAGGCGGTTCTCGATCGCTGGTGGGGGGTGGCCGCGATGGCCGCGAACCCGCTCACCGACGAGGAGCGCGATCTGGTCGCGCGGGCGAAGGCCGGTGACTTGACCGGGCTGCGTGCCCGGGACGAGCAGGGCGACTGGGTCACGCTGTAGGTCCTGCTCGCCGATGCCTCCGTACCGGCTGGTCTGGCTCGAGATCGCCGAGCGCCAGTACCGCGACCAGTCGGCGGAACTGCGCGAGGTCATCGACGCCGGTCTGGCCCAGCTGCTGGAGGATCCGACCGCTCAGGCTGGCGGCGTTTACAACGCCCGGTGGGATCACTGGAGCGTGGCCCTTGCCGGTCGTGGGCTGCTCCTCTACGCCGTCGTCCGCGACCCGGCCACGGTGATCGTGCTGCGCGTGATCATCGTGGGGTAGCTGCATGAGGCGGCGGGGCCCCACCTCAGCCGACGCTGACGACCGGGCCGAGGATGACGGCCGCGGCGGCCGCGGCGGCGAACATCGGTGGGCCGAATGCGTGGCGGTCGCGCCAGCCGGTTCGGCCGGCGAGGGCACGCGTTACATGGACCGCGAGGTACAGCAGGTGGGCGCCGAGCAGAGCGGCGAGCCAGGGGAGCAGGCCGAGCCAGCCGAGCGCGGCACCGAGCGGCAGCGCCAGCTTGATGTCTCCGACCCCGTAGGCGGCGCTAGAGCCGACAACGGCGGTGACCAGGAGGAAGACCGCGTAGAAACCGGCCATGCCGAAGCCGCCTGCGAGCGCGACGGCGAGTCGTCCCGGAGCGGCGGTAACGGCGGCGGTGATCACCAACGTGCTGGCGACCGCGAGCACGGTGGGGCCGGTTACCGCGTCGGGGAGCCGGTGGCACCTAGCGTCGATAACGGCGAGAGGGAGTCCCACAACAGCGAGCGGGAGAGCGGGGGCTAGCGCGGCGGCCGGGAGGCGCAGCGCTAGGGCGAGCGTGACGAGCCCGGCGGTCAGGCCGTAGCCGAGGGCGACCGCGGATGTCTGCGGAGGGGTACCGGTCTCGTGGCGTACCGACGCGGGCTTGCCACGGTCCGGTGGCGGCGACGAGAGCGGCCACGACGACCGCGGGAACGGCGTTCATTGCTCAAGGCCGTCCCGGGGGCCACGTTGTCGCCGGCATGCAGCCCATCGTGCCGGGACCACTGGCGCAGTGAGCAGGGCGAGCACCGTCGTGTCCTCATCGGTGCTCCGCCGTGCCAGATTTTTTCGTGAGCCCAAAGTGGGCGAGCCCGGTGCGCGCGCACAGGCTCGCAGTCTGAAGCGGTGCCCGGAGCAGTCCGAGGGTGTGCCGGGGGGTGCGTTCGCTGTCGGTGGCAGGTGTGAGCCTGCCGACGTGCGTGCTTTGTGCTTGCGGCCAGAGCTGAGGCGAGGTCCTGGCCAGAGCCGGGCCGTCGGCCCCCGGCTGCCGTTCGGCGACCAGCGCGGTCAGGCGGACGCGATGGCACCGCCTTGGACTGCCTGTGGAAAAATCCGTCCCGCCGGTACAGAGCGGGGCCGCCGTCCACAGGCCTGGGCAGAGCCGTAGCGGTGCGCTCATACATCACATACTGTGCGCGACGAGCCGCAAAGGCGCAGCTCATCCAGACCCGACGTGGGAAGGGCGATGCGATGCCCATGCCTCTGTACCGACTGCTGCTCGCCGCGGCGGCGGCTGGTCTACTGGCGTCCGCGGTCAGCGGCTGCTCGCAAGGGACGAACGCGACGGCCACCACGGGGTCACCGTCACCGTCACCGTCCAGCACGTCGCCGAAGCCGAGCCCGACGCCCACGCTGAGCGCTCAGGAGTCAGCGTCCCGAGCCGCCTACAACGCGTACGTAAGCATGCTGGCCGACACGGACGCCGTGATCCAGTCGAGCCGTGACGACAACGACCCCCGTCTGCATGGGCACGCGACGTCGAGCGGCTTCTCGCTCGCGAGCCAGACAGTCGACTACTACGTGCAGAACGGCTGGGGAACCCGCGGCAGTTACACGATTCCGATCTGGAAGCCGGTGAGTTTCTACCCTCGCACGGGCAAGCCCTACGCGCTTACGGCCAATGCCTGTCTCGATTCTCGGGACAAGCGCGACTACGACTTGAAGACCGGCAAGGTCGCGCCGCCACTGAAAGCACACCAACGGGTTCCCGTAGTTGTCCGCGCCCAGATTGATCACGGCCGTTGGGTGATCGTCTACCTGAAGCCGAATCCGGAGAAGACGTGCTGAGCCGGCTGCGGCTGCTCGCCGCGCTTTTTGCCGGTTTCGCGGCCTTAAACGCGGCTGCCGCCCCCTCCGGGATCGCGGCGGGGCCAAACCCGACCTCCGGCGTCGGCGTGTATTGCAACCCTTTCGGCGGCGCCTGCAAGGTCTGGGTCTCCCATGGCGGTAGCGGGGGCAACGGATCGGGCTCTGGGACACCGGGGGCTACGAATGTGTCGCAGTCTTCCTGTCGGGCGCCGAGTGGGGCGCCGGTGGCGTGTTACGCGCCGTCGATGGGTTGGTACAGCCAGGCGTTGCACTGCTATTTCCTGTTGGTGGCGCCGTGGCCGGCGCCGGACGACCCGCGGCTGGCCGGCACTGGCGCCTATCACCAGCCGGGGGACGGCGCCTACTACTTGACGCACTGCGCGGGCGGGGCTCCGACCCAGCCGAACGTCGGCTACATGTGGCGGGCGGACAAGCCGCCTGGCTACGGCTGGCGGCTCTCACCCGGATGTGCTGGCGGCGCGGGCGGTGCGGATGCTGGCGTTGCGCGGGCCGGTCATCCGGTTGTCGCCGATCTTGTCGGTGCCGCAGATCGTGGGGTTGCCGACGTGGGCGTGGACTGAGGTGACGGCGCGTACGTGGGGGACGCATTCGGCGACGGCGTCGGCTGGTGGGGAGTCGGTGACCGCGACCGCGGTGTCGGAGTCGATCACCTGGTCGTGGGGTGACGGGACGTCGACGACGTGCGCGGGTCCGGGCACCCCGTACGGCGGGGGCGGGACGGGGTTGAGCCCGTCGCCGGACTGCGGCCACACCTATCAGAAGGCGAGCCACGGGGCGCGGTGGCCGGTGACGGCGAGCACGACGTGGCGGATCAGCTGGGCCGGCGGCGGGCTCGCGTCGGGGGCACGCGGTTCACTGACGGTGGTCGCGACGGCCCGGACGGCGGTGCAGGTGGCCGAGTTGCAGGCGATCAACGTCCCGAACCGGGGCTGACCGGTACTTCTTCTTCACGGATTGGTGATCCAGATGGCTGGGAGCAGTTCGACGACGCCTCCGGACGGCGGCTCGGTGCTGGCGGCCGCACCGCGGCCGGCGCGGGTGGCGGGGCTGCCGGCGCGCCGTCGGCCGCTGCTGGCGGCGGTGGGGATCGGCGCGGTGGCGGTCGGCGCCGCCGGTGCGGTGGTGCTGGTGTCGAACGCGGGCTCGAGCGCGAGCGTGCTGGCGGTGGCCCGTACGGTGCCGGTGGGTGCGGTGGTGTCGGATGCGGATCTGGCGGTGGCCCGGGTCGGGCGCGACGCGGCGCTGGCGCCGGTGCCGGCGGCGGAGCGGTCCCGGATCGTGGGGCAGCGCGCGGCGGTGACGTTGACGCCGGGGTCGTTGTTGACCGCGTCGGAGGTGACGGCGCGGCCGGTGCCGGGGGTGGGGCAGCAGCTGGTGGCGGTGGCGTTGAAGCCGGGCCAGCTGCCGGCGGCCGGGTTGCGCGGCGGGGATCGGGTGTTGGTGGTGCTGACGGCGGCCGATTCAGGTGGCACGGACGCGGGCGGGACGTCGAGGACGGCCGGCAACGCGGCCGCCGCGGTGCCGGCACCTGCGGTGTCGGTGACGGCGCGGGTGTACGAGTCGAGCGCGCCGGCGCAGGACGGGTCGGTGGTGGTGGATCTGCTGGCGGCCGGTTCCGACGGGGTGACGATCGCGCAGCAGGCGTCGACGGGCCGGGTGACGCTGGTGCAGCTCCCGGCGGGCGGGTGAGCAGCGGATGCTGATCGCGCTGGTGTCGGCGAAAGGCTCGCCCGGGGTGACGGTGTCCACGCTGGCGTTGGGGTCGGCGTGGTCCCGGCCGGCGCTGGTCGCGGAGTGCGACCCGGCGGGCGGGTCGATCGCGGTCGGGATGCTCCGCGGCGAGGTCGCGGTGGAGGGCCGTGGCCTGTTCCGGGTGGCGGCGGCCGCCCGCCGCGGCGAGGACGTGTTGGCCGAGCTTGGGCGGAACCTGTTCGCGCTCGACGACGAGCGGCGGCTGCTGTGGCTGCCGGGGTTGGGTGACCCGGCGCGGGCGCCGCTGGTCGCGGAGGTGCTGGAGCGGGTCGGCGCGACGTTCCGGGACCTGGACGGGGTGGCCGGGGTGGATGTGCTGGCGGACTGCGGGCGGCTGTCGGCGGCGACGTCGTCGCTGCCGATGCTGCGGGCGGCGGCGCTGACCCTGCTGGTGGTGCGGCCGACGGTGGCGTCGACGACGCCGGCGGCGGGATGGGTGGGTCAGCTGACCCGGGAGCTGCCGGCGTCCCGGCTGGGGGTTCTGGTCGTCGGCCCGGGGGAGTACCGGGCGGCGGAGGTGGGCACGGCGCTGCGGCTGCCGGTGCTCGGGACGTTGCCTGATGATCCGCACGGCGGCCGCGGCGTTCGCCGCCGGCGGCGGGGCGCCGCGGCCGGGGGCGGTGTTGCTGAAGGCGGCGGCGGACGCCGGGGTGCGGCTGCGGGAGGCGGTGGAGTCGGCGACGCTGTCGTGGCCGGCGCCGGCGAGCGCGGATGTGCCGGCGGATGTGCCGGCGGAGCGGGCGGAGGCACGCCGGTGAGCACGCCGTCGAGCCCGTTCGCGGTGCCGTACGAGCCAGGCTGGCGCAACGGCAATCCACGGCAACGGCCGGGTGAGTTGCGCCGCGCCGACGATCCGCCGCCGACCGGGGCACCGCCGATGCCGCCGGCGTGGGAACGCGCCGACGCCGCGGCGGGCGTGGATTTCCCCGCGGTCGCCGCGGTGCAGCAGGCGGTGGCGGAGCAGCTCGCCGACGTGCATACCCGGGCCGCGGGCGGAGCGGTGTCGGAGGAGCAGGCCCGGGGGTTGATCGTCCGGCAGGTGACGGCCTACGCCGACGGGCAGGCGAGCGCCGGCGCGCCGATGAGCGTCGCCGCCGAGCAGGCCCTGGCGCGGGCGGTGCACGCGTCGATGTTCGGTCTGGGTCCGGTGCTGCAGCCGCTGCTGGAGGACGAGGGGGTGGAGAACGTGGAGGCGTCCGGCGCGGACGACGTGTGGGTGGAGTACGCCGATGGCCGGTTGGAGCGGGGGCCGGCGCTGGCCTCCTCCGACGCGGCGCTGGTGGAGCTGGTGAGCCGGGTGGCCCGCGACCTGGCGCAGACGACCCGGGAGTTCTCCACCGCCCGGCCGCTGCTGAACGTGCGGCTGCCGGCGCGGGGGTCGGTGGTCGGCGCCCGGCTGACGGGCACGATGGCGGTGGCGCACCGGCCGCAGATCTCGATCCGCCGGCACGGGATGGTCGACGTCAGCCTGGATGATCTGCTCGCCCGGGGCACCGTGAGCCTCGCGCTGTACGCGTTCCTGCAGGCCGCGGTGCGGGCCCGGAAGACGATCGTGGTGACCGGGCCGATGTCGTCCGGGAAGACGACGTTTCTCAGGGCGTTGGCCGCGGAGTTCCCGCCGTGGGAGCAGTTCGCCACGATCGAGACGGAGTACGAACTCGGCCTGCATCTGCTGCCGGAGCGGCACTGGCCGGGGCGGGTGAAGCCGTTCGAGGTGCGGGAGGCGACCGCGGACGCCCCCGGCTCCGGGATCGACCTGTTCGACCTTATCAAGCAGGTGCTGCGGCACAACTGCCGCCGCGCTGCGCTCGGGGAGGTCCGGGGCCCGGAGATCGTCGCCCTACTTGATCTTGTAGCGAACGGCCACCCGGGCAGCCTGGCGACCCTTCATGCTCTGCGCGGGCCGGCGGCGATCGACCGGATGGTGGAGCTGGCCACCCGCGGCGGGCTGTCGGAGACCAGCGCGAACCGGCTGATCGCCGGCAGCGTCGACCTGATCGTCCATCTGGACCTGGTGGAGGACTTCACCAGCAGCGGCCCCGGGCGGGTGAGCGGCCGCCGCTACCGGTTCGTCGATGAGGTGCTGGAGGTGGCCGGGCTCTCCGATGGGGGCCGGCCGGCGTTGAACACGCTGTTCCGGCGGGGACCGGACGGGCGGGCGGTGCCGTCGGGTACCCGGCCGGCGGCGCTGGAGGAGCTGGTGGCGGCCGGGTTGGACGAGTCGCTGCTGGACAGCCCGGACGGGCTGTGGGATTCCGTCCGGGGGGCTGCGGTGACCGGGCGGCAGCTGCTCGGCGGCCTCTGCGGCGCTTCGCTGACCGGCGGGCTGCTGCTGCTCGTGCTCGGGGTGACGGGCTGGTGGCCGGAGCCGGAGCCGGGCGCGCCGCCGGGGGCGACGGCGCGCTGGTGGCGGCGCCTGTCCGGGGCGGGGCTGCCGCCGGTAGAGCGCCGGGAACGCGGCCGCCGCTGGGCGGCGGCGCTGCTGATCGGGTTGGCGGTGCTGGCGGCGGCCCGGATGCCGGTGCTGGCGTTCGGGGGCGGCCGCGGCGGTGGTCGCCCTGCCGCGGGTGCTGGCCCGGCGGACCGCGGGCCGGGCGCGGATCACCCGGCTGGAGGCGTTGGAGACCTGGACCCGGCGGTTGTCGGATGTGATGGCCGCGCACGCCGGGCTGGAGCAGGGGATCGCGGCGAGCGTCCGCACCGCGCCACCGGCGATCGAGGCGGAGGTGCGGGCGCTGGGCGCCCGGCTGGCGGCCCGCTGGCCGACGGAGCAGGCGCTGCGCGCGTTCGCCGCCGACCTGGCCGACCCGGTCGGGGACACCATCGCGGCGGCGCTGATCCTCACCGCCCGGCGGCGCGGCCCGTCGCTGGTCCGCTCGCTGCGGACGCTGGCGGCGTCGACCGCGGCGGAGGTCGCGGTCCGCCGTGATGTGGAGGCCGACCGGGAGAAGCCGCGGAGCACCGCCCGGATCCTGACGCTGTTCGTGGTCGGAGCGGTGGCGTTCGTGATGCTGGTCCCCCGGTTCCGGCACCCGTACCAGACCGTGACCGGTGAGCTGGTGCTCGCCGCCGGGCTCGGCCTGCTGGCGGCGTGCTTCGCCTGGATGTGGCAGATCGCGGACGCCCCGCCGGAGGGCCGGTTCCTCGCCGAAAGCGGTGGGTTCGGGAGAACCGAACGGGTCTCGGTGGGGGGTGCCCGGTGAGTTCGGTGGTGCTGGCCGCGGCCGCCGGGGCGAGTGTGGGCGGCGGGTTGTGGCTGCTGGCCCGGGAGCTGTGGCCGGCCGGGCCGGACCTGGCGGCGGTGGTCGCCCGCGGCTCGGCGCCGCCGCCGCGGGATCTGCCGTCGGGCTGGCAGCTGCGGGTGGGGCGGGCGGCGCGGCCGCTGGTGGCCCGGTTCCTGCCGGTGGCGCCGGCGGATCTGGCGGTGACCCGGACTTCCCCGGAGGGGCTGGCCGCGCAGGTGGTGCTCGCCGGGCTGTACGGGCTGCTGGTACCGCCGCTGCTGCTGGCGGTCGCCCGGCTCGCCGGGTTCGGCGTTCCGCTGCTGGCGGTGCCGCTGGTCGGGATCGCCCTGGGGCTGCTGCTCGCCACCTCGCCGGTGTCGACGCTGCGCAGCCGGGCCCGCCGGGCGCGGCGGGAGTTCCGGGCCGCGCTCGCCGCCTATCTGGACATGGTGGCGTTGGAGCGGGCGGCCGACGCCGGCGCGGCGGACGCGGTGCTGCGGGCGGCGGAGATCGGGCAGGGCTGGGCGTTCGCCCGGCTCCGCGACGCGCTGGCGTCCGCCCGGCTGTCCGGGATCTCGGAGTGGCAGTCCCTCGCCGGGCTCGGTGTGGAGCTCGGGGTGCCGGAGCTGGCCGACCTCGCCGACATCGTCGGGTTGGCCGCGAGCGACGGCGCCCGGATGCTCGACACCCTCGCGGCGAAGGCGGAGTCGATGCGCGGCGCGACCCTGGCCGGCGACAAGACCCGGGCCAACGCCGCCTCGACCCGGATGCAGATCCCGGCCGCCGCGATGTTCTACACCATGCTGCTGCTCCTGCTCTATCCGTTGCTGGCCGCCATCTCCTGAAGGAAGGCAATCCCATGACCCTGCTGCTGATTCAGGCGCACCTGGCCTACCTGGGCGCCGTGGAACACCTGACCGGCGCACCGCAGCGGCTGCGGGACGCGCTGGCGGAGCGGGACCGCGGCGACGGCGGTCCGATCCCGACCGCGGTCATCATCACCGCGGTGCTGGCCGCGGCCCTCGTCCTGGCGGCGCTGGTCGCCAAGGCGGTGCAGAACCACTCCAAGGGATCAAGTAGCTCCGGGTGCGAAGAGCGGGACGGGTGCGCCGGTGCGGTGCGCGGGATCGGGGATCGGTCGAGCTGGCGATCGTGGTGCCGGCGCTGCTGATCCTGGTCTTCGGCGCGATCAACGTGGCGTGGTGGTACCACGCCCGGAACGTCGCGCTGGCCGCGGCCCGGGCCGGGTCCGATGCCGGCCGGCTGCAAGGGGCGTCCGCGGCCCAGGGCGCGTCGGCCGCGCAGGCGTTCGCCGTCCGCGCCGGGGCCGGCGCGCTGGAGGACCCGACGGTGTCCACCGCCGGGTCGTCGGCGGCGATGGTGTGTGTCACGGTCACCGGCGTCGCCCCGCTGATCATCCCGCTGGCGCCGGACGTGCACGTCTCACAGCGCAGCTGCGGGCCGGTCGAGGTCTTCAGCCGATGACCAGCCGGCGGCTACGGTGCCGGGCCCGGCTGGGCGGCCGGGAGGCGGGGTCGGCGGCGATCGAGATGGCGATCCTCGCACCGGGGCTGCTGCTGCTCCTGGCGCTGATCGTCGCCGCCGGGCGGGTCGAGGCGGCGGGCGGGGCGGTGGAGACCGCGGCGCACGCCGCCGCCCGGGCGGCGTCGCTGGCCCGCACCCAGGGCGCGGCCCAGTCCGCGGCGCAGGCCGCGGCGGCGGCGAGCCTGCGCAGCCAGCACCTGACCTGCTCCAGCGTGTCGGTGTCGGTGGACACCGCGGGGCTGTCCGTGCCCGCCGGTCAGCCGGCGCAGGTGTCCGCGTCGGTGTCGTGCGTGGTCGGGCTCGGGGACCTCCTGGTGCCCGGCCTGCCCGGTGCGGTGACCGAAACCCGGGCGTTCGCGTCGGCGGTCGACCCTTTCCGGGGGAGATGACGTGGGTTCACCAATGCCGAGCATTCGGCAGACATCGAACCCATGTCGGCGGATGCGCACGGGTCTCGGGAGGCTCCGGGTGGCGCTGCGGGACGGCGCCGACCGCGGCTCGGTGGCGATCTTCGTCGCGGTGGTCGCGCCCGCGCTGCTGGTGGTGTTCGGGCTGGTGCTCGACCTCGGGCAGGAGCTGCGGACGCAGCGCACCGCGCAGGCCGCCGCGCAGGAGGCTGCCAGGGCCGGCGCGGAGGCGGTGGACGCGCCGCGCTACCGCGGCGGCGGCGGGGTGGGGGTGAACGCGGGGATCGCCGCGGCCGCGGCCCGGAGCTACCTGGCCGGCGCCGGCTACGCCGGGACGGTGTCGTTGTCCGGCCCGGCGACCCTGTCGGTGTCGGTGACCGTCTCCCGGCCGACGCAGGTGCTGGGCGTGATCGGGATCACGTCGTGGACCGCGTCGGAGACCGCGTCGGCGAGCTTGGAGGTGGGCTGATGCGCGGCAGGCCAGGCGTAGCGGCCCGCGGCCTGGGAGCGGTGCTGCTGCTCGCGACGCTGCTGGTCGGGCTGCCGGCGGTGCTGATCGGCGTGATCGGGTTGCCGTCGTCGGTGCCGTCGGGTGCGCAGCTGCTGCACCGGCTGACCAGCCCGGACGACGGGACGGTGTTCGTCGCGGCCGGGGCGACGGTCGGCTGGATCGGCTGGGCGGTCTTCGCGGTGTCGACGCTGGTGGAGGCGGCGGCGCTGCGGCGGCACCGGGCCGCCCGGCGGCTCGTGGCGCTGGCCGGGCCGCAGCGGCTGGCCGCCCAGCTGCTGGCGGCCGCGGCGCTGCTGGTGTCCAGCCCTACCGGGCCTCTCGGCTTCCCGACTCCGGCCCGACCCGCGGCGGTGGCGCTCGCCGCGGACCGCCCCCCGGTTGATTCCGCGCGGCCGGCCGCTGCGCCTTTAGCGTGAGCGGCCGGCGGCGGCTGCCGGGCAGGCGTCGCAACCCGCCCGGTCCACGGCGCGGGCGGTCGACGGGGTCGAGGTGGAGGTACACCGCGGTGACACGCTGTGGGACCTGGCGGAGCGGCACTACGGCGACGGCGAGCAGTGGCGGCGGATCGCCCGGGCGAACTACGGCCGCCCGCAGCCGGACGGCGCGTCGCTGGCCGACGCCCACTGGATCTACCCGGGTTGGCGCCTCCTCCTCCCGGGCGTCGGGGACAGCGCCCGCCACGGGCCGGGGACGGCACCGCCCGGTCGGGGGCAGCACGGCGGCGGCGGCTCCGGCCGAACGGCTCCCCGCTCAGCCGGCGAAGGCGGGCACCGGCAGGCGGACCCGGGCGGCAGCGCCGGGGCGGTGCACGGCCGGCCGCGCGCGGACGGCGGCGCGCAGGGCCGGGACCGCGGCGCCGCGGCCGGCGAGGGCGAGGACTCCGCGACCCGGCGGACGGCGCCGACGGCACCGGTGACGCCGACCGACCCGGCCGAGCGGCCACCGGCCGACCGGAGCCCGGAACAGGGGAACCGTCCCGGTGGGAGCACTGTCCTGCCCGCGCCGCGCGCACCGGAGCCGGAGGGGGAGAGGCTGCCGCCGCCGCTGCTGGTGGCGTTCGCCGGCGGCGGGACGCTGCTGGCCGGGGTGACGTTGACGGCGCTGCTGCGGGCCCGGCGGCGGCAGTTCCGCCACCGCGGGCCGGGCCGGTCGATCCGCACCCCACCGCCGGAGCTGGCCGGGACGGAGCAGGCGGTGGTGGAAGCCGGCCGGCGCGGCGCCGCCGACGTCACCTGGCTGAATGCGGCGCTGCGGAGCCTGGCGCGGACGGTGGCGCCGACCGACGTTCCGCTGCCGGACGTGGTGGCGGCCTGCCTCACCGACGGGGCGATCCGGCTGGTGCTGGCCCGGCCGCACCACTCGCCGCCGGCGCCGTGGCGGGCCGACGGGGACGGCACCCGGTGGACGCTGGACCGCGACACGACGCTGGGCTTCAGCGAGGCCGACGTGCCGTTCGGGTTCGCGCCGTTCCCGACGCTGGTGACCGTCGGGGAGAGCGCGGCCGGGGAGCATTGGCTGCTGGACCTGGAGCGGATCACGGCGCTGTCGCTGTCCGGCAGCCCGGAGCGCTGCCTGGACCTGGCCCGGTTCCTGGCGGCGGAGCTGGCGCACAACGCCTGGTCGGAGCATCTCGGTGTGACGCTGGTCGGCTTCGGCGCGGAGATGGCGGCGCTGAACCCGCTCCGCCTCCGCTACACCGAGGACCTGGCCTCCGCGGTCGCCGGGCTGCGGCATGCGCTGGGCCGGGCCGTCGAGGCGACCGCCGACACCGGGGTCGGGGTGCTGGACGGTCGGCTGCGGGACGGCGTCGGCGACGGGTGGGCGCCGCAGGTGCTGCTGATCGCGCCATCGGTCGCGGCCACCGACGGGGCCGGGTTGCGGGAGCTGCTGGCGGCGATGCGGGCCCAGCCGGGCCGCACCGCGGTGGCGCTGGTGTTGGCGGACGAGCCGGACGGCGCCGCGATCGGCACCCGCTGGCAGCTCACGGTCGACGAGGCCGGCACGTTGCGCATCCCCGCGTTGGGGTTGGAGCTGACCGCGCAGCGCCTGCCGGCGGAGGAGGCGGCGGATTCTGGCGGCGCTGCTCGCGCTGGCCGCGGACGTCGAGGACGCGCCGATGCCCCGCGCCCGGGGGGAGCAGCCGTGGGACGCCTACGCCGATGCGGCCGGCGCGCCGGCGCCGGAGGGAACCGCGCCGCGGCCGGCGCGGCTTCGGGCGGTGCCCGACGTCGAGGTGACCGGCCTGGAGCGCAGCGCGCCGTGGATGGATTCGGTGCTGCCGCTGCCGACCGCCGCCTACCTTGACGCCGCCGCCACCACCGAGGACGACGTGGAGACGCTGGCCCCCGCCGTGACGCCGGAGCGGCGGGGGGACATCGAGGACGCCGACCCGACGCTGGACGCGGACCTCGCCGCCTGGCGCGACGGGCAGGCGCGGGTGCCGAAGCTGCGGGTGCTCGGCCCGGTGTCACTGACCGGCTGCGGGCAGCCGCCGGCGCGGCGGCTGGGCTACTACACCGAGCTCGTCGTCTACGTGGCGACCCGCCCACGCGGCGCGACCCGGGAAGAGATCGGCGCCGCGCTGCACCCCCACGACCCCAAGATCAACGAAAAGACGACGGTCCGGTCGGCGATGTCGGTGGTGCGGGACTGGCTCGGCGTGAACCCGCACACCGGAAAGGATCACCTGCTGGACGCCCGCTCCGGGGCGAACCGCGGGGTGTACCGGATCGAGGGTCTGCTCGTCGACGCCGAACTGTTCCGCCGGCTCCGCCTGCGCGGCACCGCCCGCGGCGCCGCCGGGTTGCCGGACCTGCAGGCCGCGCTGGACCTGGTCACCGGTGAGCCGTTCGCCGGGCAGCGCCCCGGCGGCTACGGCTGGCTCGTGGACGACCCCCGCGGGGAGCGGCTCGACGTGGTGTACCTGGCGATGGTGGTCGACCTCGCGCACCTCCTCGCCACCGCCTACCTCGGCGCCGGGCAGCCGGAGCAGGCCATCGCCGCCGCGCAGCGCGCACTCGCCGCCGGCGCCAGCGACGACGTCGCCCTGCTCGACCTGGCCGTGGCGCATCAGGCGGTGGGCAACGCCGCGGAGGCCGAGCAGTACGTGCAGCGGATCCTGGCCAACCACGACGCCGAAGTCGAGGAGGACCTGCCGCCGCGGACCTACGACGTGCTGCGCCGCCGGCACCTGCTCGGGCGCGGTCACGGCGGGTCGGTGTCGATCGACGTAGCGGCGGCTGCTCGCGGATAGGCCGTGCCAGGTCCCGAGGGGTCGGCGTGGCGGGCCAGCTGTAGAAGCCCAGTGATCAGTACCCGGTGGGCGGCTCCACCTGGGGGCAACGTCTATCCGGATCGTTGCCCCGGCCGGCTGGGCGGGGAACCCATCGCGGGGCAACGTTTCGTGTGACCTCTGTGCGGAGCGTCGAGGGCGTCTGTTCGCCCTCGACCCGCCGGAGTGCCCCGTGTTCGATGACCCTTCGGTCGCCGGTTCTTGGCCGGCGCTGGTGGACCGGCTGGACCGGGCGGGAGCGCTGGAGCGGTGGGCGGTTCGGGAGCCGCCGCTGAGGCCGGTTCGGTCGGTGCGCGACCTGGCGTACTTCGGCGGGGCCGAGCGGGGCGCGGTGTTGGGCGCGTTGGTGCGGCTGGCGGCGGTCGACGGCGGTGACGAGTCGGACGCGCTGCTGGTGGCGCTGCATCTGTTGAGCGACGGCGTGCGGGCGTTGGCGACCCGGTTGAGGGATCTGCATCCGGACCCGACGCATCTGGTGGCCGGGGAGCTGGCGGCGCAGATCCGGTCGTTTCCGTGGCGGCGCCGGACCGGCGCCTACGCGGCGAACCTGCTGCTGGACACCCGGGCGGCGCTGCTGCGCGAATTGCGGCCGGGCTGTACCCGCGTGCACCCGAACCGGGCGGATCTGCTGATCGATCCGCAGGACGAGCGGCTGGTCGGCCGCGTTGCTCGATGCCGCGGTTCCGGGGCCGGGGCACAGCGCGGCGTTGGAGCTGGTGGACCTGCTGGTGTGGGCGGAACGCACCGGCGTCGCTTCGGGGGAGGACCTGCGGCTGCTGGTCGAGGAGGCGTGGGCGCGGGAGCTGGGCAGCGCGGCGCAGGAGACGGTAGCGGCCCGACTCGGGGTGGATGTGCGCACGGTGCGGCGGCGGCGCGGCCGGGCGCTGCGCGGGCTGCAGGCGGCGGCCGGCGCCTATCTCGCCGCGTGCGCGTGACGGCCGCGAAAGAAATCCGCGGGGCGGTGTCCGGTTCGGCGGCGCGAAAGACGCCTGTTCCTGGTGAGGACCGCAACGGAGGAGGGATGGGGCGATGAGGCTGCGGCTGGTCCCCGAGGGTGGCACCGGCGGAACCGACGGCGGACTCGGTCGCCGACCTGATCGACGCGGTGGCGGCGGCTGGCGGGTTCCTCGCCGACGAGCTCGACGTGATCGCGGCGAGCCGGGCGCCGGTGAGTGAGGGGACGGCGCTGCGGTTGGAGGCGCTGGCGGCCCGGCTACGCCCGGCGGCGACGGCGCGGGCCCGGCTCGGTGACCTGGAACCCGCGGCGCTCGAAGCCGGGGTGCGGGCTGTGGGTGGCACGGCGGGGGGCGCCGGCGGCGCTGGACGCCGGATGAACCGCGACCTGACCGCGGTCGCCGAGCGTCCCGACGCGGCCGGCTGCCGGCTCTCGGTCGCCCAGCTGCAGCAGGCGCTGCGCGCGGCGCAGGCCGCGACCGGCCGAGGCGGCGCGGACGTTCCGGATGCGGTGGCCTTGGCGGTGGCAGTGCCGACCCCGAACGCCGCGACGCTGCGCCCGGCGCCGCCGGGCGGGCGGCGGCTGGTTGTCCTCGGGGCGCATCCGGGTGCGGGCGCTTCGACGGTCGCGTTGGCGCTGGCCGAGGCGGTCGCCGCGACCGGCGGACGGGCGCACCTGGTCGAGCTGGCTCCGCCGGCCCGCTCGGGGCTGGCGGCGGCGGCGACGGCGGAACTCGGGGAGGACAGCTCGGGGCGGTGGCGGCGCGGGACCCGCGGCGAGGTGCTGATCGACCGGCTGGGGGAGGACCCCGCCGGCGGCGAGGTGTGCTGGCCGGAGGTGCCGGCGACCGACCGGGAGACGGTGTCGGTGGTCGATCTCGGTAGTTGCGACGCCGCGTCGCTGGACGGGCCGGCGTGGGTGGACGCGGAGCTGGTGGTGGTGTGCCGGGCGACGGTGCCCGGGGTGCGGCGGGCGGAGCAGGCGCTGTCCCGGTTGCGGCGGCCGGTGCCGGTCGCGGTGGTCGGGCCGGCGCGCTGGCCGGGGGCGGTGCGCGCGAGCGCCGGGGCTCGGCTGACGGAGCGGCGCCGCGGCGGGCTGGTGGTACCGGTGCCGCTGGACCGCGGGCTGGAGCTGACCGGCGTCTGTGGGGAGCCGCTGTCCCGGCGGCTCGCCGCGAGCGGCCGGGAGCTGCTCGCCGTGATGGACGCCGGCGTGGTTGGCGGCGTGACCCCTGGCGCTTCGGCGCCGCGAACCCGAGGAGCTGGTCAGTGATTCCGACGTTGGCGAGAAGGGTGCTGGCGGCGGGGGTGTGCCCGCAGGCGCCGCCCGGGATGCAGGCCTACAGCGATGAGATCACCGGCTGGGTCAAGTGGGGCGTCCTGGTGATCCTGGTGATCTGCTTCTTCGCCAGCATCGGGATGCTGGTCTGGGGTCGGGCGACGCATCACCCGAAGGGCGCCAGGCTCGGTTTCGACGGAATCCTGATCTGCCTGGTCGGCGCGATCCTGTTCGTCGGCGGCTGGGTGATCGTCGCCGGCATCGTGGGCGACGGCTGCGGGAGCGACGCGGCGTCGCCTTCTCCCGCGGCCATCGGCTTCGCGTGGGCGCTGGACTGATGCGCCGCCGGCGGAATCCGGCTGCGACCCCGCAGTGGTCGCGCGGAAAGATGATCACGCTGCTTGCCGCCGCGGCCGGCACCGGCGCGCTGCTGCTGGTCGGTTTGGGGTCGGCGGTGGTGGCGGTGGTGCACGCGGCGGGCTCCGGGCATCGGGGCCTGGCTGGGCCGGCGGGCGGCCGGGGAGCGCACGCCGCGGCGAGTGCGGCGACGGCCGGCGGCGGGCGGGACGCGGTGCAGGCGGCTGGTGACGCGGTGGCGAACCGGCCGATGCCCCGCGTGGAGGCGGCCGCGGCCCGCCCGGGTCCGGTGTCGACGCGGGACCCGGGGCCGCCGATCGTGCTGCCGAAGCCGACCCGGACCGGGCCGGCGGGGGTGCCGGCCGGGTTTCCGCGCACCCCGGAAGGTGCGCTGGCGCAGCTCGCCGCTATCGACGTGGCCGCGATGTCGTCCGGGTCGCTGCCGGCCGCGCGGGAGGTGATCCGGGCGTGGGCGCTGCCCGGCGGGCCGAGCGCGCAGAGCTGGTCGGGGGTGCAGGCGCTGGCCGGGTTTCTGGACGCGGCGCACCTGTCCGGTGGCGGATCGCCGCAGCTGGCGCTGGTGGTGACCCCGCTGATGGGGCTGGTCAAGGGCACCGTCGGCACCGACTTCGCGGTGCCCTGCGTCGACTTCGAGTTCGACGCGACCGTCGCGCAGACCGCGCGGGTCGCCGCGGCGGACTGCCAGCGGATGGTGTGGTCCGACGGGCGGTGGCAGGTCGGGCCGGGTGCGGAGCCGGCGGACGCGCCGTCGGTGTGGCCGGACACCGACCTGGCGGTCCGGGTCGGTTACCGGGATCTGCGGCGTGGCTAGCCCCCGGGTGGAGGTCGTCGCCTTTCCCCGGCTGAACTTGAACCCGTTGAGCTGGCTGGGCAGCGAGGCGGGGAAGGTGGCCGCCGACGCGTGGACGGCGGCGATGACCGGGCTGTGGTCGGCCGGGATGTGGCTGCTGGAGTTCGCCTTCCACGTGATCGACGCGTTCACCACCCCGGACCTGTCCGCGTCCGGCCCGCTGGGCGCGGTGCTGCCGACGACGCTGTGGCTGGCGGTGTTCACCGCCGGGATGGCCTTTTTTCTGCAGATCGGCGCGGCGCTGATCCGCCGCGACGGGCAGAGCCTGGGGCGGGTGCTGGCGGGCATCGCCCAGTTCGGGTTGGTGTGGGCCGGCTACCTGACGGTCGCCGCCGCGGCGGTGGTCGCGGCCGGGGCGTTGACGAAAGGCATTCTGCACGCGCTGCTCGGGGTCGACTCGTTCGCGCAGTTCGGCGTGGACGCGTCCTGGCCGCGCAAGGTCGACGACGCGGTGGTGGCGACCGTGCTCGGCGTCCTCGCCATGCTGCTGGTGATCCCCGGCGCCTTCTTCCACCTGGTGATCATGCTGACGCGCTCGGCCGGGTTGATCGTGCTGGCGGCGACGTCGCCGATCAGCGCGGCCGGGTTGTTGGCCGACGTCTCCAAGGGGTGGTTCTGGAAGACGCTGCGCTGGTTCCTGGCGTGCGTGCTGATCCAGCCGCTGGCGGCGCTGGTGCTCGGCATCGGCCATCAGTTGACCGCCGGGGTGGTGTCCGGTGTGGGAGACAAGACAGTGGCCGCTGTCGGCATGGCGGTGGTCGGCGCGGTGCTGGTCGCGGTGAGCTCGGTGTGCCCGCTGATCCTGTTCCGGCTGTTGGCCTTCGTCGACCCGGGCACCGCGTCCGGGGCTGCGCTGCGTCAGTCGTGGACCGACGCCGGCGGGCTGTCCGGGGTGCTCGGCGGCGGCCTCGGCGGCGGCGCGCAGGGCGGGTCGTCGGCCGCGGCGGAGGGCGCGGCGGACGGACGCTCGGCGGGGGAGTCGGCGGCGGAGTCACAGTCCGGGTCGCGGGTGATGGCCGCGTTCGGCATGGTCGGGCAGGGGATGACGACCGCGGCCCGGATGGGGCAGAAGGCGGCCGACCTCGGCTCCGACGTGCTCGGCCAGGCCGGTGTGGGCCACCCCGGATACGCGATGGGATTCGCGGACGAGGCCCTCATGCGTCGCCGTTCGAGCTCCGGCGGAGAAGGGTCCCGGTCCGGCGGCGGCACCCCCGGGGAGGACGACCCGAGCACCCCGGGCGGAGGCGGTGGGGGCGGGGGCGGCGAATCTCCGGCGCCCGACCCGATGCCAGCACCGACCCCCGCCTCGGCGGCACCCGGCGGTGGGTCGATGCCGACCGGCCCAGTGCCTGGCGGCCCGGGGGCCGGCGGTGCAGGTGCCGCCGGAGCCGGGGCATCGGAGGGTGCGGCTGCTGCGGCGCTGCGGCGGCGGCGCTGTGAGGGGCGAGCCGGTCCGCTACGGCGACTGGGCGCGGGACCGCCACGGCTGGTTCATGGGGCTGTCGGGGGTCGCCTGGGTGCTGGTGCTGGCGGCTGGGATGCCGCTGCTGCTGGCGGTGGGCGCGCACCGCTGGGGCTTCGCCGCTGGGGTGGCTCCCGGTGTGGGGCACGGCCGTGGCGATGGTCGCGGTTCCGGTGCGCGGCCGGCCCGCGCTGCGCTGGGCGGTAGATGCGGGCTACCGGATGGTGGGAGACGGGATGGGCTGGACGCGGTGGCGGTCGGAGGTGGCGGCCGGCGGTGCAGCGGACGTGGCGGCGGCGGACCTGCCGGGGGTGCTGGCCGGGATCCGCACGCATGACGGGCCGCCGTTCGGTGTGCTGATGGCCAGGCCGGTGGTCGTGCAGGACTGCGCGGCGAGCACCTGGGCGGTGGTGGCCCGGGTCACCCATCCGGGGATCGGGCTGGCGGAGCCGGACGCCCGGGCGCGGATGGCGGCCGGCTTGTCGGAGCTGACCGAGGCCGCGGCCACCGGCGAGTTGGTGTCGGTACTGGCGCTTCAGGTCCGGACCGTCCCGGACGACGGGGCGGAACGGGCCGCGTGGCGGGCGGGGCATCTGCGGCGGGACGCGCCGCCGCTGGCTCGCCGGGTCGATGCGGAGCTGTCCGGCGCGGCGGTGCAGGTGGCGGTGCAGGTCGAGGAGTTCCTCACCGTCGTGGTCCCGGAGGCTTCGATCGGGCGGCAGGCGAAGGAGGCCGGCGGCGGGGTCGACGGCCGCGCGCGGGTGCTGTCCGGGGTGATGGCCGAGGTGGAGGCCCGCCTGCTCGGGCCGGTCGGCTGCGACTCGGTGACCTGGCTGGACTCGCCGGGGCTCGCGGCCGCGATCCGGACCGGCTTCGCGCCGGGCGACCGCGCCGGGTTGACCGACGCGGTGCTCGCCGCCCGGGGGAACCCGGCGGTGGCGGCGGCGCTGCCGATGGGCGCCGCGGGGCCGACCTCGGCGCCGGCGGCGGCACGGCGGCACTACACCCATGACGCCTGGTCGACGGTGAGCTGCACGGTGCTGCTGCCGGAGCAGGGCGCGGTGATGGGCGCGTTGGCGCCGGTGTTCACCCCGTCGGTGGCGGGGGAGCGCCGGTCGGCGACGGTGTTCTTCCAGGCGCTTCCGCGGCGGCGGGCGGACCGCCTCGTCGGCCGGGAGTCGATGTCCGCGGACACCGCGGCCGATCTGCGGCGCCGGCTGGGGTTTCAGACCCGGGCGGCGCACCGCCGCGACGCTGCGCGGGTTCAGGGGCAGGACGTCCGGCTCGCGGCGGGGCGGGCGCTGGTCCGGCAGGCGATGGCGGCGGCGACGACGGTGCCCTCGACGTGGCCGGTGGCGGACTTCGGCCGGCGGCTGGAGGCCTCGATCCGCGGCGCCGGGTTCACCCCGCTGCGGCTCGATCTCGCGCAGGACTCCGGTTTCGCCGCCGCCTGCGTCCCGCTCGGCGTCGGCATGCCCGACCGGCGCGGGAGCCGGCGATGAGCCGCAGGGTGCGCGGGGGCGGCCGCAGCGTCGCGCAGCTGGTCGCCGACTTCGGGCATCGCATCCCGCCGCCCGTGCCGGAGGCGGCATCGGGGAAGGAACGCGACCCGTTCGGCGAGACGGTCTCCCGCCGCGGCCGCCGGCGGCCGGGCGCGGGATGGGCCGCGGTGCGGGCGCCGCTGGAGGTGCACCGGATGACGTCGGAACAGGTGGGCGGGGTATGGCCGTTGATCGCGGCGAACGGCACGCCGCCGACCGGGGCGTGGATGGGCATCGACTGGCTCTCCGGCGGCGCGTTCTACGCCGACCCGATCGGCTGGACGCTGTCCGGCGCCGCCGGGGTCACCAACCCGAACATGATCGTGTTCGGGGCGCCCGGGTTCGGTAAGACCGGCACGACGAAGATGCTGCTGCTGCGGCTGATGGCCTACGGCTACCGCGGCCTGATCCTCGGCGACGTCAAGGACGAGTACGAGGTGCTCTGCACCGCGCTGGGCGTGGCGCCGCACGCGGTCGGGCACGGCCTGCCGGCGCGGATCAACCCGCTGGACTTCGGCCCGCTCGGCAACGACTGGACGGCGCTGCCGGCGCGGGAGGCCCGTCGCCGGGCGGCGATGGTGTTCGCCCGCTGGCTGGTGCTGATCCGCGGCCTGGTCGGCTCCCAGCACGTCGGGTTCGACCCGACCGCGGAGCGGGTCGTCACCCAGGTGCTGCGCGAGCTCACCGGGCACACCGACGGCGCGGACCGGATGGCGCCGGTGACGATCCCGATGCTGTGGGGGGCGCTGGACAGCCCGAGCGAGGCGCTGGTGGCCGGCTGCCGGTACGCCTCCCGGCAGCAGTTCCTCAACGAGACCCGCCCGGTCCGCGACGCGCTCGCCGCCCTGGTGAAAGGCCACCTCGCCGGGTTGTTCGACGCGCCGACCACCATCGCGGTGGACTGGCGGGCGCCGATCCAGTCGCTGTCGCTGTCCCGCCTCGACGGCCTCGGCGACGAGGCGGTCGGGGTGGCGCTGACCTGCCTGAACTCCTGGGGCCGGGCGATGACCGCGGTCGCCGAACCCGGTGACCTGCGGGTGGTGGTCCGCGACGAGTGCTGGAAGCAGATGCGGCTCGGCGTGGACGCGGTGAAGTCCCTCGACGCCGACCTGCGGCTGTCCCGCCGGGACGGCTGCGTGCAGGTCGTCGTCGCGCACAAACCGTCGGATCTGCTCACCGTCGGCGACGTCGGCTCGCAGGCGGTGGCGATCGCCAAGGACCTGATACACCTGTGCGCCACCAAGGTGCTGCTCGGGCAGGACGAGAAGATCGGCGACGACCTGTCCGAGCTGCTCGGGCTGTCCCCGATGGCCGCGCACCTGGTGACGCACTGGGCGACCGCGGCGAAAGGCCGGGCGCTGTGGCTGGTGGGAAACCGCCAGTTCAAGGTGCAGACGGTCCGCACCGCGACCGAGGTCGCGCTCACCGACTCCAACGCCGCGATCACCGTCGCCGCGGATCCCGATCTGGATGCGGCGCCGCGTCACGTTGCGCAGCCGGCGGGGGCGGAGTGACGAGCCCGGCCCGCGCGGCCACCGCGGCGCTCGGGGCCGTCCTCGCGGCGCTGCTGATGCTGCCCTGCCTGGCCGCCGCGGCGGCACCCGACCGCCCCCCGCCGACGGTGTGCGGGCCGGCCGGGACCGGGCTGACCGCCGCCGCCGTGACGCTGACCGCGGAGCAGGTCGGCAACGCGCGGGTGATCACGACGGTGGCGGCGCAGCGCCGATTGTCCAGCGACGCCGCGGTGATCGCGGTCGCGGCCGCGATGCAGGAATCCTCGCTGATCAACGTCGGTCACGGCGACGCGGCCGGGCCGGACTCGCGTGGGCTGTTTCAACAGGGGGCGCCGTGGGGGCCGCTCGCGGTGCGGATGGACCCGGCCGCCGCGGCCGGGCTGTTCTTCTTCGCCGACCTCGGGCCCGGTGTCGAGGGGCTGACGCACATTCCGGGCTGGCAGCGGATGAGCGTCGCCGAGGCTGCGCAGGCGGTGCAGCACTCGGCCAACGGCGCCGCCTACGCCCAGTGGCAGGCGATGGCGGCCGCGCTGGTCGGGCAGCTGTGGCCGCTGGCCGCCACCGACTCCGGCCCGCCGATCACGGTGATCTGCCCGGGCGGCGGCGGAGACGGGAAGACCGGCGGCGGCAGCACGACGGTGCCGGCGGGGTTCACGATCGCGGGTTCGCCGGCCGGGGTCGTCGCGGTGCGGTTCGCGCTCGCCCAACTCGGCAAGCCCTACCGGTGGGGCGCCGCCGGCCCGGACGCCTACGACTGCTCCGGGCTGACGATGGCCGCCTGGGCCGCCGCCGGGGTGACGATGGCGCACTTCACCGGCGCGCAGGTCACCGCGGGCAGCCCGGCGCCGACGAACCTGTCCCAGCCGGCCGCCGGCGACCTGGTGTTCATCCCCGGCTCCGACGGTACGGCCGCCGCGCCCCGGCACGTCGGGATGCTCGCCGGCTACGTCGCTACCGCGAGCGGCGTCGGGTGGTACCTGATCCAGGCCCCGCACACCGGTGCCGTCGTCCAGCTCATCCCGGTCAGCGCCTGGGCCGGGGAGATCGTCGCCGTCCGGCACATCGCCTAAACGAGAGGACGCAAGACATGTCGACGATGCAGCGCTGGGCCCGGCGGGACCCGCAGCCGGTCGGGACCGGCTGGGAGATCGCGTGTGTCGCAGTCACCGCCGTGCTGCTGCTGCTCGGCCTCGGCGGGCTCACCGGGAGAGCCGCGGCCGCGGCGGTGTTCGGCGGCGGCTGGGTGTGGCCGCGGCACGGGGCGTGGCTGGCCGCCCTCGGCGGGCTGCTCGCCGGGCATCCCGCCGCCGGGCTGCCGGCGGCCGACGCGGCCCGGCTGCCGAGCGCGGCCGCGGTGTACGCCGGCGTCGTACTCACCGAGCTTGTCGCGCTGGCGCTGCTCACCGCCGGGGGTGTCGGCTGGGCGCGGTACCGGCGGCCGGGGGACGCCCGCGGCGGGATGGCCACCCGCCGGGAGGCGGTCGGCGGTGCTCGGGGTCGGTCGGCTGCGCGCCGCCCGGCCGATCATCCGCCCCGACCGGTACGGACCGCCGGAGGGTAGGCGGTGAGCTTCGACCCGACGTCGGTGGGCTGGCGGCTCGGCCGGTCCGTCACCCCGTGGGGGGTGGAGCTGTGGGTCCGGGCCGACCGGACCGCCGGCGTGTACGGGGTGCAGGGCTCCGGGAAGACCCTGGACCTGCTCGCCCCGGCGCTGCTCGCCCACCCCGGCGCGGCGATGGCCACCCTGACCAAGCTCGACGACCTGGTGCTCACCCTGGGCCGGCGGGAGGCCGGCGGCCGGCCGGTGGCGGTGCTCGACCCGTTCGGCATGGCACCCGGGCTGCCGGAGCTGGTGTGGGACCCGATCGCCGGCTGCGTCGACCCGCTGGTCGCCGAGCGGCGGGCGAAGGCGTTCTCCGCCGGCACGGTCACCGGCGCGGTCGCCGGCGGCCGCAACGACAACGCCGCCCGCTTCTACGCCGCGGAAACCGCGAAGGTGCTGCAAGGCTTCTTCCACGCCGCCGCGCTCACCGGCCGCAGCCTTCACCATGTCCTGGAGTGGGTGGCGAACCCGGTCGCCGCCGAGGCGCCGGCGGAGATCCTGCGCCGGCACCCGCACGCCGCCCAGTTCTGGGACGGCCTGCTCGCCGGCGCGCTGCACGGCTCCGCGGACACCGTCGCTAACACCGTCACCACCGTGCAGCAGGCGCTCAGCTTGTTCTTCCAGCCCTCGATCCGCGGCCGCTGCACCCCCAGCCCGGGGCGGCCGGGCACCGACCTCGCCGACCTGCTCGCCCGCGGCGGCACGGTCTACCTCCTCGGCCGGGAGGACCCGTACGCCTCCGCCGCCCCGCTGATGACCGCGGTCGCCGAACACCTGCTCGACACCGCGCTCGCGCTCGCCGCCCGCTCCCCGCACGGCCGGGTCACCCCGAGCTTCCTCGCCTGCCTCGACGAGCTGCCGAGCCAAGCCCCGATCCCGACCCTGCGCACCCGGATGGCGAACGAACGCGCGCTCGGGCATCTCGTTCATCTACGCCGCCCAGACCTGGCGGCAGATGGTCGTCGCCTACGGCGAGGACGAGGCCCGCAGCCTGTTCGGGCTGACCAACAACGTGATCGTGTTCGGCGGCGGCAAAGACATCCACTTCTACCGGGAGATCTCCGACCTGCTCGGCACCACCCGCGTCTCCCGGCAAACCCTGAACGACGGGCCCGGCGGCGCCGGCACCTCCCGGGCGATGGAGGACATCCCGATCCTGCGCCCCGAGCATCTGCGGCTGCTGCCGGAACGGCAAGCCCTCGTCGTCGCCGAGAACGCCCCGCCGATCCTGGCCAAACTGCGCCGCTGCATCGACGGCCGGACCGGCCGGGCGCTGCTCGCCGCGCAGCGCGCCGGCCGGGCCCGGGTCCGCGCCACCCACGACAGCGCCACCGACGCCGCGGAGCGCGCCTGCGAGGCGGTCCGCTACGCCCGGCAGCACCGGCTGCACGCCCCCGATGCCGAGGGCGACGGCGACGGCGACCACGCCGCGGCCGCCGCGGTCCGGTCGGCGGCTACGCCCGGGGAGTGGTCGTGGTGATCGTCACCCCGTTCCCGATGGCACCGCGGACCGTCCGGCAGGCGCTGCACACCTTGGCGGTGCTCCGCAGCGGCGACGCGGCGGAGATCAAGGCCCTCGGCGACCTCACCGACCTGCCCCGGCCGTGGAACCCGGGCAGCTGCGACGACGAACTCCGCCCGCACGTGTGGCGCTGGTGCGACGCCGTCGCGATGTGGATCAACCGGGAGTACGGCTGGCGGCCGGCCGGGATGATCCCCGCCTGCTGGCCGGCGCATCCGCACCTCGCCCACGAGCTCCCGGTACTCGCCTGCCTGCGGCTGACCGCGGAGAACGCGTACAGCCCGGAGCTGCTCGAGGACTGGCACCGCACCACGCTGCCGCTGTTCCTCGACCGGATGACGTCCCGGCTCGGCGACGGCGGCTGCCGCAGCGGCAAGCACACCGACTGGCCGGCCGCCAGCCGCTACGACGCCGACACCGCCCCGGACGCGGTCGCCGAGCGGGAGCGGCGGTTCGACGCCGACACCCGCGTCCGGCCGCCGCCGGGCGCCCGCCGGTACTGACAGCACACCCGCCCCGCGCCCGCGGAGCGGATCAACAAGAGAGGAGCCAAAGCAATGGATTCTCACCACCACGCTCGCCGGGAACCTCGTCGAGGACCCGGAACTGAGGACCGCCCCCAGCGGGCAGCCGGTCGCCACGGTCCGGGTGGCGCACACCGCCCGCCGCTACGACCGGGCCGCCGACCGGTGGGTCGACGGCGACACCACCTACCTCAGCGGCAGCGTGTGGGGCGCGCCGGCGGAGCACGTCGCGGCCAGCCTGCGCCGCGGTGACCGGGTACTCCTCACCGGCCGGCTGCGGCAGCGCGACTACACCACCGCGGCCGGGGAGAAGCGCAGCGTCTTCGAGCTCGACATCGACGAGGTCGGCGTCAGCCTCCGCTACGCCACCGCCGCGCCGCGCAAGGCCGCACCAGCCGGCGCCAACGGCAACGCCAGGTGCCGGCTGAACACCCCCCGGGGGCGGTTCGGATTGGGACGCCCGCCCGTCCTTCGTATCCGTGGCCCGCAGCCCATCCGGGCGGCCGCTGACCTCAGCCGCCCGCTCGATGTCCGGAAAGAGACACCGAAGCGCGTTAGGAGCGCAGATGCCACCCCCGTCACCAACGGCCTCCAGGCCGTCCCCACCTCACCTACCACAGCCGGTAATCGCCGCTGCCGCGGTCCTACTCGCCGTCGCTGTCACGGTCGCCGTGGTGGCGGTCCGGACGGGCGGGCACCGGCCGCTACGGATGGCCGCCGCCTCCTCCATCGACCGGGTGCCGTTCGGGCCTGGGGTGGCGTTCGGCGCCTCCAGCGGCCCCCGGGACGGCAGCGAAGAGGCCTCCACGGTCACGCTGGAGCGGGCGCTCGGCCGACGGCTCGCGCTGCACCGCATCTACCAGACCTGGGAGCCGCGGCTGACCCGCTGGTCGGCTGGGACCTCGCCGGCGGCCGGCTGCCGGTGCTGTCGGTCAACCCGCGCCGCGGGCGAACCCCGGTCCGCTGGTCGGCGATCGCCGCCGGCCGGGAAGACGCGGTGATCCGGGCCCAGGCCCGCTCCGCTGCCGCGCTGCACGCCCCGCTGCTGCTCTCCTTCAGCCACGAGCCGGAGAACGACCGCAACGACGGCCCGGCCGCGTACGTCGCCGCCTGGCGGCACTACGTCGCCGTGTTCCGCGCCGAGCACGCCACCAACGTGCGGTTCGCCTGGATCCTGATGGCGTCCAGCTTCCACCAACGCGAAGGGCGGATCCCGGCCGCCGCGTACTACCCCGGCGACGACGTGATCGACTGGATCGCCGCCGACGGCTACAACTGGTACGCCTGCCGCAGCACCACCTGGCGCCCGTTCGCCGACGTCTTCCACGACTTCATCACCTGGGCCACCCCGCACCACCGCCCCCTGATGGTCGCCGAATGGGGCTCCCTGGAAGACCCCGCCTCACCCAGCCGCAAGGGACGGTGGATCGCCGCGGCCGGCGCCGCGATCCACCGCTGGCCGCAGCTGCGCGCCGTCCTCTACTGGAACTCCGCCGGCCGCGGCGGCCGCTGTGCCTTCAACCTGAACTCCTCAGCGTCGGCGATGGCCGCGATGCGCGCCCTGGCGGCGCAGCGCTACCTGGCCGCGAGGTTCTCCGCGTGAGGGGGCGGGACCGACCGAGTCCGGTGCGCGGTAACGCGTGAGAGGCGGCCTGGACGCGGCTGCGTGTGCGGTGAGAACGGCCGCACCCTGGCTCACTGCCGTCGTGGCCACGGTGGCCGGAGCGAGCGGATGCGCCACATCTTCTTCTGGACCGGCGGCGTCCGGTGACGCTCTGGCCGGGCTGCGTCCGGGCGTGACCGTCGAGCAGGCGCGGCGAGAGCTCGACCGGCTTCCGACCGGCCCGGCGGGTTCCCTGTCCGGGTACCGCCGGGATGCCTTCGGCCAGCGCTGGGCCGACGTCGAGGGCAACGGCTGCCAGCCAGCGGGCGGACGTGCTGTTCCGGGACGCGCTCCCCGGCTCGGTGCGCACGCGCCGGCGCGGAGGCTGCGCCCATGATGTGCTCGCCGGCCGGTGGCGGGACCCGTACTCCGGCGCGCTGCTGCAGCTGACCGACGCCAGGGACCTCGCGCAGGCGGAGGAGGTGCAGGTCGATCACGTCGTGCCGCTGGCCGAGGCCTACCGCTCCGGTGCGGCGACCTGGACAGCGCGCCGGCGGCTACTGTTTGCCAACGACGAGGCAAACCTGGTCGCGGTGTCGGCGCCGTCGAACGAAACCAAGGGCGACCAGGACCCGGCGCGCTGGCTGCCGCACCGCCCCGCGCGCTGTGCGTACGCGCGCGTGTGGGTGGACGTGAAGACGCGGTGGGGGTTGTCGATCGACGCCGCCGAGCGGTCGGCCCTGGTACGGGTACTCGCATCTGCTGATGCGTAACGACCCCGCACCTATACGCGCAGGTCAAGCATCACGGCGACTCAGCAACAGTCAGGCTAAATCGCACAAGCCGCTGCAACGAAGGCGCGGGGGGTCTGCCTGCTCCTGCGGCGCAGAACCGGTCTTCTGGACGGCCGCGGTAGCGGCCGAAGCGACCGCTCATGGCCGATGAGCGGACGTCCCGGCGCTGCGGGGACGCGGCCTACGGGCTTGGTGGCCGCCAGCGATAGCGAGTGGGTGACAGTTCGGCGTCTTTGGGCGCCCAGGGTCTGGTCACGTGCAATGTCCCGCCCGTGGCAATAGCCTGTGACCCTCGCTTGAGGGTGATTCCGGTCACCGCGACGAGGACCGTGTCCGCTGGATGGCTCTGGGCATGTCGGACTTCGCCGCGCGTGACCTCGACTTCGAGTTTGGCGCCTGTCGTGCCCTTCACCTCCACGAACAAGGGCTTGCCATTGCGCCGCTTCCGAGCCTCCAAGTCCCAGGACCGTCGGCGAGAGACATCATCGACGAGCGGCCACCCGTTGCCGCGGCACCAGTCAGCCGCCAGCAGCATTGCGTGTTCCTCGACCAATAGCCGCTCGGCCAGGTCCAGCCGTCCCTGACCGGTGGGTGACAGCGGCGGTTGGCTGCGGTCGTCAGCGGTAGGAGAGGCGCCCACTTCGAGTCCCCATCGCTGCAGAATGCGTACGTCGTCCATTCGTAGCCATCCGTTTGGACGGAACCGCATGTCCGGCGGCCGCGACAGATCGAGTCGCCGCACGGGGTCGTAGGTCCACGCCAACAGCACCCCCGAGTCCGGGCCCCGCATGGTGTAGGGGTGGCTTCGGACGTCGCTGGCTGGGACACCCAAGGATTGAGCGATTAGCCCGACCGCATCAGCTTTCGTTGAGTAGGAATTGGCGGTCACGTTGCGCGCTCGTACTTGCCAGGTCAGACGTCCGCCACCGGGCCACGTGTCACGCCACGTGTCCGTGAGTACGACGTTTACGCCGTTGACGAGTTCCCGGAAAGGCGGCTGCCTAATGCGCCAGAGGTTCCAATGGGAGGAATC
>CAWFCZ010000025.1:0-15757 GCA_963814355.1 uncultured Actinomycetota bacterium | reverse complement strand
ACGGCGTGAACCGGTCCACCTGGAGCGGGGTCGTGCTTTGGTGCTTTCCCGGTTGTACTGATACTGACCGCCGGGCGGCAGCCTATTGCCTGACGATCGACGCCCAGGCGCCGACCTGCGACGGTCGGGCCGCGTGCTGTTGTCAGCGGCCATCACGAAACACCCAGTGGCGGCCACGAGCGTCTCCCCGGTGACGGCCATACCGTCACGGAGAGTGCTGCCACACCCGGCCTGCCTCGCGGCGCGACAAGAAGCCGACCCGCAGTGCTGGAATGCGCCGCAGGACGAGTCGCTGGCAGCCGGAGTGGGTCACCACGTTGCGGCCGGACCTTCCGCACACCGAGGTGCGGATGGCGGGCTTCCCGTATGCAGGTGCGGTGGCCGGCATGATGTGCCGGGCGTCATAGCTGCGACGCGAGCACAGCGAGACGAGGGGGAGCCGGGTCGCCGACGCTCCGGTCGATTCGCCGATGTCTGCGTCCATGACGTACGTGTCCGCGACATCATCACTGGGGAATGCGGCGCACTACGCTCTTGTGGAACAGCAAGCGTTGGAACAGGATTGTGGACGACGGAGCGGTCCATTTGCAGCCCATTATGACGCGCACTGCCTGCGTTCAGAATCCTTCACTTACTGTAGGACGTCTTGTACGGAACCATGGAAGGGCTGCAGCGAAACGAAACGATCTCGTTCCCGCCGGCCCTCCTGGCAGGTTCGCCAAGTCGACCGCTCCCCCTGACGCATGGCAGGGCCCTCCCCGCCAGCGCGGATACTCCGCGAGCACGGGCGTAAACGTGACGCTACTCTTGGGGGGGCCGTGACCGCGTCGTCGGAGTGGAGCTTGGGGAAACGTTCAGAGAGGCGAGAATGCCGATTCGTGATAATTCGGACCTAGCCGCATGACCGGCGACTGGCGCTCGCCCCCGCCGGCCGGCAAGGGCACGATCCGCGCCAAGACTGTCGCAGGGGTTGCGGGCATGGCGGTTGCGATCGCCCTCATCACGCTCGGCGTGGCGTCCCTCCAGACGGGCACTCGGGCGCCCGCGGCGCCGTCGGGACCGGGGCTGACCGTTGGCTGCCGGGGTTCGGCAGACGGCTATTGGGGCGACGTGAGCGCAGATCAAAGGTCCGGGGGTCCGGTGACCGTCACGATCAACAATCAGTTCGGGACGACCGGGAACTTCGCCTACGCTGTCGCCCTGCGTGCCAGCGACGGGACTGTGGTCGGCGTGGCGTCCAAGGAAGCATACGTGCCAGCTAATTCGACTGCCCAGGTGACCCTAGGCCGCGCAGACTTCACCGGTGACGGCGTGTACTCTACCTGCACTATTGACGGCTCGGCCGCATGAACAAATTGTGATGGCTCGCCGCTGGGTTACCCAGACCAGCTAAGTGCATCCGCTCCGCCCAAAAACTGAAAGTCCCGCGACCTCTCAGGGCTCCGTCATAGCGGAGTTCGTCCGAGTTTGGGAGTCGGGGTGAAGAGTTCGATTGCGCGGCGGTGGTTCAGCGCCGCGGAGCGGCGGGCGGCGGCCATGTTGACCGCTCCGGTGAGGCGGAGCGCGGTGGTAACGACGTTGCGGATGGCGGCCAGGACGGCGGGGGCGTTTCCGGTGTGCGCGCGGTGGGCAGTGTCGTCACGCACCCAGTGGACCGCGTTCTCGACTTCCTTGCGGGTGCGCTGGCGGTCCAACCCGCCGGTGTAGCGGACGACGCGGAAGACCTGTTGGGCGCCGGGGAAGTCGATTCCGGTCGCGGGCACCACGGTCAGGCGTCGTTCCTCGGTGCGGGCGTGACCCCGCGGGCGCGTCCGGTGCGGGTCGGTTGCCGCTCACGCAGTCGGTCGATCACGTCGGTGAGCAACCGCGGCTGGTTGCCTTTGGGGATCTCGGTCGACCACGTCGGTGAGCAACCGCGGCTGGTTGCCTTTGGGGATCTCGTTGGTCTTACCCGGGACCTGTCGTTGCGCCAGGACCAGCGACCGGTCGTGGGTGGCGGCGGCGAGCAGGTGCGGGGCGGGCTGCTCGCCCACTCCGGGCGCCGCGCACGGTCTTGCCGTCCACGGCCACGGCGACCTGGCCGCACCGGGATCGACCGGGCTCAGCCGGCCCGCGGTCCAGGCCGCGATCACGACCTCCAAGGCAGCGCCGTCCACCCGGCCGGCGATCCGTCGGATCGTGGCTTCGCTCGGCGCCCGTGACCGCGCCGGTCAGCGGGTCCGGTACCGCGCCCCCAGCCGCAGCAGCAGCGCCCGGTCGGCGCCCGCAGCCCACTGCACCGCGCCGGTGAACGTCTCGAAGCCGGCCCAGGCGAAGGAGACCACCAGCACCCCGAGCAGATACGCCGTCGGATGCCGGCGGGCGCCACTCGGACGGGGGTCAGGCACCGCCCGCAGCGCGGCCAGCAGGTCACCGCATCCGCGGCTGACAAACTCACCGCAGCCGCCGCGGTAGGCGATGATGGGCACCCGGGTTCGGCTCCTGCTGACGATGACCGGCTTCGACACCGTAATCATCAGCAGGGCCGTGCCCGCTTGCACGTTCCGCTCCCAAGCGGGAGGGTATGCAACCCTCCCGTCACACCAGACACATCAGCACCAATCCCCGATGTGACGGCACCCTGACGACGACGCAGATAGTGCGCGAGCTATCCCTGAGCGCGGAGCCTCGAGGCTCTGACGACGTCGGGAGGCTCGCCGCAGCCCGACGCGCCTAACACCCGAAGTGTCGGACGCTCCCGGTAGCGTCCTCAGGTGATCAACAGCACGTCACCATGAGGAGCAAAGACCGGACATGACCATGACCCAGACGACTCGTGAAGCTCTGCTGTCGCAATGGATCAAGCCATCGAGCAACGACGAGCAGGCCCAACAAGACCGAGCCGAGCGCATGGTCACCGACGCCGTCAAGGCTCACGAGCCTCTGAAGTCGGCAAAGCTAATGGTCTACGCAAAAGGCTCCTACCCCAACAACACCAACGTCCGGCGCGACAGCGATGTCGACATCGCCGTCCAGTGCACCGTATGTCAGTACTACAAGTACATGCCAGGCCACGAGCCGACCGAGCCCGCCAGCGAGTCCTATAAAGGTGAGTGGACGCCGGAATACTTGCGAGACGAGGTATTTCAGGCGTTGATCAACAAGTTCGGGTCATCAGCGATCGAGGCCGGAAAGATTGCGCTCACGGTCGCCGCGGTGGCCGACAGCCGCCCGAGCGTGGACGCGGTGCCCTCCTTCGATTACGTCCTGTACGACGACGCTCGGCGAGTGAGTAAGCGCGAAGGCAGTTGTGTGTTTCCGAAGGGCAAGTCCACCAAGATCGTCAACTGGCCGAACCAACAACTCGTCAATGGCCGAGCTCGCAACACTGCCACTGACGGTCGCTACAAGAACTTCGTGCGGGCATTGAAGAACGCCGAAAATATCTTGGTCAAGGATGGAGCGATCGAGGCACTTCCGTCCTACCTGATGGAGTGCTTGGTCTGGAACGTGAGTGACGCGTCCTTGCGCAAGGGCAGCGACCTCAGCACCGGCTTCCGAGCCGCCCTCTACGAGCTGTGGGACGCCCTGGACAACGACAAGACTGGCGAGTGGGTCGAGCCCAACAAAAACAAATACCTGTTTCGCTCCGGCCAGCCGTGGACGACCGACGAAGCCAAGACGTTGGTCCTCAAGGCGTGGCACTACCTTGAGTACTGATGGCTAGACCCGCCACAGCTGTTCGGCTCACCGCCACACTCGTCGGCGCCGCCTACGCAGTTGCGCTCTACGTGTCCGGCGTTCACATCCAGGCCGGTTGGAAGCACGCCCTGAGCTACCTGCCCACCTTGCTCACCTTCGCCGTCGCACTGTGGGACATCTGGCTTTGGCGACTTCCTGGGCTCCAGCGCTTGGCGAAGCGACCGTGGATCGCCGGCACCTGGAAGGCCATGCTCACTCCGACGGCCGCCAGCAAGATTCCTGACGGCGGCAATCGAGGACCGATCGACGCCTACGTCATAATCAGCCAGACGTTCTGGAGTATCGGTGTGCGCCAGTACACCGCCGAGAGTCGAAGCGACTCTCGCGCCGCCATGTGGGACGACGCCTCAGGCGGCGCCGACAAGACGCTCACGTACACGTATACGAACCGGCCCCGCCGGGAGCTGGAGGATCGAAGCAAGGCGCATCTCGGCACCGCCGCACTCGACATCGTCGGACTGCGACCGACGATGATGACCGGCGACTACTTCACCGACCGCTACACCCAGGGCGACATGCAACTGACCTTGGTCGATCTTTCAACGGACCACGCCGACTACGCATCGGCCGAACTGCACTGGAGATCAACGCTGCCGTCGGACTCTGGGTAGACCGAACACCGCCGACACCAGATGACGATGGCTTGCGGGCACCCGGCAGGCCAGCTGAAAGCAGATCGCAGCGAAGTCACGTACTTGATCAAACGGCCCCGCGCCGCCCGGTGCTGGATGCACATTCATGCATTGCCACCGTGGCGGCTACGACCTGTCCGGTCATGCCGGGAGCGCGTCGGTCCACTGCCATGGCCTTTCGCCACGGCCGGCTGGTCAGGGGGCATGGTACTCGTTAGCGGCCGTCCAGAGGCGCTGTTCTGCGAGGTCAAGACCGCCCCACGTGTCGTAACTGACTCGCAGATCGGCTCATGCCGCGATGGACGCTTCGAGGGGAGGAGGTGACCGACGAGAATGGGGACTTGAGTTTTCGGCGACTGAACGAGAGCCCCCGGCTGGGGTGGCATCGTCTCTATCATGGGACGCAAGATCATCGTCACGTCGCCCGCTGGCCATCTCCCGGTACTCGAGGAGGTGAAGGCGCACGACGAAGCGCAACTGCAGGAGTTGCTCAAGGCGCACCCGGATCTCCTCCCTCTTGAGGACCTCGGCTTGGCTGCTCCGGCACTCGTCGTCGGACGGGAGTCGGTGCTCGATTCCGGTCGCATCGACCTTGTGTTACTCGCGAATGGCGGTGAACTCGTCCTGGTGGAGTTCAAGACAGGTCCGCAGAACCCGGACTTCCGCGAGTGTCTGGCGCAGCTGCTGGACTATGGGTCCGACCTATGGGGGATGAGCCTCGAGGACTTCGACACCCGGGTGGCCCGAAAGTACTTCTCGGGACCGCACTTCCCCGGGAACGAGTTGCCGGCGCCCTCATCCCTCGAGGCTGCGGCCACCACGCTATGGACAGGGGGGCAAGCCGACGCCATTGACTGGCGGGAGCGGCTGCAGTCGCAACTGCGCGACGGTAGCTTCCACTACATCGCCGTCGCCCAGCGCTTCACCCGGCCCGTGCTCCGGACGGTCGAGTACCTGAACGCGACGATGAGGACGGCACGCTTTTCAGCCGTGGAGCTGGTCCGCTTCTCGGGTGAGGGCTACGGCGCCTTCGAAGTGCGGTTCGTTGCCGGCGCCGGTCCAAGCCCGACGTCCGCCGCCGGCTCGAAGGTGAGCCTGGCCGGTATCGACGATTTCGTCGAGTCGGTCGCGGATGACGACTACCGCCATGCGTTGCAGGACCTCTTCGAGGCGTTCGCCAGGACCGAGGACTTGACGGTCTTCTGGGGCACGACCGGTTGCTCGCTTCGCGTGGCGATCCCCGCGCGTGGCCCGCTCTCGGTTGGATGGCTGTTCCCGCCCGGCCCCCAGCGGTGGATGGGACTCACTGATGTCACTTTCGGCTGGTACGAGGACGCCAACGGCCTGGCTCTGCCTCCAGGCGGGCAGGAAGCGTTGAACGCTTACCTGAAACGCGTCGAGGCGCTCGCCGGAGGTGCCCCGCCCAAATCGGCTTCCATTCGAGGGAGAACCTTCCCACCGACCGCGGTGATGCAGCACGCCGAGCAGATGGTCGAGGCCGTGCGGGACGTCGCCCGGGCGCTTGCAGAGGCTGACGGCGGCACAGTCACGGCTACGGCACCAGGCCAACGGAGCGACCCGCTGTGAGCGGCCGCCGTTAACCGATCGCCGCGGCTGCACCCGTCGGCCGCCCAACAGCACCGGGCAAAGACGAGCATAAGCGCCGTTCCGCTCGCTAGCTTGCCCAGCAGGGGCATGGCCGCGCCGGCATCCCCGACTGGTCAGCGCGGGTGGGTGGTTCCACGGTTGTCAGTTCAGTGCTGCACCGGTCGGTGCGGGGCCAGCGCCGCTGTGGGCAGCCTTCCTGCTGGCTGGGCCGCATCCGGTATCACCGTGCTGGGGCCGGGGTTAGCGGGGAGCGGGGTGATAGCCGCTTCCGTCTCGGCGGTGAGTCGGGTGTGCAGGGTGCGCGCGGTGTGCCGTTCCGGGAGCGGGGGCTGGGTGGCGAGTCGGGGGAGGTTGGCCGGGACGTCGTAGCCGGCGCGGTAAGCCCGGTCGAGGGCACCGGCGAAGGCTGCCCAGTGCGGGTCGCCGGGGAGCCGGGGGTCGACCGCGTTGGCGAGCGGGAGCCATCGCTGCGTCGGGTCGGCGCTACCCAGTGGCGGTGGGGTGTTGAGCCGTTCGGCCAGCCGGCGGCGAACGACGCCGGCTTGGTCGTCGGTCCAGGCTTCGGCGGCGTCGAGAACCTCAAGCTCGGTGGTTCCGGGCAGTGGATTGACGCGGCTGGTGACGTAGGGGATGTGCTGGGGCCACTGCTCAGGTGGGAGAGCCGCGATGGCTTGGGCGGCACCGCGGGTGGCGAGCACGACACCCTCGACGGTGTGCAGCCGGGAGGCGTAGCGGTTGATCCGTTCGTCGATGGCGGCGTGCACGAGCGGGCGGGTGTTGGCGTGGAGCGCGTCGCGGAGCCCGGCGGCCCCGGCGGTGTACAGCAGTGCGGCGGGGTCGAGCCCGTCGGGGAGGAGTAGCTGGCGGGGGGTGTCGCCGCGGGCGACGAGACGCCAGTAGGAGCGGATGGCGGCGACCCGGCCGGCCGGGTCGTTGTCGGTGGCGACGATCGTGCCGGGCCGCAGGTCGGCCCGGATCTGGTCGGCTTGGCTGTCGGTGAACGCGGTGCCGAGCGGGGCTAGGCCCACGTACTGGCCGTCGCCGGCGAGGGTGACCGCGATCGCGTCGAACGGGCCTTCGACGAGAACGGGGGTGGCGCCGTCGGCCAGCGCGTCGCCGGCGTTGGCGGGCCCGTACAGGCAGTCCCCTTTCCGAAAGACGGCGGTGTCGGGGGTGTTGAGGTATTTGGGTCCGTGCTCGTCGCCGGCGTGTTCTGGCCGGCGGGCGACGAAGCCGACGACGTCGCCGGCGACGTCACGGATGGGGAGCACGAGCCGGTCGCGGAACCGGTCGATCAGCCGCCCGTTGCGGGCCCGGGTGGCCAGGCCGGCGTCGAGCAGCTCTTCCGGGCCGGCGCCGCGCTCACTGAGGTGGCTGACGAGGGCGGTCCAGCCAGCGGGGGCGTAGCCGGGGGTGAACCTGGGGTCGGCACGCAGGTCGGTTCCGAGCCGCTGGTGCAGGTAGCCGGACGCCCAGGAGCCGGGGTAGCGGTCGGTGAAGAAGCCGGCCGCCTGCCCGTTCAGTTCGAGGAGCCGGTCGCGCGTCGGGTCGCGATGCCAGATCTCTGGCTGGCCGAGCACGGCCGTGGCCGGGTTGGTCGCGAAAGAGTCCGGGCCCGCCGGCGGCGGGGTGTCGCCCTGGCGCCGCTCGGCGAGGCGGGCGGTGAGCGCCGCCAGCCATGGGTCGGGCTCGGCGTGGCCGTCCGCATCGGTGGTGTCCGGCCGCGGCGGTGCGGGAGTGCGCCGGCCGGGGTCGGCGGCGTTGAGCCAGGCGACGTCCGCCGCGCTGGGCCGCTCGTCCACCTCGTCGTCGGGTTCGTCGAGCGGGGGAGGGTCGTCGGGCGGCGGCGGGGCGCTGGGGTCGCTGGGGTCGCAGAGCAGCCGGACCCGCCAGGCGAGGGCCTGGGTGAGCTGGTCGGCGGGGAGGGGGGTGTCGTCGCCGGCGCCGCCGGTGAGCAGGTCGTGCGCGGTGCGCAGGGCGTCGCTCGGCGTCCAGCCGGCGGCGCCTGCGGTGGTGACGGCGGCGACCAGCGCCGGCCAGCCGTGGTCGGCAACGACCCGGTCGGTGGCGTCCCCGAGGATCGACGCGAGCGTGGGCGTCCAGGCGGGGCGCAGGGTGTCGGGCGCGGAGGTGCCGGCGGCGTCGAGCGCGGCGGGGGACAGGTGCGCGGCGAGCCGCCACCACAGCGCCGCGGCCGGCATCTCATCCGGGAGGGGGCGTTCGGCGGCGACGCGGGTGGTGAGGGTGGTGATGTCGATGCCGGCGCGGGCGGCAGCGGACAGCCGGTCGGCGAGCTGCGGCCAGTAGGGGTCCGCCCGCAGCTGGGGGTTGATCGCGTCGGCGACGGGAGCCCACTGCCGGGCGGGGCCGGCCGGGTCGCCGAGGATGCTCTCGGCATGGTCGTCCAGTGCATGCTGGGCGCGCAGATCGGCTGCGCTGCGCTGTGCCGGGCCGGTGAGCGTCAGGTCGTCGTCGGCGACGCGTTGCGCGGCGCGCCATACCGCGAGGTGGGCGACGAGCCGCGGGTCCCGGTACAGCAGCGGCCGGGCCCAGCCGGGCGTGTCGCTCGGCGCCCAGCTCCGGCTGGCCTGCTCCACGGCGGCGGCCAGGGTGCGGACCTGCTGGTCCCGGCGGGCGAGGTAGCCGGCCCACGCGGGGTCGCCGGCGAGCGCGCGGGGGACGGCGGGCAGCCAGGGCAGCGGGCCGGTGGTTGCCGTGGGCCCGCCGCTGGGGTCGAGCCGCCAGTCGAGGACCGCGGCGACGTCGGCCGCGGTACCCAGCTCCCGGCTGTTGATCGCGTCGCGCAGCAGCGCGGCGGGGTCGTGGCCGTCGAGGGCGAGCAGCGCGAGGTGGGCGCGCAGCGTCGGGTAGGCCGGCGCGGTGGGCAGGCCCGGGCGCAGCGTCTCGGCGGCGGCGTCGATCGAGGTGACCCAGGCGGGGCCGAGGTGCAGTTCGGCGGCGGTGGCGACCGCGTCGTAGTAGGCGTCGGCGGCCTGCGCGAGCCGGTGGGCTGGGTCGTGCAGGGTTCGGCGGGTGGTGGTGGCGGAGGTCTGCGCGCCGTCGGCGGCGAGGACCCGGGTGAGCACGTCGACCGCGGTGGGTGGGAGCAGCGCGTCGCGGGTGATCACGGCGTGCGGGTCGCCGTCGTTGCCGGTGGCCAGGTAGAGGCAGTTGCGGTGGCGGCCGCGGGTGAGCGCGACGTAGAGCAGCTGGCGGTTCTCGGCGCCGGTGACGACGGTGTGGCAGACGTCGGTGGTGATGCCTTGGGCGGCGTGCACGGTGGTGGCGTAGCCGAGCGCGACGTGCTCGGCGGCGTACCGGGTGGGCAGGGTGATCCGCCGGCCGGTGGGGAGGTGGGTGACCCGCAGCGACCCGTCAACCTGGACGGCGGCGACCCGCCAGCGGTCGCCGTTCTTCACCCAGTCGGTGGCGCTGATCGGAAGGCGGCGGTCGTTGCGGCCGGTGACGATCAGGTCCCCGGCGCTGGCCCGGGAGCCGTCGGCGAGCTGCACCTCGGCACCGGCGGGGCCGTCGGCGGCGAGCCGGTCGGCGCGGGCGCGGGCGTTGAGCTCCGCGACCAGCTCGCGGGTGGGGGCGAGCAGCACCGCGTCCCGGCCGGCCGCGCGGTCCGCGGCCCACGCTGTGTAGGCCTGCGCGGCGACGGTGCCCGGGTCGCCGACGTGCAGCCGGGAGTGATCGAGGTAGAAGCCGATCCCGGCCGGGTCGCCCGCGCGCAGCGCGAGCGACGCGGCGGCTTCCGCGGGGTCGGTGAAGCGCATCACCTGGGACAGGGCGACCGCGCCGGCGGTCTCGGCCAGGTCGCGGAGCACCCCGCCGGCGCCGACCGCCGCGAGCTGGGAGTCGTCACCGAGAAGCCGGACGCTGCCGCCGCGGTCGAGTACGAAATCGAGAACCCGGGCGAGGTCGGCGGTGCCGGCCATGCCGGCCTCGTCGACGAGCACCAGCGTGCCGGCGCCGATCCGCCGTACCCACTCCGGGTGCTCGCCGGTGTCGAGGGAGTGCAGCAGCTTGGCCAGGGTGTCCGTCTGCCCACCGATCTCCTCGCGGAGCACCGCGGCCGCGGCGGCGGACGGCGCCAGCCCGACGACGCCGCCGCCGCTGTCCCGCCAGGCGCGGGCTAGCACCGCCATCGCGGTGGTCTTGCCGGTACCGGCGGGGGCGAGCGCGAGCTGCACCCGCGCGCCGGAGGTGGCGAGTTCACGGACCAGCTGCGCCTGCCCGGGGTTGAGCTCGACCCCGTTCGCGGCGGACTCCGCCAGCGCCAGATCGACGGCCAGGGGGGTGACGATCCGGCCGTCGCGGCGGCCGGCCGCGGCGAGGATCCGCTGCTCGGCGTCGAGCACCGCCGTCGAGGTGTAGAGCTGCGCGCCGGCCACCTCGTACACCGAGGTCCCGTCCGTGCGGCGCAGCGGGGCGGGTTCCTCGAGCCGGTCCGGCCGGCCGAGCGGCACCGACAGGGCAGGGGAGAGCGCGGCGGCGACGATCGCGCTCGACCGCGTCATCGACACCTGGCAGGGCGGTTCCGGCGGCCCGTACGACGCGCTCGGCTTCGGCTCGGACGTGGTTCTCCTGCCAGGTGGCCCGCGTCGCTCGACACGGTGGCCGAGGACCTGCTCGGCGGCGGCGGCCACGTCCGTCGGTCCCCACCTGGACCGGCCGGCGGCGGGTCCGCGCGGGCGCAGCGCATCGCGCAGCATCCGGGTGAGCTGCTGCTCACCGCCGAGCGCGGCGGTGGCCTGCTGCCGCCAGGCGGCGCGCTGCTCGCCGAGGGAGCGGGGTTCGTGCTTGGCTTCGCGGGTTTCCAGGGTGGCCTGCTGGGCGAGTTTCAGCGCCTCGACGACGGTCGGGGTGCGGCCGTGCTCGGCCTGGAACCGCGCGGACAGCTCGGCGCGGCGGGTGTCGATCGCGGCCCGGCGGGAGGACCAGGCGGTGAGCAGCGCCGGGTCGAGCCCGTGCACTTCGCGGACCGGGCGCTTGCCGGGGTCGGGGTCCGCGCGCTCGGTGAACCGCAGCCCGAGCGCGGCGCCGAGGTGGGCCTCGAGCCGGGTGTTGTACCGCTCGGAGGCGGCGACGGCCAGCTTGTGCAGCGGCCGGCCGTCCAGCGCCAACCACCGCCCGTCGAGGGTGCACACCTTGTTGGAGACGGCGACGTGGGTGTGCAGGTCGGGGTCCCCGGCGCGGGAGTCGCGGTGGGTGAACGCTGCGGCGATCAGCCCCTGAACGTCGACCTGGGCGACCCCGTTCCGTCCGGTGCGGGTGAACGTCGCGGACCGCTCCAGCCAGCCCACCGCGTCGGCGACCGCGGCCGCGTGCGCCGCCTCGACCTGCTCGGCGATGTCCCGGGGGGCGAGCGCCCACAACGCGGAGACGCTCTTCACCGGGGAGAAGGCGAGGTCGTAGCCGGCGACCGCGGTGGTCCGCTGCCGGGACGCGCGGGCGACGAACCCGGACAGCTCACGCGGGTCCGCCGGGGGCCGGCCGTACTCCGCGGTGAACAGCTCGGTGGCGACCTCGGTGCGGATCCGGGCCCGCTCCGCCGGCGGCACCGGCCAGTCCCGAGGCAGGCCCGCGTCGGCGTTCCACGCGGCGAACCGCTCCGCCAGGCGGCGCCGCCACTCGCTTGCCCCGTCGTAGACCCGGAACGGGTAACCCAGCCGGGTCGCCGCCTCGACCGCCGCCGGCCCGTGCCCGGCGGCGGCGAGCTCGTGCTGCAGCCGGTCGGCGTCGGGATGGCGGCCCTCGCCGAACAGCGCCCGCATCTGCGCCTCGGTCACCGGGCCGGTCACCAGAAAATCTGGCACGGCGGAGCAGCCCTGTCCCATCCAGACGCCCGGCGACTCGCCCTTCTGCGCGTAGTAGTCGCCGAGGCCGCCGTAGCCGCGGGACGTCGCGTCGTGCGCGGCCACCTGCCGCGTCAGATACGTATAGCCGTCGCCCGCGGTCAGCTTGTGCAGGCTCATCACGCCTCGGACGCTGCCAGCAGGTGTGGCGCCGTTACCCGTTCGTGACCGGGATGCAAGAGGTGTGTGCGTTCTGATCTTGTATGTGCGGTCTGATCTTGCGTGCGATCGACGATGATCTTGTGTGCGGTTTGATCTTGTTGATCGGCAAGGGCTGGGCGGGGTGTTTGCGTGTGCGGTCGGCCGGCGGGCCGGTTTCTGTCGGGGGTCGCTGCGACGATCAGCGGCGGGATCGGCGGTGCGACAGGAGGCTGGGATGAGTCGGCCGGCGAGATTGCAGGCGGCGCGGCAGAAGGCGCGGGATCGGCGGATCGCGCTGGATGTCGACCGCGAGGCGCGGGATCGGCGGGTCGAGGACGCGGCGGCGCAGGTCTTCGGACAGCTGGAGGATCGGGCGGAGGCCGAGGCGGCGATCATCGCGGCGAACTCGGCGATCGGGGCGGCCCTGGTCGGCTGGACGGTGAGGGGCTCAGCGTGGAGGCGGCGGCGCAGCTGCTGGACCTCGAGGTGGCGGAGGTGCGGCGGCTGTCCCGCGCGGCGCCGAATGAGGCGGCAGGCGCCGTCGGGGAGAGTGGCGATGCCGCGCGCCGGGCCGGCTGAGGCGACGGTCGCGCTGCTACGCGCGGCCGTCACCGATGCCGACACCGTCAGCCGGTTCCGGTCGAAGCTGCGCCGGTTGGACGGGTGCGAGCTGCGAGTGGTGGACAGGTGCGGTCAGCGCCCGGGGTCACGGCCGCTTCTGGCTCGGACGGGTGGACCGGCGCGATGTCGTGGTGATTGCGCACCGGTTCGCGTGGGCGTTGGAGTTCGGTGTCGACGCGCTGCTCGAAGTGCCGGTGCTCGGACACCGCTGCGACAACCCGTTGTGTCAGCGGCTCGACTCGGCGCACGTGCGGCGGTCGAGCCATGCGGAGAATCGCCGCGAGTGGGCGGCGCGCCGGCACACGATCGGTTCGCCGCTGCGGGACGGTCGCGGAGCCCGTGGCCGGGTCGGTGCGGTACGGCAGGCGCTGCGCGCTGGTGCGGACGGATCGGCGGTTTCCGCCGTGGCCGTGGCGGGGCTGCTGAACGACCTGGCGCAGCTGCCACTATGGCCGGAGGAGGGACCGGCGGCCGTGTCGTGTTTTAGCTGCCGCGACGCTAGGTGGCCCTGTGGAAGCCGCGGATGACCGGCGCGCTGACGGTGGCTCGAGGCATCGCTCACGCAGGCGCCGTATCGGTGTTGGGGCGGTTGGCTAGGCCGCGGCGCGGGTGGTGCTTCGGAGCCGGGTGACGGCGCGCGGGGTGATGTGCAGCCGTTCGGCGATCTGCCGGACGGAGTAGCCGCGGTTTGTGAGCCGGTGGACGGCTTCACGGCGTTCGGCCCGGTTGAGCGATAGTCGCTCGCCGTACATGGCGCGCTCGATCGCGACCTCGTCGACGTCTTCGGTGCTCATCGCGGGTTCTTTCGGGGTGCTGCGGTCGCGGTGCGGGCGCGCGCGCCGGCGATGGACCGGGATCGAGCGGCTGCTTGGCGGTGGGGGTGGTTGGTGGGTGAGCGGCGGGCCGGGGTCCGGGTCGGTGTCGATGTCGTCCCAGGCGAGCGGGGTGCGCCAGCCGCGCGCGGCGGCGATAGCGCGGGCCCGGTCGCTGGCGGCGCGTTCCCGAGGAGTGGGCTGCGGAGGGTCGGCGTTCCAGGTGCGCTCGTAGAGGGTGCGGATCTCGGCGGCGGTGGCGCGGGTGACGGTGGTGGCGGTGAGCAGCCGGGCGAGGTTCTTGCGGCTTCGACCGACGCGGCGGGCGAGGGCTGCCTGCGGCCACCCGCGGGCGACGAGGGCTTGCAGCCGGCGGCGGGTGCCGGCGGCGTCGACGAGGGTCCCGGGCGCGGCGGCGTGCGGGACGGCGGGGACGGCGAGGATCGCGGCTTCGGTGCGCGGCCGGATCCGCCGGCTGGGCGGGCGGCCGGCTCGGGGGTCGCCGTAGCGGAGACGCGCGAGGGTCCCGTGCTGAACGCCGGAGAGTTGGCTGATACGGCGCAGCCCGATCCCGGCCGCGGCCAGGTGCTGCAGGTGCCGGCGGGCGGCTGCGGCGTCGACGTAGCCGGGGTTGCGGCCGTAGGCGGCTGCTCTGGCGCGCTGCCGCTCGGCGCGACTGTTGGCGGCGGTGCAGGGCGCGCAGCGGCAGGCGTCCCTGACGTAGGCGGCGCGGGTGCCGTGCAGGTGCGGTGCGTTGTGCGGGCAGGGCCGCGGGATGCGCCCGGCGGCGCGCCGGCCGGCCGCGTCGGCGCGGGCGAGCTGGCCGGCGCAGGAGTGCCGGGGGTGGTGGCGGTCCGCCTGCGCGGCGGAGCTGTAGCTGCGGGTGTAGCCGCAGGCCGGGCAGGTCCGGACGGTGGGCGGCGTCATGAGCCGGCCGAGAAGCGGATGGGCTGGCCGCCGATCGGCTGCTTGCTCCATAGCACTTCGGTGGCGTAGCGGCCGGCGCGGTTGCCGGCGGAGGCGAGAATCCCGGCGTTCGACGCGGTCCCAGTCGCCGTACAGCTCGTCGTAGAGCGGGTGCGCGTACCCGGAGAGGAGCACGGTCGCCGGGGTTGCGCGCAGCGCTGCGGCGAGCTCGCGGTGGTCGTCCTCGGTGCAGGAGTCGATGACGTAGTCCCCGCCGCGGCCGCCGCCGTCGCGCCTGCGGACGGCGGCCAGGTAGGGCGGGTCGGCGTAGATGACCGCATCGGCTAGGCCGTACTTGGCGATGGCCTCGACGGCGGGGTGGTTGTCGATGACAACGCGGGCCAGCCGGGCGGCGGCGGCCGCCATCCGGTCGACGAGGGCTTGGGCGCCGCGGGCGTCGCAGGCGTTGTTCCGGACGCTGGCGGACCAGCTGCTGCGGTGGTGCGGGCCGTTGGCGCCGGCGAAACACTGGTTGAGCCGCACCCAGTAGCGGCGGGCCCGCTCGAGCCGGCTCGTCCGCTCCTCGGCCTCGAGGTCGGTGAGCAGGTCGAGCTGCCCGCCCGCCGGAGGGTGCATGGCCGCCACCTGGCCCCGGGTTCAGCGGCCGGCGGCGGCGCGCTGCCGGCGGGAGAGGTAGCTGGTGCGGCCGGTGGTGGTGAACAGGTTGACGGTGCGGCCGGGGCGGTCCGGGGTGCCGTCGGTGGAGATGACGTACTCCCACCCGGTGCCGGTGCGGTGCACCGAGGTGATGTGCGCGGGTTCCGGGACCGGCCGCTGGTGCAGCAGCACCGGGTCGCCGGCGAGGAACGCGGGAGCGTCAACGAGCGGAGCCATGACGGACACCTCCGAGAAGGGGCTAGGCGCATTGCCTAGTGTAGTAGGCATATTGCCTAGTAGGCGAGTTGTCAACAGGCCTGGATACGCTGGGCGGGTGGAGCCACCAGTGGTCGCGGCCGCGGAAGTGGCCCGGATGTTGGGGGTAAGCCGGCAGCGGGTCAGCCAGGTGACGGCGAAGGGCGACTTCCCGGCGCCGATCGCGGTCCTGACGGTGGGCAAGGTGTGGGCGTATGAGGACGTGCGGGCGTGGGCGGAGCGCACCGGGCGGGTGGTGCATCCGGTCGGCGGCAGCGCGGGCGGGCGGGGCGCCGGACGGCGGTGAATGGACATCGAGCGCTTCCTGGTACGGGGGAGGTCCTCACCAGGTACAGGCGTCGTTGGGGCCCCGGAACCGGACACCTGCGCGGCGCCAATTCGCCGGCTGAGCTTTCGTGAGGCGCGCCGGAACGTGTCAGGGCGACGACCGGAACGTGTGTTAGCCGGCGGAGCGGCGATTCATCGGCGCGCCCCGGAGCGGGCTGCACGATGCCGGCCGGGA
>CAWFCZ010000024.1:0-37546 GCA_963814355.1 uncultured Actinomycetota bacterium | reverse complement strand
CGCTAGCTTGCCCAGCAGGGGCATGGCCGCGCCGGCATCCCCGACTGGTCAGCGCGGGTGGGTGGTTCCACGGTTGTCAGTTCAGTGCTGCACCGGTCGGTGCGGGGCCAGCGCCGCTGTGGGCAGCCTTCCTGCTGGCTGGGCCGCATCCGGTATCACCGTGCTGGGGCCGGGGCTGGCGGGCAGCGGGGTGATAGCCGCTTCCGTCTCGGCGGTGAGTCGGGTGTGCAGGGTGCGTGCGGTGTGCCGCTCCGGGAGCGGGGGCTGGGTGGCGAGTCGGGGGAGGTTGGCGAGGACGTCGTAGCCGGCGCGGTAAGCCCGGTCGAGGGCACCGGCGAGCGCTGCCCAGTGCGGGTCGCCGGGGAGCCGGGGGTCGACCGCGTTGGCGAGCGGGAGCCATCGCTGCGTCGGGTCGGCGCTACCCGGTGGCGGTGGGGTGTTGAGCTGTTCGGCCAGCCGGCGGCGAACGACGCCGGCTTGGTCGTCGGTCCAGGCTTCGGCGGCGTCGAGAACCTCAAGCTCGGTGGTTCCGGGCAGTGGATTGACGCGGCTGGTGACGTAGGGGATGTGCTGGGGCCACTGCTCAGGTGGGAGAGCCGCGATGGCTTGGGCGGCACCGCGGGTGGCGAGCACGACACCCTCGACGGTGTGCAGCCGGGAGGCGTAGCGGTTGATCCGTTCGTCGATGACGGCGTGCACGAGCGGGCGGGTGTTGGCGTGGAGCGCGTCGCGGAGCCCGGCGGCCCCGGCGGTGTACAGCAGTGCGGCGGGGTCGAGCCCGTCGGGGAGGAGTAGCTGGCGGGGGGTGTCGCCGCGGGCGACGAGACGCCAGTAGGAGCGGATGGCGGCGACCCGGCCGGCCGGGTCGTTGTCGGTGGCGACGATCGTGCCGGGCCGCAGGTCGGCCCGGAGCTGGTCGGCTTGGCTGTCGGTGAACGCGGTGCCGAGCGGGGCTAGGCCCACGTACTGGCCGTCGCCGGCGAGGGTGACCGCCATCGCGTCGAACGGGCCTTCGACGAGAACGGGGGTGGCGCCGTCGGCCAGCGCGTCGCCGGCGTTGGCCGGCCCGTACAGGCAGTCCCCTTTCCGGAAGACGGCGGTGTCGGGGGTGTTGAGGTATTTGGGTCCGTGCTCGTCGCCGGCGTGTTCCGGCCGGCGGGCGACGAAGCCGACGACGTCGCCGGTGACGTCGCGGATGGGGAGCACGAGCCGGTCGCGGAACCGGTCGATCAGCCGCCCGTTGCGGGCCCGGGTGGCCAGGCCGGCGTCGAGCAGCTCGTCCGGGCCGGCGCCGCGCTCACTGAGGTGGCTGACGAGGGTGGTCCAGCCGGCGGGGGCGTAGCCGGGGGTGAACCTGGGGTCGGCGCGCAGGTCGGTTCCGAGCCGCTGGTGCAGGTAGCCGGACGCCCACGAGCCGGGGTAGCGGTCGGTGAAGAAGCCGGCCGCCTGCCGGTTCAGTTCGAGGAGCCGGTCGCGCGTCGGGTCGCGATGCCAGATCTCTGGCTGGCCGGGCACGGCCGTGGCCGGGTTGGTCGCGAAAGAGTCCGGGCCCGCCGGCGGCGGGGTGTCGCCCTGGTGCCGCCCGGCGAGGCGGGCGGTGAGCGCCGCCAGCCATGGGTCGGGCTCGGCGTGGCCGTCCGCGTCGGTGGTGTCCGGCCGCGGCGGTGCGGGAGTGCGCCGGCCGGGGTCGGCGGCGTGGAGCCAGGCGACGTCCGCCGCGCTGGGCCGCTCGTCCACCTCGTCGTCGGGTTCGTCGAGCGGGGGAGGGTCGTCGGGCGGCGGCGGGGCGCTGGGGTCGCTGGGGTCGCAGAGCAGCCGGACCCGCCAGGCGAGGGCCTGGGTGAGCTGGTCGGCGGGGAGGGGGGTGTCGTCGCCGGCGCCGCCGGTGAGCAGGTCGTGCGCGGTGCGCAGGGCGTCGCCCGGCGTCCAGCCGGCGGCGCCTGCGGTGGTGACGGCGGCGACCAGCGCCGGCCAGCTGTGGTCGGCGACGACCCGGTCGGTGGCGTCCCCGAGGATCGACGCGAGCGTGGGCGTCCAGGCGGGGCGCAGGGTGTCGGGCGCGGAGGTGCCGGCGGCGTCGAGCGCGGCGGGGGACAGGTGCGCGGCGAGCCGCCACCACAGCGCCGCGGCCGGCATCTCGTCCGGGAGGGGGCGTTCGGCGGCGACGCGGGTGGTGAGGGTGGTGATGTCGATGCCGGCGCGGGCGGCGGCGGACAGCCGGTCGGCGAGCTGCGGCCAGTAGGGGTCCGCCCGCAGCCGGGGGTCGATGGCGTCGGCGAGCGGCGCCCACTGCCGGGCGGGGCCGGCCGGGTCGCCGAGGATGCTCTCGGCATGGTCGTCCAGGGCATGCTGGGCGCGCAGATCGGCTGCGCTGCGCTGTGCCGGGCCGGTGAGCGCCGGGTCGTCGTCGGCGACCCGTTGCGCGGCGCGCCATACCGCGAGGTGGGCGAGGAGCCGCGGGTCCCGGTACAGCAGCGGCCGGGCCCAGCCGGGTGCGGCGCTCGGCGCCCAGCTCCGGCTGGCCTCCTCCACGGCGGCGGCCAGGGTGCGGACCTGCTGGAATCGCGGCGGGCGAGGTAGCCGGCCCACGCGGGGTCGCCGGCGAGCGCGCGGGGGACGGCGGGCAGCCAGGGCAGCGGGCCGGTGGTTGCCGTGGGCCCGCCGCTGGGGTCGAGCCGCCAGTCCAGGACCGCGGCGACGTCGGCCGCGGTACCCAGCTCCCGGCTGGTGATCGCGTCGCGCAGCAGCGCGGCGGGGTCGTGGCCGTCGAGGGCGAGCAGCGCGAGGTGGGCGCGCAGCGTCGGGTAGGCCGGCGCGGTGGGCAGGCCCGGGCGCAGCGTCTCGGCGGCGGCGTCGATCGAGGTGACCCAGGCGGGGCCGAGGTGCAGTTCGGCGGCGGTGGCGACCGCGTCGTAGTAGGCGTCGGCGGCCTGCGCGAGCCGGTGGGCTGGGTCGTGCAGGGTTCGGCGGGTGGTGGTGGCGGAGGTCTGCGCGCCGTCGGCGGCGAGGACCCGGGTGAGCACGTCGACCGCGGTGGGTGGGAGCAGCGCGTCGCGGGTGATCACGGCGTGCGGGTCGCCGTCGTTGCCGGTGGCCAGGTAGAGGCAGTTGCGGTGGCGGCCGCGGGTGAGCGCGACGTAGAGCAGCTGGCGGTTCTCGGCGCCGGTGACGACGGTGTGGCAGACGTCGGTGGTGATGCCTTGGGCGGCGTGCACGGTGGTGGCGTAGCCGAGCGCGACGTGCTCGGCGGCGTACCGGGTGGGCAGGGTGATCCGCCGGCCGGTGGGGAGGTGGGTGACCCGCAGCGACCCGTCAACCTGGACGGCGGCGACCCGCCAGCGGTCGCCGTTCTTCACCCAGTCGGTGGTGCTGATCGGAAGGCGGCGGTCGTTGCGGCCGGTGACGATCAGGTCCCCGGCGCTGGCCCGGGAGCCGTCGGCGAGCTGCACCTCGGCACCGGCGGGGCCGTCGGCGGCGAGCCGGTCGGCGCGGGCGCGGGCGTTGAGCTCCGCGACCAGCTCGCGGGTGGGGGCGAGCAGCACCGCGTCCCGGCCGGCCGCGCGGTCCGCGGCCCACGCTGTGTAGGCCTGCGCGGCGACGGTGCCCGGGTCGCCGACGTGCACCCGGGAGTGGTCGAGGTAGAAGCCGATCCCGGCCGGGTCGCCCGCGCGCAGCGCGAGCGACGCGGCGGCTTCCGCGGGGTCGGTGAAGCGCATCACCTGGGACAGGGCGACCGCGCCGGCGGTCTCGGCCAGGTCGCGGAGCACCCCGCCGGCGCCGACCGCCGCGAGCTGGGAGTCGTCGCCGAGAAGCCGGACGCTGCCGCCGCGGTCGAGCACGAAATCGAGAACCCGGGCGAGGTCGGCGGTGCCGGCCATGCCGGCCTCGTCGACGAGCACCAGCGTGCCGGCGCCGATCCGCCGTACCCACTCCGGGTGCTCGCCGGTGTCCAGGGAGTGCAGCAGCTTGGCGAGGGTGTCCGTCTGCCCGCCGATCTCCTCGCGGAGCACCGCGGCCGCGGCGGCGGACGGCGCCAGCCCGACCACGCCGCCGCCGCTGTCCCGCCAGGCGCGGGCGAGCACCGCCATCGCGGTGGTCTTGCCGGTACCGGCGGGGGCGAGCGCGAGCTGCACCCGCGCGCCGGAGGTGGCGAGTTCACGGACCAGCTGCGCCTGCCCGGGGTTGAGCTCGACCCCGTTCGCGGCGGACTCCGCCAGCGCCAGATCGACGGCCAGGGGGGTGACGACCCGGCCGTCGCGGCGGCCGGCCGCGGCGAGGATCCGCTGCTCGGCGTCGAGCACCGCCGTCGAGGTGTAGAGCTGCGCGCCGGCCACCTCGTACACCGAGGTCCCGTCCGTACGGCGCAGCGGGGCGGGTTCCTCGAGCCGGTCCGGCCGGCCGAGCGGCACCGACAGGGCGGGGAGAGCGCGGCGGCGACGATCGCGCTCGACCGCGTCGTCGACACCTGGCAGGGCGGTTCCGGCGGCCCGGACGACGCGCTCGGCTTCGGCGCGGACGTGGTTCTCCTGCCAGGTGGCCCGCGTCCTCGACACGGTGGCCGAGGACCTGCTCGGCGGCGGCGGCCACGTCCGTCGGGCGCCACCTGGACCGGCTGGCGGCGGGTCCGCGCGGGCGCAGCGCATCGCGCAGCATCCGGGTGAGCTGCTGCTCACCGCCGAGCGCGGCGGTGGCCTGCTGCCGCCAGGCGGCGCGTTGCTCGCCGAGGGAGCGGGGTTCGTGCTTGGCTTCGCGGGTTTCCAGGGTGGCCTGCTGGGCGAGTTTCAGCGCCTCGACGACGGTCGGGGTGCGGCCGTGCTCGGCCTGGAACCGGGCGGAGAGCTCGGCGCGGCGGGTGTCGATCGCGGCCCGGCGGGAGGACCAGGCGGTGAGCAGCGCCGGGTCGAGCCCGTGCACTTCGCGGACCGGCCGCTTGCCGGGGTCGGGGTCCGCGCGCTCGGTGAACCGCAGCCCGAGCGCGGCGCCGAGGTGGGCCTCGAGCCGGGTGTTGTACCGCTCGGAGGCGGCGACGGCCAGCTTGTGCAGCGGCCGGCCGTCCAGCGCCAACCACCGCCCGTCGAGCGTGCACACCTTGTTGGAGACGGCGACGTGGGTGTGCAGGTCGGGGTCCCCGGCGCGGGAGTCGCGGTGGGTGAACGCTGCCGCGATCAGCCCCTGAACGTCGACCTGGGCGACCCCGTTCCGTCCGGTGCGGGTGAACGTCGCGGACCGCTCCAGCCAGCCCAGCGCGTCGGCGACCGCGGCCGCGTGCGCCGCCTCGACCTGCTCGGCGATGTCGCGGGGGGCGAGCGCCCACAACGCGGAGACGCTCTTCACCGGGGAGAAGGCGAGGTCGTAGCCGGCGACCGCGGTGGTCTGCTGCCGGGACGCGCGGGCGACGAACCCGGACAGCTCACGCGGGTCCGCCGGGGGCCGGTCGTACTCCGCGGTGAACAGCTCGGTGGCGACCTCGGTGCGGATCCGGGCCCGCTCGGCCGGCGGCACCGGCCAGTCCCGAGGCAGGCCCGCGTCGGCGTTCCACGCGGCGAACCGCTCCGCCAGGCAGCGCCGCCACTCGCTTGCCCCGTCGTAGACCCGGAACGGGTAACCCAGCCGGGTCGCCGCCTCGACCGCCGCCGGCCCGTGCCCGGCGGCGGCGAGCTCGTGCTGCAGCCGGTCGGCGTCGGGATGGCGGCCCTCGCCGAACAGCGCCCGCATCTGCGCCTCGGTCACCGGGCCGGTCACCAAGAAATCTGGCACGGCGGAGCAGCCCTGTCCCATCCAGACGCCCGGGGACTCGCCCTTCTGGGCGTAGTAGTCGCCGAGGCCGCCGTAGCCGCGGGACGTCGCGTCGTGCGCGGCCACCTGCCGCGTCAAGTACGTATAGCCGTCGCCCGCGGTCAGCTTGTGCAGGCTCATCACATCCTCGGACGCTGCCAGCAGGTGTGGCGCCGTTACCCGTTCGTGACCGGGATGCAAGAGGTGTGTGCGATCTGATCTTGTATGTGCGGTCTGATCTTGCGCGCGATCCGATGATCTTGTGTGCGGTTTGATCTTGTTGATCGGCAAGGGCTGGGCGGGGTGTTTGCGTGTGCGGTCGGCCGGCGGGACGGTTTCTGTCGGGGGTTGCTGCGACGATCAGCGGCGGGATCGGCGGTGCGAACAGGAGGCTGCGATGAGTCGGCCGGCGAGATTGCAGGCGGCGCGGCAGAAGGCGCGGGATCGGCGGATCACGCTGGATGTCGATCGCGAGGCGCGGGATCGGCGGGTCGAGGACGCGGCGGCGCAGGTCTTCGGACAGCTGGAGCATCGGGCGGAGGCCGAGGCGGCGATCATCGCGGCGAACTCGGCGATCGGGGCGGCCCTGGTACGGCTGACGGTGGAGGGGCTCAGCGTGGAGGCGGCGGCGCACCTGCTGGACCTCGAGGTGGCGGAGGTGCGGCGGCTGTCCCGCGCGGCGGCGAATGAGGCGGCAGGTGCCGGCGGGGAGAGTGGCGATGCCGCGCGCCGGGCCGGCTGAGGCGACGGTCGCGCTGCTACGCGCGGCCGTCACCGATGTCGACACCGTCGGCCGGTTCCGGTCGAAGCTGCGCCGGTTGGACGGGTACAGCTGCGAGTGGTGGACAGGTGCGGTCAGCGCCCGGGGTCACGGGCGCTTCTGGCTCGGACGGGTGGACCGGCGCGATGTCGTGGTGATTGCGCACCGGTTCGCGTGGGCGTTGGAGTTCGGCGTCGACGCGCTGCTCGAAGTGCCGGTGCTCGGACACCGCTGCGACAACCCGTTGTGTCAGCGGCTCGACTCGGCGCACGTGCGGCGGTCGAGCCATGCGGAGAATCGCCGCGAGTGGGCGGCGCGGCGGCACACGATCGGTTCGCCGCTGCGGGACGGTCGCGGAGCCCGTGGCCGGGTCGGTGCGGTACGGCAGGCGTTGCGCGCTGGTGCGGACGGATCGGCGGTTTCCGCCGTGGCCGTGGCGGGGCTGCTCGACGACCTGGCGCAGCTGCCACTATGGCCGGAGGAGGGACCGGCGGCCGTGTCGGTGTTAGCTGCCGTCAGCTAGGTAGGCCCTGTGGAGCCGCGGGTGACGGCGCGCGGGTGCTCGATTCGGGACGGAGTTGACAGCACCTTTTTGGGCAGTCTTCCCAGCGCAACACACACTGCGGCCACCTCCTGCCAGTCGTCACGCCGGGGTCGCGCGTGCGAGGCATACCGGCGGCGTCGCTCCGCGCGAGGCATCTAATGATCAGAGGCAGTATCTCTTTAGGCCGCGGCTCGGGTGGTGCTTCGGAGCCGGGTGACGGCGCGCGGGGTGATGTGCAGCCGTTCGGCGATCTGCCGGACGGAGTAGCCGCGGTTTGTGAGCCGGTGGACGGCTTCACGGCGTTCGGCCCGGTTGAGCGATAGTCGCTCGCCGTACATGGCGCGCTCGATCGCGACCTCGTCGACGTCTTCGGTGCTCATCGCGGGTTCTTTCGGGGTGCTGCGGTCGCGGTGCGGGCGCGCGCGCCGGCGATGGACCGGGATCGAGCAGCTGCTTGGCGGTGGGGGTGGTTGGTGGGTGAGCGGCGGGCCGGGGTCCGGGTCGGTGTCGATGTCGTCCCAGGCGAGCGGGGTGCGCCAGCCGCGCGCGGCGGCGATAGCGCGGGCCCGGTCGCTGGCGGCGCGTTCCCGAGGAGTGGGCTGCGGAGGGTCGGCGTTCCAGGTGCGCTCGTAGAGGGTGCGGATCTCGGCGGCGGTGGCGCGGGTGACGGTGGTGGCGGTGAGCAGCCGGGCGAGGTTCTTGCGGCTTCGACCGACGCGGCGGGCGAGGGCTGCCTGCGGCCACCCGCGGGCGACGAGGGCTTGCAGCCGGCGGCGGGTGCCGGCGGCGTCGACGAGGGTCCCGGGCGCGGCCGCGTGCGGGACGGCGGGGACGGCGAGGATCGCGGCTTCGGTGCCGGGCCGGATCCGGCGGCTGGGCCGGCGGCCGGCTCGGTGGTCGCCGTAGCGGAGACGCGCGAGGGTCCCGGGCTGAACCCCGGAGAGTTGGCTGATACGTCGCAGCCCGATCCCGGCCGCGGCCAGGTGCTGCAGGTGCCGGCGGGCGGCCGCGGCATCGACGTAGCCGGGGTTGCGGCCGTAGACGGCTGCTCTGGCACGCTGCCGCTCGTCGCGACTGTTGGCGGCGGTGCAAGGCGCGCAGCGGCAGGTGTCCCTGACGTAGGCGGCGCGGGTTCCATGCAGGTGCGGTGCGTTGTGCGGGCAGGGCCGCGGGATGCGCCCGGCGGCGCGCCGGCCGGCCGCGTCGGCGCGGGCGAGCTGGCCGGCGCAGGAGTGCCGGGGGTGGTGGCGGTCCGCCTGCGCGGCGGAGCTGTAGCTGCGGGTGTAGCCGCAGGTCGGGCAGGTCCGGACGGTGGGCGGCGTCATGAGCCGGCCGAGAAGCGGATGGGCTGGGCGCCGATCGGCTGCTTGCTCCGTAGCACTTCGGTGGCGTAGCGGCCGGCGTGGTTGCCGGCGGAGGCGAGATCCCGGCGTTCGACGCGGTCCCAGTCGGCGTACTGCTCGTCGTAGAGCGGGTGCGCGTACCCGGAGAGGAGCACGGTCGCCGGGGTTGCACGCAGCGCTGCGGCGAGCTCGCGGTGGTCGTCCTCGGTGCAGGAGTCGATGACGTAGTCGCCGCCGCGGCCGCCGTCGTCGCGCCTGCGGCCGGCGGCCAGGTAGGGCGGGCCGGCGTAGATGACCGCGTCGGCTGGACCGTACTTCGCGATGGCCTCGACGGCGGGGTGGTTGTCGATGAGAAGGCGGGCCAGACGGGCGGCGGTGGCTGCCATCCGGTCGACGAGGGCTTGGGCGCCGCGGGCGCCGCGGGCGTTGTTCCGGACGCCGGCGGACCAGCTGCTGCGGTGGTGCGGGCCTTTGGCGCCGGCGAAACACTGGTTGAGCCGCACCCAGTAGCGGCGGGCCTGCTCGAGCCGGCTCGTCCGCTCCTCGGCCTCGAGGTCGGAGAGCAGGTCGAGCTGCCCGTCCGCCGGAGTGTGCATGGCCGCCACCTGGCCCCGGGTTCAGCGGCCGGCGGCAGCGCGCTGCCGGCGGGAAAGGTAGCTGGTGCGGCCGGTGGTGGTGAACAGGTTGACGGTGCGGCCGGGGTGGTCCGGGGTGCCGTCGGTGGCGATGACGTACTCCCACCCGGTGCCGGTGCGGTGCACCGAGGTGATGTGCGCGGGTTCCGGGACCGGCTGCTGGTGCAGCAGCACCGGGTCGCCGGCGAGGAACGCGGGAGCGTCAACGAGTGGAGCCATGACGGACACCTCCGAGAAGGGGCTAGGCGCATTGCCTAGTGTAGTAGGCACATTGCCTAGTAGGCGGGTTGTCAACAGGCCTGGATACGCTGGGCGGGTGGAGCCACCAGTGGTCGCGGCCGCGGAAGTGGCCCGGATGTTGGGGGTGAGCCGGCAGCGGGTCAGCCAGGTGACGGCGAAGGGCGACTTCCCGGCGCCGATCGCGGTCCTGACGGTGGGCAAGGTGTGGGCGTATGAGGACGTGCGGGCGTGGGCGGAGCGCACCGGGCGGGTGGTGCATCCGGTCGGCGGCAGCGTGGGCGGGCGGGGCGCCGGACGGCGGTGAATGGGCATCGGGCGCTTTCCTGGTACGGGGGAGGTCCTCACCAGGTACAGGCGTCGTTGGGACCCCGGAACCGGACACGTCCGCGGCGACAATTTCGCCGCCTGCAGATTTCGTGGGGCGCGCGCGGAACGTGTCAGGGCGACGACCGGACGGTGTTAGCCGGCGGAGCGGCGGTTCAGCGGCGCGGCCCCGGAGCGGGCTGCACGATGCCGGCCGGGATCTCGGCCGCCGCGGAGACGGCGACGGCTGGCGGTGGCGTCAGCGCGTCCGGCGGCGCTGTGAGCGCCGCTTCGCAGCTGTCGATGAGGCGGTAGTGCAGGCTGCGCGCCGGGTGGTCGTCGGGAAGGGCCTGCTTGTCGGTGAGATCGCGCAGGACGGTGGCGACGTCGGTGCCGGCCTGCTCGGCGCGGGTGAGGGCCGCGGCGAGCGCCGGCCAGTGCGGGTCGTCGACGACGCGCAGGTCGATCGCCGTGCACAGGTGCCGCCACCGTTGCTCCATCGCCTCGTCGCTGCCGCCGAGGACCGTGGCGGCCGGCACGCCGGAAGTATCGGCGAGCTCGGCGGCGAGGGCGTCGCGGCGGGCTTGGGCCTCGGCGAGGGCGGCGGCGTGCGGGAAGGGGGTGGCGAGCTCGGCGTGGGCGCGGTCGCGTTCGGCGGTGAGCCGTCGGAGTTCCTGCTCGACGTCGGCGAGGGTGGCGGGGATGGCGGCGGCGCGGTTCTCCAGCCGGGTGAGGATGCCGAGCGGCTTGTCGGCGCGGAGTTCGGAGGCGTCGACGGTGAGGCCGCTGCGCGGTACGCCGGCCAGCTCGAGCCGCAGCTGCGGTTGTTCGGGGAGGCGGTGCGGGGTGGCGAGGATGGGAAAGCCGCCGATCTCCCCGACCGGTACCGGTGGTGCCGTGCCGGCGGCGGGGGTGGCGAGGAGGGTGCTGAGCTGGTCTCGTAGGGCGAGGGCGGCGTCGCCGCGGCCGCGGTAGCGCCGGCCACCGACGGTCATGGCGAACGCGTCGCCGCGGGTGTCCACGGCGCGGGGGAGCGCGCGGCGGAGCTGGTCGAGGCTGTCGGCGAGCGCGGGGAGGCGCTGGTCGGTGGTGGTGACGGTGCCGCGGAGCGCGCGGTGGTTGCGGGTGTGGGCGCGTTCCAGGCGTTCCAGGCGGGTGAGCTCGGCGTCGGCGCGGGCCTTGTCGAGGATGCGCGGGTCGCCGGTGGCGAGGGCCTTGACTTCGCTGTAGGACAGGGCGGTGTCGCCGATGTCTTCGATTTCGCGGACGTCGAGGCGGCCGCGCATGACCTGGCCGATGAACCGGGCTTTGCGTTCCACGGTCTGCCAAAGATAGGCGTCGAAGGAGCTTCGCGTGACATACCGGATGATCTCCACCTGGGGGTTGAGGTTGCCCTGGCGGAGGATGCGGCCTTCCCGTTGGGCGAGGTCGGCGGGCCGCCAGGGGCAGTCGAGGTGGTGCAGCGCGACGGCGCGGGCCTGCACGTTGGTGCCGACGCCCATCCGTTCGGTGGAGCCGATCAGCACCGACACCCGGCCGTTGCGGCAGGCGGCGAACAGCTCGGCTTTCTCCCGGTCGTTGCGGGCGTCGTGGACAAAGCGCACCGAGTCGGCGGGGACGCCTCGGTCGGCGAGCAGGGCTCGGAGTTCGTCGTAGGCGTTCCAGCTGCCGCGGCGGCCGGTCGGAGTTCCGAGGTCGCAGAACACCAGCTGCAACGCCCCGGGGCGGCTGCTGGTGCCGTAGCGGCGGTCGGCGTGGGCGGAGTGGATGGCGGCGATCCGGTCGGCGGCGGTGGCGAGCTTGGCGCTCACGTTGGCGCCGGCGGCCGGGTCGAGGAGGCGGAGGTCGAGGGCGGCGAGCCGGCCGTGGGTGGCGACGCGGAGCATGTTGTCCTCGGTCGGGTCGACCGTGCGGGCGGATATCCGGTCGGCGCGGCGGGCGAGTTCGGCCATGAACGCGGTGAGCTGGGGGCCGGCGGGGACGACGACGGTCTCAGCGTGCCCGCCGCGCAGCGCCGGGGTCGGGAGTTGGAGGTCTTCGGCGGTTTTGATGTCGGCGGACAGGTGCCACATCCGCAGCAGTTCGGGGACGTTGCGGAACTTGGCGAACCGGGCGTTCATCCGGAACCGGGAGCCGTCGGGGGCGAGTTCGAGGTCGGTGGTGACCTCGCCGAAGGTGGCGGCCCAGCTGTCGAAGTCGGGGATGCCGGCGTCGCGGAGCACGTCGGGGCGCAGGTAGCGCTGCATGACGTAGGCCTCGGCGACGGAGTTGGCGATCGGGGTGGCGGTGGCGAAGGTGGCGATCCGGTTGCCGTGCCGGCCGCGGAGGTGGTCCATCTTCATGTCCAGGTCGGAGGCGCGTTGGGACCCGTCGATGCTCACGTTGGGGATGTTGGATTCGGTGTGCAGGTTCTTGTAGCCGTGGGCCTCGTCGAGGAACAGGTAGTCGATCCCGGTCTCCTCGAAGCTGATCCCGAGGTCTTTGACGGTGTCGAGCAGGGTGCGGAGGCGTTCCTCGCCGCGCTGCAGCGCGGCCTCGAGGCGTTTGACGGTGAGCCCGCCGGCGGCGCGGGACCGCTCGAGCTGGCCGCGGAGGGTGTCGAGTTCGCGGTTGAGGTAGTCGCGCTGCGCGGCGGGGGAGAGCGGGATCCGCTCGAACGCGGAGCGGGAGAGCAGGATCCCGTCCCAGTCACCGGTGGCGGCGCGGGCGAGGAACAGCCGGCGGCGGGCGCGGGCGAGGTCCTCGACGCCGGCGGCGAGGATCCGGGCCTGCGGGTAGAGCTGCAGCCATTCTCGGGTGAACTGTTCGAGCATGTGGTTCGGCACGACGACGGCGGGTTTGCGGGCCAGGCCGAGCCGGCGCAGCTCCATCGCCCCGCCGACGATGGCGGCGGTCTTGCCGGCTCCGACGTCGTGGCCGAGGAGGACGGCGGGTTCGGCGACGATTCGGGCGATCGCTGCGTGCTGGTGCGGCCGCAGCGTGAAGGTGAGCGCCAGGCCGGGGAGTTGGCGCCGCTCGCCGTCGTAGCTGCGGAGGACGATGGTGTTGAACGTGTCGTTGTAGCGGCGGGTGAGGGTCTGCGCACGGTCGGGGTCGGTCCACAGCCAGTCGGCGAACCGTTCGGCGAGCTCGGAGGTCTTCTCCTGGGCGGCGACGGTTTCGGTGAGGTTGACGATCCGTCGGCCGCCGTCGATCTCGTCGGTGACTTTGATCTGCCGCATCTCCAGCGCGGCCTGGGCGAGTTCGATGGCGCTGACCCGCTCGGTTCCGTAGGTCGAGGTCGCGAGCACGGTATGCCGGTTGCCGCGGACGGTCCACGTGGACCCGCCCGGGTTCTCCACCCGCACGGTGGGGTCGTCGAGGACCTCGCGGAGGAATGCGGCGACGGTGTCGGCGTCGATCCAGCTGGCGCCGAGCCGGGCGTCGATCTCCGCCGGGGTCAGGTCCGGGGGGATCACCTCGCGAAGCGCGGTGATGTTCGCCGCCCACCGGGTGTCACCGTCCTGCTCGGCGGCGGCCTGCGCGGCGCCCAGCTTGGCCCGGACGTTGCCGGAGAGGTACTCCGCGGCCGGGATCAGCCGCTCTGGGGTGTCTGGATCGTCGAAGACTAAGCCGCGGATGGCGGTGCGGGCCTCGTCCGGGGTGGTGCCGAGAAGGTGGGCGATCTCCTGCAGCCGGACCTGGCCGTGGGTGTCGAGGCAGATCGCGACCGCGTCGGCGGGGGTGTCGGCGCCGAGCCGCGGAGTTCGGGGGGCGATCACCCGCTCGGTGAAGATGGCAGCTCTGCGGGCGGTGCCGGCGACCGGGTCGTACTCCTCGAGCGCGTAGACGGCGGGGGCGTGCGGGTCGTCGCGGAACCGGCCCTGCGGCGGGCGGATCCGGGCGAGGCGCTGCTCGCCGGTCCCGGGGTCGACCCGGCCGGTGCGGCGGAGTGTGACCCGGTTCAGCGGCCCGTAGACGGCGAGGTAGGCGTCGTAGCGGTGGCCCAGCTGGGCCCGTAGTCCGGCGAGGGTGTCGGTGTCGTCGCGGGTGGCGGCTTCGGCGGCGAGCAGGGTAAGGGTGGCGTCCCGCAGACGGATCAGCGCGCGGAGCTCGGCGGCCTGGCTGGCCGGCACGTCGTGCGGGGTGAGCCGGCCGGCTTCGACGACGGTGAAGCCGCCGTCCCCGGCGGCCGCGAGGTGCCCGTCCTGCGCGTCCGCGGGCGCGTCCCGTGCTGCCACCGGCGGCGGCGCGGCGATCTCGGTGGCTGGCCCGAACAGCCGCCAGGTCGGCCCAGCCGCCGGGGCTTGGGTGAGCGCCCGTTCGAGCCGGTTGCGGACGCCGGCGGCGACGTCACCGTCGTAGTCGACGTCGAGCTGTGGGCCGTGCGGCCCGCTGCGGGTGCCGATTGTGCCGATCACCCGGTCGGGGCGGGTGCGGTAGTAGTCATTGACCCGGACCGGGGCGGCGGGGTCGCCGAGGAGGGCGGTGGTGGTCGCCCATCCCGGGTCGGGGTCGGGTTCTTCGCCGGGGTTGCGACGGCGGAGCAGGAGCAGGTCGGTGACGACATCGGTGCCGGCGGCGGCGCGGTGCGCGCTGGTCGGAAGGCGCACCGCGGCCACCAGCTCGGCGAGGCTGTCGATCTCCCGGCGGGCGGCGGGGTTGGCGGCGTCGAGGGTCCAATGCGAGCTGAGGGCGGCGACGACCCCGCCGGGGCGGGTGAGGTGCAGCGATTTGATCAGGAAGTAGTTGTGCAGGCTGTGCCGGCCTGGGTTGTGCGTCGGGTCGTGCAGCACGGTCTTGCCGAACGGCACGTTGCCGATGACGAGGTCGAAGCTGCCGGCGGGTAGCCGGGTGTCGCGGAAGGACTCGGCGCGGATCTCGGCGTGCGGGTTGAGGGCGGCGGCGATCGCCGCGGTGACCGGGTCGAGTTCGACGCCCACGAGCTGACGGGCGCTGTCGGGGGCGAGGGCGAGGAAGACGCCGGCGCCGCAGCCCGGTTCGAGCACCCGCCCGGCGGTGTCCGCGAAGCCGTGCCCGGTGAGGGTGTCCCAGACGGCGGCGGCGATGCCGGCGTCGGTGTAGTGCGCGTTGAGGGTGGTGCGGGCGGCGGCCGCGTACTCCGCGTCGGTCAGCAGCTCCCGCAGCTCCTCGCGGGCTGGTTCGGAGCGATCCCGGGCGGGGTCGAACACCTCGGGCAGGGCGCCCCAACCGGACCAGCGGGCTAACACCCTCCGCTCGTCCTCGCTCGGCTGCCGGCCGTCGCGTTGCAGGTCGCGCAGCACCCGCAGGGCGGCGAGGTTGGCGGCGAGTTTCGCCGCCGAGCCGGCTGGGGCGAGGTCGTGCTGCCCCCGCGGCCGGAACGGGGTCGGTGCGCCCCGCCCGGTCGCCGGGGTGGTGGTGGGTGTTAGTTGCTGGTCAGGTGCTGCTGGTACTCCAGCTCCGCGGCCCAGCCGGGGTGTGCCGGGTCGACTGTCGTCGGCATCCAGCCGTCTCCCGCCTGGCTGTCCGCCGCTTCCCCGGCCGGGTCCTCCGGCGGGAGCAGCACCCGCTCCCGGAGCACCGTCTCCTCCGCGGTGAACCGGGCGGTCCGCAGCCGGCCGAGTTTGGTCAGGTAGTCCTCCCCGCCCGGGTCGTCCCCCGCCAGCTCGCTCGCCCGGGAGTCGATCTCGTCCGCCACCTGCAGGCCGAGCATGGTGAAGAACCTGTCCGGGTCGGTCAGGTTCGCGGTCGCCTGCGGCAGCCACCGGGTCCAGTGCTGCTGCGCCATCCGCCCGTACCGGTTCATCCCGATCACCGTCCTCCTCGACCGGCCCCCACAGCGACAGCTGGGCGTCGCCGGCGCCGCTGCGGACCTGTCGAACCACGCGGGCATCTTCCGGGGAAGTGTTGCACCGGGAGGTGCCTCGACGCCGGCCCGCGGCGGGCGGCTGCGGGCGGCGCGGCGCTCGGTGGTTGTTCGTGAGCGTGCGGCCGGCGCACGTCCGGGCGGTGCGCCCTGGCGCAGGGCGTGGCGAACTTTCCTGGCACGGTGGAGCCGGGATGAGGACATCGGCGGGTTCACCGCGGCACGGCGGGGCGTGGCCCCGGCGCAGGTGTAACCGCCGGCGGGGGGATCGGGAGACGCTCGGTGGTCGGCGGTGCGGCCGCCGGGAGGAGGCCGGCGGGGGCGGGGGTGAGCGCCACGTCGCAGGCGTCGACCAGGCGGTAGTGCAGGCTGCGGGCGGGGTGCTCGGCCGGCAGCGGGCGGTCGTCGACGGCGGCGCGGGCGACGGCGTCCACATCGACTCCGGCGCGCTCGGCGCGGGCGAGCGCGGCGGCGAGCGCCGGCCAGTGCGGGTCCTCGACGACCCGCGGGTCCAGGGCGGCGCACAGGTCTCGGCAGCGGATGGCGCTCGGTTCGGCGTTCGCCGGGCCGGCGGCCGCCGGCGGTGCCGGCGTGCGGAAACCGAGGCGGTGGCGAAATCGGCTTCGCGGACCAGCGCGGCGCTGGTCGCGGTGAGCAGCGGCGGCGCTTGCTCCAGCCGGCTGGCGGCCACCCACACCCGCGACGTGGCAGCCGGGTTCGGCACCTTGTAGACGGCGGTGGTGAAGGCGTGCGGAGGTGACGCGGTGGATGCTGGTGAGCAGCTGCCCGCCGGCGGAGGTGAAGTCGAGCAGGGCGAGGGTGACGGCGGCGGTGTCGGTGGGCGGTAGCGCGCCGGCGGCGGCGTGCTGGAGGTAGCGCAGCACCTCACCGGTCTGCTGGACGGCCCGGACACCGGCAGCGGACGGCGGGCCGTGCACCCGGGTGCAGGCGGTGCTGATGTCGGTGAGGCTCCGCGCGCGGCGGGTGAGCGTGTCGGCGGCGCGCTGCAGCGGTTGGGTGTGCGGCTGGTCGGCTGCGGCCGCGGTGCGCAGCAGGGCTGCCGCGGCGAGGCAGGCGCGGGCTTGGCCGACGGTGAGCTGGGCGAGCAGCGGGGGAGCCGGCGGTGCGGTGAGCAGCGTGGAGACCTGCAGCTGCGCCGGGGCGAGGTCGCCCGGGGTGGACACGACGCGGACGGCGGGCGCTGCCGGCGGCGGCGGGGCCGGCAGCAGCGCCAGTTGCGCGCGCAGGGACCGGGCGCAGCCGCTGGCGACGACGCGGAGCCGCTCGGGGTCGGCGTCGGGAAGCAGGTGTGCCAGGCGGCTGCGAGTGGCGAGCGCGAACAGGTCGGTCTCGGCGACGGCGAACGCTTCGACCGCGGCGGCCAGGCCGGCCATCGCGGACACCGCGCCGCGGGGGGTGTCGGCGCCGAGCCGGTGCCGGAGGTGGGCGGGTGTCTCCGCGAGCAGCAGCGCCTGCACGGCGGTGGCCCGCCAGGCGTGGCCGAGCGCACCGCCGAGGGGCCGTTCGGCGCGTTCGGTGGGCGCGAGTTCGCTGACCGGGGCGCGGGGATGCCCGGCGAGCGCGGCGCCGAGCGGCTCCGCCGCGGGCGTCGGGCCGCTCCGCCGCGGCGTCGGGCTGCTCTGCTGCGGACGGGGCGTGGGCGAGCCGACGGTGGAGTGCGGCGAGGGAGTTGAGCACGTCGTCGCGGTAGGGGGTCAGGAGCTGCAGGTCGGCGGGGAGCGTGAACGTCGGGTACCGGGTGATCAGCAGCCGGGCGAGCGCGTGCGCGAGCTCGCGGTCGGCGGGGTCAGCGGCGGCGGGTACGGCCGGCGCGGTGGTCATAGCGCGTCGGTCAGCTCGCGGGCGGCGAGCGCGAGGCCGATCGGGTCGGTCGGGTCGGCCAGCTCGATCGCGGCGATAAGGTGCGTCCGGGCGTCGGCGAGCAGTTCGGCGGCGGCGCCGGGGGTGAGCTGCGGGTCCGCGGCCGGCACCGCCGCAGGCGGGTACGGCGGGTCGGCGCGGAGCTCGAGCTCGGCGGCGGCCGCGGCGGCGGCGAGCCGCAGCGGCAGCGGCAGCGCCGTGCCCCAGGCGGTGACGGTGTGCAGCGCGTCCCGCGCCGCGGCGACCAGCGGCGGCGGCACCGCGGCCGGGAGGGGCTGCTCCTCGTCCACTCGGTCCTCCTCAGTCGGGCCGACTTCCACGTCGGTCCGCCGCAGTCTGCCTCCGCCGGGTGTCCGCCATCCGACCCGGCACGGAGGGCTGTGGATAACGCCTGAACTGTCGGTGTGGTGTGCAACCGTCGAGTGACAGTCGGGAGGGCGGATCCGATGAGCGGGTCGAGCGGCGGCGGGCATTACGGTGCGTGGCGGGCGCTGACGGCGGCGCCGGCGATGACGGGCAGTCTGCTGCTGCTGGGGGTGCTGCTCGCCGGTGTCGGCGTCTGGCAGGGGCCGGCGCTGCTCGGCTGGCTCGGGGCCGGGTTGCTGCTGCTCACCCGCCGCGGGGAGCGACTGGCGGTACGGGCCTGGTGCGGCTTTCGCCGGCCGACCCGGGCGGAACAGGAGGCGCTGGAGCCGGTGTGGCGGGCGGCACTCGCGCGCTGCGGCATCGCGCCGGGGCAGGTCGACCTGTACGTGCAGCGCAGCCCCGGGCCGAACGCGTACGCCGCCGGCCGGCGCAGCGTCGCCGTCACGACCGGGGTGTTGCGAATTTTCCTGGCACGGCGGATCACCGATGAGGACATGGCGGCCGTGCTGGTGCACGAACTCGGTCACCACGCCACCCGCGGCGCCCGGTTCGGGCTGGTCACGGTATGGCTGGCGGCGCCGTGGCGGCTCGCCGCGCTGCTGGTCCTCGCCATCGCCGCCGCGTTCGGCGGGCGGCGGCAGCCGCTGTGGCTGCTCGCCCCCGTCGCGGCGGCGGGGGTGGGCATCGCGATCGCGCAGGCGGGGGCGCGGGGGCAGTGGTCGACGGTGCTCATCCTCGGCACGCTCGTCGCCGCCGGGGTGGGGGCGCCGCTGTCGGATGCGGCGGTGAGCCGGGCGAGTGAACGGGCGGCGGACCGGTACGCGGCCGCGGCCGGCGTCGGTTTCCCGCTGGCCCGCGCGCTGCGCGCGATGAACCGGGCCCGGCCGCGGCGGCTCGGCATGATGCAGCGGCTGCTGGCCCGGCACCCGTCGGCGGAAACGCGGATTGACGCGCTGCTGGCGGCGGAGGTGGCGGGCATCGAGGTGCCGACGCCGTCGGCGCGGTAGCTCTACCGGCGCGGGGCCACCGCCGGCCGGAGCGGGGCCGTCGGGAGCTCCGCGGAGCGGGCCGGCGGCTGCGCCGCAGGGCGTTGCGCTGCAGGTGAGGCGCTGGCGAGAAGCCGCGCGCGGAGCGTCTCGGCGGGCGTGTCGTCGGGCAGCGGCGGCTGGGCGGCGAGCGTAGGCAGGCGGCTGTCGACGTCGACGCCGGCGGCCGCGGCCTCGTCGAGGGCGTTGGCCAGCGGCGGCCAGTCGTCGCCGCCGACGAGGGCGGGCGAGAGGGAGGCGGCGAGCCCGTGCCAGCGCTCGGTAGCCGGCTGGGCGGCGGCGGGTGGCCGGGTTCGCTCCGCGGCGAGCGCACCCGTCAGATCGGCGATGTGCTCGGTGAGCGCGGGGAGGCGCTGCCGGAGCTGCTCGCGCTGCTCGCCGGTGCCGAAGGCGAGCCCGGTCCTGGCCCAGGCCTCGGCGCGCAGCGCCCGGTCCAGGTCGTCGAGCACCGGGCGGGGGCGGTCGGAGCCGAGGGTGCCGCCGGTCACCGTGGTGAGCAGCGCGCGCATCGGTTCCAGGTCACCGCCGTCGGCGGCGGCGCGGGCGCCGGCGGTGACGCGTGCGGCGCTGGCGCGTCCCCAGTCGAGCTGATGACCGGTTTCCTCGGCGAGCTCGCCGAGGAAGATGCGGATCGCCCGGCCGTTGCCTTCCCGGTAGGGGTGGGCATGGGTCAGCGCCGCCCAGTAGTAGCCGGCCCGGTCCGCCCACTGCCCGGCGCTGGGCAGCTCGCTCAGGTGCTGCTCGCGGCGCAGCTGATCGGCGACGGCGGCGGTGTAAGTCTCGACCCAGGCGTGGTGCACGAACGGTTCGCCGGTCTGCCCCGGCTTGGCGAGGTCGACGTACCGGAGTTGGCCGGCGAAGGGGTACACGTCGGCGAACAGCGCGCGGTGGATCGCGGACAGATGGGCGAGGTCGAAGCTGCGCGCGTGCGCCGGGTTGATGCGCAGCTCCTGCTCGGCCTGCGCGGTGGTGATCCGCTCGAAGATGGCGATCGCGACCGGGTCGGTCAGGCCCGCGGAGTTGCGCAGCGCGTCGCCGGAGCCGGGAACCAGGTAGGACTCCCACGCGGCGCTGCCGCCGGCGGGTTCGCTCACTGCTGCTCCCCGCCCGCCTTACGAACGGCAAGGTCGCGGGCGGCGGCAAGGAACTCCTCTTGGGTGATCTCACCGCGGCGCCGCCGGGCGATCAGCTCCCGCTCGTCGTCGTCCAACTCGGTGCCCTCCAGCCGCGCGTTGGCCTCTGCCTGCTCCGCCGCGCGCCTTGCATCATCGCTCCCCGTAGAGACCATCGGTGCACCCTAGACGGCGGCGGAGGCCCCTCCGCCGGGTTCACCGTGGCGCGGGGCGAGGTCCACCTTTGACTGCGCGGCGCACGATGCAATGGCACCGGTCGGGATGATGCACGGCGGCCGGTGCAACCCGGCGAGGGCTGGCCGCCGCCGGTCGGGAGGGTGGATCGTCGTCGACTGGATCACGGTTGCGTCCGGCAACTCCGTGCCTGCGGCGTGCTAGTCCCGGTTGCAGCTGCCCGGCACCGCACTGCGGCCGGATAACAGCCGGAAGAATCGTTCCGTGCCGCATCGAGGAGGAAGATTCACTGTGGCAGAGGAAGCCGTACCGAAGTGGGACTGGCCGTCGTGGCGGGGCAACCGCGACGCCCTCTACCGCGCGGCGGAGGCTCTCCGTGGCGCTGCTGACGATCTGGAGAAGGCGGCGGCGGGAGCGATCGTCGACCCCGAAGGGGCTTCGGTGGGAGACCGAGGCGCTGCTGCTACGGGTCCGGATCGTCGCCGACGGCGTCCGCGCCGCTCGTCTGACCAGCACCGGCGATGACAGCCGCCCAGATCTCGACGCAGAGAGGGGCTGAGCGCGCCGGGGACGACCTGCTGGGCGGGCACGCTGACCGCGCTGTCATCGGTCGCGCACGGCGGCGACACCCGCGGCACGATCACCCTGCTCCGCCGGGAGGTGATCGCCAACCGGACGGCCGGGTGCACGCGCAGCTGGCTGTCTGTCGCGAGTGTCGGACCCGCGGGTTCAGCCCGGAAGTAGGACACCAGCCGGTCGGACCAGCTGAAGCGGGTGAGGTCCCGGACCGCGGCGGCGACCACAGCACGACGGTCGCGCGCGATGGTGCATCAGCGGGCGCACGTCGTCCCCGCCGAGGGCGACCCGGCCCAGCTCGCCGTCGATCAGCCGTAGCTCGTCGGCGTGAAAGTCGAGCTGACGCAGCAGCGCGTCGGCCGCGACCGCTGCTGCCGGTGATCGTGCGGCCGTGTACGCCACCGTTTCGCTGTCCGCCGTTTCACCCCGATGGTCCGACACGCCTCGCTGTTCGTCACCTCACCGGCGCGGTGCCGAACCGGGTCCACGGTAGGCCAATCGCAACTCCCTGAAACCCTCAGGGTTGCGACAACCGCTAGAACGCGCCCGTCACAGTGGGGCCAGTTCCGGCTGACACTCCCCGGAACCTCCAGTTTAGCCCGGTACGTCGCGCGCCGCACGAGGTCAGCTTACGCTCCACGACGAGGTGGCGTATCGTCCCGTGCCATCACAGAAAAAGCAGCGAGAGCTTCCTTCGTTGTTTCGCCCTGTCCCGTAGCACCCTGGGCAGCGGCCAGTTCGGACTCCGTAGCTATGCTGCCTTTCTAGCCATCGTTCATGTCTCGCCGGCTCGCCCTTTCTCCACCAAGCGATTAACCCGATTACCGCCATCCAGGCGACGTACAAGGGCGTGAAGCCTGAGCTGTCTCCCGGATACCCGGCAGTGAGCATAACGAGGATGGTCAGTACTGCGCCAAGCAGATACAGGAAGCATAGGATCATTTCAGCTCCTACTTAGTCGAGGCACACACATCAGGTCATATTTGTAGAACTTTGACAGGCTTCCCCTGGGTGGCAAATAATGCGGCCCTCGGCCAGGAGGCCAAGATTCTAGCTGCGCGAACAGGTCCCAATGAGTTCATCCCTCACACCGTCGGGAACGCCAGCCAGGCTGACCTCTGTGCAAGTCGGGGGGTCACCAGCCAGTTGCAATATCGCCGTGAAGTCTGCCGAGTCCGGCGAACTACGCCTGAACAGTGTCCCTTCATGCCCGTCCGTGGAGGCGAAACCCACTCCGAAGCGTGGATCGCGAGCTGAGACTGCGGCCTTGCCCGTTGTGCACTTCTCGCCCGGAGGTGGTGGGGTCTCGTTGCACTGACGCAACGCGAGCAGCGCTAGAACCTGCACGGGGTCGACGGCGGGAGATGGCGCGACCGCATCGGCGGAAGTCACATGGCGCCCTCCGCGCTGGAAACCGGTCCCAGTCCACTGGAAGGAGTCTGAAACCTGTCGGGAGAGGAACGCGTTCGGGTCCTGCGGAGCGTAGGAGAGAGAGCGGACGGTGACCGTCGACTCCCGGATGTCCATACCTCGGACCCGCAACCCTCGGTCGTCGGTGCCGTCCCGGTAATCCAGCAGTGTCGCGATTCGCCGGGGCTCGCTCGGGTCGGAGGCTCCGTCGTAGACGAACACCTTATCCGGCCAGCTGGACGTCAACGCCACACAAGCGACCGCAACGACGACGTCCGGACGGCCGTCCCCGGTGATGTCACCGGTGACTTTCGCGTCAACTTGCAACCCGTGTCCATAGGTGCTGCAGTCCATGTCGGTGATTGCCTTCGTCCAGTCGACGCTGCCGATTCCTCGGTCCGAGGCGAAGCTGCACAAGTTCAGGGCGTAGCAGTCGTACACGAGACGCGCCTCGGCGTCGTGTGCCGCGATCGTCGGGTGGAAGCTGCCTTCTTGGTGAACAGAATGGCCGCGCCCGTCGGTCACCTGCAGACGGTTCAGCCAGCGCTGCCGCGAGTTGTTGACGCACAGGTCGTGCGGGCCGCCCTGCATCAGCAGGTCGGACACGTCGACGTAGTCGACGCCCGGAACCTCCTTCGCCGCGGCCGCGATCGCTTGGTTGATGCGGTCCGCGAAGCTGTTGAGAAACTGCATATCCGAGCGTGACCAGGAGCCCCCAGGCAGGCCGGTCCGGCAGCCGAGCGGCGGATCCGGTCGGAACGGCCGGGGATATCCAACGACGAGCACCCTCCCATGCGTACCCGGGCCGATTCCAGCGTGCTGTTGCACGTCGGTGTACAGCTTCGGGAGGTGGTCACGCAGGTATGTCAGGCCTCTGCTGACCGGACGTTCCTGGAGTTCAGCACAACCATGATTGGGCTGCACCGTCATCGGTGGGGGTACATGCAGCAGTAGCGTGTCGCTTCCTGTTCGGACAGCGGCGCCGAGCAGGCAGGTAGTTATGATCAGTGAGATTCCGAGGTTGTTGCCTCCCGCTGTCAGCGTGACGAGGTCAGGCGCACGCTTCTGCTTCTTGAGCAGGTCCAGCCAGATCAGCTGGCCCGGCTCGCTCTGAAACCGGGGGCCGTACGGGTCTGCTGCGCTTGATGGGTAATAGGACTTGATCTGCGCGCCGCTACAGGCGGCGGACAGAAATCCCCAGCCGCTGCCGAGCAGCGCGGCGACCTTGCTCGGATATGCCTCTGTCGACCGGTGGCAGTGGTCGGTGGCCGTCTCAGTACCCTGTAGATAGTCCCCGGTACGGTACTGCGGCGCGCCCTCCCCGCTGGAGTAGGAGTCGCCGAGTGCCACGTACAGGTGGTCACCAGCGATGCCCGGCGGGAGGCTTGGTGGGGACGCCGGCTGCCACCTCGGTGGCTGGCCGACTGGCGGGCTTTTGCTGGCCGGGGCGTAGGAGGACGAGCAACCAGCGACGCCGACCACCACCGCCACGGTCAGGGCGGCGAAACGGATGGTCGGCTGGCATGAGCGAAGGTGCATCCTCGTCGGCGGCGGGGAGTTAGGGGCGAGCGCTGCCCCCCTGCTGTGCGGCAGCCGTTGACGTCGCGTCGATGGGGGTTTGCTAGACCACCAGATCGACAACGTGAGCCGGCGGCACGGTCCGCGCATCCTTGAGTACTCCACACCGCTCTCCCAGAGCTTCGTGGACGACCCAGGCCGGTCGTCTCCGTTCGGGTGGAAGTACGGCGATCAGCATCACAACGGTTCACGGAGCCCCGTTGATTTCTGGGGCCCGGACCGGTCGGGGCATTGACGGCCCTGGCGGTCGCCGTGATGCACGAACGAGGACCGCTTAGGGTCAGCGCGGTCCGACATCGTCGAGCGTGAGCTCCGTGTACGTGGTCGTTCTTGTCCGCCTGCCTTCTGCGATCACCACGATGAGGTCCGTCCCGGCGAGGTCCGCGGCCACGCTAGAGGCGACGAGAATGGTGCGCCCGGTCAGCGCCATGTGCGCAGGTGTCGGCCGAGTGGGAACGTTGTACAGGACGACGAGGGCGGAATCTGTCAGGAGGGCACGAGCCGTCGCCAGCTGAACCAGTTCCTCCGGCTGCCACCAGTGATCGGCGATCATGGTTTGGTATCCGGCGGGCAACTGGGCGACGACGTCATCCAGCCCGCTGGCTTCGGCTGCACTCCGGACTCGGCTCTCATCTATGTCCTCCGAGGTGGCAGTCAGAAGGTTGTCCAGTACGGAGCCGGGGACCAGCGTTGGGTGTGGTGACACGAGGGCAACCTGAGACCAGACCGCGGCCGGTTCCAGCGCGCGGGTTTCGGTTCCGTCGATGAGCACCGACCCGCTGTCGGGAGGAAACAGCCGAGCCACGAGTCCGGCGATGACGACCGGCGCGGGGCCGGGGGGGACGAGCAACCCGACCCGTTCACCGGGCGCGATGTCGAAGCTGACTCCGGCCAGCACGGGCTGGTCGACTCCGACTTGCACAGTGACCTCGCGAAAGGAGACACCTCCGGACAGCCGTCGGAACTGCGGGCCGGTTAGTTGCCGACGTGGCTCGCTCGGTGGGGCGCTGGTTCGAAGGCGTATGCCATCAACGACGGGGCTGCGCCTCCGCAGGAGGGCCGCTCGGCCGGTCAGGTAGCCGCTGCTGGCGAGGATCACCACCTCCCCTGCGACCGTCACCGCCGCTGCCGCTGGGCGGAGGGGAACGAGCGCGGTGAGGAGCAGTCCAATGCCCGCGCTGGCAATGAGACCGAGGGCGATGAGCAGCCGGGCCTGCGCGGCCTGCGCGGAAATTCCGCGCCGCACCCGCTGCTCGAGGGCCGGACGGAGCTCCGCAGCCAGTCCCGGGTCCCCCAGCGCCCAGGGGCTTGGCGCCATCGAAGCTGCCAACCGCTCGGCCAGCACTGCGGTGGAGCTCTCGATGGCTCGGCGGCCGGTGGGCAGAGCGACGGTGACGGCTGCGGCTGCTAGGAGTACCGCCGCCCCGCCCATCGCCGCTCCGTAGCTGACGGCGCCGAGCCCGCCTAGAGCGGTCACGGCTGCTGCTGCCGCGGCGGCCAGCAGGGCCGGTGCCCTGCCGTCGCGGGACGACGCAGGGGGGGTGGCGATGAGGATACTGTGCAGCTGCTGGCGCAGCACCTGCTGGGCGGGCGGCGGCAGCTGGATGGCGGAGGAGACGCTGCGCGCCCGCCGGTCGCCGGCGTCCCGCTCGGCGAGGCTGTTGGTGATCAGCATGCCGAGCGCGGTGAAGACCGCAGCTAGGGCGAGGGCGGCGGCGAGCAGGAGCATTCGCTGACGGTCACCGGTTTCCAGCAGCGCCGTCACGACCAGTGGCAGGGCTGCTGTCAAGGCGCCGCCGGCACCCGCGGCGGCAACTCCGATGAGCCCCACCGTGCGTCCAGGCGCTGCGCTGTCGCGGCTGTCGGCCATAGTCGTCCCCCGTGTCGTTGCTATCGTCGCTGCGCGGTAGGGCGGCGGCGCCCTACATCCGCATGACGCGGCGGGCTGCCCATGCGCCGGCGGCCAACAGCATCGCCGTCAGCAGACCGCCGCCTAGGAGCAGCGGCAGCCCACCCGGAACGGCTCCACCCAGCGATACCGCGGCCGGGGAAGCCGGGAGGCCGAGTGCGGCAGGCCGGGAAGCGCAGGCCGGCAGGGACAGCGGTGGCGTCTGCTGAGTCTTCGACGACCGCCTGCCATTGGCCCACAACGCTGCCGTTCCCGCGCGGACGATTACCTGGTGCGGCAGTGGCGCCGGCAGTTGGAAGGAGTCGGTGAAGGAGTACCTCCCCGCGGGAGTGAACGCGTAGATCGCCTTCCGCGCCAGCGTCCGGAAGCCGTGGCCGTCAGTAGCGTAGGAGATCACCACGTCAGGGTTCGTTCGGGACAGCGCGTTCTCGTCCTGCACCGTACCGGGTTTGTCCTTTTTTCCCGCCCAGGCGGTGGCGGTGAAGGTGACCCGCCCCCTGCAACTCACGGCGGCCTTGATCTCGGCATGGTGGGCCCAGGCCGGGCCCGCCGTCCCGGCCACGATCACACAGACCGAGGACGTGACCGTCAGCACTCTGCGACCTCGCCCAGCGCCGGCCAACCGCCCGCGGCCGGGTGGGGACGGAGACATCGGCGGTGGTCCCTTCAGTGCGTCCCGCAACGTTCGGAAATCGACCCGCGGGTCATGGCGGGCTTGCCGCAGCAGCCCGCTGGCTGTTCTGCCTTGGCTGGAAGCAGGGTAACCGGCTGCCGTCCCTATGCTGCCAGTGGCGGGACTGAACGGGACGAATGGCGAGTCGAAGAGATCACTGAGTCGGTCGCGAAAGAACCCGTCCGGGGTGAACCGGGAGGCGGGGTCGGTTCGTAAAGAGTTGACGGGGGTTCCTTGCGGGTTGTCGGTGACGGCGACGGTGAGCGAGTCGCAGGTGAAGAGGCGGATCTCGTCGCCCGGATGGCCGGCGGTGACCATGGCGTGCCGGTCGCCGAGCTGTACCGCCGGTACGCCGGCCGGCTGTACGGCTTCGGCAGGGCCAAGCTCGGCGACGCCGGGCTGGCGGAGGAGCTCGTTCAGGAGTGCTTCGTGCGACTGTGGCGCACGGCTGGACGTTTCGATCCGGATCGGGCCAGCGTGCGCACCTATCTGTTCACCATCGCCGGAAGCGTGTCCATCGACCTGTACCGGCGGCGGGCGGCGCACCCGTTCGAGCCCCTACCAGAGCGTGACCTGCCCACCGGCGGGGACGACATGAACCAGCTGGTGGATTCCTTGACCGTGCGCGACGCCCTGGACTCCCTCAGCCCTGCCCACCGGGAGGTGCTGACCCTAGCCCATGACCACGGGCTCACCCAGCCCGAGATGGCCAGTCGGCTCGGGGTCCCCCTGGGCACCGTGAAAACCCGCACCTTCCACGGCCTGCGAGCGTTCCGGACGGCGCTGCAGGAACGCGGTTTCGATGTCTGACAGCCAGGACGGCTTCGGCCGCTCGCATCCCGAAGTGGCCGGCTGGGTGCTCGGTACCCTCGACCCGGCCGAGGCGGCGGCGTTCCCCGCGCACCTCGACTCCTGCCAGGACTGCCAGGCCGAACTGCGGGAACTCGAGCAGGTCGCCCAGCTCCTCGACGCCGCCGCGCCGCCGGTCGATCTGCCGCCCGGGCTGCAGGCGCGGACCATGGCCGCCGTTGCCCACGCCGCCGCGGAGAGTGGCCGGCGGCGGCGCACCGTCCGGTTGCTGGCCGTCGCCGCGAGCATCGTCGTCCTCGCTTCGGGTGCGGCGGTGGGACTCGCGCAGCGCGGGCACCAGCACGGCGCCACAGCGCGGTTCGCGTTGACCAGCGGGAACGGGGTGGCCACCGGTCAGGCCAGCGACCAGGAGACGCCGCACGGGTGGCAGGTCAAGCTCGCCGTGAAGGGGCTACCCGATCTGGGCGAGACCGGGTTCTACGAATGCTGGTACGTCGGGGCAGGAGACCGGCCCGGCCACCCCAACCGTGTCAGCGCCGGCACCTTCAACGTCGACAGCAAAGGCCGAGCGGACGTGCGCATGTGGGGCTGGGCCGACCCCCGCAAATTCACGACCATGCAGATCACCCGGGAACCCGCCGACGGCGACCCGGTCTCCAGCGGCACCGTCGTCCTCCACGGCTCGATCAGAACCTGAACCTGAACCTGGCCCTGTCCGGATAGCCGCTGCTCCCACTGCGCTGGTCGGCAAGGTCATGGCGGTGCCAAGGGGCCCACCGCCGGAATCGCGCAGGTCGCCTTGGCGCGTCCGCCGCGGCTAATAGCAGCACTACGGATACTCGCGCTGCCGTTGAACCGTCGCCGCGGCGCGGCCGTATACGCCCCTGTTCTCATCCGAAGGAAGGGGTTCTGTCATGACCACGTCGACCGCTCAGCCGCTGCGCTGCAGCATGTGCGGGGCAGCGCACGGTGACCGAGACGTCTGCGAAGGCAGCCTGCGGCGGCCGGAGCCAGCCACTGGGCAGGCCGGCCGGGTCTGTCGCCGGTGTCATGCAATCGGGACTCCGAGGTCCCGCTTTTGCGGCACGTGTGGGATATCACTCCCCGCCACGCCGCCTGCGGATCAGAGCCCACAGGCCACGAGCCACCGCCGCTCGGCCTCCGCCGGCGGGGGGATACCCCTATCAACGCCCAGCACCGACGCCGCACCGCTCCGCGCGGCGCGGCGGGGCGTTGCGATCACGGGCACGTCGATGGTGCTCTCAGCGTTTCTTCCCTGGTCGGCCGCGAAGTTCAGCCTGTTCGGACTGTTCGCGGGCGGTGCGACCACAAACACCAGCGGCTGGGCATCCGGGCCCACCGCCGTGGTCGCTGTCGGTCTCGCCGCCCTAGCCGCGGCGCTCGCCGTAATCCCGTCGAAGCTGTTCCCCAGATACCGCGCCGTCATCACCCGGCCGGCGCTGGCCACGGCGCTTGCCGCTGGCGGCAGCCTCCTCTGCGTCGCTGTCCGAGCGATCACCATCGGCGATACCGGGCGGCTAGGCGAACACGCCAGTCCGCGGTTCGGGGTGTACGTGGCGCTGACGGCCGGTTTGACGCAGCTGGCGTGCGCGCTGCTCGCCGGGCGGCTCGCCGCCGAGCCGCTGCTCCCGGACTTCCGTCTCGGCATCGCCGCGGACGCTTCCCAAGCCGCCGGCCCGGTCCCGCGGGCGGTCCACCTCTCCGCCGGTATCTCGCTCGTCGACGGTGCGCTGTCGGCGTTCGGAGCTTTCATCCTCCTTGTCATTGGCGCCGGGCTGTCCTCGGTGTCTCTGCTGGCACCCTTCGGTCAGCTGGCAGCCGTCGCCGCGATGCTGCCGGCCGCACTCGCCGCGTGGTTCGTCGTCCTCGGCCTCCAGCTGCGTGCCGGTCAACGCTGGGCCAGGACCGCGCAGCTGGTGACGCATGGCGCGGCCGCCGTCCTGTTTGCCATAGCGACGCTGGGATCAAACGGCGACCCCACCGCAGGGCTGCTCGCAGTGGCGCTATCCGCGACAGCCGGGCTCGCAGTATGCAGCCGGTCAGCGCGCGGCTACCGCTGGTCCTGACCCGCTCCACGCGACTAACCAACTAAAGCTTCCTGCAACGGGGGAACACCCAGCCTTTTCTAGGCACTGCCCTGCGTAGCCGTTGACGTGCCGCCAGCACCAGCCCTTCCTGCTACCCGTCGGAGGTAACAAGATGTAACGGATCAAACGCAGCAGATCGTGGGAGACAGCCGATGCAAGTTCCATCACAAAGAACGGATAATGCTATGAGCGTCATGCATGCGAACGACCAACAAATGCAGAGCCGTGCCAAGCTGCGGTCCAACGAGCAGAAGATAGGGTCCCGACTTCTCCAACGTCACAATGTCATGAGGTCCACGTTCTTCGCTCCGGCGGCCCGGCGACTCATCGGTGTCAGCGCTGCAGCAGCATTAATGGTTTCTGCGGCACCGATGCTGACAGGCGTGTCGTCCGCCGCGGTGACCAGCCTCGCGCCGGTGGTCGGTATCGCACCGACGCCGTCGGGGCACGGGTACTGGGAGACCGCCTCCGACGGAGGCGTCTTCGCGTTCGGCGACGCCCAGTTCTACGGATCGATGGGCGGCCAGCGGCTGAACGCCGCGGTGGTCGGTATCGCACCGACGCCGTCGGGGCACGGGTACTGGGAGACCGCCTCCGACGGAGGCGTCTTCGCGTTCGGCGACGCCCAGTTCTACGGATCGATGGGCGGCCAGCGGCTGAACGCCGCGGTGGTCGGTATCGCACCGACGCCGTCGGGCCACGGGTACTGGGAGACCGCCTCCGACGGAGGCGTCTTCGCGTTCGGCGACGCCCAGTTCTACGGATCGATGGGCGGCCAGCGGCTGAACGCCGCGGTGGTCGGTATCGCACCGACGCCGTCGGGCCACGGGTACTGGGAGACCGCCTCCGACGGAGGCGTCTTCGCGTTCGGCGACGCCCAGTTCTACGGATCGATGGGCGGCCAGCGGCTGAACAACCCAGTCAGCGGGATCATCGGGACGCCCTCTGGCCGCGGTTACCTCCTTACCGCTGCCGATGGAGGCGCGTTCGCCTACGGGGACGCCACCTTCCGAGGGTCGATGGCCGGAAGCGCGCTTCGTGGTGCCGTGAACTCCATCGCCCGCACTCCGGATGGTGGCGGATACTGGATGGCCGCAGCGGATGGCGCCGTCTTCGCCTTCGGAGACGCAAGCTACCTCGGCCGCGCCAACTACACCCCCCCGTTGCCGACACCCAGCACCTTGGGACAGAAGGCCGCTAACCTTGCGTCTGGGTGGGTCGGCAGAGACTACCACGGTGTAAACAACGACTACTGGAATGCGCCTTCCCATCCAGAGTTGTGGTGCGCCGATTTCTTGACTTACACCTGGCAGCAAGCTGGGATCAACATTCCGCACATCAGCTACGTGCCAAATCTTGAGTCGTGGGCCAGGTCGAGCCAGCGCTGGTTCGCCAACGACATCGCCCATCCGCATGTAGGTGACGCCGTAATCTACGGCAGCAGCCACACAGACATCGTCGTACAAGTCTTCTCGAACGGAAGCGTCGTCAGCGTCGACGGTGACTGGGCCGGTCAGCGAGGCAGCGACACACTGTTCGCCTCAACTTCGCATGTGAAGATCAACACCTGGAATCCGTCGAATGGGCTGGGCGCCGGCGGCATGGTCATCACCGGTTACGTCCGGGCCGGCTGATGTAGGTAATCCATGCCAAGAGGAGAGACAAGCGGCGCCCGGAATACTGTTCTCGGGCGCCGCTTAGGTACTCGGTGAAGGCGGAAGCTCACCAACGCGGGTTGCCACCAGCGACACCGTGCCGTACGAGACCCATTAGCCGGTACCGGTCGTCCTCGACGCCTCCGCCGGCGTCGAGATCGCGCTCTGGACCGACGACGGCAGCCGACTAGCGCGCCACATCCTGGACGCCGATGAGATCGCGGTCCCAGACCACTTCCACCTCGAGTGCGCCGCTGCCTTACGGCGCATGGAACTACGCGGTGAACTCGACGCGGCCGACGCGGAGACCGCGCTGCGGCAGATCCTCGCCCTGCGGGTCCGCCGGGTCGATACCACCCGCTGCTGCCCGAGGCATGGAGCCGCCGCCGCTGTGTCACCGTGGCCGACGCGCTGTACGTCGTCATCGCCCGGCGCCTCCAGGTCGCGCTCGTCACCGGCGACACCCGGCTCGCCAGAGCTCCCGGACTCGGCGTCAGGATGCTCACTTCAACGCCGTCACCGCTCCAGTAGCGGGCGACCCAGGGGACGTCGATGCCGGCGGATGCCACGCACGACCCGGCTTGTGTTACGCGGGATAATGGCCGGAATCCCGTGTAACAACCGCTAGACTGCGGCCTCGTGACCGACCTCGATGTCCCGTCTCACTGATGTTGGGCTTGTCTCATTGAAGTTGAGCAGCGACGTGCGCAAGTCTCATTGGAGTTGAGCAGCGCGCCTCCAACTGTTGTGCGCGGGCGTGTGATCGGCTTGGCGGGTGTCGTCGTTGATTCGTGGGGCGCTGCCGGGCGGCGCTGTGGGTGTCCCGTCTCACTGATGTTGGGCTTGTCTCATTGAAGTTGAGCAGCGACGTGCGCAAGTCTCATTGGAGTTGAGCAGCGCGCCTCCAACTGTTGTGCGCGGGCGTGTGATCGGCTTGGCGGGTGTCGTCGTTGATTCGTGGGGCGCTGCCGGGCGGCGCTGTGGGCGAGTCGGCCGGGTGGGTGGTCGGTTTCGTCGACGGGGCCGGCGTGGAGCGGCAGGTGCCGTTGGAGGCGGCAGCTGGTGTGCCGCTAGAGGAGTGCCGCCCGGTGCGGGGGTTTCCGTCGTATCGGGGGCAGCGGAACTGGCCGGGTTTGTGGTGGGCGGCGACGACCGGTGGCCACGTGGGGTTCGAGTCGTGGCTGGAACGCGATCATGTGATGCTGCTGGACTTCGACCCGGTTGTGGTGGGGTTTTCCTCGCAGCCTTTCTGGTTGTTTCTGCCTGAGGCCGGTGGGAGGCGCTGGCATGCGCCGGATCTGTTCGTTCGTCGACGGGATGGCAGCGCGGTGGTGCTGGATTGCCGCCCGGATGAGCAAGTGGCTTCGGGCGACGCTGCGGTGTTCGCTGCGACGGAGCGGGCCTGCGCGTCGGTGGGTTGGGGGTACCGGCGGGTCGGTGCGGTGGATCCGGTGTTGGCGGGCAACGTGCGGTGGCTGGCCGGCTATCGCCACCCCCGCTTCGCCGATCCGGTGGTGGCTGACCGCCTGCGAGCGGTTTTTGCGGTGCCACGCCCGTTGCTGGCCGGCGGGGAGCTGGTCGGCCGAAGCATGGCGGTGCTGCCGGTGCTGTTTCACCTGTTGTGGCGGGGTGAGCTTCGGGTGGACCTGACCGTGCCGTTGACCGACGCGTCGACGGTGTGGGCGCCGGGGTGAGTCCGTCCTTGCCGCCGGGCGGTGTGCTGCGGGTCGGCGACCGGGTGGTGTTCGACGGCCGGGAGAACACCGTCGTTGGGCTGTCCGGCACCGCAGTGCGGATAGCGGATGACGACGGCGGCACCAGTGTGGTGGCGGTCTCTCATCTTCAGGCCGCCGCCGATTTCCTGGGACTGGCTGGGGGTTCCGGTGGGCGGCTGCCAGGTCTGGGGTTGTGCGATGCGGTGCCGGGTCCGGTGTTGGAGCGGGCCCGGTGGTGGGAGCGGCACCTTCTCGAGGTCGAGACGGGCCACCCCCCAGACGTTGATTCGGGCGCCCGCACGGTGCCTCGACCGGAATACGATCCGGCGGCGCGCACCTTGGCGGAGCGGGAGGACGCGAAGGTCGCCGAGCTGTGTGCCCTGGGTGAGCGGGTGAGCCGGGGAACCCTGCGTCGGCGCCGCGCCGCTTATCGAGCGGCTGGGTTGTGGGGTTTGGTGGATCAGCGGCGGACTCGGGTGGGCACCCAGACGGGACGGGTGGACCCTCGGGTGGTGGCCGCCGTCCGGCAGGCGTTCGCCGAGGAGATCGGCTGTTCGACGGGCACCCGTGGCCGGCTGCGGCAGCGCGTGGAGCATCGGCTCGCCGCGGACCACGGTCCGGGCATGGTGCCGTTGCCGCCCAGGGCGACCTTCTACCGACTGCTGTCCGCGTTGGAGGAGGGCCGGCACACGTTCGGCGCGGCGACCACCCGCCGGTCGCTGGCGAACCGGCCGGACAAGCCGTTCAGCTCGGTGCAGGCGGTCCGGCCTGGGGAGCTGGTGCAGATCGACACCACTCCCCTGGACGTACTCGCGGTGCTCGATGACGGAGTGGTCGGCCGGGTCGAGCTGACGATGCTGGTCGATCTGGCCACCCGCACGCTGTGCTCCGGGGTACTGCGCCCGCACGGCACGAAGGCGGTCGACGCCGCGCTGCTGCTGGCCCGGGCGGTCGTCCCGGAGCCGATGCGCCCCGGCTGGCCGGAGGCGTTGCGGATGCGAGCCTCCCGCTTGCCGCACGCTGATCTGGCCGCGGTCGACGCGCGAATAGCGGCCGCGGCGGCGAAACCCGTGATCGTCCCGGAGATGATCGTGTGCGACCGCGGTTCGGTCTATTTGTCCGAGACGTTCCTCGCCGCGTGCGCGCGGCTGGGCATCTCGGTGCAGCCGGCGCACCCCTACACGCCTACCGACAAGGCCGTGGTGGAACGCACTTTCTCCTCGATCAACACCCTTTTCTGCCAGTACCTCGCCGGTTACACCGGCCGGGACGTGACCCGCCGGGGACGCGACGTCGAGGAGCAGGCGGTGTGGTCGCTCGGCGAGCTGCAGGATCTGTTCGATCAGTGGGTGGTCACCGGCTGGCAGCCCCGCCCTCATGACGGGCTGCGCCACCCGGACCTGCCGCGGGCGGCGTTGTCACCGAACGAAATGTACGCCGCGCTGGTCGCCGCCGCCGGCTATCTGCCGCTGGCGTTGACCGGTGAGGACTACCTCGAGCTGCTGCCGGTGGCCTGGCGGCGGATCACCGCCGAAGGAATCCAGCTGGGCCATCTCACCTACGACGCAGCGGCGCTGAACCCCTACCGGAGGCAGCCTTCCCCATTCGCCAGCAAGGGGGGCCGTTGGCCGGTGCAGCACGACCCGTACGACCTGTCCCGGGTTTGGCTGCGCCCTGGACCGGACGAGGGGTGGATCAGCGTGCCGTGGATCCACGCCGGACAGGTCGCGGCCCCGTTCGCCGATTTCACCCTGCGGCACATCCGCCGGCTGCTCGCCGCTCGACAGCAGGGCCAGGAGCAGGTCGACATCGCGGCCGCCCTGGCGGACCTGCTCCACCGGGCCGGCGCCGGGCACGACACGGACAGCGCGTCTCGCCGGGTGGTGGCCAGGACCCGGGCCGCGGCCGCCACTTCCCACGCACCAGCCCGGGACGTCGCCGTTGCCGCGGCCGGCTCTGATCGCCCAGACGCGGACGGCGACGGCGATCCGGCAGCGCCCGCGGCGGTGACTCCGTTCGGCGTGTTCGACGCCCGCGCCGAAGCCGAGCGGTTCTGGTGACCGACGTGGCCAGCGGCGACAGCGCCGCACGGATAGGGCACGAGCCGTTGACCACGAAAGAAGGATGGCGGCGGTTCGTCGAGGACACCGCGGACCCGCCCGTGCTGCTCCCCCCAGCCGAGCCGGCCGTGGTCAACCCCGCCGAGCGGGCGGCGTTCGACGACGTCCGCCTGGCCTACCACAGCCGGCTCGCGGTGGTCGCCACCCCGACAGTTCAAACCGTCACCCTGACCGGGCGGCGACTGATCGTGCTCAACCGCCACCAGCTCTCCGCCCGCCGTGGCCTGATCCTTACCGGAGGCGCGGGAACCGGCAAGACCACCGCTATCACCCAGCTCGGCAAGGCACACGAACTCGCGCTGCGGCTGCGCCACCCCAACTGCGGACCCCAGCTACCAGTGGTCTACGTGACCGCCCCCCCGGCGGCCACGCCGCGCATGCTCGCGGTGGAGTTCGCCCGGTTCCTCGGCCTTCCACTGACGACCCGCGCGAACATCACCGATGTCACCGACGCGGTCTGCGCGGTGCTCACCGACCTCGGCTGCGACCTGGTCATCGTCGATGAGATTCACAACCTCAACCTGGCAACCCGAGTCGGCGCCGAGGTCTCCGATCAGCTGAAGTACTTCTCCGAACGACTACCCGCCACGTTCGTCTACGTCGGCATCGACGTCGAACGCGTCGGACTGTTCGCCGGCACCCGCGGCTCCCAGATCGCCAGCCGGTTCGCCACTATCGCCACCAGGCCGTTCGGATACGCCACCACCGCCGAGCGCGAGCAGTGGCACTCCCTGGTCGCCACCTTGGAGCAGACCCTGCGCCTGCGCCGCCACCGGCCCGGCGCACTGGTCCGCATCGCCGAACACCTGCACAACCGCACCGGCGGCATGATCGGCACCCTCTCGCACCTGATCCGCGGCGCCGCCATCGACGCGATCATCACCGGAACGGAGAAAGTGACCAGGGCGAACTTGGACACCGTCCGCCTGGACCACGCCGCCGAAACGCACCAGGCGGCCCTACCAGGCAAACCCAGCGCGCGGCGGGGGCATCACCGCTCCGGAGCCGCCTGATGAACGCCGAGTTGATCAACCGCCCCAGGCGGCTGCCGATGACGGTCCCCCTGGTCCGCGACGAAACCCTCAACTCCTATCTCGCCCGGCTCGCCGCGGCGAACCACCTCCACCACGGCGAACTCACCGACTACCTCAACGGCCCGGCACACCGCCCGACCGGACACCGACTCGACCGCCTGGGCGCCATGACCGGCCACCCGCCCAGCCGGCTACACGACGTCCTGGCGATCACGGCCTCCCGCCGGCAACGGCGGCAAGCATGCCGCCGCTGCACCGCTGCGCGGGGAATCCGCAGCACCGTGCACCTCGCCGCCCCCGCGCACCACCCTCTCTGCCGCCGGCACCGCCGCTGGCTCCCCGACGAGTACTTTCCCGGTGTCCATCAGTACGACCTGCGCGAGGTTCCGGAGATTCTCACCGCGCACCGCCGGCACCTCCGACTGGTGCACCACCACGGCCCGCATGCCGCTGACACCGTCGCCGACGCCGCCTACATCACCCAGAACTGGGCCCGACGCGGTGACTGGCCGCAACACCGTAACCGTCGACTACGCCGCTACCTCGACCCGGACCAGCACTGGATCTCCAACCTCCACCCCTTGATCACGATGGTCAACTACCCCGAGACCATCGCCCTCGCCCAGCTCCTCGCCACCCCACCCTCAGCTCAACTCGCCATCTCAGACGACCCCGCCGACGTCGCCCGCTTCAACGCCCACGTCAGACACCGACTCCGCATCCCCTACCAGCCCTACACCGTCCACGACCCACTGATCAGCTGGCAGCACCGCACCCGCACCCTCCACCGGGAAATGCGCAACATCGATGAGACCAACGACCCCACGAAGTCCCAATGAACCTGAACAACCCCCAGGTCAGCGACGGAGCCGATGCCCAACTCCAACGGGAACCGACACTCGAGTCGAGGCAGCCGCCCGCGGCGGCCGGGGTGCCGGCGGTGCCGGGGAACGACCCGCTGGACCTGCTCGACGAGGTGCCGCTGACCGGGGCGGAGGCCGGCTACGTCGCCGCCGCCCGGGCCGCGAACACCCTGCGCGGCTACCGCAGCGACTGGGCGGAGTTCACCGCCTGGTGCACCCAGCACGGCCTGCAGCCGCTGCCGCCCGGGCCGGCGACGGTCACCGGCTACCTCACCGACCTCGCCCGGCACGGCGCCCGGGTCGGCACCATGAGCCGGCGGCTGTCCGCGATCCGGTTCGCCGCCCGGCTCCGCAACACCCCGGACCCGACCGCGAACGCCCGGGTGATCGCCGTCTGGGAAGGCATCCGCCGCACCCACGGCGCCCCACCCGTGCAGGCCGCGCCGCTGATGCCCCCCGAACTGTTCGACGTCCTCGCCGCCTGCCCCATCAATAAGGCATGGAAGACGAAGGGCCGGCCGGCGGAGCCCGACCTCGCCGGCCTCCGCGACACCGCGCTGCTGCTCGTCGGGCTTCGTCGCCGCCCTCCGCCGCTCCGAGCTCGCCGCCCTCCAGTTCGAGCACGTCGCCGAACACCCGAACGGGGCGGTGCTCACCCTCCCCCGCTCCAAGACCAACCAGACCGGCGAACAGACCGAACTCGTCGTCCTCCCCCGCGCCGGCAACCCCACCCGCTGCCCGGTCACCACCCTCCAGACACTGGCTCACCGCCGCCGGGATCACCGCCGGGCCGGTGTTCCGCCCGGTCAGCACCGGCAACCGCCCCCAGCCCCGGCCGCTGCACCCCGAATCGGTCAACACCCTCATCCAGGCGGCCGTCGCCCGCGCCGGCCTCGACCCCACCCCGTACAGCGCGCACAGCCTCCGCGCCGGCTTCGTCACCTACGCCCACCTCCGCGGCGCCACCGACCGGGCCATCGCCCACCAAACCCGCCACCGCAGCCTCGCCACCCTCGGCGGCTACGTCCGCATCCACACCGCCTGGACCGACAACGCCGCCACCCAACT
>CAWFCZ010000023.1:0-170529 GCA_963814355.1 uncultured Actinomycetota bacterium | reverse complement strand
GTCGGTGGCTGATCGGCGGCCGGTGTTGGGGTGGGGCCAGGGTGATGCGCTGCCAAATCGGCTCCGACCGGCAGCCCACCGGATCGCAGGCGACGCGGCGCGGCGTCTTATGGTGCCGCGGACCCGTGGACTCTGGATGCCGGGACGAGCCACAGGACGGCCAGCGGCGGCAAGGTGAGCGTGGCGGAGTGCGGCTGGTCCTGCCAGGGACCGCCGTCGGCGACCACCGTTCCGTTGCCGACCCCGCTGCCGGCGAAGTCCGGCGAGTCGGTGTTCATCACCTCCACCCAGCGGCCGCCCGCAGGCAGCCCGACCCGGTAGTCGTAGCGCACCACCGGGGTGAGGTTGGCCACGCAGGCCAGGTGCCGAGTGCCGTCCGCATTGTGCCGCAGGAACGACAGCACGCTGTGGTCGGCGTCGTTCGGGTCGAGCCAGTGGAAGCCGGTCCAGTCGAAGTCCCGCTCCCACAGCGCCGGCTGCTGCCGGTAGACGCCGTTGAGCGTCCGCACCAGATGCTGCACGCCGGCGTGCTCGGGATACTGCAGCAGATGCCAATCGAGGCTGCGGTCGTGATTCCACTCCGCCGATTGCCCGAACTCGCCGCCCATGAACAGCAGTTGACGGCCGGGGTGCGCCCACATCCAGCCCAGCAGCGCCCGCAGGTTGGCGAACTTCTGCCAGCGGTCCCCCGGCATCTTCTCCAGCAGCGACCCCTTGCCGTGGCTGACTTCGTCGTGGCTCAGCGGCAGCACGAAGTTCTCCTGGAAGGCGTACAGCAGCGCGAAGGTCAGCTCGTGGTGGTGGAAACGCCGGTGCACCGGGTCCTTGGAGAAGTAGGTGAGGGTGTCGTTCATCCAGCCCATGTTCCACTTGAAGCCGAAGCCGAGCCCGCCCAGATAGGTGGGCCGGGACACCGCCGGCCAGGAGGTGGACTCCTCGGCCACGAGCAGAACGCTCGGATGGTGGCGGTAGACGACCTCGTTGACCTCTTTGATGAGGCTGACGGCGTCTAGATTCTCCCGGCCGCCGAACCGGTTGGTCACCCACTCGCCCTCGCGCCTGGAGTAGTCCAGGTACAGCATCGACGCCACCGCGTCGACCCGCAGGCCGTCGATGTGGAACTCCTCGATCCAGTACAGCGCGTTGGCCAGCAGGAAGTTCCGTACCTCCTGGCGCGCGAAGTTGAAGACCAGTGTTCCCCAGTCCGGATGCTCGCCCTGCCGGGGATCGGCATGTTCGTACAGCGCGGTGCCGTCGAAGCGGGCCAACGCCCAGTCGTCCTTCGGGAAGTGGGCGATCACCCAGTCGACGAGGACACCGATGCCCGCTCGGTGCAGGCTGTCCACCAGATACCGGAAGTCGTCCGGGGATCCGAAACGCGCGGTCGGCGCGTAGTAGCCGGTGACCTGGTACCCCCACGAGCCGCCGAAGGGGTGTTCCGCCACCGGCAGCAGCTCGACGTGGGTGAACCCCATGTCGGTCAGGTAGGCCGGCAGTTCCTCAGCCAGTTCCCGGTACGTCAGCGGGCGCCAGGTGCCGTCGGTGTCCAGCATTTGCCGCCAGGACGCCAAGTGGCATTCGTAGACGCTGATCGGTGCGGTCAGCGGGTCCGCGGCGGCGCGGTCGGTGAGCCATCCGCCGTCCTGCCAGGCGTACTCCGTGACGTCGACCACGCTCGCCGTCGCCGGCGGTACCTCGGTGGCGAAGGCGAACGGGTCCGTCCGCAGCGTCAGATGCCCTTGCTGGGTCAGGAGCTCGTACTTGTAGCGCGCACCCTGGCCGACGCCGGGAATGAACAGCTCCCACACCCCGGAGCTGCCCAATACCCGCATCGGGTGCAGCCGCCCGTCCCACCGGTTGAAGTCGCCCACCACCCGCACCGACCGGGCGTTGGGAGCCCACACCGCGAACGACGTGCCGGTCACGCCTTGGTGTTCGCGGACATGCGAGCCGAGGTGTCGCCACAGCCCCTCATGACGTCCCTCTCCCAAAAGGTGCAGATCGAGCTCGCCGATCGTCGGCCAGAACCGGTACGGATCCTCGGTCAGCACTTCCAGGTCGTCGGAGTAGCGGATCGCCAGCCGGTAACTCGCCGCGAACCGCGTGGGCACCGTGCCCTCGAAAACGCCCGCCGGATGGATTCGACGCATCGTCCACCGGTCATCGCCGCACACCAGCGCGACCTCCAGCGCATCCGGACGCCAGGCGCGCACCACCACGGCGTCCGCGCCGCTGCCACCGCAGTCCGCCGCATGCGCGCCGAGCACGGCGTGCGGGTCGTGGTGCTCGCCGCCGACCACCCGGTCGATGTCCTCCGGGTCCGACTGGGCTGCCAGTAGGCGCCCGGCCGGCTGACCCGCAGATTGCTGCAACGTCTCGGACATGGCTGCTCCCTCAATCGCCATCTCGCGGCGGTGCCGCGGGGAACAAGCCGCAGACTCATCGACCAACCGCAAAAAGCGGTATCAACCGCCGCCGGTACCGTCAGTATCGCGCATGATCGACATGTGGCTACAGGGGGCCCCGATCGGTGCATCCCACGTCGTGAGGACCCGTCAACGGTTCGAGTGTTCGCGCGCGCAAGGACATGCGCACCGAGATGACAGCGGGCACGGCGACCAGGACCGTAGCCGCGCCGGACGCAACGGAACTCCGTCGCGCGTCAGTTCGTGGCCGCAGGACGCTGGGAAAGGGAGACTCCGAGGTCGGAGGCCGCGCAGCCCGCCGACACGTTCGCCGCCAGCCGGGCGGCGTTCGCCGAGCTGGCCTTTGCCGACGGCACTCAGGCCGTCGCCCTCGATCGTCACGACCGGCTGCCGTGCCTGGTGGGCGTTGGGAGGGTGAGAGTGAAGCGGGCGCCGTGGCCGGGGCCGCCGGAGTGGGCGCTGATGTGGCCGTGGTGGGCTTCGATGATGGCGCGGGTGATGGTCAGGCCGATGCCGGAGCCGCGCCGCCCGGGGGCGGTTCCGGGGGCGGTGGCGGGATCGGTCGGGCTGGTCGGGGGGGCCGGGCTGCGGGCGGGGTCGGTGCGGTAGAAGCGTTCGAACAGGTGGGGTGCCTGGTCGGGGGTGAACCCGGTGCCGGGGTCGGCGACGGTGAGCCGGGCGAGGGCGGCCTGCCGCCGGGCTGACGTGGCGGTGTCGACGGTGAGGGTGACCCGGCCGCCGGTCGGGGTGTGTCGCAGGGCGTTGTCGAGCAGGTTCAGCACGGCTTCGAGGAGCCGGTCGGTGTCCGCGTTGACGGTGGGGCCGGGGCGTGGCGCGTGCACGCTGAGGTGCACCCCGCGGGTCTGGTAGCGGGGGCGGATCACGGTGGCGGCGCGGTCGGCGAGGTCGGCCAGGGAGACGGGGGCGGGGTGGAGAGCGAGTTGGCGTTCCTCGGCGCGGGAGACCGCTTCCAGATCGGCGACGAGCCGGTGCAGGCGGGAGGCCTGTTCGGTCAGCGTGGTCAGGCTGGTCTGGTCGACGGGCAAGACGCCGTCCGTGATGGCCTCGATGGTGGCCTCCAGGGAGGCCAGCGGGGTGCGTAGCTCGTGGCCGAGGTCGGTCAGCAGCCGGCGGCGAGTGTGCTCGGAGCTGGCCAGCCTCCCGGAGAGCTGGTTGACCGCGGCGGTCAGGGCGCTGAACTCCGGCCCGAGGCCGGGGTCGGGAACCGTGGTGGCGGAGTGGGCGTCGGCCAGCCGGGTAGTGGCGGCGGCGAGGTCGGTGACGGGTGCGGCGAGGCGGCGTGAGACCAGCCAGGTGACGAGCGCGGCGGCGACCACTGCGGCCATTATCCCGATGCCGAGGGAGAGCAGGGTGGCCTGGGTGAACGCGCGTTCGACGTGGGTCCGCACGCTGGGGGTCAGGTCGGGCGTCCCGGAGCGGCGGAGGTGGGTCAGGAAGATCGCCGGAGCGATGAGCAGGGCGACCACGAGCAGGGTGCCGGCGCCGGCGGCCACGACCAGGCCCATAGCGGTGAACAGTCGCGCGCCTAGGCCGAGCCGGCCGGACCGCGTCGGTGGGGGCGCCGGCGTCTCGCTCGGTGCGGACGCGCTGGTGGCATGGTGCGGCCGGGCTGACGAGGCGGTGGCGGCGGCCTCGGAGGGTGCCCTTGGGATCATCCTGGGCCCATCCGGTAGCCGACACCGCGGACTGTCAGGAGGTAGCGAGGGTCGGTGGGGTCGTCGCCGAGCTTGCGGCGCAGGTGCCCGACGTGGATGTCGACCAGGTGCTCATCGCCGACCCAGTCGCCGCCCCAGACGGCCTCGATGAGCTGGCGGCGGGTGAACGCCTGCCGCGGTCGGCCGCTGAGGGCGTTCAGGACGTCGAACTCGGTGCGGGTCAGGGCCACCACCTGCTCGCCGAGGCGCGCCTCGCGGGCCGCCGGCTCGACGGTCAACGCCCCGAACCGCCGTACGTCACCCGGGTCGGCTCCGGCGGGTTCCGCGCGGGGGCGCCGGAGCATGGCCCGGATCCGGGCAACTAGCTCGCGGGGGCTGAATGGCTTGGTCAGGTAGTCGTCGGCACCCACGGACAACCCGATCAGCTTGTCCACCTCATCGGACCGGGCCGTCAGCATGATCACGTAGGCGTCGGTGAAGGTCCGCAGCACCCGGCAGACCTCGATCCCGTCGATGCCCGGCAGCATCAGGTCCAGCACCACGACGTCCGGGACGTCCTGGCGGGCCATCCGTAACGCCGCCTCCCCGTCCGCCGCGCTCCGCACGGTGAAACCCTCGCGTTCCAGATAGCCGACCACCGCGCGGACCAGGGCGGGTTCGTCGTCCACGACCAGAGCCCTGACCCCGCCCGTGGTGGGGCCGCCGGCCGGGTCAGGGCCGCCGGGGTCGGTGCTCACCCGGTCACGCCCCGATCATGCCCACGAAGCCGCCGTGCCAGGTGTGGTACCAGACCGCCCCCGTGACCGCGTTCACCGACATCATCCCGACAAGTCTCCCGCCCTTGAGCGTGTGCAGGGTGTAGTAGCCGGGGAAGGCCATCGGCTCGGCCGCGGTCAGCCCGTCTCCTTGGTCGACCAGCCAGGCCTGGGCCGCGTGGACCGCCTGGTCGGAGGAGACGGTCGCGGTGGTCGACTCGGTCGGGCGCATGCCGTAGCGGGTGTTCCACATCATCGCCGGGCCGTACTCCAGGCTCACCGCACCCGTACCCGGGTCGATCAACACCTCGGTGGCGCCGGCACCGTCGGCGGTGAGCAGTTCGCTGTAGTACCCGTTGGAGAACTGCATCACCTCACCCGCGTGCAGGCCGCCGATCTGGCCCGCGAACGCCTGGGCCCGGGCCTTGGCCGCCGCCATCGTGGTGACCGGGCGCCCGTCCCCGGTCAAGCCGAACCGCCCCCCGGTCATCCAGGTCCCGCCCGGCCCGTAGCCACCCATCATCCCCGGCCCCGCCCCCCTCATCCCGGACCCTGAGCCCGGCCCGTAGCCGGCGCCGCCAGACCCCCCGGGTGCCGGAGACACCGACGCGCCGCCGCGGCCGACACCGGCGACCGCCCCGATGCTGCCGACCAGCAGCGCCACCGCGACGACCAGCGCGGCGACCAGCCATGCCCTGCTGCCGCGGCTCACTTCGTGCCCCTTGCCTGCCGCAGCGCCGCCCGCTGCGCCTGGTAGGTCTCGATGTCGATCTCACCGCGGGCGAACCGCCGGTCCAAAATCTCCTCCGGGGACTCCTGCCGCTCACGGCTGGAACCACCACCCGATCCGCCAGGGAGCAGCCGGACCACCAGGTACAAGATCACCCCGAGCAGGACCAGCCAGACCAGGCCCATGAACAGCCAACCACCCCAACCCATCCCGCCGCCGTACCAGCCCATCATCGCCGTACTCCCTTTCGCCGCCGATCAATCTCACGATCGGGCCCGCCCTCGGATCAGGGGTCCCGACCCGCCTCTTGCCACCCATCAGCCTGCCGGGCCAACACAAACATCGGCCGAGGTTGCCGACGAAGATTCCACGAAGATCAGCACCTGCTGGGAACTTCCCACCCCGCCCGCTGATGTGGGTGGCGGCGCACCGGGCGCCGTGCCTCGGCTCCACTGGCACGATCTTCCGCGACTCTTGTCGATGTCCGTAGCCGGTTGTACGGATGTCCGAGGTCCTCGGCGCGCCGCCGCCAGTGCGCATTTCGCGCCCCGTCGTGGCCGCACTGGTACTGCGTGGTACCGCACGTGTCCGGCGCATTCCCTGGTGGATCACCAGTCGGCTGGAGCGAGAACGTCGGTGGTGACCTGCCAGGCAGGGGAACTTACTGTAACGGCCGCGATCTGGAAGTATGAGGTGGGAATTCCTCGGGCAGCGAGTCCACCACGCAGTGCCGCCTTCAACCGGACGGTGTCCTCCCGGCGGGGCCCACCGATACGGTACGCAGCTTGGGAGGCTGCGCCCGGTCGGCTGGTTCCGGGCGGCGCAGCGCCGTGGCGTCGCCCCGAAGTTCATGCGGATGCAGAGGATCCTGGAAAGCGGGAGACCTCAAAGGGGGTCAGCACGGAGAACAGGTCGCTGGTAGCGCGGGCTTGAGGTCCAGGACCGGTGTCTGGTCGATCGCTTCGAGGGGTTGGACCTGGACCTGTGTGCCGTCGACCGCCAGCACGGTCACCTCATGCAGGCCGATGGGGTTGGGGCGGTCCGCGGCTCGGGTGTTGAAGACCCCCTGGAGTGGGTTGGTGATGTCGTCGCGGGGATGAACAGTCAGCACATCGCGCTGAGCGAGGTGCAGCCAGGTCAACACGAGCAGAGGTTGCCCGGCGTGGAGACCCTGGAGCGCGGGCGCCAGCTCCGGATCCACGATGATCCAGGCCGCGGGGCCGCCTTCACTGCCTTGCTTCGGGGCGGTGGCAAGCTCGTGGAGCGAGGAACTCACCCGTCCAATCGCTCGCAGATCGAACCTGTCTGGCGGCATCTCCTTATCCTCCTCTACTTCTGGGCTGGCCGCAGGGCGGGTTCTGCGCTTCTACGAGACATCGTTGAATTGAACGGGCAAAGCTGCCTGAAGGGGGTACCTGCTAGATCCCGCTGGCCGGTGACACTCGATTCTCGCAATGTTCCAAGTGCGCATCGGGGCGCCGGACGAGGGTGAGGCAGAGCGGGCACTCGTAGACAGCGAAAGCAAGCCGACCGTCGCTGGTTGGATGGTCGAGTTTGCCGACCACGGGATACTGCGCCGTATCGTTCGTCGCTGTGGGGCTGTTCATGACGGGCTCCTTCAGTCGCGCAATGGCGCGGCTTCCGCTGGGCGGCTAGGCCGCGTCACGACACCTTCGAGCGTACTGCTAAGTGGGCCGCCCACAAGGCCGCAGGACCTCCGTCTTCGCTGCTGTGTACGCAGCTGCGTAGACCGGGACCAAGGACCCATGAGGCTTGGCCTTAAGGCATACCTTCTCCCAGCGAGCGCAAGGCCGCGCTGAAACTCTCCGCCAATTCTCACTGGCGAGTAGATCACCAAGATCCCGGTGGACCTCGGCGCGCCGCTCCCTGGGTGACGGCAAACCCGGAGGTCGAGCGGAAAAGCAGCCCCTAAAACTGAAAGGGGAATGTCGGCGCAGCGGGCAAACCGCAAATTACGAAAGAGTTGCTGGGTACGTTGTCCCGCGCGGCCGTCTTAGGATGTTGCGGTGTCCCGGCAAGTCGGTCCACACCATCGGGGAGCATCCCCAACGCCGTGGGCGAGGCGCTTGGCCTGGCTACCGGCTCGCAATCACCGCACCGCCGCTGTTGCCAGACCCGCATGCCGATCAGGGACAGTGATTCTCGCGTTTGGCGACGATTTGTTGCAGCGAGTCCGCGACAAAAGTTAGTTGGGATTCCGGGGGGTTAGGCATCCAGCCGTTTCGCCGGCGACGAGCGCGCCGGCGAAACGGCCTGCAGCAAGGATGCCTCGTGGAAGGTGGGTCAGGTTGTGATGGGCGCCGACCGGGTCACGATGCCGGGTTGGGCGGCGGCACGGTGAGGGTTCCGCCCGGGTCGGTGCCGCCCTGGTCGAGGCGGAACGGCGGGTACGCGTCGGTCATCAGTCCGGCGTACGCCGCCACGCGGAGTACCCACCGGTTGCAGCCGAGGATGAGGTCGTACAGGCCGCGGGGGTAGCGGCCGGTCACGGCCAGCACAATACCGGCGATGAGTACGAGCAGTCCGATCAGCCCGCTGGCCGGTGTGATCGACCAGTTCTGCGCGTCGCTGTGCCACAAGGTGTAACCGCCCGCGCTGGCGAGGACGCCGACGATGATGTAGTGCGGGATGGCGAGCAGCCACCACTTCACCAACACCAGGCCTCGGGACAGATGCTGCGGGTACTCGACTTCGAAGTGGGCCGGATAGTCCGGCGCCTCGGCGAGGGTGAACGGCGGGTACTTGTCGGTGCCGAGTGCCCCGTAGGCGTAGTACTGGACCCGCCAGGTCCAGCGCAGCACGCCGACGTTGAATGTGAAGATGCCTCTCGGGTAGCGGCCGGTGAATAGGATGGCGAAGAACGCCACCACGCTGAGCACCATGAACGCGATCCACAGAAGCGCCAGCACGAGATAATGCGGAATCGCGAGCACCCATTTCACCGCCCACAGCCAGCGAGATAACTTCGGGTCTAAGCGGGCGTCTACCCGCACGGGGTAGGCAGCGGCGGGGATTGCGGTCGTTGTCATTGCTTCCTTCTTCAACTAGGACCAACGGGTGCAGTCGTGTGAGCGGCGCCCGGAGGGTCGCCACGAGCCGGTTTCAGATCGTGATGACGACCTTTCCCCGGGCATGGCCCTCTTCCAGATACCGGATGGCCTTCGGCGCCTCGTTCAGCGGGTAGGTCCGGTCGAGGACCGGTGTGACCTTCCCGGCTTCAATGAGCTCGGTGAGCTCGAGCAGGTCCGCGCGGTTCGCGGACGCGACGAATGCGGCCAGCGTCTGACCGACGAAGGGCGACAGCAGCAGCGCCCGGAGCTGGCGATCGGCACCGCCGAGCCACCGGCCGCCGGTTTCTCCGCCGACGATGACCAGCGTTCCAGTCGGGGTCAGCGCTCGCAACAGCCGGGACAGCGAGGAGTTGCCGCCGATGTCGAGGATCAGGTCGTAGCGCTGCCCGGTGCCGGCGAAGTCCTCGCGGGTGTAGTCCAGGACATGGTCGGCACCCAGGGAACGGACCAGGGCCAGCTTCGTGATGCTACACACGGCGGTGACTTTCGCTCCGAACGCGGTGCTCAGCTGTACCGCGAAGGTTCCCACCCCGCCGGACGCACCGATGATCAGCACGTGCTGGCCGGCCTGAACGTGCCCGTAGTCGCGGAGGGCTTGTAGGGCGGTCGAGCCGGAGGTGGAGACCGCCGCCGCTTGGTCGAACGTGAGGTTCGCCGGTTTCACCGCGAGCTTGCTCTCCGGAGCGCGGGCGTATTCGGCGTAGGCGCCCTTGCCGGTGCCGAACACCTCGTCCCCGGGCCCGAACAGGGTCACATCGGTGCCGACTGCCGACACGACCCCGGCCAGATCTGTGCCCGGTACGGGGGTCTTGGGCGCCCGCAGGCCATAGCCGGCGAGGCGGACCGGATAGGGCAGGCCGGTCATCAGGTGCCAGACGCCGCGGTCCACGCCCGCCGCGTGGACGCGGACCAGTATTTCATCGGCGGCGATCGCGGGCCGGTCGATGTCCCGGAGTTCCAGGACGTCCGCCGAGCCGTAGGTTTCTTGGACGATCGCCTTCATCGCGCTACCTTCTGGCTGGCGAGCGGGTCCGGCGAGCGCCGGCGCCGTTCTGGCGGGCTGGGACGGGCGCGATGGTGGTGGTGACGCCGTCGAGGAGTCGGTGCAGCCCCCACAGGTACTGTTCGGTGGAGATGGAGCCGGCCCTGGTGGTTGCCGCAGCGGCGGCTCTGGGGTACTTCTCGGTCGGTGTTGTGGTTGGGACTCGCGTCCGGGTGGTGATCCGGTCTGCTTCTGGTGGCAGGGTGCCGGGCTCGTCCACATCGGCGACGGCTTGGGCGATCGACCCGATCACGTAGACGAACAGCAGGTGCGACGTGCGAGCGGCGTCGGCCGGATCGAGACCGGCGTCGGCGAGGAGCTCGAGGAGCCGCTCGTGCAGGGCCAGGGCCTGTTGACCCTTCAACGGCCCGCCGATCATCAGCGGGACCGCAGCCGGGTGCGCCGTCAGCCGTTGCCGCAGTTCCAAGGCGAGGGCTTCCACCCGTGGCCGCCACGGTTGGGTGCGGTCGGCGAAGACGTCATGGTTGACCTCACCGATCAGCCGCTCGACCAGCGCCGCGATCACGGCGGCCTTGTCCGGGAAGTAGGTGTACACCGCGTTCGGGGCCATCCCGACCCGAGCGGCGATGCCCCGCACCGAAGCCGCGGCTGCGCCGCCCTCGTCCAACAAGGTGAGCGCGGCGTCGAGGATCTCGCCTTCGGTCAAGGCCCGCCGTGGACCGCGGCGACGGCTCACGGCCGGAGCATGCATTCGGCTTCCCTTCGACACCCTTATTTGGACATCGTACAGTGTTTGTACCTCGTACAGAGAGCTGGCGGTCGGCCTCGCAGCCCTGACCCGCTCGCGAAAGTCCGGACCGCGGCGGGCGGGGCGAGCAGTGTGGCCGGGTTCCTGGAGCGGTTGCTGCGGCGACGTCCGTGCTGCTCGCCGGTACGCGGTTCGACGGCCGGAACGAAACCAAGCAGCGGCTTGCGTTGCTCGCCCAACTCGCCGCGTTGACCGAGAGGCCGCGTATGAGTACCGCCGCTGACCGCTCGGGCGCTGAGCGCGTTGAGCGGGCTGCGCGGACGGTCTTTGACGCCGGCCTGCGCCGCGGCGACTCGGTGTTCACACCAGGTGTCAAGGTGTGGACCGCTGAGGCCGCTGACGATCTTGACCGAGCCTACGTACAGCGTCTTGAGTTGGGCGAGGGCGCGCTGCCGCTATCCTACGTCTCCGGGAAGGCGAGGCGCGTGGCGCACGTGCAGTTCCACCCGAGCACCTCCTACGAGGACTTCGTCGAGGGCTACCGACCGGCACCCGGAAGGGGCGACGGCACGGTGAGCTTCGAGCTCACCCCCGGTCCGCTCAGCCGCCTGGCGTCGGCGGCGCGGGCTGATCCGAGCCGGCCGTACTTCCTGCTCATTGATGAGATCAACCGAGCGAATCTGGCGAAGGTGTTCGGGGAGCTGTACTACCTGCTCGAGTACCGGGACAGCGGCATCCAGTTTCTCTACCGCCCGGGGAAGCCGTTCACCCTGCCGCGCAGCGTCTTCTTCATCGGCACCATGAACACCGCCGACCGCTCCATCGCGCTCGTCGATGCCGCCATGCGCCGCCGCTTCGCCTTCGTGGAGCTACACCCAGACGACGAGCCGGTCAAGGATCTACTGCGCCGCTGGCTCGGCAAGCGCGATGCCGGCCGCGCCGACCTGTTGGACGCGCTCAACGCCCGCATCGAGGACCGCGATTTCAAGATCGGCCCGTCGTACCTGATGAAGGACGACGCCGAGCGCGAAGGCGGCCTTGGGCGGGTGTGGCGTTACTCGATCCTCCCGCTGCTCGTCGAGCACCACTACGGGCGGCTGTCGCCCGCGCAGGTGGAGAGCAAGTACGGCCTGAGATCACTACGAGCTGACCTGCTGACGTCCGAGGCGGCCGGTTCCTCCAGTGATCAGCCGACCGGTGCCACCTCGGGCGCGGACGGCGGCGGTCCCGGCTGAGCGCGGTACCCGGGCCGTTGCGGGTGCGGGTGCGGCTGCGGGAGAACGACGTCCCCGTCGTCGTGGCACTCGAACAAGACGCCGCCGCCGCCCTCAGTGCCAGCCGCCTCGTCACGGTGGAGCCGTGGGGTGGAGGGCAGTGGCGGCTCACTCCTGGGCTTCGGGTCGGCGCGGTGCGGGTTGGCGCAGGACAGGACACAGTCGACGTCCGCGTCGAGCCTAAGGTCGGCATCGCCCGGCTGCTTTTCTTGCTCGGCTACGCCGCCGACCTCGGCTGGCGGGACGAGGACGTTAGCGTCGATGGCGCCGACGACCTGTTGCCGGCGGTGCTGGAGGCGCTCGCGCGGGCCGCCGGCCGCGCGCTCGAGCAGGGTGTCCTGCAGGGCTACCGCGCCGTAGACGACGCCCTGCCGCTGGTGCGGGGCCGGATTCTGGCCGGCGCGCAGATGTCGCGCCGGTTCGCGCTGCCCCTGCCGGTAGAGGTGCGGTTCGACGAGTACGACGCTGACATCGCCGAGAACCAGATCCTGCTCGGGGCCTGCCGGCTGGGAATCCGCGTCCCCCGGCTGCGCGCCGATACCCGCTCGCGGCTGTCGCACGTCATCGCCCGGATTCACGGTGTCAGCCCGCTCGTGTCGGGCGCGCCGCGTCCGGGGTGGCATCGAACACGGCTCAACGAGCGGTACGTCGGGGGGCTCCGGCTAGCCGAGCTCGTGCTGGACCACCTGAGCATCGAAGACGCCGGAGGGTCGGGTGATCTAGCGACAGCAGGTTTCGTCGTGCCGATGTGGAGAGTGTTCGAGGACTTCGTCACCACGGCGTTGGCGGAGGCGATGGCACCCGCGCCCGGGGTCGCCCGATGCCAATACCCAGTCGACCTTGACGACGCTGGGCTGGTGCCGATGAAGCCGGACCTCGTGCACCTGCGGCAAGGGCGGCCGGTGCTCGTCGTCGACGCCAAGTACAAGGCCGAGCGACTCGACGGCTACCCGAACGCCGACGCCTACCAGCTCCTCGCCTACTGCACAGCGCTCGGACTCAAGCGGGGGCACCTGGTCTACGCAGCCGGGAACGAAGACGCCCGCGTCTACGACATCACCGCCGCCAGCCTGGTGATCCAAGCACACGCGCTGGATCTATCCGGCACCCCGACCCAGCTACTTGATCGCGTTGGTGAACTAGCCAGATCCATGATCTCAGGTCGGGGCGGGGCCGCTTCAGGCTGACGCTGCTGGACCGGCGGGTGCGGATCTCCCTCCCCAGTTGCGAACGCCCAACCAGCGCCGGCAGGCCGCTTACCGGTCGGGGATCGTCGCCGACTTGCCTTCCACAGCGTTGCTGATCTCGACTGTGTACAGACCCGGGGACGGGTTGAACTCCGCCATTTGCCGGGAGAGTGCGCCGAACTCGGAGCCGCCGACCACGGTTTGCCAGATCGCGACCGAGTCGAGCTCCGCGACATTGATGTAGCGGAAGTGGGTGTCAAGTCGAAGCGCTTTGTGTAACCGCGTCGATCGGTAACCGCCAGCCTCTTGGAGCAGGCGGTCCGCCTGTCGCCACAACGCGAGAAACCGCTCATCCGACTCCGGCGGGACCTCGAAACAGTTGATCAGTATTGCGCTGGTCACCCAGGCCTCCCGTCCAGTCAACTGCAGCCTGCCTTTCATGGCCGCAAAGCCGGATGCCCAACCGTAGCTGGTGAGCGTCGGTTGAGCACAGGGCCGCTACAACCAACGTTCCGCAATTAGAGGACTACGTATCGTGACGGATGACGGCTCCAGCACGTTTGGAGTCCGCTCCCGTAGTCGCCCGCAAGTCGTCGGATGCACAGGATGCGCATGTCTCGGTGGCGGACGGCGGTCGCGGTGGCCGGGGGAGGCCTGCTTCTGGCCGCGCCGGCGCTGCTGCACACGGCCGGCGCGCAGGCGGACCCGCCGGCCACCGTGCGCGAGCGAGTGGGTCAAGCGTTGGGCAACCCGGACCGGTTCTCCGCCGGGCTGAGGATGTGGCTCGCCGGGCCGCCGAGGCTGCAGGACACCCGAGCGCAGCGAACTCCGGTGTTCGGCTCGAACGTGGATGCGAACGACCCGAATCGGGATCTGGCGGCCGGCCAGGGCGAGACGGCGATCGCCGCGCAACGCAGCGGCCGCCGGCGGCTGGTGCTGGCCGGCTGGAACGACGTGAGCGGGTTGCTCGCGTCTCCCGTGACCCCGGCGGGATCGGCGACCGGTGTCGGCCTCTCCGCCGACGGCGGCGCGTCCTTCCGCGACCTGGTCGGCTTGCCGAACCGCAACGTGGACCAGATGTGGTCCGGCGACCCGGTGGTCGCCTCCCTGCAGGACGGCCGGCACTTCGCGGTGGCCAGCTTGTACTACCCCAGCGGACGGGCCTGCCTCGATGACCGGCCGGCGAACGGGACCATCGCGGTCACCGTAGGCACCGTCAACAGCGCCGGCACCGGGGCGACGTTCGGGGCGCCGATGGTGGTCTCGCGCCCGGGCAACTTGTGCACCGCGTTCACCCCCGGCCAGCCCAAGAACCTGGCGACGCTGGACAAGGACTGGCTCGCCTACGATCCGGTCTCCCGCACCCTGGCCGTCTCCTACACCCGCTTCTACTTCCCGGCGCCGCCGGTGTGTGATCCGAGCGGCTGCACGCTCCCGCCGGGAGCTCATTCCGGCAACGGGCAGATCGAGATCGTCCGGGCCACCGTGCCGACCGATCCGGCCGCGATGTCGGCACGGGCCTTCAGCAAGCCCGTGATCGTCTGGCCGGAGGAACCCGCCTGCGCACCGGACACCCAGCCGAGCCTGCCGGCCCGCTGCGACGTGGTGAACCAGGGTGCCTACGTCGCGGTCGCTGCCGGCGGCGACGCCGACGTGGCCTGGGAACGCAACGTCAACTCGAACCTCTTCAACGGCGACCCGTGGGTCTAGCTGCACGCCGCGTTGCTCCGCCGCGGAGCCGCGGGTCCGGTCAACGGCGGCCCGGCCCGCCCGGTGATCGTCAGCGCTGGCCAGCCCAACGGCAGTCGGTATGGCGGTATCAAGTCCCTCGGCAATGTGGTCATCTCCGGGTACAGCCGGGGTCTGGGCCAGGACTATCCGCGAGTCGCCGTCGACAACGCCGCCGGCCGGGTGCTGTTCGAGTGGAACGACGCGAGCCTGGACGCGCTCGGGGACATCTGGCTGCGGTCGGCCAGTTTCGGGCTTGGTCGGCTGGAGCGGACGGCCCGGGTGAACGACGACGCGGACTACACGCTGCACTTCATGCCCGCGTTGAGCGTCCGCGCCGACGGCACGGTGTGCAGCTCCTGGTACGACCGACGCCTCGGCGGCCCCGATTCGACTCGCACGGACTACTTCGCCGAGTGCCGATCCCAGCCGGGCGTCAATGCCGTTGACTTCCGGCTGACCACCGGGTCGACTGATTGGAGCGGCGCCTCGTCGCTGATCAACCCCAACTTCGGGGACTACACCGATAACGCCAGCGACGGCACCTCGACGTACTTCATCTGGTCCGATGGTCGCCTCGGCACCCCGCAGCCGTTCGTCGACGCCCGCTGAGGGCCAGCGCCACCCGCCAGGCGCGATGTGACCAGTGGCGAGGTTCCGTCCGGCCCCGACGCATGGCCTCATCGTGGCCGCGCACCGAGAACCGCTGCCGTGCCAACTGCGAGCCCCGACACGCCGACACGCGCGTGGGCCCGGCCCGCCGCCGATGCGTCGTCCCCTGTCACCGGCGGGTTCTGTCATGCCCCTGACGACCTCGATCATCGGGCACTATTCGGGTCGTCGGCGGTGGCAGGACGACGCAACGTCCGGGCCGGAGCCTGCTGCGGTGGTCTCAGGGGACCTCTCGGCGGACCAAACGCCATGGGACAGCCCCGACGACTCCGAGTCGTGGGCGACGCGCAGCTCGCAGCCATGCCGGTGGCGACGCTGCGTCGGACGTTCGCGGTGACGACCTGGCCGGGTCGCTGTTCAGTGAGTGCATCGTGGGCGCGGGTGCAGCTCGGCGACGGCAAGACGGTGAAGAACTGCCCGGGGATTTGACGAGCCAGCGCAGCGCCGATGCTATAGCTCAGGCCGCGGGACGGCGTCCGCGTCGACGCTAACCAACATCGCCGGTCATGTGGCAGGCGGACGGTACTCTCCACGGCGTGGCTTCGAAGGCTGCTGGATCCGCGGCCGGGCAGTTGCGGACGGCTGAGGTCATCGGCACCTTGTGCCTGGCCACCGACCTCGGCATGGGGTTCGCGTTCGAGCACGGTCTGCAGACGACGGTGATCGCGATGCGATTGGCGGGTCGGCTCGGTGTCGACCGCCAGACCGCGGTGCAGACGTATTACGCGAGCCTGCTCTCGCACGCTGGTTGCACGACGGATGCGCACGTGGCTGCGGAGGTGTTCGGTGGCTCGTTGACCGAACACCTCAACCCGGTGATGTACGGGTCTGGTCGTGAGGTGGTGACCGGCCTGATCGGGGCTCTTCCCGACCCGGCCGCCTCCCGACCGGTCCGCGCGATACAGGTCGCGCAGCGCCTGCCCCGGATGGTCCGCCTGTCCCGCCCGGAGATCGCGGCCAACTGCGAGGTCGCCGGGATGCTGGCCGAGCAGACCGGTGCCCCGGCGGACGTCGTTGCGAGCCTGGCGTACCTGTCCGACCGCTGGGATGGCAAGGGTCCGCTGCGCCGGGCAGCGGCGGAGGCGATCCCGCTGTCAATGCGGATCGTGCACGTCGCGATCGACACGGCATTGCAGCGCCGCCTGGGGGGTGAGAAGTTCGCGGCGCGGCTGATCGGCGAGCGCGCAGGCCGGGGACTTGACCCTGAGGTGGCCGGGTGCGTGGCCGCGGACGCCGCCGAGTTGCTGAGCTTCCCGGGGGGCTCGTCGGTGTGGGAGGCAGCCCTCGCCGCCGAACCGCAGCCATGGTTGACGTTGGCTGGAGAACAGGTTGATCATGCGCTCGCGGCGATGGGACGCTTCGCTGACCTGATCTGTCCTTTCCACTCGGGGCATTCGAGCGGGGTCGCCGAACTGGCGGCGGCCGCGGCGACGCGCTGCGGGATGGATGCCGCGGGCATCCAGATGGTGCGGCGCGCCAGCGTGGTGCACGACCTCGGCCGGGTGGCGGTGAACGCCGGCACCTGGGGCAAGCCCGGCCCGCTCAGCGCCGACGAGTGGGAGCAGGTGCGTCTTCACCCGTACCGCACCGAGCGTGTGCTCTCCCGTGCCGAGTTCCTGGCCGACCTCGCGCCGGTCGCCTGCTCTCACCACGAGCGTCTCGACCGGTCCGGTTACCACCGCGGCGCGTCCGCCGTCGAGCTGAGCATGCCGGCCCGGCTGCTCGCCGCGGCGGACATGTTTCACACGAAGTGCGAGCCACGTCCGCACCGCGCAGCCATGTCGATCGAGCAGGCCGCGCAAACCCTCGCCGCCGAGGCGAGGGCGGGCCGTCTCGATCAGGAGGCCGTCGCCGCCGTGGTCGAGTCGGCCGGCCAGCCGGTGCCGCGACTCGATCGCCCTAACGGTCTGACCGAACGGGAGGGCCAGGTGCTCGCGCTGCTGGCCCGCGGTAGCCAGACCAAACACGTGGCGAAGGCGCTGGGCATCTCGGTGAAGACCGCGGACCGCCACGTGCAGAACATCTACGCCAAGATCGGGGTGTCCTCCCGCGCCGCGGCGACGATGTTCGCCATGGAGCACGGCCTGGTGGCATGGGGAGAATTCCCGATGGGGGGCGCAGCGAGACCGTCCTAGCTTCGGGTTGCAGTCCGTGATCGGCTGGCATGAGTCGGCCCGCGCGGGGATCCGAAGGAGGACGACGATGTCCACAGCCACGGTCAACGGTGTTGACCTTGCCTACGTCGAACAGGGCCAGGGCGAGCCCGTGCTGTTCGTGCACGGCGGTTCCGCCGACTACCGCGCCTGGGACCAGCAAGTGGACGCGTTCGGTGCCCGCTACCGGGCGATCGCGCTCAGCTGCCGCGGGTCGTGGCCGAACGCGAAGCTGAGTCCGGACGAGTCGATAACCCTCGACACCTTCGTGGCCGACCTGGCCCAGTTCATCCGTTCGCTGGACGCTGGGCCGATCCACCTGGTCGGGCACTCCTCACCCGGAGGCTTCGGCAGCCTGCTCCTGGCCGCGCGGCACCCGGAACTGCTCCGCACGCTGGTGCTGGCCGAGCCGCCGGCCTTCCCGCTGCTCGGCGTCAACATCCCGCCCCGACCCACTCAGGTGATCAGGCTGCTGATCAGGCACCCCCGCGTCGGCGTCGCCTTCCTCAAGTTCGGCGTCCAAGGCATCCGCCCCGCAATCAAAGCGTTCGACCGTGGCGAGGACGCACAAGGACTGCGGGTCTTCATGGCCGCCAACACCAGCGACGCCGTCGTGGACAGCATGCCCGAGACGATGTTCCAGCGCTTAGTCGACAACGTCGGCCCGCTCAAAGCTCAACTCAAAGCCGGGTTCCCCCCGTTCAGCGCGTCCGATGCCAGGACCATCAAGGTGCCGACGCTGTTGGTGTCGGGTGGGGACTCACCGGCGCAGCTCAAGGCGGTGATCGACCGTCTGCAGAAGCTCGTGCCGGATGCAGATCGGCTGACCATCGCGGGAGCAACCCACAACATGTTCCACAGCCACCCCGCACAGTTCAACGCGGGTGTGCTGCGGTTCATCGGCAGGCACAGCGTCGCTGATCGGTGATCGGACCGTCCGCGGGTCGGCCGCGCCACAGGAAGTCCGGACGCGGTTGTCGCGGTCAGCGGGCGGCACAACGGATGCGCCGCCGCTTGGTGGTTTTGCCCAATGTTCGGACGATGGCGACCACCGATCATCTCAACCAAGGAAGACGCCACGTCGCCAGCGGAGGAGGACCGCATGACCACGACACCCGCAATCGACGAGGCGCGCGCTGGAGGCGTTTCTCGGACCGGCCGTCACCGACGCCGGCGCGGCGGTGAGCGTGGTGCTGGCACACCTGGGTGACCGACTCGGCCTCTATCGGGCGATGGCCGATGGCGAGCCGGTCACCGCCGAGCAGGTCGCGGACTGTACCGGCACCAATCCGCGCTTGGTGCACGAGTGGCTGCGCAACGAGGCGGTCGGCGGCTACGTCAGTTACGACCTGGACGAAGGCACGTTCCGGCTCCCCCCGCAGCACGCGTTCGCGCTGGCCGACGAGTCCAGCCCGGCGCTGATCCAGGGGCTTTTCGACCTGGTGGCGGCGGTCTACCAGAGCATTGAGGGCAGCGATGCCGCAACCTTGGCCCGGTGCGGCCAGTTTTGCGGGAGGGGAAACCAGAGATACACTAGAGCGATGCGATACGGAGCGTATCGCCCGGAGAACGGACGCCAGGCCAGGGATAAGCGAGCCGGCCTGGTCAGGGTCGGCTCGGGTCCGGCCCTCGGGAAGGCGAAGCCCGCCCGCGCGGGCAGGCGGCTCGCCATCGTCTCCTGCAACGTGAGGGTGATCAGCATGACCAGTCGCTCCACCATGATGCTGGACCACGACTCCACCGCGAGGTCATCCGGAGCCCGCCGCCGCGACTCGCGGGTATCCGCCGTCGCTGCCTCGGCGATCTGGTCCCGCTTCGACTCAGTGAGCCGCTGGAGCGGAATACCTCTCGTGGTCGGGCTCGCGCTCTACCTTCCGCAATTCACCGGCTCCAAGGCCGTTCGGATCAGCCAGGGGATCCTGATGGCCGTCGGCTGCTGCTGGTTGGCCTGGAGCGTCGGCCGCATCCCTGACCGCCGCGGGGCCCCTTCCGGGCACCCGGACCCGACTGCCGCGGGCGGCGAGCTGGGATGACCGTCTGCTTCCGTGGCATCGGGTTCTGCTGGCGGTTGCGTCGCCCTCGCCTACCGCCACAGAGCCGCCGGCTCGGGCTAGCCAAGCGCAACGCACCACCCCAGGCGCAGGAGTCGCGTCGACACCACCGTCCAAGCAGGGATCACCTGAAGCGAGCGTGAGATGACGATGCAGCAGCAACAGCTTGAACGCTGGCAGGCGGGCACCGAGGTGCGGGTCACGCGCCGGGTCGTCGGGTCAGTCGTCGGCAGCGTCGGCGGCGCCGTCTTCGTTGTCATGAACGCCGGGGCCGTGCGCGACCCAGGCACAACGATGCTGCGCGTACTCGCCGTAGCGGCCCTGGCCTGGATCGTCGTCCGCGCTACCCGGCTCCGGCGTGAGCCATCCAGCGCAGCCGACGCCCGCTCGAGCTTCGGCCGCGGCTACTGGGTCGTTGTCGCAGCCGAGGTCGTCGTCGGCCTGGCCGGAGCCGAGGTCATCGGCGGCCCGCTGAACGTGCCGGCGCTCACGATCGCCTGGATCAGCCTGGTCGTCGGCGTCCACTTCTTCGGGCTCGCAGGCCTGTGGCACCGAGCGGACTTCACCTCCCTGGGCGCCGTGATCACTGCCGTCGCCACGGCGGGCTTCATCGCCTACGCCATGGGCGGCTCGCGGGCAGTCGTGGCGCTCCTGGCCGGGGTGTTACCGGGCATCGCTCTGCTGGCGTACGGCTACGCCGGGACCCGGTCGCGGCCGGAGGCCGGCGACATGTGACCGCACGGCACCCCAGACAGCCGAACGTCGACCGGCCCGGCCGTGACGAAGGGAGTAGGCGATGACCCGAGCGGATCGGCTCCTGCTCGGCCTGCGGGTTCTCATGGAGATCGGCGTCGTTGCCGGTCTGGCCTTCTGGGGATACGAGACCGGCGGCAACGCGAGTACCAAGGTCCTGCTGGCTGTTGGGGCACCTCTGGTGGGCTTCGGCGTCTGGGGCGCCATCGACTTTCGCTGGATGCGCCGGCTCGCCGAGCCCCTTCGCCTTGTCGAGGAACTGGCCATCTCTGCGCTGGCGGCCCTCGGACTCATCACGATCGGACAGGCGACCCTCGGCTGGGCACTAGCCATGACCTCGGTCGGTTACCACGCCCTCGTCTATCTCACTGGGCATCGGCTGCTAGCCCGGTCCCAGAACGCGCCGCCAGACACCAACGACAGAAGGGATCGATCATGGACCAGCGAGCAACGGACAGTCAGACCATGACGACAACGGCGTTCCTCGACCGAGGGGACGGTCGCGTGGCATACGACCTGACGGGCGATGGCCCGACGGTTGTGTGCCTGCCGGGGATGGGTGAGCTGCGCAGCTCCTACCGGCACACCCGCCCGGCCCTGGTGGCGGCAGGCTTCCGGGTTGCGACCATGGACCTGCGGGGTCACGGTGACAGCGACGCGACGTTCACCGAATACGACGACGTAGCGGCAGGGCAGGATGCGCTCTCACTCGTGGAGGAGATCGGTGGCCCGGCAGTCCTCGTCGGAAATTCGATGAGCGCCGGCGCGGCGGTCTGGGCCGCCGCCGAACAGCCAGACGCGGTCAACGGCCTCGTTCTGATCGGCCCGTTCGTGCGGAACGTACCGATGAATCCCGTACTGGGCTGGGTTTTTCGGGTGGCGATGAGCGGACCCTGGGCCAGGCGGGTCTGGCTCGCCTACCTACCCAAACTGTCCCCCGGACAACGACCGGAGGACTACCAGGCGCACCTAGACGAAATCTCCGCCAGCCTGCGTCGCCCGGGCCACGCCAAAGCCTTCACTGCCACCACCCGCACCAGCCACACGCCCGCCGAGGCACGACTGGGCCATGTCACCGTCCCGACTCTCGTCATCATGGGTACGCGGGACCCTGACTTCCCCGACCCGGCCGCCGAGGCCCGCCACATCGCCGACCGGGTGAACGGCGAAGTCCTCATGGTCGACGGCGCCGGCCACTACCCGCACGCCGACTCCGCGGAGACGGTCAACCCGGCGCTGGTCACCTTCGTGAAGAGCCACGTCAGCCAAATGACGAGAGGTGGGTGACACGGCCGTCCATCGACGTCGCGTGATCGCATTGCGACGGTCCATCGGTGGCAGGCGGGGACCGGGTTAGAGTCTCCGCGCCCGCCGCTGTGGCGGTTCCGGATATTGCCGACCGAGCCGCACGAGAGAGGAGCGGCCGAGGACACCGAGCGCTAGCCGACCTGAGCTAGGCGCAGCGGCGCTCAAGCTGCCCCACTACCGCCGGCTTCGTGGTGAGCGTGCTGCGGTAGCCCTCGGTCACCGGCGCCGTCAGGTCGTCGGTCACGGCCCAGATGTCCGCGGTTGCCCGCAGCAAGGGGTCACGCACGCTGCTGTCCGCGGCCGCCACGAGGAGCTCCCGTGCATAGCGGCCGACGATCCGGTACTCCTGCAGCACGGCCGCGTAGGGCAGGCCGCGCTCGGACCACGATTCATTGATGGCCGTAGCGCGGCTGGGCCCGGCTCGTTTGGCTGATCTCCGCTAGAACGTCGCGGCGCGCACTTACCTTAGTGAACCCGAGAAGGCGCCGTCGACGAGGCGCAATGACGCGAGCCCAGCGGTGCCTGCTGCGTTGCCGTGCCGGGGGTGCGGCGTAGAGTTCGGGTACCGAGGTTTTCCTGCGCGTCAGACTTCTGTCTCCCGTCGCCCCGGCGAAAGCTCCACGCCGGCCGTGATCTGATTGGGCCGAAGGCAGGGCATTAGACCATGACGTTGTTGCATGACAAGGCTTCTGTACCGGACGTCGCTACCGAGCCGGTCGCGTCCGACATCCGCGGAGTTCGCTGGCTGGGACAGGTTCTCGGTGCGCGTCGGCGCCCGTGGTGGGTCGGCATAGCGATCGTTCTGGCGGCCGCGGCCTTCTATGGTCTGGCTGCCGGCTGGTGGACACCACGTGGACCGGTGACCACCTTCCAGGTGGTGGCGGCGATCGGTCTCAGCCTCACTGTGGGTGTCACGGCGGGGGTGGCCTTGCGCAGCCGGTGGGCGATGCTGGCGGCGCCGGTCACGTTTGCGGCCGTCTTCCAGTTGGTGCGGATATCTCCGGCCGGCCCGTTGGTGGGCGGTATCCACCTCGGCAGCACGTACGGGTTCCTGGCGTTCTTCTCCGGTCGCGGCCTGCACGGGATGCTGGCTTTGGTGCCGATGCTGCTCGGCGCGGCATGGGGGGCGGGTGTCGCCCGCTGCCTTTCTGGCGGCCGGGGTCGGCGCGGCCGGGGAACCGCCGGGCTCTGGTCGCGCCGCACGGGCCACGCCAAGCTCGTCGGCACGCTCACCGGGAACGGCCCCCCGCCCTGCACGAACCCGCTGGAGTATGAGGCGGTCCTGAGCAACGAACAGAAGGTGTATCCCTACGACGACACTGTCAACGCAGGGAGCGCGGCCGGCTTCTCGACGAACCTGTTCGTCCGGGAGTACAGCTTGCTGCAGCAGCTGCACAACCTCGGCGCGGCGCTGGACGTGTTCACCGTGTTGTATCCGCAGCTGCAGACCATCAACTTCCGGACCCAGGTTCGGCAGCTGAAGGTGCCCGTCTACCTGGTCCAGGGGCGTTATGAGACCCGCGGCCGGGCCCAGCCCGCCCGGGAATGGTTCGACCTGCTGCAGGCGACGACGAGGCAGCTGATCACCTTCGACACCGCCTGCCACCGGACCCTGTTCGAACAGCCCCAACGATTCTCCGACCTGATGACCGACACCGTGCTGCCGCAGACCTCGCCGAGTTCGTGATGCCCACCGACTGCCTGCCGGCGTCCGATGTCCCGCGCCGTCGAGCACGCGCGCAGCGCAACCCGCCCCGTTGGGAACAGCCAGAAAGGATGCACCCATGACCGTCCTCGTCATCTACGCGAGCAAGCACGGCGCGACGCGGCAGATCGCCGAACGGATCGCGGTGACCCTCACCGCCGGCGGTGCGCCCGCCGCCGCTCGCCCGACCGAGGACGCCGGAGAGCTGGCCGGGTACGACGCGTTCGTGATCGGGGCCGCCGCCTACTACGGGCACTGGCTCAAGGCCGCCGTTGAGTTCACCCGAAACCATCAGGCGCTGCTGGCCGACCGGCCGGTGTGGCTGTTCAGCAGCGGACCGCTGGGCACCGTGACCTCCGACGCGGACGGTTCCGACCCCCGCGAGGCCGCCCTGCCCAAGGACCTCGGTGAATGGGCGGAGGCGATCGGGGCGCGCGGGCACCGGGTGTTCTTCGGCGCCCTCGACCCGGACGGTCTGACGTTGCCGGAGCGGACGGCCCGGCGGCTGCCCGCCGTCCGAGCCCTGCTCCCGGAAGGGGACTTCCGGGACTGGGACGACATCGATTCCTGGGCCGGCGCGATCGCCCAAGAGCTGTCCGGGCCCGCCGACGGGGAGCCGTCCGGCGATGCGCGCACCTGACGCCACTTTCGCTCACGGTGGCGGCTTCGCCCTCGCCCCGCCCACTCTGTCGTCCCTCCTCGTCTTCGCCGCCGACCTCCGCCGGCTTCTGGACACCACTGCCGTACTGAAACCCGCACCAACCCCGATACGCACATCGGAGGACGGACATGAACAGGCTCGCTCTGCCAGACACCGCTTCAAACGCGGCTGTCCCCGTTCCACAGGGGAGCAGCCCGGTTGACGAGGGTGCGGCGCGGCTGTCGGGCCGTGGTTTCGGCTGACGGCAGCCACGGCACTGCTCGCCGCGCCGGGCAACGTCGTCGGTCTAGCCTGGTCCCGCCAGATCTATGGCGGGGAAACCCCCGCCCACGCCGATTCGGCCGCGGCGCAGGACATCGTCAACCTAGTGCTTGTCGCGCCCTGCTCATCATCCTGGCCACGCGTGCCCGACGTGGCTCGCTACGGGCCCACCTCGCCTTATTCGGCGTGTTGGCGTTCACCGTCTACAACGACGCGATCTACGCCTTCTCCATTCACTTCGGGCCGCTGTTCCTGGTCTGGGTCGCCGTCCTCGGGCTGTCGTTGTTTGCCCTCATCGGCGGGCTCGGCTCTTTGACAGCGATGTCGGTGAAGGACCGATTCGCTGGCCGACCGACGCCGGTCGCCGCCTGGTTCCTGACGGGCGTCGCCTCGCTGTTCGCGCTGCTGTGGCTTAGCGAGATCATGCCTGACCTGATCGCCGGGCACCCCTCCACGCAACATCGGCGGCGCGGTCACAACAGCCGTGCTGGTGGTGTTCGTGATTCCCCCTCTCGCCGTACAAGTGGCCAACGACGCCGGGTCTTGGATCCCCGAAGCTCTTCTCCGTGATCTCCGGGGTCAGCACCGACGTCAGCCTCTGGGCTGCCCTGGTGGCGGTCGCCGCCTGGGCGCTGGTCCCGGCCGCCGCCGGGCTCGTGGCCGTCCAACGACGTGACGTCGTCTGAGACATTGAATCAGGTTCGATCCGCCGAGTGGTACCGCGTCGCGAACGTATCGGCGGCCCTCGTCCCGGGTCGGGGTAGGGCATAGGGGCTCAGCAGCAGCGGACTCCCGGGTTCCGTTCACGGTCCTGAATCTTCCGCCGTTCAAAGTCACGGCGGGACAGGATCGAAGCGTCGGGTTGGTGCCGTCGCTGATGCGCGACGTACTTGTCGTAGTCGGCTTCGCCGGACACCTCCCGCAGGTACCAGCGGATGCCCTGGCCCGCTCGTCGAACGCTCAATGGAATCGCGTTCACTGCGGGCCCCTTCCGGTACCAGCCAGTTCCCGTCGATCCTCGGTCGCGTCGCTGAACAGTCCATTCGGCGCGAGAATCAGCGACTCGGTGTACGGCGCCTCCGTGGTGGGCAGCGGCGTTGGCGAGCGTAGCGCCCGGACGCACACCACCGCGGCGCTGGCGATCACCATCACCACCAGAATGGCGAAGAACGCGGCCAGGACTCCGTCGACGGTGGAGTTCGTGACCACAGCGTGCATGCCGTCCAGACTCTTCGCCGGCGCCAGCACCTTTCCGGCGTCCAGGGCGTCCTGGTACCGCGCCCGCTGGGCGAAAAAGCCGAGGTTCGGCGCGCCGGAGAAGACCTTCTGCCAGCTCGCGGTCAGCGTCACCACGACATCCCAAGCGAGCGGAATACCGGTCACCCACGCGTAGCGCACTCTGCCGTGCTTGATCAGCAGGGTGGTGGCCACGGCGAGCGCGATAGCGGCGAGCAGCTGGTTGGCGATCCCGAACAGCGGGAACAGCTGGTTGATCCCACCGAGTGGATTCGTGACGCCCGTGTACAGGAAGTACCCCCAGGCGCCCACGACCATGGCGCTGGTGGCCCACAGCCCCGGCTTCCAACTCACGTTCCGCATCGGGCGGTAGAAGTTCCCGATGGTGTCCTGCAACATGAACCGTCCCACCCGGGTACCTGCGTCGACCGTGGTGAGGATGAAGAGCGCCTCGAACATGATGGCGAAGTGGTACCAGAAGGCCCGCAGTCCGCCGCCGCCGAAGATCTCGGAGAAGATCTGCGACATGCCGACCGCCAGGGTCGGGGCGCCACCGGTCCGGGCGACGAGCGTGGGCTCATGGACCGCCGCCGCCGCCGCTGTCAGCTGCTCCGGGGTGATGGTGAAGCCGAGGTTGGCCACCGCCGCGGAAGCCGTCGCGGCGGTCTTGCCGAGCAGCCCGGCGGGGGAGTTGATCGCGAAGTACAGGCCCGGGTCGATCGCGGAGGCTGCGATCAAAGCCATGATGGCGACGAAGGATTCGGTGAGCATCCCGCCGTAGCCGATGAGCCGTACCTGGCCTTCCTTCTGGATCATCTTCGGCGTCGTCCCGGAGGCGATGAGGGCGTGGAAGCCGGAGAGTGCGCCGCAGGCGATGGTGATGAACACGAAGGGGAAGAGCGAACCGGCGAAGACCGGACCGTTGCCCTTCACCGCGAAGTCCGAGACCGCGTCGGCGCGGAGCACTGGCGCCGTGATCACAACGGCAACCGCGAGCAATCCGATGACGCCGACCTTCATGAACGTCGAGAGGTAATCCCGTGGTGCCAGCAACATCCACACCGGCAGGATGGACGCCACGAATCCATAGATCACCAGGCAGAACACCAGCGTCTTCGGGCTGAGGGTGAACGCGTCGTTCAGTCGAGAGCCCTCGATGTACCCGCCGCCGATGATCGCCGCGAGCAGCAGGCCGACTCCGATCACGGTGGTCTCGATGACCCGGCCCGGCCGCATTGTGTGCAGGTAGAAGCCCATGAACAGCGCGATCGGGATGGTCATGGCGATGGAGAAGGTGCCCCACGCCGAGCCGGCGAGCGCGTTGACGACGACGAGGGCCAGCACCGCCAGGATGATGATCATGATGCTGAAGACGCCGATGAGCGCAGCCACCCCGCCGATGACGCCGACCTCGTCCCGGGCCATCTGGCCCAGGCTCTTGCCGTCTCGACGCATGGAGAAGAACAGCGTGACCATGTCCTGCACTGCACCGGCGAAGATCACACCGGCGATGATCCAGATGGTCCCCGGCAGGTAACCCATCTGAGCGGCAAGCACGGGTCCGACGAGCGGCCCGGCGCCGGCGATGGCGGCGAAGTGGTGGCCGAAGAGCACGCGCCGGTCGGTCGGGGCGAAGTCGACGCCGTTGTCGAGACGTTCCGCCGGGGTCGCCCTGGTGTTGTCAACCCGCAGCACCCGGGCCTCGATGAAGCGGGCGTAGAACCGGTATCCGATCGCGTAGGAACCCAGCGCGGCCGCGACCAGCCAGATCGCCGAGATGCGTTCCCCGCGGACCAGCGCCACGACGCCCCAGGAGACCGCTGCCACGATCGAGATGACCGTCCAGATCGCAACCTGCAGAGGATTGCGCCGCCGACCACCCCCGGCCGGGGGCTCCGAGTTCCGGCGCGACAGGTCCGAAACGGCCATGGCTACCTCCTACGGGTCCGCCTCGCCAACGTGCTCATCCCGGCCGAGCCGCAGGCTCCAGCGATGGTGCTGCCGGCGCACGGTCCGCAGGACAGTACGGGCTGTGCGCGGACCATAACAGGGAACTGCGCCGCCATACCAGCGTTCTGCCCCGGCGCCCAACCAGGAGGGTCCAGTGGCAGCCGACGACTCTGCTCAACGCAGTCGCCAGTCCTTCGGTCAGGTCCAGGCGTGAATCTGCCCGGATCCTCCATGGCCCCGCCTCCCAACGTGACGTGCCTGCAGGGTCCGCGTGGGGATTCCGGCCGGCCGGCAAGCGGTCGCCCTTGTCGCGTTCCAGCCCCCCACGAGCAGTCTGCGATGATCGGACCTGTTTGGTGGGGACGCAGCGGCTCGGGGAGAACCACAGGCCTGCGCTGTCAAGGGGTCATGCCGTGCGCCGTCATGATTGTTCTGAGGCCACTTGCCGCCCGGCTCGATGCACCAAACGCTGCAACTCGACTGGTTCCCGGACGGCACCGCGACAGCCCGGTGCACAATGAGCGTCGACTGGGTGCGGATGCACAACGAATCCTGGTAGGCGCCCGTGAGGCACGAGTCGGATGTCGCCACCACGGCGGCGGAGCAGGCGCTTCCGACCGCCTGACGGGGCGACGATGAGCCTGCTTGACCGCTGGGTCGCGCTCGCCGGCCCGGGCAGCGAACCCACCGGGCGTGAGCTGCTCGACCGGTACGCCGAACCACAACGCCGCTACCACAACCAACGCCACCTCACCGAGGTGCTCGACGCCCTGGCCCTGATCGGCGGGGATCGACCGGCCCGACTCGCCGCGTGGTTCCACGACGCGGTGTACGACCCGCGGCTGGCCTACAACGAGGACCGCAGCGCGAGTCTCGCCGTCGAGCTGCTCGACGGGCTAAGGTTCCGACAACCGGAGGTCGCCGAGGTCGCCCGCCTGATCCGGCTCACCGCGGATCACCGAACGGGGGAGTCGGACGCGTCCGGCGCGGCACTCTGCGACGCCGACCTGGCGATCCTGGGCGCCGACGCCGTGCGGTACGACGACTACGCGACGGCGATCCGTGTCGAGTACCGGCATGTACCCGACGCGCAGTTCGCCAGCGGACGGCTGAGCATTCTTGACGACCTGCTGGGCCGTGAGCCCCTGTACCGCACCGAGCTCGGACATCGACGCTGGCAACCGCGGGCCCGGGCGAACCTCAGCCGGGAACGGGACCGCTGGGCGGGGTAGCGGCCGGGCGCCCCTTGGGTCGGCGCAGGCCGGCCTCGGTCAGCCGGCGCAGCAGCTCCCGCCCGCTCACCGCCTCCGCGCCCAGTGCCAGCGCGTGCTCTCGCACCTCGGCGGGCACGTCGTAGTGATCATCCTGGAAGATCCGGCGGGGGAGTCCCAGTCCGGCGGCGAAGGCGTGCAGCTCCTCGTAGGAGAAATCGCTGACCAGGTGCGCCCACAGCCGGCCGCGCCACGGCCAGATCGCGTCATCGACGAGGACCGCCACGCCCGCAGGATAGTTTCGCCGTAGTCGCCCGCAGCTAAGCTGGGCCGGGGGGACAGGAGGAGGCGTGGCAGGCTCCACGGCAGCCGGTAGCGACGCCGCGGCCGTTGGTCCAGACGCACTCGCCCCGGAGGCACCGACCCGTGACGGGCGCCGGCGGCAGGTACGTCCGCAGCCGGATCCGGCCTCGGCCCGAGTCCTGACCATTCCGAACGCGCTGAGCCTGCTGCGGCTTCTCGGCGTGCCGCTGTTCCTCTGGCTGGTCCTCGGCCCGCACGCCGACGGCCTGGCACTCATCGTGCTCGTACTCGCCGGCGCCACCGACTACCTCGACGGCGTCATCGCCCGGCGGTTCAACCAGACCTCCCGCCTCGGGCAACTCCTCGACCCGGCCGCGGACCGGCTGTACATCCTGGCCACCGTGATCGGGCTGGCCGGTCGGGACATCATCCCGATCTGGCTGGCACTCGCCTTGCCACTGCGGGATCTGCTGCTCGCGCCGAGCATTCCGCTGCTGCGCAGTCGCGGGCTGGCCCCGCTGCCGGTGCACTTCCTCGGCAAGACGGCCACCTTCTGCCTGCTCTACGCATTCCCCTTGCTGTTGCTCGCCGCCGGACACGACACCGCGGCGGCGGTGGCCGGTCCGCCGGCCTGGGCGTTCACGATCTGGGGCACCGGTCTTTACTGGTGGTCCGGCCTGCTGTACGCCCGCCAGGTCCAGCAGGTGATGCGGACCACGGCGCCCTCAGCACCCCGGCCGCGGGCCTAGGCGCGCGGCGATGCGGGCAGTGGTGATGGCCGGCGGTGAAGGCACCCGATTGCGCCCCATTACGGCGAATCAGCCCAAACCGCTGCTGCCGATCGCCGGGCGGCCGATCCTGGAGCACGTCTTCCGACTGCTCCGCCGGCACGGGCTGACCGAAACCGTGGTCACCGTACAGTTCCTGGCCGCCCTGGTACGTAATTACTTCGGCGACGGCGAAGATCTCGGCATGCATCTGGAGTACGCCACCGAGGAGAGTCCGCTGGGCACCGCCGGGAGCGTGCGCAACGCGGCCGAGGCGCTGTCCGACGAGCCGTTCGTCGTCATCTCCGGGGACGCGCTGACCGACATCGACCTCACCGACTTGATCGCCTTCCACCGTTCGCACGGGGCGCTGGTCACTGTCGCCCTCAAGGCCGTGCCCGACCCGCTCGAGTTCGGCATGGTGATCGCCGACGAGGACGGTCGGATCGAACGCCTGCTGGAGAAGCCCACCTGGGGCCAGGTCTTCTCCGACACGGTGAACACCGGCATCTACGTGATGGAGCGCGAGGCGCTCGACCGGGTTCCGCCCCATGAGTCGGTGGACTGGTCGGCGGAGGTCTTCCCGGCGCTGCTCGCGGACGGGGCGCCGCTCTACGGGTACGTCACCAGCGGCTACTGGGAGGACGTCGGCACCCTGGATTCCTACGTCAAGGCTCAGGCCGACGTGCTCAACCGCCAGGTCGACGTCAGCATCCCGGGTTTCGAACTGCAACCGGGCATCTGGGTGGGGGAAGGCTCCGAGATCGACTCGGAGGCGGTACTGAAAGGGCCGCTGCACATCGGCGACTACACGAAGGTCGACGCCGATGCGGAGTTGCGGGAGTACACCGTGCTCGGCAGCAACGTCGTGGTCCGCGGCGGCGCGTTCCTGCACCGCGCGGTCGTCCACGACAACGTGTTCATAGGCCCGCAGGCGCACCTGCGTGGGGCGGTGGTCGGAAAGAACAGCGACATCATGCGTGCCGCCCGGTTGGAGGAAGGCTCCATCCTCGGGGAGGAGTGCGTCGTCGAGGAGGAGGCCTACCTCTCCAGCGGGGTGAAGGTGTACCCGTTCAAGACCATCGAAGCCGGGGCGGTCGTCAACACCAGCGTGATCTGGGAGAGCCGGGGGCAGCGCAGCCTGTTCAGCCCGCGCGGGGTCTGCGGCCTGGTCAACGTCGAGATCACCCCCGAGCTTGTCGTCCGGCTGGCCAGCGCTTACGCCACCACGCTGCCGAAGGGCTGCGTGGTCACCGTGGGGACCGACGGATCGCGGGCGGCCCGCTCGCTCAAGCGGGCCGCGATCAGCGCGCTCACCGCTGGCGGGATCAACGTCCGGGACCTGGAGATCGTCCCGATCCCGGTGACCCGGTTCGAAGCCGCCCGCAGCGACGCCCTGGGCGGCATCTCGCTGCGCACCTCGGCGAATGACAGCCAGAGCGTGGACATCGTCTTCCTCGACGAGCGCGGCGCCGACCTCTCACTCACCGCGCAGCGCAAGGTGGAGCGGGTCTACTCCCGGCAGGAGTTCCGGCGGGCATTCCCCGGTGAGATCGCGGACCTGTTCACCCCGGCCCGGGTGATCGAGAACTACGCCCAGGAGCTCTTGCGATGCATCAACACCTCAGGAGTGCCGGAAGCCGGTCTCAAGGTCGTGATCGACTGCGCCGGCGGCACGGCCGGCCTGGTTCTCCCGATGCTGCTCGGGCGGCTCGGCGTCGAGGCGCTGACCGTGAACAGCCGGGTCGACGACGGCAGCTCGGCGGAAACCATCGCCGACCACATGCGGGACCTCGAAAAGCTCGGGGACCTGGTGTCCTCCTCCCGGGCCGCGTTCGGGGTTCGATTCGACCCGGTCGGCGAGCGGCTGTCGCTGGTCGACGAACGCGGCGAGCTGGTGCACGACAACCGCGCGCTGCTGGTGCTCCTCGACCTGGTGTGCGCCGAACAGTGCTCGGCGGTCGTGGCACTGCCGGTGACCACCACCCGGGTCGCCGAGCGGGTGGCCCGGTTTCACGGCGCCGTTATCCGGTGGACCTCCACCGCTCCGGACCGGCTGCCGGCGGCCGTAGCCGATCCGGCGGTGCACTTCGCCGGGGACGGTCACGGCGGCTTCTTGATTCCAGAATTCGGGCCGGTCATCGACAGCATCGCGGCCTTCGTCCGGCTCACTGGCCTGGTTGCCCGCACCCGGCTGTCGCTGAGCCAGATCGAGGCCAGGATCCCGCCGGCCCACGTGGTCCAACGGGCGGTGCCGACGCCGTGGGCGGTCAAGGGCAGCGTGATGCGCGCCGTCGCGGAAGCGGCGAGCGGCTTGGAAGTCGACACGATGGACGGGTTGCGGATCGTCGAGGAGGACCGCTGGACGCTGGTCCTGCCGGATCCGGCGGCGGCCACCACCCACCTGTGGGCGGAGGGGCCGGATCCGGGGGCCGCCGCCGGCCTGATCGAACGGTGGGCGGCGGTGGTGGAGCGCACCGGCGCCCGGGCGGCGCAGCCCCAACCCGATACCCGGTGAGCGGGTCGGTGCTTCCCATCTCGGTGGCCTGATTGTGCCGGCCCTGACTGTTGCCGGCCTGACTGTGCCGGCAGCACTGGTGACAAGCGTGGCGTGCGCCGTGACGACACCGCGGCGGCTCAGCGGGACGTCCGGGGCGGATTCCCCCGGCGGTGGCAGGATGGGCGTCGATGCCAGCCTCGACCCCCGCGCTGGGCGGGCCGACCGCCCTGCTCGCCTTAGCCGGCTCCGGTGGCGCGCCGCAGTTGCCGGCGCAGCGCCCCGGCGAGGGCGACCGGCCGCCTCGGCGGGCCCGCCCACTCCCCATCGCCCTCGTGCTCATCGCAACCGGGCTACTACTGACGATCGCGGCCACCTCGACCCGCCGCAGCGCTCCAGAGCGCAGTCGGCAGCGCAGCGCAATCGAGGCGATGGTCGACGCCCGGACGACGGAAGTGGCCGGCCTGGTGGCTGCCCGGCAGCGGCTCCGCCAGCAGATCGCCGCCGCCGGAAGCGCCGCGGCGTCGGTCGCCGCCGAAACCCGAGCGGTGCAGGCCACCGTGCGCAGGCTCGCCCCGAGCGCCGGCGCCGTCCCCGTCGCCGGACCGGGAGCGACAGTGGCCCTGGACGATCCGCGGTCCGCCACAGCAGAGCATCGCATCTCCGACAGCGACATCGCCCAGGTGGTCAACGTGCTGTGGGCGGCCGGCGCGGAGGCGGTCGCGGTGAACGACGTCCGGCTCACCGCTCGCAGCGCCATCCGCAGCGCCGGTGACGCAGTGCTCGTCAACTTCCGCCCGATCTCGCCGCCGTACCGGGTCGCGGCGATCGGCTCCCCGGACGCCCTGACGGCCGGCTACGCGACTTCCGCGATCGCCGCCCAGCTTCGTACCGAGGCCGCCGTGTTCGGAGTGGGGGTGTCGGTTTCCGTCCCTGATCGGGTTACGCTCCCGGCGGCCGGCGGAAATGCCACCAAGCCGGGCCGGCCGCTGCCCGGCACCTCGGTCGGGGTCCGGCCATGATCGCGGCGATAGCTCTGATTGCCGGCGTGGTACTCGGCTTGATTATCCGGCCCACCGTGCCATCCGGGCTGGAGCCGTATCTGCCGATCGCTGTGGTCGCCGCGCTCGATGCCCTCTTCGGAGCGGTGCGGGCGGCGTTGGACCGAACGTTCGACGACAAGGTCTTCGTCGTGTCATTCGTGGCGAACGTGCTGGTGGCCGCGCTGATCGTTTTCCTGGGTGATCAGCTCGGGGTCGGTGGCCAGCTGAGCACCGCCGTGGTGGTCGTACTGGGAATCCGGATCTTTGCCAACGCGGCCGCGATCCGGCGACACGTCTTCGGCGCGTGAACCGTCAGCTGCGGAGCCTGCTGCGCCCGCGGGCCACCCGCCCCCAACTCGTCGTCGCCCTGCTCTGCGGACTGCTCGGATTCGCGCTCGCCGTACAGGTGCGAACTTCGGGTAGTGACGCCGTCCGCAGCACTGCGCGACCGGAGGAGCTGGCGCGCATTCTGGACGACCTCGGGGCTCGCTCGGACCGGCTCCGCAGCGAGGTGGACGCCCTGCGGGTGACCCGGGACCGACTCACCACGGGTACGGACCGCAGTCGGGTCGCGTTGCAGGAGTCCCAGCAGCGTGCCCGGGAGCTCGGCATCCTCGCTGGCACGCTTCCGGCCACCGGCCCGGGGATCGTCCTGACCATCGATGATCCGGCCGGGAAGGTACGGGCGAGTGTCGTCCTGGACGCGGTTGAGGAGTTGCGCGACGCCGGCGCTGAGGCCCTGCAGATCGACGGAGCTGGTGGCAATCCGGTCCGGGTGGTGGCGGCCACCGCCTTCGAGGACGACCCGGCCGGCGGCCTCAGCGTCGGGGTTGCCGGGGCCGATGAGGGTCGCATCCGTCCGCCGTACCTCCTTCGCGCGGTGGGGGACCCGGCCACGCTGGCGCCCGCGCTACGCATCCCCGGTGGCGTGGTGGACACCGTCGCCGCGTCCCCGGGTGCCCGGGCCACCCTGACGACGCCGGCGGCGGTGGCTGTTGCCGCCTTGCACCGTCCACCGGCTCCTCGTTACGCTCGGCCGGTTGCTACGCCCAGTACGGGCGGGTGAACGCCGAGCGGAGGATGGGCGCGTTGTACCCCGAGGATCTGAAGTACACCGAAGAGCACGAGTGGGCCAAGTTGTCCGACCAGGCGGCCAGCCCAGTGTCCGACCCTTCGACGGCATCTGCGGACACCGGGGACGGAACTGGTGGGCACCTGGTGCGTATCGGGATTACCTCGTTCGCCCAGGAGGCGTTGGGCGACATCGTGTTCGTCACGATGCCCGCCGAGGGTGAGGCGGTCGAGGCCGGCCAGAGCGTCGGCGAGGTGGAGTCCACGAAGAGCGTCTCGGATCTGTACGCGCCGGTCAGCGGCACGGTGGTAGCCACCAACCATGCCTTGGAGAGCCAGCCGGAGTTGATCAATGCGGACCCCTACGGGGAAGGCTGGATCTTCGAGATCTCGGTAGCCGACCCGGAGAAGCTTGCCGGCCTGCTCGACGCCGACGCTTACTCCGAACACGTCGGCGCGGCGTGAGGTCGGGTCCGTACCCCCGGTGCCGTCCACGGTTGACCCCCTGCCAGCCTCGCGGTTAGGTTCAGCGCGACGCTTCAGACACGCAACCGAGGGGTGACCAACCGGTAACCGCTGGTCCGGATCCGACCGAAAGTCCGCGAACGCCGGGATTCCGGCAGAAGGCCGAGCGCAGGATGGCGACCGTATTTTGCAGGCAATGCGGGCACCAAAATCCCGACGACGCGCATTTCTGCGCCCATTGCGGTGCCGCCCTGGCCGGCGGCGCCGGTGCCGGCGAACTGTCGCCGGACATTACCTCCACCATCTCGCTGCCGCAGGTCGACGAACTCGGTGCGATAGCCGAGGACACCGAGATGGCTGCGGAAAACCCGGTCGAGGGCCTGCCGTTCGGTTCCGGCATGCTCATCGTGTTGCGGGGACCCAACGCGGGAAGCCGCTTCCTGCTCGACAAGGATCTGACCACCGCCGGCCGCCATCCCGACAGTGACATTTTCCTCGACGACGTGACGGTGTCCCGCCGGCACGCCGAGTTCCGCCGGGACGGAAACTCCTTCGTGGTCCGCGACGTCGGCAGCCTCAACGGCACCTACGCCAATCGGGACCGGATCGAGGAAGCCAAACTCACCGGCGGCGACGAGGTGCAGATCGGGAAGTTCCGCCTGATCTTCTATGCCGGGGGGCAACCGGGATGAATCGGTGACCGCCGGGATGCCGTCGGAGCCGTCGTCGCTGAGCATCGGGGAGGTCCTCGCCCGGCTACGCGCCGAATTCCCCGATGTAACGATCTCCAAGATTCGCTTTCTAGAGTCGGAGGGCTTGGTCGAGCCGGAGCGGACCCCCGCCGGTTACCGCCAATTCAGCCCCGGCGATGTGGAGCGGCTGCGCTTCATCCTGGAATGCCAGCGGGACAGGTACCTGCCGCTGCGCGTGATTCGCGAACACCTCGCGGCCGTGGACCGCGGGGAGGACCCGGCGCTGCCCGCCGGGCCGGCGGCCGACTGGACGGGGACTCGATCCGAGCCCCCGGGCCAGCCAGACTCCTCGCCCGAACCCGTCACCCGCTCGCCCGGCGGGCGGGGAGCGGACCGGCCTCGGCAACCTGATGCGGACAGTTTCGCCAGCGATCTGAGCGAGGTACGACTCAACCGCCGCGAGCTGGCCGCCGCGGCCGGGCTGCGCCCCGAGCAGCTCGCCGAACTGGAGCGTTACGGCTTGGTCGCCACCCGATCCGGCGGATCCCACTACGACGGCGACGCCCTGGTGGTGGCCCGCACGGTCGCGGCGATGAGCCGGTACGGGCTGGAGCCGCGTCACTTGCGCACGTTCAAGACAGCGGCCGACCGGGAGGTCGGACTGATCGAGCAGGTGATGTCGCCCTATTCCCGCTCGCATGGTGCCGATGGCCGCCAGCAAGCGGCGGCCATTGCCCGCGAACTCGCCGCGCTGTCCCTGCGGCTGCATACTGCGCTGGTCCGGGCCGGGCTCTCCGCGGATCTGCTGCGTTGACCGCCACGTGACGGCCAGGTAACACGCGGCGGGCACGGCGGGCACGGCCGGCGACAGGTGTTAGTTTGGCCTCCTGGCCCACCGTGCTTCGTTCGCAGGAGCCGCTCGAAGGAGGGTTCCGTGCATCAGGTCAACGTCGTCGGCGTCCGCGTCGAGCTGCCCTCCAACCAGCCCATCGTGCTGCTCAAGGAGGCCAGCGGTGAGCGGTACCTGCCGATCTGGATCGGCACCGTCGAGGCGGCGGCGATAGCGGCCGCGCAACAGGGCATGCTGCCCCCGCGTCCGTTGACGCACGATTTGCTGAAGAACGTGCTGGACGCCTTGTCCGCCCCGCTGGAGGCGGTGCAGATCACCCAGCTGCGGGACAGCGTGTTCTACGCCGATCTCGTCTTCGCCAGCGGCACCCGGGTCAGCGCCCGTCCCTCCGACGCCATCGCCCTGGCCATGCGGCTGGGCACGTCGATCTACGCCGACGAATCGGTCCTGGTCGAAGCCGGCGTCACCCTTCCCGACGAGGACGCGCCGGATGAGGTGCAGGCCGAGACCGAGGTCGAGAAGTTTCGGGAGTTCCTGGACACCATCTCGCCGGAGGACTTCGCGAGCGGCTCGTGAACCGGCCCCGGCCGATCGGCGACGCGCCGCCCGGTGACGTTGACGTCGCGTCTTCGGCTGCCTACCGTCAGAGCCAGCATGCCCCGACCGGTCTCGGGACATCCCGATCGGAGGCGGCGTGACGCGGCACACCGAACATGGGGACGGGCCGCGGCTGCCGGACCAGACGGCGACCGGGGCGGTCGACCAGCCAGGTACCGCCCCGGTGACCCAGCCGGGTACCGATGTGCCGATGCCGCCGCCCGCCGAGCAGGTCAGCCTGTTCCCGCCGGAGGTGGAAGCGGGTTTCGCGATCGAACCGCTGGTCACTCACGGCGACGACGCCGGGTACGGCGCACCCACGACCTGCCAGGCCGCCGGCATCACCTACCGGCAGTTGGACTATTGGGCGCGAACCGGCCTCGTCGAGCCCAGCGTACGGCCGGCATCCGGCTCCGGCACATACCGGCTGTACTCCTTCCGCGACATTCTGGTGCTCAAGGTCGTGAAGCGGTTGCTGGACACCGGCGTCTCGCTGCAGAACATCCGGGCCGCGCTGGGGCACCTGCGGGAGCGCGGCGTCGACGACCTGGCCCGGCTGACCCTGATGAGCGATGGCGCCACCGTGTACGAGCTCGGGTCCAGCGACGAGGTGATCGACCTGCTCCGGCGCGGCCAGGGCGTGTTCGGCATCGCCGTCGGGCCAATAGTCCGGGAGGTGGAGGGCACGCTGTCGCAGTTGCCCACCGACGGCGGAGCCCAGCCCGCCGAGCCAGCCGCCGGGTCCGCCGACGAGCTGGCCTTCCGCCGCCGACGCCGACACTCGGCCTGAGCGACATCCGGTCTGAGCGACATCCAGCCCTGCGGGACATTCCGCCACTGGCGCGCACTGCTGCTAGCGTCGGAGTTGCCCGTGACCCCCGCGGGAGAGTCCCCGTGCAAGCGGGGCGCCGAAGGGGCAAACCTCCCCGGAACCTCTCAGGCGCCAAGGACCGTGGGGTAAGGCAACTCTGAAGACCGGCGCGGGAAGGCGGCACCGGTCGACAGAGGGGGAGGCACCGACCGGGACCGAGTCCAGGAGGGCCCTCCAATGCCGCAGCGTCCCATGACAACCGCCAGCCTCGACCAATTGACCGGCGCGGTGCCCTTCGCCGGTCGGCATATCGGCCCGCGGTCCGAGGACCAGGCGAAGATGCTCGCCGCGCTGGGTTACGGCGCACTCGACGAACTCCTCGACGCCGCCGTCCCGGACACGATCCGGCAGCGGCAACCGCTCGACCTGCCGCCGGCCGTCGGTGAGGCCGAGGTGATCGCGGAACTCCGCGACCTCGCCGACCGCAACACGGTCCTCACGTCCATGATCGGCATGGGGTACTCCGACACCGTGACGCCGCCGGTGATCCGGCGCAACGTGCTGGAGAACCCGGCCTGGTACACCGCGTACACGCCGTACCAGCCGGAGATCTCACAGGGCCGGCTGGAGGCGCTGATCACCTTCCAGACGGCGGTGGAGGATCTGACCGGGCTGCCGATCGCCAACGCCTCGCTGCTGGACGAGGCGACCGCGGCGGCCGAGGCGATGACGCTGTCCCGGCGGATGACCAAGGTCGGCGGCGCGGGCCGCGGCGTCTTCGTGGCCGACGCCGACTGCCATCCCCAGACCCTGGCGGTGCTCGCCACCCGAGCGGCGCCGGTCGGCATCGACATCGCGGTGGTCGATCTGAGCGCCGGCCCGACGGCGCTGCCCGCGGAGTGCTTCGGGGTGCTGGTCCAGTACCCGGGCAGCAGCGGAGCGGTGCGCGACCTGGCCCCGCTGGTCGAGGCGGCGCATCAGCGCGGCGCGCTGGTCACGGTCGCCGCCGACCTGCTCGGGTTGGTCCTGCTGCGCCCGCCGGGGCAGGCGGGGGCGGACATCGCGGTCGGCTCCGCGCAGCGGTTCGGGGTCCCGATGGCCTACGGCGGCCCGCACGCGGCCTTCATGGCCGTGCGGTCCGGGCTGGAGCGCTCGATGCCCGGCCGGCTCGTCGGAGTGTCGGTGGATGCGGACGGCCAGCCTGCGTACCGGCTGGCGCTGCAGACCCGCGAGCAGCACATTCGCCGGGAGAAGGCGACCTCCAACATCTGCACCGCGCAGGTGCTGCTGGCCGTGATGGCCGGCATGTACGCGGTCTACCACGGCGCGGACGGGCTAAAGATCATCGCCCGTCGGGCGCACCGGTACGCGGCGATCTTGGCGGCCGGCCTGCGGGCCGGGGGAGTGGAAGTGGTGCACGACGCGTTCTTCGACACCGTCACCGCGCGGATACCGGGACGCGCCGCGGAGGTCGTGGCGGCTGCCCGGGATCGCGGGGTCAACCTGCGTCCGGTGGACGCCGACACCGTCGGCGTGGCCTTCGACGAGCGGACCGTGGCGGCGCACCTTTCGGCGGTGTGGACGGCCTTCGGGGTCTCCGCCGATATCGACACCCTGGACCGCACGACGGCGGACGCCATTCCGGACGGCCTGCTCCGCAGCGATGAGATCCTCGGCCACCCGGTGTTCGCCGAGCACCGCTCGGAGACCGCGATGCTGCGCTACCTTCGCCGCCTGGCCGACCGGGACCTGGCCCTGGACCGCACGATGATCCCGCTCGGCTCGTGCACCATGAAGCTGAACGGGACCGCGGAGATGGAGCCGATCACCTGGCCCGAGTACGCCGGGTTGCACCCCTACGCCCCAGCGGATCAGGCCGCCGGGTACGCGGAGCTGATCGGCCAGCTGGAGCGTCACCTCGCGGAGATCACCGGGTACGACGCGGTGTCCCTGCAGCCCAACGCCGGCTCCCAGGGCGAGTTCGCCGGGCTGCTGGCAATTCGGGCCTGGCACCGCAGCCGAGGCGAGCAGGGCCGGGACATCTGCCTCATTCCGTCCAGCGCGCATGGCACGAACGCGGCCAGTGCGGTGATGGCCGGCCTGCGGGTCGTCGTCGTGCGGTGTGACGAGGCAGGCAACGTGGACCTCGACGACCTCCGCGCGAAGATCGAGGCCCACGGTGAGCGGCTTGCGGCGATCATGGTGACCTATCCGTCCACCCATGGCGTCTTCGAACCGTCGATCTCCGAGCTCTGCGCCCTGGTGCACGACGCCGGCGGTCAGGTGTACGTCGACGGCGCGAACCTCAACGCCCTGGTCGGCGTGGCCCGCCCCGGGCGGTTCGGCGCGGACGTTTCCCACCTCAACCTGCACAAGACCTTCTGCATCCCGCATGGCGGAGGTGGCCCTGGTGTGGGGCCGGTGGGGGTACGCGCCCACCTGGCGCAGTTCCTGCCCGGCGACCCGCTCGGCGCCGGGCAGGGTCTGCCCACCGGGGACGGCGGCCCCGACCAACCCGCGGCCGGGGCCGTGGCCGCCGCCCGGTACGGGTCGGCCGGCATCCTGCCCATCTCCTGGGCGTACCTGCGGCTGATGGGCCCCGACGGCCTGCTGGCGGCCACCCAGGTGGCCATCCTGGCGGCGAACTACGTCGCCAAGCGGCTCGGGACGCACTATCCGGTGCTCTACGCCGGCCGCAACGGGCTGGTGGCCCACGAGTGCATCGTCGACTTGCGACCGATCACCAAGCAGACCGGGGTAAGCGTCGACGACGTGGCGAAACGGCTCATCGACTACGGGTTCCACGCGCCGACGATGTCGTTCCCGGTCGCCGGCACGCTCATGATCGAACCTACCGAGTCGGAGAACCTCGCCGAGCTTGACCGGTTTTGCGACGCCATGATCGCCATCCGTGGCGAGATCGCCAAGGTGGCGTCGGGGGAGTGGGCGCCGACAGACAACCCGCTGCGAGGGGCGCCGCACACCGCGGAGGGGTTGGTCGGGGAGTGGAATCATCCTTACACTGCTAGCGAGGCGGCCTATCCGGTCGCGTCGTTGCGGTCCGGGAAGTACTGGCCGCCGGTGCGCCGGATCGACCAGGCGTACGGCGACCGGCACCTGGTCTGCAGCTGTCCGCCGCCGACCGCTTACGAGGACTGACCAGATGCCGCGTCCCGCCCGATCCCGGCAGACCCGCGTTCTCGCGACGGTCGTGCTCGTCGGTGCCGTGGTCGCCGGGGCGCTGGCCGGCTGCCAGCGCGTGGGATCGGACCGCGGGACCGCGACGGTGGCCGGTCAGTCCTCAAGCTCCAGTTCAGCCTCACCCGCTGTTCCCGTACCGCGGGTCGCCGTGGTCGGCATGGCCGCGGGCCGGATCGGTGCCGGCACGCTGATCCGCCTGGCCGTCAGCGACGGGCATTTGGGCGGAAGCGTCACGGTGACCCCGAGGTTGACCGGGACCGCGAGCGGCGGCACCGCCTGGACCAGTACCTCACCCACCAAGGCGTCCACCACCTACCGAATCGCTGCCACCGTGACCGACTCGGCCGGTGCGGCGCACCAGGTCAGCACCAGCGTGCGGACCTCGTCGGCGGCCAGCACGCTGGACGCCCGGCTGACCCCGGGCGACGGCGCTGTCGTCGGCATCGGGATGCCGGTGGCGGTGACCTTTGACCATGCCGTGGCCAAGGCTGATCGAGCCGCGGTGGAGAAAAGGCTGCTGGTGCGGACCGCGCACCCGCTTACCGGCGCCTGGTACTGGTTGACCAGCAAAGAGGCCCACTTCCGCCCGGTGACGTACTGGCCGGCGTACGAACCGGTGCGGGTCGCCATCGACCTGCCCGGCCTCTACTTGAAGAGCGGCATCTGGGGCGGGGCTAAACGGACCTCGGCCTTCCGAATCGGCGCCGCGCACGTCTCGGTGGCCGATGTCCGGGCGCACCGGCTCACCGTGTACTCCGGCGGTAAGAAGATCAAGACCTACCCGGCCAGCATGGGCAGCCGCCGGTATCCCAGCAAGGGCGGGGTGCACATCGCCCTGGAGATGGCGCCGTCGGTCATCATGGATTCCTCGACCATCGGCATCCCGCGCAACTCACCCGGCGGCTATTACGAGACGGTGCTATGGGACGTGCGGATCTCCTACGGCGGCGCCTTCGTGCACGCCGCGCCCTGGTCGGTCGGCTCGCAGGGTCAGGCCAACGTGTCCCACGGCTGCGTCAACCTGTCCACCGCGTCGGCCAAGTGGTTCTACGGCTTCACCCAGCGCGGTGACATCGTGAACGTCACCCACGCCGTGGTCGGCCCTGACTCCTACGACCCGGGCACCGCGGATTGGAACATGTCCTGGGCCAGATGGCTGGCCGGTAGCGCGACCGGAGCCCGCAGCACGGTGGCCTAGCCGGGCGCAGGTGACGGCCCCGGGCCGATCACCTGCGCCCGTCCGACCACGCCTCACCTTCCGCCGCCGACGCGAACGCCTCGTGCTGCGTCGGCGGCACCGAGTCGACCCGGCGTTCGGGTCGACCTTCGAGGTACTGCTCAATCTCTCGTTCTCGCCTTGGGTGCTGGTCGGGATCCGCGTGCGGGAACACTGCCGTCTACTCCACGCAGAACTCGTTCCCTTCGGGGTCCTGCATCACAACGAGGTCGTCTGTCTCGTGCAGCACAGTGGCGCCGAGGTCTTGGAGGCGCTGCACTTCCTGGGCCAGCTCGTCCGGTGCCCGGAGATCGAAGTGCAGTCGGTTCTTCGCGATCTTGGGTTCGGGAACTCGGTTGAACCACAGGTTCGGGCCGCCCCAACCGGCGGCTTCGACGTAGGCCTTGTCGGCCGTCGAGTCCTCGTCGACGTTCGAGCCGAGCGCCGCCGCCCAAAAACCCGCTGTCGCCAGCGCGTCGCGGGAGTCGAACGTGACACTCTTGATGTAGGTGACCATTCCACCATCCTGCCGCTGCACCGGTCTGTGGCGGAACCCGACCGGGCGGTGCCGCGACCGCCGGAGCGGTGTGGCGGACACTTAGAAGGTCACCGTCACGTTCTCGGCCGCCACCGTCTCACCGCTCTGGACCGTGACGACTGTCAAGGGCCACCAGAATCTGCCCAGGGGCGGTCGTTAGACCTGTCCGGTGACGGTCACGAGATTTGACCGGTGGTGGCCACCGGGATCTGCCCTTGGGTGGCCACACGGTTTTGTGGTCAGTTCATCGGGTCACCGCCGGGGTGTCGGTGAGGTCGCTGACAGCCACGGGTTCGTCGCATTCACTGAACGTGAGGGTCCGTGTGGCTGCGGCCGGGTGCTCGTGTTGTAGCCTCATTCCTGTTCGGGAATGGTTCGGGTGGGGCCGAGCGTCACGGGTGTCGCTTGCGGCGCGGGGCGGTCGATTTGGGCGAGCTTGGCCTGGGCGCCGGCGAGGCTGACGCGTAGTCCTTCGATTTCGCCGAGCCAGCCTTCGCGTTCGGCTTCGGCGATCCGGTCAATGAGGTTGTCGCGGATGTCGATTAGTCGGTTCCGTTGGTTCGGATCGGGCCAGAGCATCGAGCATCGGACGCAGGCTGCCACGGTGGCGACGTATCTGCAGGACCGCCGGTTGCTGCTGGTGCTGGACAACTTCGAGCACGTCTTGCCCGCCGCGGCCGACGTGGCGTGCCTGCTGACCGCGTGTCCGCGGGTGAGCGTGTTGGCGACGAGTCGGGCGCCGCTATCGGTGCCTGGGGAACGAGAGTTGGCCGTAGCGCCGCTCGCCGTTCCGGACCTCGCGGCCGCCGCCACCGTCTCGGACCTGACGGCTGTGGCGTCGGTGACGCTGTTCGCCAGACGGTGCGAGGCGGCAACGCCAAGCTTCCGGGTCACCGAGGCCAACGCGGCGACGGTGGCGAGGTCTGTGCTCGGTTGGACGGTCTGCCGCTGGCGGTCGAGTTGGCGGCTGCCCGGGTGAAGGCGCTCGGAGTGGAGCAGATCCTGGCCCGGCTGCGGGACCGTTTCCAGCTGCTGGCGGCTCCGCATCGGGCGGTGCCGGAGCGGCACCGGTCGCTGCGGCGGGCGGTGGACTGGAGCTACGGCCTGCTGAGCGAAGCGGAGCGTGCGCTGTTCCGGTCGCTGTCTGTCTTCGCCGGCGGATGGGAGCTCGACGCGGCGGAGGCGGTCTGCGGGGGTCTTTAGCCACGGACGCTAGTCACGGCGAACGGGGCGCCGTCGGTGCCCGCACACGACCCGCATCCTGGACCTTCGGGAAGCCAGAGGCAACGGCCGTCCGGGCCCAGTCCGCCAAGTATTACCGCGGTAGCATCGCGGTATGAAACTCAGCGTCAGTCTGCCGGACGAGGACGTGGCGATCCTCGATGAGTTCGCTCGGACAGCGGGCCTCCCGTCGAGGTCGGCCGCGCTGCACCACGCCGTGCGCATGCTCCGCCTGCCCCGGTTGGAGCAGGAGTACGAGGCCGCCTGGGACGAGTGGGAAACGTCGGGCGATCACGCAGTGTGGGATGCGACCGCGGCCGACGGCATCGGCCATGCTGCGCGGTGAGATCCGCCTGGCCGATCTGGATCCCGTCCGCGGAAGCGAGGCCAACAAGCGCCGCCCCGTGGTGATCGTGAGCAACGACCGGGCGAACTCGGTAGCGGCGCGGCTCGGCCGCGGCGTGGTCACGGTTGTACCGGTCACCTAGCGCCGTCGCGTGCCCGATACCACTTGAGGCCCCAGTCACCACCACCGAGCTAGCCATGTCCGAGAGTGTTCCAGAGGACACCATCCCGGGCTACACCCGCGCGCAACCGAGCCGCCGGCCGAGTGCGCCGTCTCCAGCAGGTGCGGTGCGAAGCGGGAGCGACCTGGTCCTGGTCAGCCGCTGAGGACTACGGGGGTTGACCGCAGCAACGGGTATCGAAGCCCCGCCGGAGCCAGGGGAAACGTCGGTCCACTCGGGGCACGACCCCTTCCCCGACGGGAAGCCACGGATCCCTACTTGGGTGGCGGGCGGTGCGACTACAGCTGGAGATGAAGTCGCAGTGCGTCATCGAGCTGCGCCATGATGTCCGACGGAACCCGTCCGAGGACGGCGCCCAGCCGCTCGACGGTGATCGAGCGGACCTGCTCGGCCTGTGCCTTGGAATCCTGCCGTAGCCCGGTCGGGGCGGCAGGGAGCACGGTCTGAAAAGGGAATATCCTGGTGGTGGTGCTGGGGTTCGATGAGTGGCCGGATGGCCAACCCACTCCTCGCGCCTTACTGCGCCGCCAAGCACGCCCTGGAAGCCCTCGCCGAGGCGCTACGCCACGAGCTCCGCCCGGCAGGAATACGGGTCGTGCTGATCGAGCCAGGCGCCGTGAAAACGCCCATGTGGGACAAAGCACGGACCGCCGTTGACGCGATGGAACGTTCCCTGCCCCAGGAGGCTCTGGACCAATACCGGCCGTTCCTGGCGGCCCAGCACAAGATCATTCAGCATCAGACGGCGGCTGGCATCCCAGCCGCCACCGTCGCATCAGCCGTCGAGGCGGCCTTGACGTCCGCACGCCCACCAGCCCGACAGCTCGTCGGAAAGGACGCGCGAGCCCTAGGCCTCCTGACCCGGCTGCTACCGGACCGGTTGAGGGACTCGCTACAAGCCAAGGTGGCTGGCTATTAGCCAAACCCAGCGAGGCGCCCACAAGCGGTACAGCTGCTTTCTGTATCGCGAGGAGGGCAGCACAAGGCCGGTCCCCAATAGCCGGGACCAGCCGCGGACGGATAACTGACATAACGTCCCTTATCGGCGTACGAGTTGCATCGGATGCGAGAACTCTCTCTCGCTTCCCCAGGGCCCGCCGAGCCCGGCCCTCCGCAGCTGACTGATGCCCGAGGCACGATCACCAAGCCAGTCGGATGGGCAGCGACTGTGCGGCGCCCTAACGGCGATGGGCGGATCCTTGAGCGCAGGCCGGGAACGTCCAACATCGAAAGGGACCCGCGGTTGGCGAAGCTGGGACGCGGCTGCCGGCCCTGTCTGGTGCGCCGGCCCGGTGGACGGTTCTCCCCCACACCGCCGCGCCGGCGCCGGGGGCGGCACCCGGGCCGACGAGGCTCGTACGGTATGCTTCTCCTCGCTCGGGTCCCGTACCCGGGTGCCACGGGTGTCAGCGAAATCCGGTGCAATCCCGGTGCTGTCCCGCAACTGTGAAGCCCCACCGCCCGCAGCGGCCGTCGGGGATGAGTCAGGTCGCCTGCTCCGTGGCAGCGAACGGTCCTCGGAAGAAGGGCGGTTCCTGCGATACGCGTCCCCGGGGACGCGTGGCGCCGGGCTCTGTTCATCCTCCGTGCACATCCCGGAAGGATGAGCGTGTTTTCTCGGTCTCAGGTATTGCACCGCCGCGCGGTCGCTGCCCTGTCATGCGCGGCTGTGCTGCTCACCGGCTGTGGCGGGTCGGACGGCTCGACGAAGGCCGCGACCCCCACGACGTCGGTATCCGCTAAGGCCGGCGTTTTCCCGCAGACGGTTACCGCGGCGAACGGGTCCGTGACGGTAGCGGCCAAACCGACCCGGATCGTCTCGCTCTCGGCGACCGCGACCGAGATTCTCTTCGCCATCGGTGCCGGGCCACAGGTGAAGGCGGTCGACGATCAGTCCAGCTACCCGACCGAGGCGCCGCGGACGAAGCTGTCCGGCTTCCAGCCCAACCTCGAAGCTGTCGCGGCGTACTCCCCGGATCTGGTCGTCGTGTCCAACGACATCAAGGGTCTGGTGGGCGGCCTTCGGAAACTGAAGCTTCCGGTGCTGCTGGCGCCGGCGGCGACCACCGTGAGGGACAGCTACACCCAGATCGAGCAGCTCGGGGTGCTGACCGGGCACGTCGCCAACGCGGCCCACGTGGTCGCCGCCATGCGGACGGATCTTGCGGCGGCCGTGAGAAAGGCGCCTCAGCGGTCCGGGACGACCATCTACCACGAGCTCGGCCCGGACCTGTACAGCGCCACGTCCCGGACGTTCATCGGCTCGCTCTACAAGCAGCTGGGGCTGGTCAACATCGCGGACCAGGCGCCGACGCGGGCCGGGGACTATCCGAAGCTGTCCGCGGAGTTCGTCCTGCGCGCCGACCCCGACCTCATACTGCTCGCCGACACCAAGTGCTGCGGGCAGAGCGCCAAGACCGTCGCCGCCCGCCCCGGCTGGTCCAAGCTTGCCGCGGTACGCACCGGCAACGTGGTGGAACTCGACGATGATGTGGCATCCCGCTGGGGCCCGCGGATCGTAGGTCTGGTCGAAGCGATCGCCAGCCGCCTGGCGAAACTGCCGGCCCGCGCTGGGACGGGCTGAGCGGCGTGGGTTCCCGGACCGGCACGGTGACCGCGGCGCCGCCCGGGCCGGCGGCGTTGCCTGAGCCGGCCCGGCTGCCCTCCTCGGGTCTGCGTGCGCGTTGGGTGCTCGCTGCCGGGCTCGCGCTGCTGAGCGCCGCGGCGGTGGGGCTGGGAGTCGGGGCGGCGAGGCTCCCGCCGGGGGGTGTTCTGGCCGAGGTGCTCGGGCGCCTCACCGGGCGCGGTTCGAACGCGCTGCCGCCGTGGCAGGAGGCGGTGCTGTGGCAGCTCCGCGCCCCCCGGGTTGTGCTGGGGGTGGTGGTGGGGGCAGCCCTCGCGGTTTCCGGCGCGGCGTATCAGGGTGTCTTCGTCAACCCGCTCGCCGATCCCTACCTGCTGGGGGTGGCTTCCGGCGCGGGTCTGGGGGCGACCGTGGCGGTGGCGGCCGCCGGGGGGAGCGGCGCGCTGGTGCCGTTGGCCGCCTTCGCCGGCGCGGTCGGGGCGGTGGCCGCGACCTACCTGCTGGGCCGCTCGGTCGGCGGACGCGGCACCACGTCGCTCGTGCTCGCCGGGGTTGCGGTGGCGGCCTTCGCGCAGGCGGTGCAGACCTACGTTCAGCAGCGCCACGCCGACAACCTGCGCGAGGTCTACTCCTGGCTGCTCGGTGATCTGAGCAGCGCCGGCTGGGGTGACGTGGCACTGATCACGCCGTACGTCGCCGGCAGCGTGATCGTCATCCTCGCTCACCGCCGGCTGCTGGACGCGCTGCGACTCGGCGACACCGAGGCCCGGGCGCTGGGCCTGCACACGACGCGGCTCCGCCTGACGGTGGTGGCCGCCGCAACGTTGGCCACAGCGGCGGCGGTCGCGGTCAGCGGGCTGATCGGCTTCGTCGGGATCGTGGTACCGCACACCGTGCGGATGCTGGTGGGTGCGTCGAACGCCGTGGTGCTTCCGCTGTCGGCGCTGGCCGGGGCCGCCTTCCTGGTACTGGCCGACGTCGCGGCGCGCACGGTGGCCTCTCCGGCCGAGGTGCCGATCGGCGTGATCACAGCCGCCGTCGGGGCCCCGTTCTTCGCCCTTGTCCTGCACCTTCGACGCCGGGAGCTGGCGTGACCGGCCTGGTTCTGGACCGGGTGTCGGCGCAGCTCGGCGGGGTAACCGTGCTCGAGGGGCTGAGTGTGGCTGTTCCCCCTGCGGGCTGGCTGGCGCTGATCGGGCCGAACGGGGCCGGCAAGACGACGGCGTTGCTCGCCGCCGCCGGACTGATCCCGCACGGCGGCGAGGTGCGGTGGCAGGGTGCCGTGCTGGGCGCGATGGGCTCCGCCGAGCGGGCCCGGGTGGTTGCGGTCGTCGTTCAGGAGCCCACCCTGCCTCCGGACATGCCGGTCGCCGACTACGTCCTGCTCGGTCGCCGCCCGTATCTGCCCTACCTCGGCCGCGACTCCGGCACCGATCGTGCCGTGGTCGCCGGGGTACTGGCCCGGCTCGACCTGGCTGCATTCGCGCATCGCCGACTCGGCGCCCTCTCCGGTGGGGAGCGGCAGCGCGTCGTGCTGGCCCGTGCCCTGGCCCAGCAGCCCCGGGTCCTGCTCCTCGACGAGCCGACCAGCGCCCTGGACCTCGGGCGCCAGCAGCAGGCGCTGGAGCTGGTCGACGCCCTGCGCCGCGACGAGGGACTCACCGTGCTCAGCGCGTTGCATGACCTCACCCTCGCCGGGCAGTACGCCGAGCAGCTCGTCCTGCTGGATCGGGGGCGCTCGCTCGCCGTCGGTTCCCCCGGCCGGGTACTGACCGAGTGGACCCTGTCCCAGGCGTACGGGGCCCGGGTCCGGGTCGTGACCCAACCGGACGGTAGCCGCGCCGTCCTGCCGGTCCGAGCCGAACGGGCCGCGCCGGCGAAGGCCGGCTGACGTGCTAGCCGGGGTGCTTGCCGTCGGCCTTGATCTCGCCCTGCGCGAGCCCCCCGCGGGCCTGCATCCGGTCCCGGCTGCCGGCCGGTACCTGGAACCCCTCGCGCGCTGGGTGCCGGCCGATCCGCCGGCCCGCGCCGTGCTCCGCGGCGGGGTGGCCTGGGCGGCCGGCGCCGGGGTGGCGCTGGGCGCGGGCGCCGGGCGCGAGGCCGCGGCGCGGCGGCTGCCGAGGCCGGAACGGGTGCTGGCCCGGGGTGCCGCGCTGTGGCCGCTGCTCTCAATCCGCATGCTCGTCGAAGAGGTCGCCGCCGTCGAGGCGGCGCTGGCGGTCGACCTCGGAGCCGGGCGGGCGGCGGTGGCCCGGATCGTGAGCCGGGACACCACGGATTTGACGGCGGAGCAGGTCCGCGCGGCGGCGTTGGAGTCGCTCGAACCTTTCGGACTCGTTGCTGGCCCCGCTGCTCTGGTACGCCCTTGGCGGGCTGCCGGCCGCCGCGACCTACCGGTACGCCAACACCGCGGATGCCTGCTGGGGTTACCGCAGCCCGCGCTGGCGGTACGCCGGCCGGGTCGCCGCCCGGGCCGATGTCGTGCTGAACCTGGTGCCCGCCCGGGTGACCGCCGCCCTGCTGCTGCTCGGAGCCGCCCCCGGCGCCTGGCGGGGCACCGCCCGAGAAGCCCAGCGGACTCCCTCCCCGAACGCCGGCTGGCCGATGGGCGCCCTCGCCGTCCGGCTGGACCGCCGCCTCGGCAAGCCGGGCGTGTACCAGCTCAACGCCGCCGCGCCGGCGCCCCGGCCGGGCGACGTGGCGGCCGCGATGGCAGTCACCCGACGCGTTGTGGCGCTGGCCGTGCTACTCACCGCCGGGCTGGAGCACGCATGCCGGCGGTGATGGTGCAGGGATGCACCAGCGGCGCCGGGAAGAGCCTGCTCAGCACCGCGCTGTGCCGCTGGTACGCCGACCGGGGGCTTCGAGTGGCCCCGTTCAAGGGCCAGAACATGTCGAACAACGCCCGGGTGGTGGCTGGCGGGGAACTCGGCGTCGCCCAATGGCTGCAGGCGCTCGCCGCCCGCGCCGAGCCCGACGTACGGATGGGGCCGGTCCTCGTCAAGCCCGAGCGGGACGGCAGCCAGGTCGTCGTCCTCGGCCGGGTGGACTCGGGGCTGTCAAGGCGAGGGTGGACCGAGCGCCGGCGGGACCTGTGGCCGACGATCGCCGGCTCCCTCGACGAGCTGATCAACGGCTACGACCTGGTGATCTGTGAAGGCGCGGGCAGCCCGGCGGAGATCAACCTGCGGGACACCGACCTGGCCAACATGCGGGTTGCTGCCCACGCCGGCGCGCCGGTCCTGCTCGTTGCCGACATCGACCGCGGCGGTGCCTTCGCCCACCTGTACGGGACCTGGGCGCTGCTCGCTGCGGCGGACCGCTCCCGGCTGGACCGGTTCGTGCTCAACCGGTTCCGTGGCGATCAGGCCCTGCTCCGAGACGGACCGGGGGAACTCGCCGCGTGCACTGGGATGCCGTACGCCGGGCTGCTGCCGATGCTCGCCCACCGGCTGCCGGACGAGCGAGGCCTTGATGTCGCCGTGGCGCGGGCCGCGGCCGCCGGCATAAGGATCTGGGGCATCTGCGGCGGGCTGGATCTACTCGGCGAACACCGGGTCGGCGGGCCAGACGGGCTGGAAGACTCCGGCCCCGGGCTGGGCCTGCTGCCGGTGGTCACTGACTACGCCGGGGATAAGCTCGTCGGCCGGGTCCGCATCCGGTTCGCCGACGACCTCCCGGCGCCGTGGCGGACCCTTGCCGGGATCCCCGCCGACGCGTACGACATCCGCCACGGACGCTCCCGAGCCACCGGCTCCGTAGCACCCGCACTCCCCGAGGACCGCGGTTTGGTCCAGGGCAACGTGCTCGGCGTGGCCTGCCACGGGTTGCTCGAGAACCCCGCCGTGGTGGCGGCGCTCATCGGCCCGACGCCTGACGGGGCGCCCAGCCAGCACCTCGACGCGGTCTTCGACGAGTTAGCCGCGGCCGTGTCCGAGCACCTCGACGTTCACCTACTGGAACGACTGACCGGAGGTTTGTTGTGACCGCTGATACCGCTGCCGCTGGGACAGAAGTCCTGCCCCGGGTACGAGGCGAGCGGCCGCCGGCGCGCCGGGTGCCCTCGATCGTGCTGCTCAACACCGGCGACGGCAAAGGCAAGTCGACGGCCGCGTTCGGCACGCTGATGCGGTCGGTGTCCCGCGGCTGGACCTGCCTGGTCGTGCAGTTCATGAAGTCGGGCAAGTGGCGGGTCGGCGAGGAAGAGGTCGCCCGCCGACTCGGCGTCGAGTGGTTTACCATCGGCGACGGTTTCACCTGGGACAGCGACGACCTGGACCGTTCCGCGGCCATCGCCTGCAAGGCGTGGGACGCAGCCGAGGCCGCCCTGAGCTCCGGCCGCTACGACCTGGTGGTGCTCGATGAGGTGACCTACCCGGTCAGCTACGGCTGGGTGGACGGCGAACGGGTCTGGACCGCGATCCGCGGTCGCTCCCCCGAGACCAACGTGATCTGCACCGGACGCAACGCCCCGGAAGCGCTGATCGACCTCGCCGACACCGTCACCGAGATGCGCAAGGTCAAGCACGTGTACGAGACCGGGGTACGGGCGAAGCGTGGCCTGGACTACTGAGCCTGCTGGACACACCACGCTGACCGGGCTGAGTGAGCACGGTGACCGGCAGGTTCCGCCCGGGACGCTCAACCTCGCCGTCAACGTCTGGCCCGGGCCGCCGGCCTGGCTACGGGCCGCCCTGGCCGAGGTGGACCTGGCGAGCTACCCCGACCCGGCGGCCGGCGCAGCCGCGGCCGCCGCCCGGCACGGCGTCGAACCCGCCGGGTGCCGACTGCTCAACGGGGCGGCCGAGGCGTTCTGGGCGGTGGCGTACGGGCTGGCGCCGCGACTCGCGGCCTGCGTCCACCCGTCCTTCACCGCGCCGGAGGCGGCGCTGCGCTCCGCCGGGGTGCGGGTGGTCAGGGTGGTACGCAGCGCAGCCGGCGGCTTCGTCCTCGACCCTCGCGCCGTGCCCGAGGAAGCCGACCTCGTCGTACTCGGCCGTCCGGACAACCCGACCGGACGGTATGAACCGGCCGACCTGGTCGCTCGGCTGACCCGGCCGGGACGGACCGTCGTCGTCGACGGGGCGTTCGACGACTTCCTGCCTGACGCGGCCGGGCTGGCTGGGCTGGGGTTACCCGGCCTGGTTTGCGTACGCAGCCTGACCAAATTGTGGGGCCTCGCCGGGCTGCGCGTCGGTTACGCACTCGGCCCACCCCACCTCCTCACCCGGTTGGCCACCGCGGTGCAGCCGTGGCCGGTCAGCTCACTTACCGCCCGGGCCGTGGAGCTGCTCTGCGGCGCCGAGGCCGAACGGCTGGATCGGGTGCGGGCGGTCGCCGCCGCCCGCACCGACCTGCTGAACGCTCTCGACGGCTGCCCGTGCAGATCCGGGCTTCCCCGGCCAACTTCGTGCTCCTGCGCTCGCACCGTCCGGACCTGCCGGAGCGCCTGCTCGGCGCCGGGATAGCGGTCCGCCGGGCCGGGACATTCCCCGGATTGGACGCCTTCTACATACGGGTTGCCGTCCCGGCCGAGCCCGCCAACCGGGCACGGTTGCGGACCGCCCTCGACGAGGCCCTCCACTTCAACGCCTACGTCCCGCGGCCGGCGTGAAGCTGACCTGCTCGGCACCGGGGCGGGTCGGGTGCCGCGCACCAGGGCCGCGGCGCAGGATCTGCAGGTGGTGGCTGACCATCGGTTAGTTAGGCGATCCCGGTGGCGGCGGGGCGGCGGATCCGGCCAGGGTCGTGGTCACCGGCGTCGGGAGGGCGCAAGTGTAGCGCGGGGTTCCTCGGGCCGAACGGAGCAGCCCCCCGCCCAGGCAGCAGGGGATTCGGCATCGCCCCGAGCTCGCGGGGCAGCGGGAGGATGTTGCGTCCGTGGAGCCAGGCGTTCAGGGCGGCGGCGGTGATCGGGCGGCTCAGGTGATAGCCCTGAGCGAGGTCGCACCCGAACCCCCGGAGCGCGGTGAGGGCCTGTTCGGTTTCGACACCTTCGGCGACGATCGTCAGGCCCAGGTTGTGGCCGAGGTCGACGACACTGTGCACGATCAGGGCGTTGCTGCGGTCTTCGCCCATCGCCATAACGAACGACTTGTCGATCTTCAGCTCATCGACCGGGAGGGTCTTGAGCTGCCCGAGGCTGGTGTAGCCGGAGCCGAAATCGTCGATGGAGATCCGCACTCCAAGGGCGGACAGTTCCTCGAGCAGCCGCTGAGCCCGGACCGGTTCGGTCATTAGCGCGGACTCGGTGACCTCCAGCTCGAGCAGCTTCGCGCTGACGCCGTGAGTGGCCAGGAGCTTGGCGACCATCGCCGGCAGGCGCTCGTCGAGCAGGTTGCGCGCGGACAGGTTCACCGACACCGCTAGCGGCCTGCCGGCGTCGACCCACGTGCGCATCTGCGCCAGAGCGGCGTCTAGGACGTACTGCGTGAGCGGGCCGATCAGACCGGTGTGCTCGGCCATCGGGATGAAGTCGTCGGGGAAGATCATGCCACGTTCGGGGTGCTGCCAGCGGACGAGGGCCTCGGCGCTGACCACGTCGCCGGTGCTGATACTGACCTTGGGCTGGTAGTGCAGGACCAGCTCGTCGCGTTCGAGCGCCCGGCGCAGGTCCCCGAGCAGCGCAAGTTTCGCCGGGGAGTGCCCGTCGACGGCGGGGTCGTAGGCGAAAACCCCGACGTTCTGCGTCTTCGCGACGTACATCGCGATGTCCGCCCGCTGCAGCAGCGTCGTCGGGTCCTCGCCGTGCTCGCCGGAGAGCACCACCCCGACGCTGGCCTCCACATCAAGGTCGACGCCGGCCACGTGGAACGGGAGGCTCAGGGCCGCGCGGAGCTTGGCCGCGACCGTGACGGCGTCGTGGACCGAGTGGACGTTGGGCAGCAAGACCGCGAACTCCTCGCCGCCGAGCCTTGCCACGGTGTCTACCTCGCGCAACACCCCGGTCAGCCGCGGGCCGACCTGGGTGAGCAACTCATCGCCGTACTGGTGGCCGAAAGTGTCGTTGATGTCCTTGAACCGGTCTAGGTCGATGAGCAGCAACCCGGTCGCGGTGCCCGCGCGGGTGTCGGCGCGCAGGGCCTGAGCGAACCGGTCAGCCAGCAGCGTGCGGTTCGGTAGCCCGGTCAGCGCGTCGTGCAGCGAGGCGTGGACGGCTTGTGAGCGTTCCGCGGCTAGTTGGCGGCGGTGCCTGCGGCCGACCCAGGCGAGCAACGCGGCCAGCCCCAGCCCGGCCAGGAACACCAGCGGTGTCAGCCGCCTCGTGGTGGTCACCAGGTGCTTCAGGCGCGTCAGCTGCCAAAGCGCCAGGTCGTGCTTTGTCTGGGCGGCTCCCAGGACGGCCTCCTCGATCGCGCCGAACGACGGATCGACGTGGTCGTGGTCGACCGTCAACGCGGTGGCTGTGTCGCCCCGGTCGGTAGCCCGGAACAGCAGGTCGATCGCCTTCAGATAGTCAGAGTGGTGCGCCAAGGTCGTGTCGACGAACGCCCGGTCAGCTGGGTCGCCGTCGTCCCGGACCTCGCCCAGAGCGGTAATGAACCTCGCCGCGGCCTGGTCGTACTTGGCCTGCACCGCAGGTCCCGGCTCCAGACGGTACTTGCGCTCCAGCGACTCCTCGGCGCCGACAGCGTTGGCTGCCTGGGCATACCAACACGAGCGTAAGTAAGTCGACTTTGCGGTGTGTTTCTGGGATAATGAGATGTGCGCGAGAACGATGGCCGGAAGCTTGATCATGTGACGTTGGAGCAGTTGCGGCTGCGGGCGGTGGACGCGGTAGCGGCCGGTCAGCATCCGGAAGATGTGGCGGCGACGCTGGGGATGCACCGTAAGACGGTGTACGGCTGGCTGGCGAAGGCCCGCGAGGGTGGCCGGGGGGCGCTGGCGGCCAGGCCGGTGCCGGGCCGCCCGCCGAAGCTGAGCGGTGAGCAGATGCGCCGGGTGTACACGCTGGTCTGTGGGTCCGATCCGCGGCAGCTGGAGTTCGACTTCGCGTTGTGGACCCGGGATCTGGTCCGGCAGCTGATCCGCCGCGAGTTCAAGGTGTCGCTGTCGGCGGTCAGCGTGGGTCGACTGCTCCGCACGCTGGGGCTGTCCCCGCAGCGGCCGTTGTGGCGGGCCTGGCAGGCCGACCCCGACGCGGTGGCCCGGTGGAAGACCGAGGACTTCCCGGCGATCCGGGCGGCGGCGAAAGCCGAAGGCGCCACGGTGTACTTCGCCGACGAGGCCGGCATCCGATCGGACTACCACGCCGGCACGACGTGGGCGCCGGTCGGGCGGACCCCGATCGTGAAGGCCACCGGCGCCCGGCACAGCCTGAACATGATCTCCGCGGTCACCGGCCAAGGTCTGCTGCGGTTCGCCACCTACACCGGGTCGTTCACCGCCGAACGGTTCATCGACTTCTGCACCAGACTCCTCACCGACACCGAACGAGCCACAGGCCGCGGCGTGTACCTGATCGTCGACGGGCATCCCACCCACAAAGCCAAGTCGGTCAAAGCCTTCGTCGCCTCCACCCGCGGCCGATTCAAGCTGTTCATCCTCCCCGCCTACTCCCCACAGCTCAACCCCGACGAGTGGGTCTGGAAGAACGTGAAACACGACCGGGTCGGACGGACCAGCGTCACAACCCGCGACGAGTTCACCTCCAAAGTCATCGCCGCCCTCCGCCGGCTACAGCGCATGCCGCACCTAGTCCGCGGCTTCTTCGGAGACCCCGACCTCGCCTACATCACCGCCTGACAGTCGACCTACTTCCGTTCTCCTTAGTAGTCATCCGACAGGCCGTTGGCCAGCACCGCGCGACTCGATGCCCGATCGGTGGCCTGGGAGGACCACACCGCGAACATGCTCACTGCCAGCAGGACCACCACCAGCGCCGCACCGGCCAACCGGCCGCGCCTGGCCACCTTCCCGTCCACCTGGTCCCAAGCCGCGACTGCTGCTGCAGACCCCGCCCTGCGAAATGGAACACTCATCGAAATCCTCACAGGTAGATCGGCCTGACGACGAATGTCGATGACTGCTCATCGACCACCAAACCGCCGAACTGTTGCACCCGACCGGCGTAGACCCCGCCAGTGACCTACAGCGCGTTGTAGCCCGAGTTCGAGACGACCGCTCGAACGAGTCCGGCACCCTGGACGCCTCGATTCCGGCGAGCCGGGTGCGGGTCGATCCTCGAGGAAGCGGCAGGGCATCCCGCGCAGCGCCAGCCACCGGGCAGCCCAGGCGCTCCAACACGCGCAGCTCGCCAGCGCGTCAGTCTTCCGGGCGCGCGTCCCTGGTGCGGCGGTAGTAGGAGTCGAGGCTGTTGTTGCTCTTCCACCCGCCGTAGGTCTGGACCCTGTTCGCGAAGAACGCCGTCGTCGACGGCGTCGGTGGCGAAGCCGCCTCGCGCGTTGAGCACCTGAGGATGCCCACGACGACCCGCACCGTGCCGCTGACCTGTCGATTGGCCGAGGCCCGTCTCGTCACAGACCCAGACGGACCCAGCCGTCCAGGAGATCCGAGCCGAAGGAGCTTCATTATGGGCACGATCAGCGTCTTCCAGAGCGTCACTCTCGACGGCGTCATGCAGGGTGTGGGCCGTGCGGAGGAGGACACCCGCGGCGGCTTCTCCCATGGGGGGTGGGGCGACGGCTACTCCGACGACGTCGCGATGCAATTCGTCGGTGAAGGCATGGCCGCCACGGTCGGCCTGCTGTTTGGCCGCCGCACCTACGAGGACCTGCTCGGCTACTGGACCACCACGCCCGATCCCAACCCGTTCACCGAGGTGCTGGTCGACTCGCCGAAATGGGTCGTGTCGCGCTCGGCGGCGGCTGCGGCGGCGTACCCGAACACCACCATGCTCGCCGGTGACGCCGCCGAGACCGTCGCGTCGCTGAAGCCGCAAGTGGACGGCGCGCTGACCGTGATGGGTAGCGGTGAGCTGATCCGTTCCCTGCACGTTGCCGGGTTGGTAGACGAGTACATCCTGCAGATCCACCCAATCGTGCTCGGCTCGGGCACCCAACTTTTCGGCGCTGCGGACCGCACCGATCTCACGTTGACGCGCTCGTTGACGACCACGACCGGTGTCATCATTGCGCAGTATTCCGTGAAGAAGACGCCGTGAGCCACGCGAGAAAGACCTGAGGGGACCCGATGCGCTACACACTGATGCTGCACTACACGGAGGAGACCGCCGACTCAGCCGGTGTCGAGGCCATCAAGGAAGGTCAGCGGGCTTTCGCCAGCTACGCGGCGACGCTGCACGAGGCCGGGGTCCTGCTGAGCGCTGAGGTGTTGCAACCCTCGACATCGAGCACGACGCTGCGGATGGTCGAGGGTGCCCTGCGGGTCCAGGATGGGCCATACGCCGACACCAGGGAGCAGCTCGGCGGCACCTTCGTCCTCGACGTCGACGACCTCGACGCGGCCATCGGCTGGGCTCGGCAGGCGCCGTCGCTGTGGTGGGGCGCGGTCGAGATCCGGCCCGGCGCGACGCACGTCGTCGACGGCCGTTGGCTGCCCAACGCGTGAGCGGTCCCTCGACGGGCGATCCCCAGCAACGCGCCCGCGCCGCAGCCGAGGAGGCCGCGCGGGCGTCCTATGGTCGCCTCGTCGCCGTGCTCGCGGCACCGACGCGTGACCTCCAGCTCGCCGAGGACGCCTTGTCCGGCGCGTTCGAGCTGGCGCTGCTGAGGTGGCCGTCGAGGGGCGTGCCCGACAACCCGGAAGGCTGGCTGCTCACCGTGGCCCGCAACCGGCAGCGCGACGAGTGGAAGTCCGCCGCCGCGCGAAGCCGGGCCCCGCTGGAGGCCGCGACGGACTTCGGTCGCGACGCCACCCATCCGTTCGACGAGGTCGACCCGGACGCGATCCCGGAGCGCCGCCTGGCCCTGTTGTTCGTCTGCGCTCACCCCGCGATCGACGCGGTGATCCGTACACCGCTGATGTTGCAGACGGTCCTCGGTTTCGAGGCCGGACAGATCGCCGCGGCGTACGCCCTACCTTCGCCGGCCATGGCGCAGCGGTTGGTCCGGGCGAAGCGACGCATCAAGGACGCGCGGATCCCCTTCGTAGTGCCTGACCGTGCCGTGATGGCCGAGCGGTTACCTGCGGTGCTGGAGGCGGTCTACGGGTGCACCGCGATCGCCACGCGGGAGGTGGGTCGGGTCCCGGTCGAGGCCTCGATGGCACACGAGGCGCAGTACCTCGCCGTCACCCTCGCCGCCCTGCTCGACGACGAGCCCGAGGCGTGGGGGCTCGCGGCCCTGGTGACCCTGCTGCTCGCGCGCCGCAGGGCCGCTGCGCCCGACCGCTTCGTGCCTCTCGATGAGCAAGAATCCCGCGCGCTGGGACACCGAGCTGTTGGCCGAGGGCGAGGCCTACCTGCGGCGAGCGTCGCGTGGCGGTGGCGCCAGTCGATTCCGGCTCGAGGCCGCCATCCAGGCCGTCCATGCCGATCGCGCACGCACCGGCACGACCGACTGGGGTGCGCTGCGGACGCTGTACGACGCGTTGCTCAGCGTGGCACCGACGCTCGGCCTCCAGGTTGCGCGTTCGGCCGTGGTCGGTCGGCTCGAGGGGCCTGCCGCCGGACTTGCCGCCCTTCCCGACCCGGGCGAGCACTTCCAGCCGTTCTGGGCGACCCGTGCACACCTGCTCGCCGAAGCCGGGGACCCCGCCGCAGCGCGCGCGGCGTATGACCGCGCCATCGAACTAACCGACGACCTCGCCGTCCGGGCGTACCTGCAGGGCCGGCGCCCAAAGGATTGAGACTCTCAGCCGAACGGCATGACGCGGTAGCGCACGAAGAACAGCACGCGGCTGAACGGACCACGGAGCATCTGTGGCGGGGGCGATGGTTGGCGCCCGCACCATGAGCCGCCGTTCCTCGCGACAGGAGCGACGTACCGATGGACCGCCCCCGGAGGTGACGGTCGCGCAGTCAAACAAGTGATTCCATGTCGAGAAGCTCTGCCTGGCTCCGCTCACCAGGTGAGGGGCTACGACAGGCGCGGCCCAGGACATAGGAGATCACGATGCCGAAGTACCTGCTTCTCAAGCAATACCGCGGCGGCCCGGAGCCGCACCGTCCGTTCCCCCCGATGGACCAGTGGGCCCCCGAGGACGTGGAGGCGCACATGGCGTTCCTTCACCATGTCGGTGAGCTGCTCCAGGAGAGCGGAGAGTACGTCGACGGGCAGGCGCTCACCCCGGCGCGCACCTGGGTGCGCTACGGCGGCCCGGACGCGGCGCCGGTCACTACCGACGGCCCGCTGCCCGAGACCAGTGACCTGGTGGCGGGCTGGTACATGATCGACGTGGAGTCGCACGAGCGCGCGGTCGAGCTCGCTGCCTACGTCTCCTCCGAGCCCGGCCCGGGCGGGGAGCCGCTGTATGAGTGGATCGATGTCCGGGAGGTCATGTCCGAGGCGCCGTCGGATGACTGACCCACCGTGATCGATGAGCCGATGCGCCCGCTGGACGAGGGCGCGCTGCGCGCCCTCGCCCCGCGGGTGCTCGCGGGCCTGCTCCGGCGGGGCGAGGACTTCGACGCCGCCGAGGACGCGCTTCAGGAGGCGTTGCTGGAGGCGCTGCGGGTGTGGCCCGACCACCCGCCGCGCGACCCGCGCGGGTGGCTGGCGACGGTGGCGACCCGGCGGCTCGTCGACGCTCGCCGCAGCGAGGCCGCCCGTTACCGCCGCGAGGGGGCGACGTACGCGGAGCCTCGGCCCGCCGCCACCGAGGAGGGCGACGACACCCTCTTTCTCCTCTTCTGCTGCTGCCACCCCGACCTCACGCCCGCCTCCCAGATGGCGTTGACCCTACGCGCCGTCGGCGGCCTCACCACCCGCGAGATCGCCGACGCCTTCTACGTCCCGGAGGCGACGATGGCGCAGCGGATCAGCCGCGCCAAGCGCGCCCTGCAGGGCCGCCGCCTGGACCGGCCGGGCGACCTCGCCGTCGTGCTGCGCGTGCTCTACCTCGTCTACACGGCCGGCCACGAGGGCCGGGTCGACCTGGCCGGCGAGGCGGTCCGGCTCGCCCGCCAACTCACCCTCGCCACTGAGGAGCCGGAGGCGCGTGGGCTGCTCGCGCTGATGCTCCTCAACCACGCCCGCCTCCCGGCGCGAATCGACCCCGAGGGCCGGATCGTGACGCTCGACCGGCAGGACCGCGCCCGCTGGGACACCCGCGAGATCGCCGAGGGCGTGCGCGTCGTGCAGTCGGCGCTGGCCATGCAGACCGAGGAACGTCGCCCCGGCCGCTACCAGGTCGAGGCCGCGATCGCTGCCCTGCACGACGACGCGGCAAGCGCCGAGGAGACCGACTGGCCGCAGATCCTCGCCTGGTACGACGACCTGGTCGCCCTCACCGACGACCCGGTGCGCCAGGACCCCGCCGCGGTCCTCGGGCGCGCGGTCGCGGTCGGCCACGTCCTGGGCGCCGCCGCCGGGTTGCGCGAGACCGACCGGCTGCGTGAGGTGATCGGCGAGCGGCACCGTTGGCACGCCGTCCGCGGCTACCTGCACGAGCTGGGCGGTGACCCCCCGGCCGCCGGCCTGGCGTACGCAGCGGCAGCCCGCCGGGCCACGAACGTCGCCGAGCGCGACCACCTGGTCCGCCAGGCCGCCCGCGTGCGGGCCGGCACGCCATAGACCAATTCAGCCGACCACTCCGGCCGACCACTCCGGCCGACCACTCCGGCCGACCACCCCAGGCGACCACCCGAGGCGACCACCCGAGGCGACCACCCCAGCCGACCACGCCGAGTCGCCGCATCGTCTGGCCGCGATCAAGGTCGGTGCGAGAAGGTGCCCGACCCGGTAGCCCGCGCCGGAAATAGCGCCCTCGATTGCGGACTCGATTTCGCGATGATCGACCCCGGCGCCGTGAAGCGCAACGAGCGGCACTCTGCCGCCGTGCTCCTCGTAATGGACCAACACCTGGTTGATCCGGCGAGTCACATCGACAGGGTCGAGGCCGGTTGGGTGAACGACTCTGACGCGGGGCCGCCACGAACAATTCGCCTCAGCGCGGTTGTTGCTGTGACGTCACGTCACAGCTGGAAACTGCTGACATGCAGGTCAAGGACGTCGCCGAGCTGACCGGGACGACCGTCCGGACGGTTCGCTATTACCATCAGGTCGGCTTGTTGCCTGTGCCGGCCGTGCGCGACGGTCGGCGGGACTATGACGTCTCACACGTCGCCCGGGTCGGCCGGATCCGCTGGTTGGCCGATTCGGGCCTCCCACTCGCCGCTATCGGGGCCGCCCTTTCGGTGCCGCCGGATCACGGCCGCGGTGACCGGCCAGACGCGGTGGTGACCGACCTGCGGGCCACCCTGGACATCTTGGGTGAGCGGATCGAGAGCCTGACCGCTCAGCGCGACCGGCTCGTCACCTTGGTGGCCACCGTCGAGGGCGGCCAGTCCCTGTCGCCGATGCCGCCTCGGGTGGTGGCCTTCTACGATGTGTTGGCGCAGGCCGCGCCCGACGACACGACCCGTAACGGGGTACGGCGCGAGCGAGACTTCCTGGAGCTCGCCTACCTACGCGGTGATGTACCCCCCGAAGCCGAACTCCTCTTCGCGGCACTAGACGATCAGTCCCGCGCCGCAAGCCTGAACGCCTTCCGTGAGGTGCTCACCTCGGAACTCACCGACGAGGACGTCGAGCGGATCGCCACGGCGAATGTCGCGCGTATCCGCGACCGCTACGGCGAGCGACTTCCCGAGGTGGCACAGACCATCGACGTCGACGGGCTGCGCCGGTTGTACGACCTGTTCCTGGCCACCGGCGACGACCGCGAGAAGCGGCTCGGACCACCTGTCATGACCAAGCTGGTAACCATGATCGAGGAACAAGGCGGCGATGAACACCAGCGACGGCCCGGCGATCTCCGTTCAGGGCCTGGTCAAGCAGTTTGGCCATTTCCGGGCCGTGGACGGCCTCGACCTGTGCGTACGGCGCGGGGAGGTGCACGGGTTCCTGGGACCCAACGGGCGCCGGGAAGTCGACGACCTTGCGGGTCCTGCTGGGCCTTTATCGACGGACAGCGGGGCAGGTCTCGGTGCTCGGGCTCGACCCCGCGACACGGCCGGCGGAGGTGAGCAGGCAGGTTTCCTACGTACCCGGTGAAGTGGCGTTATGGCCCAGCCCGAGCGGGCAGCAGGTTCTCGACGCGCTGGCCGGAATCCGCGGCGCCTACGACCCGGCGGTCGAGAAGCGCCTGGTCGCAGACTTCGCCCTCGACACCCGTCGCAAGATGTACGTACTCGAAGGGCAACCGGCAGAAGGTGCTCCTCATCGCCGCCTTGTCGGCACGCACAGACCTGCTGGTGCTGGACGAGCCGACCTCGGGCCTGGACCCGCTGATGGAGGACCTGTTCCAGCGCTGCGGTGCATGAGGCGGTCGCCCAGGGCCGGACGGTGTTGCTGTCCAGCCACATCCTCCACGAGGTCGAAGAGCTGTGCGGGGCCGTCACGATCATCAAGGACGGCAGACTCGTGGAGTCGGGACAGGTCGCCCAGATGCGCCACCTCGCCGCCTCCTCCATCACCGCGACCGTGGCGTCGGATCGGATCGGCGAGCTCCGCTGCGCCCTGGGCCGGCTCGCGGTATCCGGGCGCGTGTCCGAGGAGGGTTCGGTGGACGCTCGCGTCGCCGGTGCCGACGTCAACACCATCCTCGGCCTGCTGGTGAGATGCGGCGCCGAGGCGGTGACGTGCACCCCGGCCACGCTGGACGACCTGTTCCTGAGGCACTACGAAGTCGCCGCCCGATGAGGTCGCTCCTCGCTCTCGTGGCACGGCGCTACGCCTCCTGGACGATAACCTGGCTCGTCATCGTCGGCGGCCTCGTTCTGGGCACGCTGCCGTCGTACGCATCGACCTACCCTGACGAGGCGGCCCGTCGGGCTGCGGTCGAACTCGCCCAGCGGGACGCGGCTACCACTTTGCTCTACGGACGCCTGCCAGACCCGGGGAGTCCGGGTCAGCTCTTCGCCTGGAAGATCGGCGCGTTCCTTACCCTGCTCGTGGCGGTGCTGGGCGTTCTGATGGCCGTGCGTCTCAGCCGTACCGCCGAACAGGACGGGACCATCGAACTGCTGCGATCGGCCGGGCTGGGACGACTGGCCCCGCTGACGGCCACGTTCGCGGTACTTGGGGTAGTAGGCGCTCTGCTGGGCCTGGTGAGCGCCGCAGGGGTGGGCTTCCGGGCCGGAGAGGTCGAGGGCGCCGACTGGACGGGATCGCTCGCGTTCGGGTCGGTGGTCGCCCTCACATTTGTGCTGATGGCCCTGGTCACCGTCGTCCTTGCCCGGGTCTTCCCCACCGGTTGGTCGGCCCGGGTGGCCGGCGCGTTGGCGCTGGCCGGCTGCTACGCGCTTCGAGCCCTGGCCGACAACCGTCACCACGCCTGGCTCAATCGGATCACTCCCCTGGGGCTGCGCGCCACGGTGGGGCCCTTTACCTCTGACAGCCCGGGACCGCTGATCGTTTCGGGCGTTGTGGTCTTCGCTCGCCTTCGTCGCGTTGGCGTTGGCGTTGGAACGATCCAGCGAGCTCGGCGGAAGCCTGGTACGGGCCTCGACGTCGAAGGTTCGCCGGGTCAGGGTGTCCTCGCCCCTCGGGCTGGTCTGGGCGGCTGTCGGGCGGGTTCCTCGAGGCCCAGCTTGGCGGCGGAGATCCGGTCTCGGCGTTCTTCGGATATATCGGCATGCTCGTCGCCATCGTCGTCGCGGCTCTTGGCATCCGGACCACGCAGGAGGCGGCGGCGGCGGAACGTCGTGGACCAACCGAGTGTTTGCGTGCCACCGGGGCTGCGCCGGCTCGGGTGTTGTGGGGGTACCTGGGAATCGCCCTGATCGGCTCGGCCCTGGCGCTGGGTACGACAGCAGCGCTGATCACGGTCGTCGCGCCGCACGAGGTGGGTGGCCCGGGCGTCAGCGGCGCGGCCTTTCGGCAGGTGATGGGTCAGTGGTCCGGTGTGCTGGTTCTGGTGGGTCCCGCCGTATGGCTGGTTGGCTGGTCGCCGAGACTGGCGTGGATGGGGTGGATCCCCCTGGCGGCGAGCGTCATCCTCGCCCTGCTCGGAACGCTACTCGGCCTGCCGCAGGTGCTGATCGACCTGGGGCCCTTCGACCCGGCCCTACGGGGTTCTGACGCCCTTGATCCGGCTGACGGTATTCGCGATCACCGCCGGTGCCGGGCTCTGGGCGGTCGGCCGTCGGGACCTGGCGCTGGGGTGACCCAGCGACTCGGGCTTTCCGACCGGGACCGGCCGTTTTCCCAGCGCCCACACGCTGAAACCTAGAGTGCGAGCGCGGCGTCCCGCTGGGAGCGGAGCGTCAGACCCGGGGTGGCGATGGCAGCCGGTGCGGCCGGCGAGGACCTGTTCGTAGGAGGTCAGCGTGTCCGGCGAGCTGGGCCCCGCCCAGCGGTGAGGTTTGCCCCGAAGATTGAGGGCGGCGCTGGGTGGTCGGACTCATGAACGACGAACTTGATCGCATTGCACGCGCAGCGCCGTCTTTCCCAAAGACGCACCTGCCGCAGCGCCCCCACATCGCGGCGAGACGGCGAGATAGCGCCTCCGCGTTTGTCAGTAGCGGGTCCACTGTACGGCCTATTCTTCGTGATGACGGCCCACACTCCGTAATGGCGCCAATACGGTGACGTCAACTCGGTTCGGGGGGCAGTCATCGGAACGCCGCTGGCGTGTGTCGGCGCTGTTGGCATCGTCATCTCGATAATCGCGCTCGTACGCGGACGGCTGGGCTGGGCGCATCTGCGGGGTCGGCGTCCGGCTACGTGGGCCCTGGTCGGAGCCTTTGCGGTATTTGCCGTCGGGGGCGCGGTGAGTCCGCCGGCGGCGGTCACTCCCCCGCCGACCACGGCCCCACCGTCAGCGTCGGCGGTGTGGCGCATGACCGCGTCCGGGGTGCTCCCGGACCGCGGTCGAACCCCCGGCGCAGTGTTCGCCGGGGTGAGCGCCGGGCAGTGTGCTCGTCCGGGTGGTCCGCGGCGCACCGCAACGTCTCAGATGGCCTGCGGCGGCAGGTGTTCGCGAGCTACGGCGTCCCGTGGTCCCGCCACGGAGGTACGAGGTAGATCACCTCGTGCCGCTGGAGCTCGGCGGGAGCAACTCGATCCGGAACCTATGGCCCGAGGCCGATTCCGTGGCCGCCGACGGGGCCGCGAGCAAGGACCGCCTGGAGAACCAGCTCCACGCGTTGGTCTGCACCGGCCAGCTCAGCCTGCCGACCGCGCAGCAGGCGGTGGCGAGCAACTGGTACAGCGCCTACCACCGGTACATGACTGTCGCCGCTACGCCGAGCACCCTAGCGCCGCGAACCCACCCAGCGGCGCCCGCTCCCTCACCCGTCGCCGGCAGCCGGGCCACAGCGCTGTGCAACGACGGGACGTTGTCCTACGCCGCGCACCACCAAGGGGCCTGCAGCCACCACGACGGAGTGCGGATTTTCTACCGCTAGGCCGCCCGCCCCGACCTGGGCGGCGGATCGCTGGGGTCGGCGAGGACCGGGCTCAGGGCGGCGTCAGAACGCCCGTTGACGAGCGATGACGTCGCGAAGCAACAATCCAGCCGTATGCGGTAGCGCTCGGGCCGGGGGTCCGGGCGACCAGGCCACGGCGTTCGGCGCGGTCGATTAGGCCACTGGCGCTGGACTTCTCGAGGTTGATGTGCTGCGCTAACTCGAGCATGCCCGGTTCGCGGTCACGCAGGATGCCGATCAGCCGGACCCGGGTGAGCGAGAACGTGGTCAGGCCGCAGCCGGTGACGGGCATGCGTAGTACCCCACGAGGGAACGGCGGAGTTGGAGCGCTCAGGCCCGCTTAGCGCAGGCGCGACCGAGGCGTGCCGGGGGCAGCGCTTGGCCAACTGCTGGACCGAGCGCCCGGCGGCCCGACCTCCCCACGGAACGGTGAGGCCCGAACCCATCACGTGGAGGACGAGCTGGTGTTGTCGCTCGCGTCGAGCCGTAGGCCCGGACAATGCCCGCGGAGCAGATCGAGCGCAGTACCGAAGAGAGGGTCCTCGACGCAGGCCGGAACAATCGTTGATGACCTGTTGCGTATCCAGCTAACTACTGGCTGACAGCGACTGACGTGACCTCTTCACACGGCCACTTCCTGCTGGTATACCGATTCCGTTCACCCCGTCGCAGCCTACAAGAGAGGGGTTCGGTCATCTCATGAGGACAGCAAGCCGGCTCGGGATTCTGGGGATCGTTGTTACTGCAGGAGCGCTCATCCTTTCGGGGGGACCGGCGATGGCCGCGCCCAACACGCACACGCCGAAGGCGTACACGTGCACCGGCGGTGATATTCCTTCAGGGCACTTCGCCAGGATCACCGTCAAGGGCGCGTGCTCAGTTCCGGCTGATGCCGTGATCCGTGTCGCCGGTGACGTGAATGTCAGGGCCCACGCAACCCTCGACGCGCAGAGCGCGCCCTCGACGATCACCGTCGGACACAACGTGAACGCGGCCCGCGGCTCGCTCCTCGGCCTGGGCTGTCAGCCCGACTACCCCGACAAGTCTGGCCATCCGTGCACCGTCGAGCCGGACGGGCACTCCACCATCACCGTCAAGGGCAACATCACGGCCGTCAACGCGGATGCCGTTCTGCTGAACGGAATTACGGTCAAAGAGAACGTCACACTGGTAGGAGGAGGCGACCCGAATATTCCTTGGTCGATCAAGAACAACACGATCCGCCGCAATCTCACGGTGATCGGGCAGACCACGGAGTGGGTTGGCGTGCTCTTCAACTCGATCGGCGGGAACGTGACGCTGCTCGCCATCACGCTGCACGACCCGGACCCAGGAGCCCCCGGTGTGTACGTCGTTCGCAACGTGATCCGGCGTAACCTGACCTGCGCGGGACTGAAGCCAGGTGTGTCTGGTGGCTTCATTCCTGGGGAGGTCAACGTTGTTGGCGGTCGCGCGCTCGGTCAGTGCGCATCCTTGGTCTGACTTTGACCACAGGCCGTTCGTCCGCCGTCTCTTTACTGAAGAGGCGGCGGATGAACGGCTTTCTTACGTGGGCTCCGAACTCTCGCGACAGCCCCGAGTCAATCTGGGCGGAAATGGGCGACCCCTAACCAGAGGCGGTCCTCGTGACGGATTGCAGCCGGTCGGCCCAGTTGTCCCCAGCGTCGACCATGCAGAAGATGTGATCGAGCTCAACCATGAGCTTGTCCAGGAGTTCCGAGTTGGCAGCGTAGGCGTGGATGCATCGCGTCCCCACCCGATGGGCGACCTCGCCCGGTGTGTCGGACGATGCGCTGATCTTCTTGTTCGCCGTGCTCATGGCCACCTCCCCCACCTAGCCTCGACCCCGCCAGCGAGCTCGGCTATGTCCAGTCCATGGTCACCGGCCGGATCTGGGACAACGGACGGAGTTGGTGGCCCGTAGCGCCTGTCGTACCACAATCGGACATGTTGGCACCCTGCAGGCAGCGCTGGGGTACGGGAGGGCCGGCACGAGAAGCGTGCCCCAACGAATGAGCAAACCTCCGGTGTGGCTACACCGGAGGCCAGATTCGTCTCACGACGTCGGCGAGGGCATCGGCCGGGTACCAACGTAGGCCGCGAGGTGCTCGCCGGTGAGGGTGGAACGAGCGGCGACGAGGTCGGCGGGGGTGCCCTCGAAGACGATCCGGCCGCCGTCGTGGCCGGCGCCCGGGCCGAGGTCAATGATCCAGTCGCCGTGCGCCATGACCGCCTGGTGGTGCGCGATGACAATCACCGACTTGCCGGAGTCGACGAGCCGGTCGAGCAGACCGAGCAGCTGCTCGACGTCCGCGAGGTGCAGGCCGGTGGTCGGCTCGTCGAGGACGTAGACCCCAGCCTTCTCGGCCATGTGGGTGGCCAGTTTGAGCCGCTGCCGCTCGCCGCCGGACAGCGTGGTGAGCGGCTGGCCCAGGGTGAGGTAGCCGAGCCCGACGTCGGCGAGCCGGTCGAGGATGGTGTGCGCGGCCGGTGTGCGGGCCTGTCCGGCGCCGAAGAAGTCCTCGGCCTCGGTCACCGACATCGCGAGCACCTCGCTGATGTCGCGGCCGCCGAGGCGGTGGTCCAGCACCGATGCCTCGAACCGCTTCCCCCCGCACTCCTCACACGTGGTGGCGACGCCGGCCATCATCGCCAGGTCGGTGTAGACGACACCGGCGCCGTTGCAGGTGGGGCAGGCGCCCTCGGAGTTCGCGCTGAACAACGCCGGCTTCACGCCGTTGGCCTTCGCGAACGCCTTGCGGATCGGGTCGAGCGCTCCGGTGTACGTCGCCGGGTTGCTCCGGCGCGAGCCGCGGATCGCACCCTGGTCGATCGACACCGAATCCGCGCCGGCCGGGATCGACCCGTGCACGAGCGAGCTCTTGCCGGAGCCGGCGACCCCGGTGACCACGACGAGCACCCCGAGCGGGATGTCGACGTCGACGTCACGCAGGTTGTGTGCCGTCGCGCCGCGAATCGCAAGCCGGCCGGTGGGCGTCCGCACCGTCTCCTTGAGGGTGGCCCGGTCGCCGAGATGGCGGCCGGTGATGGTGCCGCTGGCCCGCAGGCCCGCAACGGTGCCCTCGAAGCAGACTGTGCCACCCGCCGTACCGGCGCCTGGGCCGAGGTCGATGGCGTGGTCGGCGATCACGATGGTCTCGGGCTTGTGCTCCACCACGAGCACCGTGTTGCCCTTGTCCCGCAGCCGGAGCAGCAACTCGTTCATCCGGGCGATGTCATGGGGGTGCAGGCCCGTGGTGGGCTCGTCGAAGACGTAGGTGACGTCGGTAAGCGAGGAACCGAGGTGGCGGATCATCTTGACCCGCTGCGCCTCGCCGCCCGACAGCGTGCCCGACGGCCGGTCGAGCGAAAGGTAGCCGAGCCCGATCTCCACGAAGGACTGCAGAGCCTGCTGCAACGCCTCGAGCAGCGGCGCCACTGACGGCTCGTGGCGGCCTTGGACCCAAGCGGCCAGGTCGCTGATCTGCATGGCGCAGGCGTCGGCAATGCTTATGCCGTCGATTTTCGAAGACCGGGCGCCCTCGTTGAGCCGGGTCCCGGCGCACTCTGGGCACGTGGCGAAGGTGACGGCCCGGTCTACGAAGGCCCGGATGTGCGGCTGCATCGCCTCCTTGTCCTTGGCGAGGATCGACTTCTGGATCCGTGGAATCAGTCCCTCATAGGTCAGGTTGATGCTGTCGACTTTGATCTTGGTCGGTTCCTTGTGGAGCAAGTCGTTGAGCTCTCGCTTGGTGAACTTCTTGATCGGCTTGTCCATGTCGAAGAAGCCGGCACCGCTGAAGATCCGGCCGTACCAGCCGTCCATGCTGTAGCCGGGGATCGTCAGCGCACCCTCGTTGAGCGACTTGCTGTCGTCGTACAGCGCTGACAGGTCGATATCGGTGACCGCGCCGCGGCCCTCGCAGCGCGGGCACATGCCGCCGGTGATGCTGAAGCTGCGCCGCTCCTTCACGGTCTTCCCGCCACGCTCGAGCGTGACCGCGCCCGCTCCGCTGATCGAGGGGACGTTGAAGGAGTACGCCTTGGGCGGGCCGATGTGCGGCTGCCCGAGCCGGCTGAAGACGATCCGCAGCAGCGCGTTCGCGTCGGTGACGGTGCCGACGGTGGAGCGCGGATTGGAGCCCATCCGCTCCTGGTCGACGATGATCGCCGTTGTCAGCCCCTCCAGCAGGTCTACCTCCGGTCGCGCCAGCGTCGGCATGAAGCCCTGCACGAAGGCGCTGTAGGTCTCGTTGATCAGACGCTGCGACTCCGCGGCGATCGTGCCGAACACCACCGAGCTTTTGCCCGAGCCGGAGATACCGGTGAAGACAGTCAGCCGACGTTTCGGGATCTCGATGCTGACGTCTTTGAGGTTGTGCACGCGCGCGCCGTGCACGCGGATCAGGTCGTGGCTGTCCGCGACGTGTGGTGCAGCCGACTGGGCCTCCGCCCTCGTGGCCTTGCTCATCGCCTCTCCATGGTCCCCATGCCTGCGCGCAGCTCCTGGATGCGGATCAGGGTGCCCGCGGGGTCACGAAAAGCACAGTCGCGAATCCCGTACGGTTGCTCCGTTGGCTCCTGGACAACCTCGGCGTCGCCGGCCTGCAGCCGCTCGAAGGTGCCGTCGAGGTCGGTGGTAGCCAGGTTGATGCTGGCATAGGTGCCCTTGGCCATCATCTCGGCGATGGTGCGCCGCTCGTCGTCGGTGATGCCGGGGGCGGCGGCCAGCGGGTACAGGACGATCGACGTGCCAGGCTGGCCGGCGGGGCCGACCGTGAGCCAGTGCATGCCGCCGTATTCGACGTCGTTGCGGACCTCGAAGCCGAGCGTGTCGCGATAGAAGGCCAGCGAGGCCTCGGTGTCCTCGTGCGGGAGAAGGGTCGCGTAGATGGTGATGTCCATGGCGGTCAGGCTAGGGGCGGCCGGTGAACCGGTGCTTCTCGATTCCTGATCGGTCTGGTCACCTGTTTGGCCACGCACGGCGGCATCCCCGCCGTCGCCCGCGCTGCGTGGCGCCGGTAGGTGCTGGGCGGCACACCGACCAACTCCGTGAAGCGGGTGCTGAACGTGCCCAGCGACGCGCACCCGACCGCAAAACAGACCTCCGTGACGCTGAGGTCGCCGCGACGCAGCAGCGCCATCGCGCGCTCGATACGCCGCGTCATCAGATAGGCGTACGGCGACTCGCCGTAGGCGCGGCGGAACCCCCGGCTGAGGTGGCCGGCCGACATGTTCACGCCACGGGCAAGCGCCTCGACGTCCAGCGGTTGCGCGTACTCCCGGTCGATCCGATCCCGAACCCGGCGCAACCGCGCGAGGTCACGCAGGTGCGGCGACACGGCCGGACTGTTGGACACCTTCGAATCGTGCCATGTCGGGCCGGAGTGACCGAACGCCGAAGGCGTCCCAAGGTCCTGTCGCAGGGCACCCCGCGCTCGGCGTCGTCGTAGGTGACCAGCGGCCAGCCGAATCGGCTGGGCGACGGGCCTAGCGCGGACCTAAGCTCGAACGGGTCGGTCACGAGACGCGACGCCCTTCCACCAACGCCCGGACGGCCTCGGCGCCGTAGATGACATCGCCTGCGCGGACGGCTTCGCAGGCCGCAGCCAAGCCTCGCAGCGTGTCGGGGTCCGACTTGATCTCTACGGTCTCGCGCCAAGCCAGGTAGGTCTCGATGGCATGCACGATTTCCTGGTGCACGCTGCGGTGATCTTCCTCTGCGGCGCGCAACTCGGTGTCGAGGCCGGCGGGAAGCCGCAGTGTCATGGGCATAGCGATACGGCATCTAGGACTGGCTCTCGGGGGTCAGAGCGGTGCGGGTCGGCACTTCGTCCGAGCGGATCGGGCCGTGAAGCGCCGAGATCTGCGTCACGCCGGGCCAATGGCCCTTGGTTCGGTAAGGCTGTCCTTAGTACGATGCCGGCATGGCATCCCGACCGGCGAACCTCGCCGAGGTCCCCCCCGGCAACACCGTGACGCTCGCCGAGCCGCAGGTGCCCGCACCTCGGGCGCGGCGACTCGCTGAGTTAGGCCTACAGGCCGGCAATCTGGTCACCGTCCTGCTGCGGACCGCCGGCGGCGGCCGGGTTCTGGGGGTCGCGGATGCCCGGATCGCAGTCGATCGCCGGACGCTGAGGCTGCTGACCATCCATCCAGAGCCCGTGCACCCGGCGTGAGCTCGACCGAACGCGCACCGGTCCCGTCGTGTCACGCGGCGGCCGACGGCCCGTCGCCGGCGGCGGGTTCCCCGGTAGTGGCCCTGGTGGGCACCGCGAACGTCGGCAAGTCGACGCTGTTCAACGCGCTGACCGGGATTCGTCGCGAGGTCGGCAACTGGCCAGGTACCACCGTGGAGGTCGGCCGCGGTCGCTGGCGGTTGGCCACCGGCACCGCGCCGCAGCCGGGGCCGGCCGAAGTGGCGCTTTGGACCTGCCCGGCGCCGGCAGCCTCGACCCGCTCTCGCCGGATGAGACGCTGACCCGGGATCTGCTCGTGGCCGCCGATCCGCCGGAACTCGTGGTGGTGGTGGCCGATGCGGCGCGGCTGGCCCGCGGACTGTACCTGGTGGCGCAGCTTCGCGAGTACCCGCTGCGCGTGGTCGTGGCGTTGACCATGACCGATGTAGCCGCCAGTCGCGGGGTCACGGTGGACCCGGTGACGCTCTCCGGTGTCCTCGATCTCCCGGTGGTCATGCTCGATCCGCGCCGACGTAGCGGGCTCCCCCAGCTCGCCGCCGCGGTCACCAGGGCCCTGAGCTGCGACCCCCCGGCCGCCCGGCCGGCCACCGCCGAGGATGAGTTCGCGGCGGCCGACGAGCGGTTCGCCTGGGTCAACGCCGTGGTCGCCGCCGCCACCGACCGGCCCGGGAGCGGGCGTCGCACCCGCTCGGACCGACTGGACGCGGTGCTCACCGCGCCGGTCCTCGGGCCGCTGATCTTCCTGGCCACCATGTGGCTGGTGTTTCAGGTCACCACCACGGTGGCGACGCCGCTGCAGCATGCTTTGGACTCCCTCCTCTCCGGGCCGGTGTCCGACACGGCGCAGTCCTGGCTGTCGGGCTTGGGGCTCGGCGAGAGTTGGGTGAGCGGCTTCCTGCGGGACGGGCTGCTCGCCGGTGTCGGCATGTTGCTCACCTTCATACCGCTGCTGGCGCTGATGTTCCTGCTGCTCGCGGTTCTGGAGGACTCCGGCTATCTGGCTCGCGCCGCCGTGGTCACCGACCGGCTGATGCGGGCGATCGGCCTGCCCGGCCGGGCCTTCCTACCCCTGGTGGTGGGTTTCGGCTGTAACGTGCCGGCGATCGCCAGCACCCGGGTGCTTCCGGACGCCCGGCACCGGCTGATGACCACGCTGCTCATCCCGTTCACTTCCTGCACGGCCCGGCTCACCGTCTACCTGCTGGTCGCCTCCATCTTCTTCCCGGACAACACGGGCAATGTCGTCTTCGCGATGTACGTGCTCTCGGTCGTGCTGGTCATCGTGGTCGGCTACGCGCTGCGGGCCACACTGTGGCGGGCGATGGGCAACGAACCGCTGCTCATCGACCTGCCGCCCTACCAGTTGCCGACGCTGCGACTGGTCGGCCCGGTGCTGTGGATTCGGCTGCGCGGTTTCCTGCGGACCGCCGGCGGGATCATCGTCGCCGCGGTCGCGGTGGTGTGGGTGTTGCAGGTGACCCCGGCCGCCGGCAGCGGAGGGCACTTCGGCTCGGTGCCGGTGGACCGCAGCCTGTACGCGGCCACGGCACGCACCGTGTCCCCGGTCTTCGCCCCGGCAGGGTTCGACGACTGGCAGGTGGCCAGCGCGCTGATAGTCGGCTTCGTCGCCAAGGAGGCCGTGGTGTCGTCCTGGGCCCAGACCTACGCCGCGGCGCAGCCCGCCGACCTTCGCCGGCCCGGCACTCTCGGGAAGGCTGTCCACGCCGACTTCGAGGCCTCGTCCGGAGGGCATGCCTCCGCCGCCGCCTGGGCGTTCCTGACGTTCATCCTGGCGTACACACCGTGCGTGGCCACGCTGGCCGCCCAGCGGCGGGAGATCGGCCGGCGTTGGACCCCCTTCGGTGTGGGCCTGCAACTCAGCGTGGCGTGGCTCCTCGCGGTCGCGGTGTTCCAGATCGCCCGGCTGCTCGGATGAGCTTCCCGACTCGCTCCGCGCCCCCGTTGGGACCAGCCGCCCAGGCCGCCGATGACCCGCTCCGGGCAGTTCTGGCGGCGTGCACCGCCGGCGCCGCCACCCTCCCGGAGGTCGCCGACCGGGTCGGGTTGTCCCGCGACGTGGTCGAGGGCGCGGTGGAATACCTGGTGCAGAGCGGGCGGCTGGCGTCCGCACCATTCACCGTCGGCTGTCCCAGCGGCGGCTGCGGCGCCTGCCCGGCGGCCGGCTCGGCCCCCGGGTCGGGGTGCGCAACCAGCGGGGCCGGTCGTCCGGGCGTGAACTGGCTGACCCTGTGCCGGCGTATCGGCCGCTGAGCGTGCCGGCCACGGCCTACGCCGGCGGGCCGTCGGCTCGAAGCGCGATCACGTCGAGGGCGCTACCGCCTACCGCAGTGGCGACGATCAATACGCCGACGGGCGTGGAAACCCGGTTGGCCCGAATCGCCAAGGCCAGGGCCACCGCGTCCCCGCCGTCAGCCACGGCCTGCGCCGCGTACCAGCTCCGGCCGCCGCGGCCGCCGCCGCCGAGCGCGAGCAGGGTCCCGACGCCGAGGGCCAGTTCCCGGCCGCCGATCATCATGGTGAGCCAGCCGGTTTGCCGGGCGGTCACCGTGTCCACCCCCAGTACCCGGGCCAACCGCGGCGGATCCGCGAGCATCACGGCGCCGATACCGCAGCGCAGGACGCCAAATGCCACGCCAAGCCGCCCCACCGGCGCCGTGCCCCCGGGTCCCGCCGGCTCTGCGGAGCTCTCGCCGCGACCCAACCGCATGCCGTACCTCCGAAACTTCTCCGCGCATCCAACAGAGTATGTGTCTCGTTGTGCGACATGTGGGGGAACCGCCGGGAGCACTTTCGGCCCGGACGCATCCAGCCGGTCCCACGAGGCGAATACTGAGCGTGCCGAGCGTGTAGGCGTCGGCACAGCGGGAATCTTCCGGAAGCCCCCGGCGTTTCCGCAAGTCGTGAGCAAGAGTCGCCGAGGAGGCGCATAACCGTGAGCGAGCGAGTTCTTCGAGGCAGCCGTCTCGGCTCCGTGAGCTATGAGACCGACCGAGACACCGACCTGGCGCCTCGGCACATGGTGGCCTACGCGTGCCCGCGAGGCCACCGCTTCACCGTGCCTTTCGCCAGTGACGCCGAGTTGCCATCCACCTGGCAGTGCACGGAGTGCTCCTCCATTGCGCTGTTGATCGACGGTGCCCCGCCGGAGGAGAAGGCCGGCAAGCCGGCCCGTACCCACTGGGACATGCTCCTCGAGCGGCGCAGCGTCGAAGACCTCGAGGCGCTGCTGGTCGAGCGGCTGGATCTGCTTCGCGGCACCGAGCCGGGTGGCCGCAAGACGGCCTGAACGGCGGGCTCGGCGGGCCGCAACCGCGTTTCGGAGCCACGCTTCCGCATCGGGAGCGTGGCTCTGTCGCGTTCCTGCCCGGTCGGCCGGAGGTCAGGGCCTGCGGTCACTCGGATCAAGTGCCTGACCTTCGAGCACCACGCCCTCGCCCGGACGGCTGCCGTGCGCCCCGGCCGGCTGACTGGGCTGTCCCGGACCGCGACCCGCCCGGCGAGAGCTGCCTGTGTCACCGAAGGCCCGGCGCATCGCATAGCCGGTAAGCAACCTCCGGGCGACCGCGCGGGTCCCCGGGAAGACCAGCAACCCGCCCACGGCGTCGGTGAGGAAGCCGGGGGTGAGCAGCAAGGCGCCGCCGAGGAGGACCAGCGCCCCGTCGGCCAGCGGGCGGGCCGGCAGCCCACCGGAGGCCAGCGCCACCCGCAGCGCTCGCCAGGTTCGCAGGCCCTCCCGCTTCACCACCGCGGCGCCCAGCACACTGATCAGTAACAGGGCACCCAGGGTGAACGGGAGGCCGAGGACGTGGCCGACTAGCGATATGAGATAGATCTCGGCCAAGGGGAGCAGGACGAAGGCCAGCAGCAGGACTAGGGGCACCCTTCATGTGTACCCGCACCGGGGCGGTCGAGCCAGCGACGCGTACGGGCTCGCAGCCCCCACCAGGTGATCCGCCACAGGGCTTCGGCGACCACGTCGCGGCTCATCTTCGACTCCCCGACGGTACGTTCGGTGAAGGTGATCGGTACCTCGACGACGGTGCAGCCGCGCCGTTGCGCCCGCCAGGCCAGTTCGACCTGGAAGCAGTAGCCCTGCGAGGCGACGGTCTCCAGCTCCAGGGTGGCCAGCGCCGAGGTGCGGTAGGCCCGGAAGCCGCCGGTGGCGTCGGCCAGCGGTAGCCGGAGCACCAGCCGGGCATAGCTGTTCCCGGCCAGCGAGAGCACCTTGCGCGAGGCCGGCCAGTTCCGGACCGCCCCGCCGGGCACCCAGCGCGATCCGAGTACCACGTCGGCGCCGCGCAACGCGGTGAGCAGCCGCGGCAACTCCTCCGGCAGGTGTGATCCGTCGGCGTCCATCTCCACCAGGACGTCGTAGCCGTTTCGGCGACCGACCGCGAACCCGGCGAGGTACGCTCCCCCGAGGCCGGACTTGCGCTCCCGGTGCAGCGCCGATACGGCGGGGTCGCCGACGGCCAGGCCGTCGGCCACCTGCCCCGTGCCGTCCGGGCTGCCGTCGTCGACGACTAGCACGTCGGCTTCGGGTACGGCCATCCGCAGCCGCTCCACGAGCGGAGGCAGATTGAGCCGTTCGTTGTAGGTCGGTATGACAACCAGCACCCGCCCCAGCCCCGGGAAGCCGCGCATCTACCGCGCCCGCCGGCGGCGAACCGCGCCGAATGCGGCCGCGGCTATCCCGAGCGTGGAGAGCAGCAATTCCGGCGCGGCGCCGAGCCGGTCGGCGATGGTGCGGGTATCGCGCAACGCCACCCGCCCGGTTAACGTCGCCGGGGTGAACATCGCGGACCTCGACGTCACCGTACCGTCCGGCGAGATGATCGCGCTGACGCCAGTGGTCGCCGCGATCAGCACGGCCCGGCCGTGTTCGACCGCCCGGATGCGGGACATGGCCAGTTGCTGGGCGGTCTCGGCGCTTCGGCCGAACGTGGCGTTGTTGGTCTGCACGACGAGCAGCCGAGCCCCGGCGGTCACCGCGTCCCGGACCAGGCCGTCGAAGGCGACTTCGAAACAGATCAGGTCACCGAGCCGGGCCGGACCGACGGCCAGCACGCCGGGTGCGCGGCCGGCCTGGAAATTCTGCGGCACCAGGTCGACCTTGGCCGAGACCCGGCGCGCCAGCGGTCGCCACGGGATGTACTCGGCGAACGGCACCAGATGGCGCTTGTCGTACACCGCGCCCGGCCCGGTGGCGGGATCCCACACGATGCCGCTGTTGCGCAGCTGCGGCGCGCCGCCCAGCACCGCCCCGACCAGCACCGGCACGCCCACCGCGGTGACCGCGGCGTCGATCGAGTCGCGGGCCACGCTGTCCCGGTAGGGGTCGAGGTCGGAGGCATTCTCCGGCCACACCACGAGATCCGGCTGGCGCACTCGGCCGGCGGCCACCTGCGCCGCCAACCGCTCGGTCTGGGCGACGTGCATCCGCAGGACGGCGCGGTCCTCCTCGGCTCCCCCCAGGCGGGAGCCCGGCACGTTGCCCTGGATGATCGCCACCGTCGCCGTGGCCGGGCCGCTGCCCCGCTCCCCCGCGGTCGGGACGCGCAGGGCCAGCCCGGAGGCCGGTATCAGCGCGGCCAACGCGGCCAGCCCGAGCGCGGCTCGCCAGCCGGTCCGGGCACCGTAACCGGAACCGACTCGGGTGGCGGCGAGCAGCGCCGCCGCACCGAGAGCCCCGCACCCGGCGATCGCGAAGGTGACCAGCGGGGCGCCGCCGAGACCGGCGAACGGCGCGAACGGCGTACCGGCCGAGCTGAAGGCGAGGCGACCCCACGGAAAGCCGCCGAAGGGCACCCGGTCGCGGATCGCCTCCTGCGCCACCCACACTGCGGCCGCCCACACCGGCCAGTACGGCAGGCCGGCCACCGCGACCAGTCCGACTCCGAGCAGCGCGCCGAACGCCGCCTGGGCGACGGCGAGGAGCAGCCAGGGCAGCGCGCCGACGAAGGTAGAACTCCAGTGCAGGAGCGGAAGGAAGAAGGCCAGCCCGAAGGTGAAGCCGAGCCGCGCCCCGGCACCGAGCCCGACGTCGCGGCAGACCAGCGCCAGTCCGGCCACCGCCACCACGGACATCGGTGCCCAGGCCAACGGCGCGAAGGCGGCAGCACCGGCCAAGCCGAGGAGCGCGGCCGCGGTTCCCCGCCAACGGCGTGGCATCGGGACGCTGCGGCGGGCGACGCCGGCTCCCGAACCGGCCGTGGCCGCGACGGACACGGGGGCCAGCACAATCAGCAGGCTATCCCGCTCGTGGGTGGGTCCCTAGGAAGTAGACCCGGGCATCCTTCGAACCGGTTCCGGCTCGGTGGCACCGAGCTGTGGTTTCCGTTGTCTACTGAATGCCCGGGTCCTTCCTGGTTTCCGCACCCCCGTCGGCCGGCTATCCTCCCGCTGCCCGGTTCCACTGGTCCTGGCACCCGGCTGGCCGGCCGCGGGTGTCGGCCTGCTCACCTTCTCTGGCCAGTGGCTCTCGTACGTGGCGGAAACCCCGGTCGGGGTGTCCCATCGGCGGATACCGGGGAACCTATCGAGTGCCGCGCCGGGGCTGTCAAGCGTCGCTGACCTGCGCAAACACGCATCATCGCAGGTCAGTGCGCTGGGAAGGATCAATGTCGGGCGGCCAATGGGTACCGTTGGGTCACTCCGGCACGATCCGCTGTGACAGGCAGTGCGGCTGAGCCTGGCCCACAAGGACTACGCCGTTACCCGCCGGCCACCTGCTGGCTACCGGGTGGCTACCCGTCGGCCACGACTGGCCGGGACGCGGGTCACCTGCGGCCACCGGACCGCACCGGCCGCCTCGGGGCGTCGGAGAAGGTTCGGCCTGGAACCATGATCCAGGGCCATCGGACCACACCAGGCTGGGGTTGGCGGGACCTGGATCATGGATCACCCGTGGTGGCGGGGGCCGGTACCACCACCGTGCCGGTAGCGGTGACCACGACCAGCGGCGGGTCCAGAACAGCCGCGGCCGATGTCGCCGGCCCGGCGGTACCCCGGCAGAGCACCCTGGCTTCGAAGGCCATGCCTCGGGATCGCCGGCCGGCCCGGCGAAGGGTGGCGACGATCTCCAGCACGTCACCGGCCTGTACCGGCGCCCGGAACTGGACCTCGCTGTAGCTGGCGAACAGCCCCTCGTCCCCGTCGGTGCGGATGCACAGTTCGGTGGCCACGTCGCCGAAGAGCCCGAGGACGTAGGCGCCGTCGACCAGGCTGCCGGCGTAGTGGGCGTGGGAGTACGGGACATAGCGCCGGTGCGTGACCGACAGGCCGACCGGCGGGGAGCCGCTCACGCCGCGCTCGCCAGAGCATGCACCAGGTAGGACGCGACCTCGCCCGGGGTGGTGCCCTTGCCGAAGATCCGGTCGACGCCGAGTTCGGCGGTCATGGCCGGGTCGAAGCGCGGGCCACCCACCACCAGCAGCGGGCGGCCGGCCGGGAAGGCGGCGGACAGCGCCTGGGCCAGTTCCCGGGTGTTGTGCAGGTGGGCGTCCTTCTGGGTGACCACCTGGCTGACCAGCACCGCGTCGGCCCGCTCGGCGGTGGCCCGATCCACCAGCTCCGGCACCAGCACCTGGGCGCCGAGGTTGACCACCTTGATCTCCCGGTAGTACTCCAACCCCTTTTCACCGGCGAAGCCCTTGACGTTGAGGATGGCGTCGATGCCGACGGTGTGCGCATCGGTCCCGATGCAGGCCCCGATAACGGTGAGCCGTCGGTTGAGGGTCGACCTGATCTGCAGGTTGACGTCCTTGGCGCTGAGCAGCGGGTACTCCCGCTCGGCGACCCGCACCTCGGCGAGGTCGACGATCACCGGGGAGCGTCCGTACACCACGAAGAAGGTGAAGTCCGGGCCGATCCCCTTGGCGTGCACCACCATCGCCGGATCCAGTCCCATCTTGGCGGCGAACTGCGCCGCGGCGCCCTCGGCTCGGGCGTCGAAGGGGATCGGAAGGGTGAAGGACAGCTGCACCATGCCGTCCCCCGTGGTGTCGCCGTAGGCCCGGACGTGCCGGGGTCGGCGAGCGTGTTCCGCGGCGTCGCCGGAAGCCGAATGGAGTGCGGAGCGGGCCTCGCTGGTCACTGTGCGGTCACCTCTTGCGGGTCTTCGAGGAGATCGGTCGCCGGGTTGTAGTACCCGTCGGCCTGGGTCACCACGCCGTCGAGCCCCTTGCCGCCGCTCGCCGGGCGTTTGGTCACGCCGAAGATCCCCTCGGCGATCGCTTCCAGCAGACCGTCGTCGCCGATCCGCTCCAGGAGGTCCACCGCCTCGGACAGCACCTGGCGAGCCCGGGTGGCGATCAAGCCGTCCCGCGGCGGGTGGAAGTCCTCGACCAGCGATCCGCAGGCGTTGCGGACGTAGGCGACGTTCTTCAGGGCGAGATCCCGGTCGGAGAGGAACGGGGTGAGGATGCCCTCGGTCATCATCCCGACCAGGATGATGCCCTGGCCGGTCATGGTGCCGACCAGGTTGAAGAAGGCGTCCAGCAGGTAGCCGAAGAAGACGTCGCCGTCCATGTGCTTGGTCGGCGGCATGTACTTCAGCGGTGCGTCCGGGAACAGCTCGCGCACCAGCTGGGCGTGGGCCAGTTCCAGCCGGAACGAGTCCGGCAGCGCCGGGTTGATCTCGAAGGCGTGGCCCAGCCCGAGCTGCCAGTCGGCCAGCCCAGCCTCGTGGCCGAAGCTCTCGTTGAGCAGCTGGCTGACGACGACGGTGTGCGCCGCGTCCACCGCGTCGGCGGTGGTGAGGTAGTTGTCCTCGCCGGTGTTGATCACGATGCCGGCCCGGGCGTGCACCTGCCGGCTGAACCGCTGGTCGATCAGCGTCCGCCGCGGGTTGATGTCCCGGAAGATGATCCCGTACATCGAGTCGTTGAGCATCATGTCGAGGCGCTGCAGGCCGGCCAGGGCGGCGATCTCCGGCATGCACAGCCCGGAGGCGTAGTTGGTGAGCCGGACGTACCGGCCGAGTTCGACCGACACCTCGTCCAGCGCGGCCCGCATCAGCCGGAAGTTTTCCTGGGTGGCGTAGGTGCCGGCGTAGCCTTCCCGGGTCGCGCCCTCCGGTACGTAGTCCAGCAGCGACTGGCCGGTGGAGCGGATCACCGCGACGATGTCCGCGCCCTCCCGGGCGGCGGCCTGGGCCTGCGGGATGTCCTCGTAGATGTCACCGGTGGCCACGATCAGGTAGATCCACGGCTTCGGTGGATCCCCGAGCCGACCGATCAACTCCTCGCGCCGGCGGCGGTTCGCGTCCACCGTGCCCAGGCCGCGCCCGACCGCCGCCCGGCTGGCATCGCGGGCGGCGTGCGCCCGGCGCCCTTCGGGGATGGCGAACCGCACCTCGCCGGCGGCCGCCTGCCGGGCCAGCGCAGCCAGGTCGCCTGCCTCCCCGCCGGCCAGCGCGTCCCACACCGGCAGCGCCACGCCGTGCTCCAGACCCACCTGGGCGCGTACCGCGTCGACGAGGCGGTTGACCCACGGCATGCCGTCAGCGTCCGCGCCGCTCAGCCCGGCCAGCCGCAGCACGGCCCGCTCGACGGAGACGGTGCTGTGCGTGCGGGCCATCTCGATGACCGGGCGGGCGGCCCGCTCGGCGAGGCGGCGGGCGGTGGCCACCACCTGCGGGTCGAGATCGAGCTTGCCGGTCGGTGCGATGGACGGCGACATGGTGCGGACTCCTCGGGTGCCGGCGCTCACGGCGCGGCGTAGATCGGGTGGCCGGCGACCACGGTGCGCCGGCACTGCGGCGGCGGGCGGTCCGGGTCGGGTATCCCGTCCGCGGTGAGCACCTCGGTCGGTGACCCGGACAGCGCCCAGACCGCGAACGTGGCCGGAGCGCCGACCCGCAGCACGCCGCCGCCGTCGCGGCGGGCCGCGGTCCAGCCGCCGGCGGTGGCCGCGGCGAAGGCGGCCGAGGGGGTCAGGGCCGACCCCGGACTGCGGTGCCGGACTGCCGCCCGGACGGCTCCCCACGGGTCGATCGGCGTGACCGGCGCGTCGGACCCGAACGCCAGCGGCACCCCGGCGGCCGCGAACGCGGCGAACGGGTTCATCGGGGCGGCCCGCTCCGGGCCGAGGCGGTCGGCGTACATCTGCCCCGCCCCGCCCCACAGCGCATCGAACGCCGGCTGCACGCTGGCCACCCCGCCGAGGTCGGCCAGCCGTTGCACGGCCGCCGGGCCGGCCATCTCCACGTGCTCCAGCCGAGGCCGGGCGGCCCGCAGCGCCGGGCGGCCGACCTGGTCCGCGGCCGCCTCCAGGCCGTCGAGGACGGCGTCGATGGCCAGGTCGCCGATCACGTGGAAGCCGGGCTGCTGCCCGGCTCGCACGCAGGCCACGACATGTCCGGTAATCGCGTCGGCGTCATGGTTCAGGGACCCGCCGGAGTTCCCGTCCGCGTACGGTGCTCGGAGCGCAGCGGTGCGCGAGCCGATGGTGCCGTCGACGAACAGGTCCCCGGCTCCGCCGGACAACCCGAGCCGGGCCGGGGTGGCGACATCGCCGAGCTCCGCCCAGTACCCGATCACCTCCGGCGCCGGCTCGGCCGCCGCCAGGTCCCGTAACGCGACCAGATCGGCAATGCCGGAGATGTCCGGGCCGGCCATCTCGTGCAGGCTGCCGATGCCGTGCGCCGCGGCCCGGGCCAGGGTGGCCGACTGGGCGGCGCGCCGCTGCCGCGGTGTCACCGCCGGCTGGGCGGCCCGCCGGCAGGCGTGGTGGGCGTCCAGGGTGACCAGCCCGTCGGCCCGGAAACCCGGCAGCGACGTCGCGTCCGGGACGGCGGCCAGCAGCGCGGAGGAGACCACCGCGCTGTGCATGTCGATCCGCGGCAGGTACACCACCCCGCCGTAGGAGGCCCGGTCCAGCTCGACCCGGGTGGGCGGGCGCCGCTCCGGCCAGGACGTCTCCTCCCAGCCGCCCCCCAGGATCGGGGCGCCGCGGCCGTGCCGGGCGTGCAGTTCCAGGCGGGCCATCGCCTCGACCAGGGACGGCACGCCGCGCAGGTCGAGGCCGGTGAGCGCCAGGCCGTACGCGGTGGCGTGCACGTGCGCGTCGACGAAGGCCGGCGCCAGCCAGCACCCGTCGAGATCCACCGTCGCCTGCGCCGGCGGCGCGGCATCCGCCCTTCCCAGCCAGGCGATGGTCTCGCCCTCGACCAGCAGCGTGTCGGGGTTGCCGGGGGCGGGGCTTCCGGCGGCGGGCTTTACGGCGGTATAGATCCGGGCGCCCCGGTAGAGCGTCCTCACCGCTCCACCCGGGCCTCGAACAGGCCGCGGACCCCGGCGTCGGAGCGCAGCAGTTCCAGGGCGTAGGCGGCATGGCCGGGTACGTAGCCGTTGCCGATCACCATCGTGACGTCGGCCGCCAACCCCTCGGCGCCGAGCGCCGCGGCGGGAAAGGAGGTGGCCATGGAGAAGAAGATGACAGTCCCGCGGTCGGCGGTGGCCAGGATCGCCCCGCCTTCGCAGCCCGGCACGTCGACGCAGACCACCGTCACCTCCGCCGGCGCCCCGACGGCGGCCGACAGGGCGACCGGGTCGCGGGCGTCGGCCACGACGACCTCATCTGTGATCCCGGCTCCGCGCAGCGCGGCGGCCTCCGCCTCCGTCGGCACCACCGCGACCACCGAGGACGCCCCGGCCCGCCGGGCGGCGACGCAGGACAGCGACCCGGACTTGCCGGCGCCGCCGATCACCGCCACCCGCGGGGAGTCGTAGCCGGTCACCACCCGGTCGGTCAGCGCCGGGGCGCCGCAGACGTCCAGCACGGCAAGGGACAAGGGAACCGGCACGTCGTCCGGCAGCACGGCGGCGATCGAACGGGCGAACAGGATCGCATGCCCGGCGGCCGGTACCTGCTCGGAAAGCCCGTCCCACCTGGTGAGGTCGTCGGTGATCGCCAGCGGCGTCAGGGTCAGCGAGACCAGCGTGGCCACCCGATCCCCGACCCGCAGTCCCAGCGGTGAGTCCGGACCCACCTCCGCCACCGTGCCGACCAGCATCCCGCCGGAGCCGGTGACCGGGTTCTGCATCTTCCCGCGGCGATGCACGATGTCCGCGACCGCGGCCCGCACCGTCGCGCCGTCCCCGCCGCAGCTGGTGATCAGCTGCCGGTAGGACGCCGCATCCAGGTTGAGCCGATCCACGTCGATCCGCACCTCGTCCGGCCACAGCTGCGCGCCGGCGTCGAGCACGTCGGCGGCTTGGGGCAGCACGCCGGCGGGCGAGCGCACCCGGTGCAGCCCCACCGGGGATGAGGGCGTCCCGCGCACTAAGGAACCTCCACGGTTGATACGAACACTGACCGAAGAAAATGAGGTAAACGATTGTGTGGACCGGAGGGTCTTTCGTATCCTAGCGCTATGAGCGGATCCGCGCACCTCCTTGAGCAGCCGTACGCCTACGCCCGCCGGGAGTTGGTCGAACCGGACTGGACGCGCCTTCCCGGCTGGCGCGAGGTGACCGTCGCCGAGTGGGAATCCGCGCAGTGGCAGCGATCCCACTGCGTGAAGAACATCCGTCAGTTGCGCGCGGTGTACGGGGACCTGCTTCCCGGGGAGTTCTACGCGGACGTCGAACGCGACCAGCAGGAACGGGCGACGATGTCCATGCTGCTGCCGCCCCAGATGCTCAACACCATGGTGCCGCACGCGGTCCCCAACGCGGCCGACATGTACGCCGACCCGGTCCGCCGGTACATGCTGCCGGTCTACTCCGACCGGGCGACCGACTGGCCGTCGCACCCGTACTCGTCCCGGGACTCCCTGCACGAGCACGAGATGTGGGCGGTGGAGGGTCTCACCCACCGGTACCCGACGAAGGTGCTGGCGGAGCTGTTGCCGACCTGCCCGCAGTACTGCGGGCACTGCACCCGGATGGACCTGGTCGGCAACTCGACGCCGGTGATCGCCAAGCTGAAGTTCGAGCTGAAGCCGGTCAACCGGCTGGACGCCATGATCGCCTACCTGCGGGCGAATCCAGGCGTCCGGGACGTCGTGGTCTCCGGCGGCGATGTGGCGAACCTGCCGTGGCGCAACCTGGAGTCCTTTCTCGCCCGGCTGCTGGAGATCGACACCATCCGGGACATTCGCTTGGCGTCCAAGGCGCTGATGGGCCTGCCGCAGCACTGGCTGCAGGACGAGGTGGTGACCGGGATGGCGCGACTCGCCGCCACGGCCCGCTCCCGCGGGGTCTCGATCGCCCTTCACACCCACGTCAACTCGGCCAACTCGCTGACCCCGCTGGTCGCCAAGGCGACCCGGGCCATGCTGGACACCGGCATCCGGGACGTCCGCAACCAGGGTGTGCTGCTGCGCGGGGTGAACGACTCCCCCGCCGCATTGCTCGACCTGTGCTTCGGGCTGCTCGACGAGGCGTCGATCATGCCGTACTACTTCTACATGTGCGACATGATCCCCAACAGCGAGCACTGGCGGCTTTCGGTGGCCGAGGCCCAAGAGCTGCAGCACGCGATCATGGGGTACCTGCCCGGGTTCGCCACCCCGCGGATCGTGTGCGACGTGCCGTACGTCGGCAAGCGCTGGGTCAACCAGTTGGAGTCCTACGACCGCGAGCGGGGCATCTCCTACTGGACGAAGAACTACCGCACCGGTATCGAGAGCGCCGATCCGGAGGCGCTGACCCGGCGGTACGAGTACTACGACCCGATCTCCACCCTGCCGCCGACCGGCCAGGATTGGTGGCTGCTGCACGGCGGCGTCGACCTCGCGGCGAGTGCGGCGGCCGCCGATCAGCAGGCCGCCGCCAGCCGGAACGCCGCCCGAGCTCAGGCCGCGGTGGTGGCCCCGGTCTGACCGGTGGCTCCGCCCGCCGAGCGCGGTCCAGGGCAAGCCGCGGGGTTAGTTGAGCCGCGGGTCGGTCGGGAAGGTCGACACCAGCGCCAAGTTCCCGCCCTGGCGACGGAGCACATCGCGCCACAGGTCGGCCGGGTCGGAACTCAACGCGTCCGATGGCGCGGCGTCGACCACGTACCAGCCGCCCATGGAGATTTCGGTCTCCAACTGGTCGGCGCTCCAGCCGGCGTACCCGGCGAAGACCCGCAGCCGCAGCCGGTCGCCGGCCTGGGCCGGGTCGCTTCCCAGATCCAGCACGCCAAGGGTCGGGTCGGCCGACTGCAGGGCCCGCCAACCTGGCGGGGTGTCCCCCGGGGCCGCGGCGGCGAGGCAGATCGCCGCCTGCGGCTCGACCGGGCCGCCGAGGAAGACGTATGCCGGTGCGGCGGCGTGCTCGCGCCAGTGAGGCAGGGCGTCGCCGACCGAAGCGGCCGACGGGCGGTTGAGCACCAGGCCGAGGGCGCCGTCCTCGGTGTGTTCCAGCAGCAGCACGACGGTGCGGGCGAAGTTCGGGTCGTCGAGGACCGGAGAGGCGACGAGCAACCGCCCGGCGAGGCTCTCGGGCACGCTCAGACCCTCGGCGGCCGGGACTCGTACGGTGTGCTGAGCACGACTGTCGTGCGGGTGGAGACGTTGGCCGCGGCCCGGATGGACTGCAGCAACACCTCCAGCTCGGTGGGCGTGCCGACCCGGACCTTGAGGATGTAACTCTCCTCACCGGCCACGGAGTGACACGCCTCGATCTCGGCGAGGTGCGCGAGCCGGTCGGGGGCATCGTCGGGCGCGGACGGGTCGATCGGCTTGATCGAGACGAACGCGGTGATCGGCAGGCCGAGGGACTCCGCGTCGGCCACCGCGGTGTAGCCCCGGATCACGCCACGCTGTTCCAGCCGGCGGACCCGCTGGTGCACCGCTGAGACCGACAGGCCGGTCAGCTTCGCCAGATCGGTGTAGCTGGTCCGGCCGTCCCGCACCAATGTCTGCATGATGCGCCGGTCGTGGTCCTCCACGTTTCCCAGCCTATCGACCCCGAACAGGGACGATCTTCACCGCTCGGATGGGCGGTACGCGTGGTGAGACTGGACGCACCGGCGACCGGCTAGGACTTGGCCAGCCAGCGCCCGATCACCAGCCGCTGCACCTGGTTGGTGCCTTCCACGATCTGCAGCACCTTCGCCTCGCGCATGTACCGCTCGACCGGGTAGTCGGTGGTGTAGCCGTAGCCACCGAGAACCTGCACCGCATCCACGGTGACCTTCATCGCCAGGTCACTCGCGTACAGCTTCGCCATCGCGGCCTGCGGACCATACGGCAGCCCGGCGTCGCGGCGGCGGGCGGCGGCCAGGTACAGCGCCCGGGCCGCCTCGATGCCGGTCGCCATGTCGGCGAGCAGGAACGAGACGCCCTGGAAGTCGGCGATGGCGTGACCGAACTGCCGACGTTCCTTGGCGTAGGCCACCGCGGCGTCGAACGCCGCCTGGGCCACGCCCACCGCGCAGGCCGCGATGCCGAGGCGGCCGCCGTCCAGGGCGGCCAGCGCGATGGTGAATCCCTGGCCCTCCTCGCCGAGTCGCCGGCCGGCCGGCACTCGGGCGCCGTCCAGCGCGAGCGACCCGGTCGGGCTGGACCGCAGGCCCATCTTGCGTTCCGGCGGCTGCGGATGCAGCCCGGACGTCTCCGCCGGGGCCAACAGGGTGCTGATCCCGCGCGGGCCGTCGTCGGAGGTCCGCACCATCAGGTTGTAGAAGTCGGCCACCCCCGCGTGGGTCACCCACGCCTTGGTGCCGGTCACCTGGTACTCCTCGCCGTCCCGGACCGCCCGGGTCCGCAACGCCGCCGCGTCCGAGCCGGAGCCCGATTCGGACAGGCAGTACGCGCCGAGCAGCCCGCCACCGAGCATCTCCGGCAGCCAGGCGGCCCGCTGCTCCGCCGCGCCGTAGGCGGCCAGCGGGAAGCAGGCCAGGGTGTGCACGCTGACCCCGAGCCCGACCGTCAACCAGGCGGCCGACAGCTCTTCGATCACCTGCAGGTACACCTCGTACGGCTGACCGCCGCCGCCGTCGGCCTCCGGATACGGCAGGCCGAGCAGTCCCGCTTCGCCGAGGGTGCGGAACACCTCGCGCGGGAACTCGCCGCGTTCCTCCATCGCGGCGGCGTGCGGCGCGACTTCCTCGGCCGCCAGCTCGCGGGTCAACGCGAGAAGCGCGGTGGCCTCCTCGGTGGGCAGGGTGCGCTCGACTGGCATGGCTAGCAGGGTACGACGTGTCAGACTGCCCGGATGCCGGTCGAACGTCTGCTGTTGCTCGACACTCCGTCGCTGTACTTCCGGGCGTTCCACGGCGTGCCGCAGACCGTCGCGGCGCCGGACGGTACGCCGGTCAACGCGGTGCGCGGGCTGATCGACTTCATGGCTCGGCTGGTCCGCGACCACCGCCCGACCCGGCTGGTGGCCACCCTGGACAACGACTGGAGACCGGCCTGGCGGGTCGCGGCGATCCCGTCGTACAAGACCCACCGGATCGCGCCGGCCGGCGGGGAGACCGTGCCGGACGCCCTGGTGCCGCAGGTGCCGATCATTACCGCCGTGCTGGACGCGGTCGGGGTTGCCCGGATCGGGGTGGCCGGGTACGAGGCCGACGACGTGATCGGCACGCTGGCCACCCGGTCGAGGGTCCCGGTGGATATCGTGACCGGCGACCGGGACCTGTTCCAGCTGGTCCGTGACGGGCCCACCCCGGTCCGGGTGCTCTACACCGCGGCCCGCGGGGTCGGCCGGTGCGAGGTCGTCGACGAGGCGTACGTCACCGCGAAGTACGCCATCCCGGGGCGCGCGTACGCGGAGTTCGCGACCCTGCGCGGGGACCCGAGCGACGGCCTGCCAGGTGTACCGGGCGTCGGGGAGAAGTCGGCCGCCGCGCTGGTGTCCCGGTACGGGACGGTGACGGCCGCGCTCACCGCCCTGGACGCCGGGGAGGACGTCCCGTTCGCCGCCAAGCTGGCCGCAGCCCGGGACTACCTGGCGGCCGCTCCGACCGTGGTGGAGGTAGCGCGCGATGTGCCGCTCCCGTCCTACGACGACACGCTGCCTGCGGTGCCCCGCGATCCCGGCCGGCTGGTGGAGTTGGCCGACCGCTGGGGCTTGGACAGCGCACTCAACCGGCTGCTGGCCGCGCTGGCCGCGAACACGACGGACTGAAAGACCCCGGCAGGCTGAAGGCTCCGTCCAGTTTGGCTGCCCTGAGCCGCACCGCGGGGCGGGTGGTGCGGTCTGGCGTCGCCGCGCTGCGCTCACCCCACCGAGCTGTACGCGACGACCCCACGTCGCAGCGCAACCCCAGCCGCGCGCGCGGTGCCGGCGATCGTGGGATCCGCGACCTTGCCGATCTGGTCGAGCAGGTCCAGCAGTTGGCGGGTCCAGCGCACGAAGTCCCCGGCGGTCACCTCGGCCTCGGTCAGCACGACGTCCAGCGGGGCGCCACCGGCCCAGCGGTACGCCGGCCAGACGAAGCCCAGGTCAGGTTCGCGCAGGAAGTCCAACCCATGCGCTTCCTCGGCCTCGGCCAGCCGGCTCCACCGCTCGACCAGGTCCGCCAGCGCGTCGCGGGGCGGGCCGGCGGGCAGCCGCGGCCGAGGGTCGCCGGTGCGCCGGGCCTCGTACACCAGGGCGGAGGCGCAGCCGGCCAGCTCGGCCGGGGAGAGCCCGGAGAAGGTTCCGGCCCGCAGGCACTCGGCCACCAGCAGGTCGGATTCGGCGTAGATCCCGGCGAGTACCCGCCCGGCCGGCGACACCTGCTCGCCGTCGAGATAGCCCAGTGATTCCAGCAGCGCGCAGACCCGGTCGAAGGTCCGGGCGATGGTGTTGGTCCGGCCCTCCACCCGCCGCCGCAGCGCCTCGGTGTCCCGGGACAGTCGGGCGTGGCGCTGCGCCCAACGGCCGTGGTCCTCCCGATCGGCGCACCCATGGCAGGGGTGCCGGCGGGCGGCTGCGCGGAGCCTGGCCAGTTCCAAGTCATGCGCCGCGGCCGCTCGGCGGGTGGGCTTGCGCTCGGCCTCGGCCAAGTCGAGGTTCCGCAGCGAGGCGGCCAAGTCCCGACGGGACTGCGGTGACCGCGGGTTGAAGCTCTTCGGTATCCGTACCGAGCCCAGTGCCGCCAGGGCCGTCGGAACGTCCGCCCCGGACAGTTGCCTCACCTGCCGGTCGATGGTGAGCACCGTCGGCCTCGGGTCGCCGTCGGCGTCACGGCTGGAATCCACGACGACGGCGAGCCCCGAGCGGCGCCCGGCCGGTACCCGGATCACGTCCCCCCGCCGCAATCCGGCCAAGGATTGCGCCGCGTCCGCTCGCCGGGCCGCCGCCCCCGCACGGGCCAGCTCCGCCTCCCGCAGGGCCACGGCCTGGCGCAGGGCGGCGTAGGAGCGGAAGTCACCGAGGTGGCAGGACATCGCCTCGGCATAGCCGGCGAGCGCCTCGGTGTTGCGGGCCACCTGCCGGGCCAACCCGACTACCGCCCGGTCGGCCTGGAACTGGGCGAAAGAGGACTCCAGCAGCGTACGGGCATGCTCGCGGCTTGCCGTCTGGACGAGGTTGACCGCCATGTTGTACGACGGGCGGAAGCTGGACCGCAGCGGGTAGGTCCGGGTGGAGGCCAGCCCGGCGACGTCGCGCGGGTTGAGCCCCGGCGTCCAGAGCACGACCGCATGGCCCTCGATGTCGATGCCGCGCCGCCCGGCCCGGCCGGTGAGCTGGGTGTACTCCCCCGGGGTGACCTCGACATGCGCCTCGCCGTTCCACTTGACCAACCGCTCCAGCACGACGGTACGGGCCGGCATGTTGATGCCGAGAGACAGGGTTTCAGTGGCGAACACCGCCTTGACCAGGCCTCGGACGAACAGCTCCTCGACGATCTCCTTGAACCTCGGCAGCATCCCGGCGTGGTGGGCGGCCAGCCCGCGTTCCAGGCCGTCGAGCCACTCGGCGTAGCCCAACACGTCCCGGTCATCGTCGGGCAGGTCGGCGGTCCGCGCGGCGACGTGGACCCGGATCCGGGACCGCTCCGGCGCGCTGGTCAGCCGCAGGCCGGCCCGCCGGCAGGCGAGCACCGCGGCCTCGCACCCGGCCCGGCTGAAGATGAAGGTGATCGCCGGAAGCAGACCGGCCCGGTCCAGCCGCTCGACCACCTCGGCCCGGCTCGGCGGGCGGATCCGGCTCGGCGGCGGTCGGAAGCCGTCCCGGCGCGACGCCCGCTGGGCGGAGCGACCGGCGCCCGGACGGCTTTGGCGACCCTCGTCGGCGGCCAGTCGGAGCAGCGCCGGGTTGACCGACTGCGCCGGGTCGTCGGTGCCGGTTCGGTTCCGGCGGTCCTCCGCCGCGGGTCCGGCGAACAGATCGTAGAGCTGGCTGCCGGCCAGGACGTGCTGCCACAGCGGCACCGGCCGACGCTCCTCCACGACTACCCGGGTATGCCCTCGGACCGTCACCAGCCACTGGGCGAACTCCTCGGTGTTGGACACCGTCGCGGACAGCGACACCAGCCGGACCGCCGCCGGCAAATGGATGATCACTTCTTCCCAGACGGCGCCGCGGAAGCGGTCGGCGAGGTAGTGCACCTCGTCCATCACGACGTAGCCGAGGTCGGCGAGGGTCGGGCTCCGGGCGTAGAGCATGTTGCGCAGCACCTCGGTGGTCATCACCACGACCGGCGCGCTACCGTTGATCGCGTTGTCGCCGGTCAGCAGTCCGACGTTGCGCGCGCCGTGCCGGGCGGTCAGGTCGACGTACTTCTGGTTCGACAGCGCCTTGATCGGCGTGGTGTAGAAGCACTTGCGGCCCTCGGCGAGTGCCAGGTGCACGGCGAACTCGCCCACCACCGTCTTGCCGGCACCGGTCGGGGCCGCGACCAGCACGCCCTCACCGTCCTCCAGCGCCCGGCAGGCGGTGATCTGGAAGTCGTCGAGTGAGAAGTCGTACCCACCGGCGAAGTCCATCAATCGGGGGTATCGCTGCTGCTGGCTCTGCCGCTGCCGGGCGGCGGCGAACCGCTCGGCCGGCGAGGACATAGTTCCAGGTTAGAGCGTTCCGCGGGTCGAGAAGTCTCCCGTCGGGCTACTCGCCGGGCGGCAGCGGCGACGCTTCGTCGTCGGCCAAGCCGGCGTACGGGTTGCGACCGGCGAGCCGGCGGTCGTGCACGGTCGCGGCCACCAACGCCAAGCCATACAGCAAGGTCATCGGCATTGCCATCAGCGACATGGTGAGCGGGTCCTGGCTCGGGGTGGCCACCGCGGCGAAAAGGAAGATCCCGAAGACGATGCCCCGCCAGGAGGTGCGCAACCGGTTGGCGCTGATGATGCCGGCGAAATTCAGCAGGATCAGCAGCAGCGGGAACTCGAACGAGGCGCCGAAGATCAGCAGCAGGTTGGTCACGAACGACAGGTAGCGATCGATCGCGATGACCGGCGTCAGGCCGGAGCCGAAGCTGAGGAGAAAGGCCAGGGCCTTGTTGAGCGAGTAGTACCCGAAAGCCGAGCCGAACGCGAACAGGACGGTGGAGATCCCGGCGAAGATCAACGCCCAGCGCCGCTCCCGACGGTGCAGCCCGGGCGTCACGAAAGCCCATAGCTGGTAGAGCCAGACCGGAGCGGAGCAGATGACCCCCACGATCATCGCCACCCGCAGCTGGATGGAGAACGCGCCGGTGATCCCGGTGAAGGTCAACAGGCATCGGTCGCCGCCGGTCAGCCGGTGGGCGGCGGGAAGCGCGCAGTACGGATGGGTGACGAAGGTGAAGACCGGCTTGTAGAAGACGAACGCCAGAATCACCCCGACCGCTACGGCGAGGCCCGCCTTGATCAGTCGGTTACGGAGTTCGGCGAGATGTTCGGCCAGCGTCATGCGGCCCGGGTCTGCCGGGACCGGGAGCGGCGCGCCGCCGCGCCGTCGAACCCGCCGTCTCAACGGTGAGCGCGAGGCGGGCTAGCGCCCGTCGCGGGCGTCGCGCTCGGCCGGGCGAGTGTCCAGAGGCCGCCCGTCGATCAACACGTCATCCGCCCGGGACGCCGGCAGCCGGGGCGCGGTAACGCCCTTCTCTTCATCCTCGTGCAGCCCCCGAGTCTCGGACTTGAAGATGCGCAGAGATCGGCCGAGTGACCGGGCGGCATCGGGCATCTTCTTCGACCCGAACAGGATGAGGACGACAATCGCGATGACGAGAATCTCAGGGGCGCCGAGGTTGGGCATGGATCTCTTCTCTCGCTCGTGGAGTACCCCGAATGGTACGCCCCGAGGCGCGCCGGGCAGGACGGGATCACCAATGGGCGGCGGAGTCAGGGGCCGCGCCGGGCCGCGCCGTGGGCATCCTGTTGCCCGGCCGCCGCCTGCCCGATCCGGGCACTGACCCGGGACATCTCGCGCCCCAGGGCGGCCGCGCGGCGCCAGAGTGCGGTGGCCAGCAGGGTCAACCCGGCCAGGGCCGCCAAGATCAGCGCGACATCTACGACCAGCCAACGCATCGGCCCACGATACCGGGATGCGGCCAGGTCGACCAGGTCGGCTCAGTGGGTGCTCAGTGGGTGCTGAGGCCGGCTTCGGCGGAGATGGTGTCCAGCGCGGAAAGTTGCAGCGCGAAGTCGAGGAGTTCGTCGTAGCTCAACGGCTGGCCGGCATGGGTCTCCAACGCCTCCGCCGGGATCTCCCAGACGTGCGCCCGAACGCCGCCGGACATCAGCAGGGAGATGATGTGGTCGTCGGCCGGCTTCTGCACTTCGTCGCGGCACGTGGGGCAGTCGAAGCGGTAGTAGGACAACGGAGCGTGATTGCAGACCATGAGGGAGATGTCCTTGGAGGTGAGCTCCACCTCGCCGCACATCGGGCAAGACGCTTTGATGGTGGTCACGGTCCAGTCCTTCCGTCCGCCTTCGGCGATGACACAAGGTTCGGCACCCCACACCCCGGCCTTGACCATCCGCGGCCGGCAATCGGCTAGGACGACCCCGGGTCGTAGGCAGCCAGCGCCTCGGCGGCCGCGCCGCGGACCTCCTGGAGGAGTTCCGCGGGGCCGAGCACGGTGGCCTGGCTGCCCAAGCGCAGCACCAACCGGACCAGCCAGCTGCTCTGCCGGCTTCGCAGTGTGATCGACAGCCGGCCGTCCCGGGCCTCGGTGACCGACTCGCACGGGTAGTAGTCGGCGACCCAGCGGGCCCCGGGTTCCAGCAGCATGCTTACCAGCGGATCCGCCTCGGAAGCGGTGAAGGCGGCGTCCGGTAGCGGGCCGGTGGCCGGCGGAGGAGCGGCCGGCTCGTCGAGTTCGGTGAGGGCCAGAATGCGGTCGGTGCGGAACGTGCGGATGTCCGTCGCCCGGTGGCACCAGCCCTGCAGGTAGGTCCGGCCGGCCGTGACCAGGAGCCGCATCGGGTCCACGTCGCGCTCGGTGGTCTCGTCCCGGCCGGGAACGTAGTACGCCAGCCGTACTCGGTGGCCCCGGCTGAGCGCCCCGCGGGCGGCGGCCACCACCGGCGCGGCTTCGACGGCGACGGCGACCCGCCCGGCCTGCTCGGCGGCCTCACCCGCCGCGGTCTCGATCTTCGCCAGAGCCCGTCGAACCGCGTCGTCACCGTCAGCGGCCGGCACGTCGGCGAGCGTTCGGAGCGCCACGACCAGCGCCAGCGCCTCGTCCGTGGTCAGCCGCAGCGGCCGGGCGATGGTGTCCGCGTTCGTCACCGACACGGTGTCCTCCGGTCCGAACAACACCTCGATGAGGTCGCCGGGGGTATGGCCGGGCAGGCCGCACATGAAGATCAGGCTGAGATCCTGCCGGAGCTGGCGTACCGACACGCCGAAGGTTGCGGCCAGTTCGGCCAGCGGCGTGCCGGGATGACCCAGCAGGTACGGCACCAGCGCGAGCAGCCGCTCCAACCGGGCAGCGGAGGTGCTCACCGAGCCTGCTCCGACAGCCGGCGCAGCCGCGCCACCACGGCCGCCCGGACGTCGGGCGGCTCGAGCACGATCACCGCGGCGCCGTGCCCGACCACCTCGTCGGCAAAGGCATCGGGGTCCCGTACGGGTAGGACCACCTCGTCCCAGTTCTCCACCCTCCGGCCGTCGCCACCCGGGACGCCGCCGGCGGCGATGGTGCCCGCGCCGAGAGCGCGGCGGCGCAGCTCATGGCCCGCCCCGGGTCGGATCCGCAGCGTGGCCAGCCGCTCGGGCGCGTCGGGTACCAGCTCCTGGACCACGTCGGGGAGCGCTACCCCGGGCGGTACCACAACGCTGCCCGGCGGCCCGATCGGACGGACGCCGCCGGTGACCCGGGAGAGGCGGAAGATTCGCCGCTCCCCCCGGTCGAGGTCGTGGCCCACGACGTACCAGGCGCCGTGCCACGACACCACCCCCCAGGGCTCCAGCCGCCGCCTGGCGGGCGCCACCGCGCCGGCCGGGCGGTAGTCGAAGGAGACCGGGCGTCCGGCGGTGGCCGCGTCGACCAGCGCCTCGAAGGACGGATCCGCGGCGTGCACCCGTGGCTCCAGGCCGGGCAACTGCGGGCCGTCCACGTCGATGCCGGCGGCCCGCAGCTTCAGCACGGCGCGGGACGCGTCGGCCGCCAGCCCGGCCTCGGCCCAGAGCCGGGCGGCCAGCCCGACCGCGGCGGCCTCGTCCGGTTCGAGGTCGATCTCCGGCAGCTCGTAGTCCCGACGTGCGATGCGGTACCCCGGCTCGTCGTCCCACATGCTTGCGCTGCCCGTCTCCAGCGGAATACCGAGCTCCCGCAGCTCCGCTTTGTCCCGTTCGAAGGTCCGGCGGGCGCTGTCCACATCGGCGCCGGAGTATCCCGGCACGGCGGAACGGATCTGGGCGAAGGAGAGCCAGCGTCGGGTGGAGAGCAGCGCGAGGACGAGGTTGAGAAGCCGTTCGGTCTTCGTCGCCGACATGCCGGTCACGGTAACGGCTCCCCGCCGGGTAGGTCGCCGCCGATGAGGCAGGCTGGGCGAATGACGGACGCCGTCGTGATCGGGGCCGGGCCGAACGGGCTGGTGGCCGCAAACATGCTCGCCGATGCCGGCTGGGACGTCCTGGTCCTGGAAGCCCAGTCCACTCCGGGAGGCGCGGTCCGCAGCGCCGAGGTCACGCTTCCGGGGTACGTCACCGACCTGTACAGCGCCTTCTACCCGCTGGGCCTCGGCTCCCCCGTCCTTTCCGGGCTCGATCTGGCCACCCACGGGTTGCGCTGGCAGCACGCTCCGGCGGTTCTGGGACATCCGCTGCCGGGCGGCCGGGCGGCCATGCTCTATCGAGACCTCGACAGCACCGCCGCCGGGCTGGAGGAGTGGCATGCCGGCGACGGCGCGGTTTGGCGCGAGGTGCATGCCGGCTGGGAGCGGCTGCGCGAGCCGCTGCTCTCGGCGTTGTTCACGCCGTTCCCGCCGGTGCGGGCCGGGGTTCGGCTGGCCGGAGCGCTCGGCGTGGACGGCGCGCTGCGCTTCGCCCGGTTCGCCACCCTGTCGGTGCGCCGCTACGCGCGGGAGAACTTCGCCGGCCCGGCGCCGGGTCTGCTGCTCGCCGGGAACGCCATCCACACCGACCTGGCTCCGGAGTCGCCGGCCAGTGCCCTCTTCGGCTGGCTGCTGGCCATGCTCGGCCAGAGCGTCGGCTTCCCCGTCCCGGAGGGCGGAGCCGGCCGGCTCACCGACGCGCTCGTCGACCGCCTTTCCGCGGCCGGCGGCCGGCTGGCGTGCGCCACTCGGGTGGATCGGGTGCTGATCCGGGACGGTGCCGCCGTCGGCGTGACGACCTCGGCCGGTGAGCACATCCCGGTGCGCCGAGCGGTGCTCGCCGACGTCGATGCGCCGTCGCTCTACCTGCGCCTCGTTGGACGCGAGCATCTGTCCGCTCGACTGCTGGCCGACCTCGAGCGCTTCCAGTGGGACAACGCCACGGTCAAGGTCGACTGGGCGCTGTCCGGTCCGATCCCGTGGGTCGCCCCCGCGGTCCGAGGTGCCGGTACGGTCCACGTCGGCGGGGACCTGGACGACCTGTCCCGGGCCAGCCACGCCCTCGACCGCCAGCTCGTCCCCGAGCGGCCGTTCGTCATCGTCGGCCAGATGACCACGGCCGACTCCAGCCGCTCGCCGGCCGGCACCGAATCCGCCTGGGGTTACACGCACGTACCGTGGCAGGCTAGGGGCGACGCGGCCGGCCAGCTGACCGGGGACTGGACCGAGTCCAGCGAGCGGGAGCGGTTCCTCGACCGGTTGGAGACCCAGGTGGAGGCCTACGCGCCCGGCTTCCGGGACCTCATCGCGGCCCGGCACGTCCAGTTCCCGCGCGACCTGGAGGCCGCCGACGCCAACCTGGTCGGCGGGGCGATCAACGGCGGTACCGCTGGCCTGCACCAGCAGCTGATCTTCCGGCCGGTGCCCGGTCTGGCCCGCCCGGAGACGCCGATCGCCGGGCTGTACCTGGCCTCCTCCTCCGCGCACCCCGGCGGCGGGGTGCACGGCGGCTGCGGCGCCAACGCGGCCCGGGCCGCGCTGCACGCCACGTCAGGCGGCCAGCTGGCGTTCAGGCTGCAACGGGCGCTGATGCGCTGAGCGGGCAGGTATGACTTCGATCCAGCGGATCAGCGGTGCGGACCTGATGGAGTTGGCCGCGGAGTCGGCGGGTGCGCCGCGGCAGATGGCCGTGGTTCTGATCCTCGCCGGCCGACTGCGACTCCCGATCCTCCGGCAGGCGCTGGCCGAGCGGGTCGGGGCCGTCCCACGGCTGCGCCAGCGGCTGCGGCCGACGCCGCTGGGATGCGGGCGGCCGGTGTGGGTGGACGACCCCGACTTCGGCATCGACCACCACCTGCACCGCCAGGAATGCCCCGCTCCGGGAGATGACCGGGCACTTCTCGACCTGGCCGCCGCAGCCGCAACCGCTCCCCTGCGGCGGGACCGCCCGCTGTGGTCACTCACCCTGGTCGACACGCTCTCCGGCGGGCGGAGCGGATTGGTGCTGGTCATGCACCACGTTCTGGCCGACGGAGTCGGCGGCTTGGCGGCGCTGGCTCAGCTGGTCGACGGGGCGTCCCCGCTCGGACAGGCGCCCTTCCCGCGGCCGGCACCGTCACGCCGGGCGTTGTTCGCCGATGCGACGGGGTCGCGGGTGGCCGCGCTGCGCCGGGTGCCCGATGGGCTCGGGCTCCTGCGGGCGGCCGCAAGCGAACTGCGCATCGGACAGGTGAGCCGGCCATCGACGTGCTCGCTGAACCAGCCGACCGGCCCCTACCGGCGCCTGTCGGTGGCCCGAGCGGACCTCGCGGCGCTGGCCGCCACCGCGCATGCGGTCGGGGGTACCGGAAACGACGTCGTGCTGTCCGCCGCCGCGGGCGCCCTGGGCGGTCTGCTGGATCACCGGAACGAGGCCGCCGAGGCGTTCGTGATCTCGGTGCCGGTGTCCTCCCGGCGGCGGGCGACCGCGACCCAGTTGGGCAACCGGGTCGGGGTCATCCCGGTTCCGGTGCCCGCCCGGGGGAAACCCTCGCAGCGGCTGGCCGCCGTCGTGTCGGTGATGCGGGCCGCCCGCGGAAAACCCGGACGGGGCGCGTCGGCGACCCTGCTCGGCCCGGTGTTCCGCATCCTCGCCCGGCTCGGTGTCTTCGGTTGGTTTGTCGACCATCAGCGCCTGGTGACCACGTTCGTCACCACGGTGCGTGGGCCGCTGTCCAGGGAATCGTTGTGCAACGTCACGATCTCGGAAATGATCGCGGTGTCACCGATCAGTGGCAACGTCACCGTCGCCTTTGCCGCGCTGTCCTACGCCGGGACGCTCACCGTCACCGTGATCGTCGACCCGGAACGGTGCCCGGAGGCCGACCTGCTCACCGCTGGTCTCCAGGACCAGCTCGATGCGCTGTCGAGGTCTGGTGCCCCCGGATCGCCGGCCTAGGTTTACTCACCGTGCTGCGGCCCCGATCGGGTCGCCAGCTTGTGCAACCGGCGCAGCGACTCGAGGTTGCGCCAACCGATCAACTGGTCGAGCACCGGGTTGTGCAGTCGCCGGCCAAGCCCGTGCTCCGGGAACTCCTCGATGCTCAACAGGCAACCGCCGGGTCCAGTTCGATCTGCAGGATGATGCGCGCGGTGCGGGCCGGCCAGGCGTTGGCCCGCAGTTCGAGGCAGCGGTCCGGCGTCACCGCTAGCACGGAGGTTTCGTCCTCCTTGCGCAGTGGGCCGTACCCGACGGTGACGTGCAGCCTGGATCCAACGGCCGGCCACGCGCCCTCGACCGACCGGATAGTCCGAGCCGATGCAGGCTCGGCACTCCGGTACGGCTCAGCTGATCCCGGCCGGGCGCTACGCTGCTCGGAGTGATCACGTGGCGGGACGGCGTCGTCGAATCCGTCGGCCCGTCCTGGAACACAGCGGTCGAACTCGCCGTCCGGGTTGGTACTGGCACGGTGCCGGCGCTGGCCTACCCTGCCCTGGTCGGGGAGCCGGTGGCCGGTGACCGCGTGCTGCTCAACACCACTGCCTTGGACCTCGGTCTCGGCACCGGTGGGTACGCGCTGGTGGTGGCGCGCCCCGACCGGCTGCCGTCGCCGGACACCGGGCCGGGGCATCTGATCAAGGCCCGCTACACCCCGCTTCAGACCGTGGTGCTGGGGGCCGACGAGCCGGATTCGCCGTGGCACCGGCTGCTGGCGGACGCCGATGACCTCAGCGGCCTGCCGGTGGTGGTCGCGGACCTGCACTCCGCTCTGCCGGCGATCGTCGCCGGGGTGCGGACGGTGGCGCCGACGGCCCGGGTGGCCTACGTGATGACCGACGGCGGTGCGCTGCCGCTGGGGTTCTCCCGTACGGTCGCCGGACTCCGGGAGACCGACTGGCTGGTCGGCACGGTGACCGCGCAACAGGCCTACGGCGGTGACCTGGAGGCCGTTACGCTGCACAGCGGCCTGCTGGCCGCCCGGCTGGCCCTGCGGGCCGACGTCGTGGTGGTCACCCAGGGACCGGGGAACCTGGGCACCGGCACCCGCTTCGGGTTCTCCGGTGTGGCCGCCGGGGAGGCGATCAATGCCACCGCCATCCTCGGCGGGCGGCCGGTGGCCACCCTGCGGATCAGTACCGCGGACGCGCGGCCCCGGCACCGCGGGATTTCTCACCACAGCCTCACCGCGTACGGCCGGGTGGCGTTGTCGCCGGCCGACGTGGCGGTACCAGATCTGCCGGGGATCCCCGAGGCCGCCGGCGTGCTCTGCCCACCGCACCGCCTGGTCCGAGTTGCACTGGACGGCCTGGAAGCCGCGCTGCGCGCGGCACCTGTCGAGCTGCACACCATGGGCCGGGACTACGACGGTGACCCGCAGTACTTCCTGGCCGCCGCCGCCGGCGGCCGGCACGCGGCCACCCTGCTCAAGGGCTGATGCCGCAGCGTGCCCCGGCCGCGGGCCGCGTCTTCAGCGCCGGACGCGAATCGGGCAGCGCGGACCGGGAGCCGTAGCCAGCCGGGCGTCCGCGGTGATCAGCTCACAGCCCAACCGCTCGGCCAACGCGACGTAACCAGCGTCGTGGGCGCCGACGTCGGCGCGCAGCTCGAAGGCTGCGTCGACGACGATCACGATGTGCCGACCGGACGGTCATCGCTGGGATCGGGTGGAGGTCACTTCGAACAGACAGAGCTGTGACGCACCGGCGACGGCCGGATGTTGGACGTGACCTACATCGAGGCGATGAGCTTCTCCACCCGGTCGTCCACGCTGCGGAACGGATCCTTGCACAGCACGGTGCGCTGCGCCTGGTCGTTGAGCTTGAGGTGCACCCAGTCCACGGTGAAGTCCCGGCGCTTCTCTTGCGCCCGCTTGATGAACTCGCCGCGTAGCCGGGCTCGGGTCGTCTGCGGCGGCAGCGACTTCGCCTCGAAGATCGCCAAGTCTCGGCTGACCCGCTCCACTGTGCCTCGACGTTCCAGCAGGTAGTACAGCCCTCTGGTGCGGTTGACGTCGTGGTACGCCAGGTCCAGCTGAGCGATCTTCGGCGAGGACAGCGACAGACTGTACTTGTCCCGGTACCGCTCGATGACCTTGAGCTTGGTCACCCAGTCGATCTCACGGGCCACGTCGTCGAGGTTGCCGGTCTCGACCGCGGTGAGCGTTCGGCCCCACAGGTCGATCACCCGGCCGGTGACCGCGTCCCCGCCGCGCCGGGACAGGAAGTCCCTGGCCTTCGTGAAGTACTCCTGCTGAATGTCCAGCGCGCTGGCTTCCCGGCCGTTGGCCAGCCGGACCTTGCGTCGGCCGGTGGTGTCGTGGCTCACCTCGCGGATGGCCCGGATCGGATTCTCCAGCGCGACGTCGCGCAGCACCACACCGGCTTCGATCATCCGCAACACGAGGTCGGTCGTGCCCACCTTGAGCAGCGACGTGACCTCGCTCATGTTCGAGTCCCCCACGATGACGTGCAGCCGGCGGTAGCGCTCCGCGTCGGCATGCGGCTCGTCCCGGGTATTGATGATCGGCCGGCTCCGGGTCGTCGCCGAGGAGACGCTCTCCCAGATGTGCTCGGCGCGCTGGCTGACGCAGTACACCGCCCCCCGCGGGGTCTGCAGGACCTTGCCGGCGCCGGAGACGATCTGCCGGGTGACCAGGAACGGGATCAGCACGTCGGCGATCCGGCTGAACTCGCCGTGCCGGCCGACCAGGTAGTTCTCGTGGCAGCCGTAGGAGTTGCCGGCGGAGTCGGTGTTGTTCTTGAACAGGTAGATGTCGCCGGAGATGCCTTCGTCCCGCAGCCGGCGTTCGGCGTCGGTGAGCAGGCCCTCCAGGATCCGCTCGCCCGCCTTGTCGTGCGTGATCAGGTCGACGATCGAGTCGCACTCCGGGGTGGCGTACTCCGGGTGACTGCCGACGTCGAGGTAGAGCCGGGCGCCGTTGCGCAGGAAGACGTTGCTCGACCGGCCCCAGGACACGACTTTGCGGAAGAGGTATCGGGCCACCTCGTCCGGGGAGAGCCGGCGTTGGCCGCGGAACGTGCACGTGACGCCGTACTCGTTCTCCAGCCCGTAGATCCGTCGCTCCACCTGCTCACCGTACGGCGTTCGCGGTCGGGTCTGGGCGGGCGTGCGCGATGGGTTGGCCCCGACCCGCCCGAAGTCGTCGGTGTTGCGCGATGCGAGGGTGCCGGGCGTGTCGCCCATGCCCTCGCTGTCGTGGTGGGTGACCGTCACGCCCCGCGTCGTCATGATGCGCCTCCTCTGTACCGGTAGCGCACCGCGATAAAGGTGCCTGAAGCACCACAGCTGCTTGCGCAACGCCTCGTCCAACTCCCGCGACCATGTATCACGCAACAGCGCGAAAATCTGGCCGCGGTCGGTGACGAAGCTGCCGGTTGCGCCACACCGAGTCTCGGTGTAGCCGCGCACGACCGTCTCCGGGTCACGGGTGTTCCATGCGTCCTCGGCGCCCTGCACCCCTTCTATCCGTAGGTGAGCGCGGGGCAGTCCGACGGGCCCGTGTGGGGCGTCGCCGCACCGCTCGTCTGCGTGGTTGCGTCGCCCCGGTACGGGCACCCTCAGCCATGGGCTGGCGGGCTGACTGCGTCTGCCAGGACTGCGATGGGCCGTGGTCGGGCAAGCAGGAAACCTTGTCCCAAGGTGCACCCGGCTTCGAGCAGCAGCCGGCGCTGCACGTCCGTCTCGATGCCTTCGGCGACGACCGACATGCCGAGGGCATGAGCCAGGTTGGTCACCGCCTCGATGATCACCAGGAACGGGCCGCCGTCTGCTGCCAGGCTTGCGACGAACCGTCGGTCGATTTTCAAGAAATCCAAGGGAAGCTCACCAAGCTGTCCCAGCGTTGTGGATCCGGCTCCAAAGTCGTCCAAGGCGACCGAGACACCGAGCGACCGTAGCCCTCGAACCACGCTGGACATGTGGCCTGCGTCGTCGGTACCCACGCGTTCGCTGACTTCGACCACGAGGCGCGCACGGTCAAAACCCGCGAGCTCGAGGGCTTCCTCGATCGTCCGCAGCAAATGTGAGCTTCGCAGCTGGGGCGGGCATACATTGACACTCAAATGGAATCCCATGGGCAGCTGGCGCTCAAACTGCCTCGCCTGCTGGCAGGCTTCGCCCAGCACCCACCTGTCTAGCGCCGAACTAAGGCCAATCTCTTCAGCAAGCGGAATGAAATCGTCGGGCTCGATGACTCCCCTACGAGGGTGTCGCCACCGCACCAGCGCCTCATACCCCCACGTTGTCTCGCTCGCCATGTCGACGACGGGCTGGAAGTCCAAGAACAAGTCGCTACCAACTCCGGCCCGGAGGTCACCCTCAAGCTCCAACCGGGCGGCGGTGGCGCGTGCCAGTTGACGGCTTGCGAATTGCATCCTGTTTCCGCCGCGGGCCTTGGCCTCATACATTGCGGCATCCGATTGTTTGATGAGTGTTCGCTCGTCGGTGCCGTCATTAGGGGACACCGCAATGCCGACGCTGGCGCTGACAACCAACGATTGGCCGTTTATGGGTAGCGGTGCGGACAGCGCGGTTAGCATGTCCTGCGCGACGCCTAGAGCCCCCCGGGGGCTCTCGATGTTGGGGAGAAGGACACTGAACTCGTCCCCACCGAAGCGGGCCAGCGTGTCTTCACTGCTCAGCACGCCCTGCATGCGACGTGAGAGGGCAGCCAAGGCTTCATCGCCAACCTCGTGGCCGAAGCTGTCGTTGATGAGCTTGAAGCGGTCCAGGTCGAGGAACAGAACTGCGAGCGACCCACCTCGACGACGGGTTCCGGCCAGGGCCTGCTCCAGACGATCACAGAACAGGGCACGGTTCGGCAGTCCGGTTACTACGTCAAAGTGAGCCAGCCACGCCAACCGCCGCTCGGCGTATTTTCGCGCAGTGACGTCGCGAAGCACGACGAGATGCCCCGGGCCGTCACTTCGTCCCTTTCCCAGGATAGAGATGGTGACTTCAAAGCTCCTGCTCTCGCCGGCCCCCACCAGCGTGAATTCGTGCCGCGTCGAGCGGTCTTGGCCCGGCGCAGGGAGTTCGGCACCGAGGAGTCGCTCGAATCGGGTTCCCAGCAGCGCAGGTTCGAAGCCTTTCCAGACCCGTTCTGCGGCTGGGTTGTGGTCGATCACCCGGTGGTGAGCATCCAGGACGAGGACCGGATCTGGCATTGTCTCGATCAGGGTCGTGCGCGCAACCGGAACAAGGTCCAACAGGCCGAAGCGGAACACACCCAGAATCAGCATCAACCCGGCCACTGCCAGCGCCGGCGGGGTCGGGTCCACCACCCGGAACGGACCGACGCCAACAGTCGCGAGTATGTTCGCGATCCACACCAAGGCAACCGCGCTCAGCAGTACGACGCTCTGTCGCCTGTACGCCGTCGATATGCGCATGAGTGTGAGTGACAGGAGGCCCGATCCCAGGGCGGCAAGCGCGGCCGAGTAGGCGAGCAGGACATAGAAGACTGGACCCAACTGAATCTCTACGAGGGCAGAAGATCCGGCCGGGTAGGACCGGACGAGATGCCGTGTGGCGGGAACGGCCAGCGTCATCAGCACCAAAGCCGGCTCGACGGACAAGGCGACTAAGACTCGCGGTGTGACGGACCGTTCACGGCCGGTGTACTGCAACGAAAAGATCAGCCAAGCTGGTGGCAGGAGGGCGATCCCCACGTACTTCAAGGCCCCCCAGAGTTCCTGCCCCGAACGGGTCGGGGAGCTCAACTCGACTCCGTACGCCAACCCCCAGATAGCGGACCCCACAAGAACGGCCACAAGGCCGCTCCGGCCGACGGCCCCGCGACGGAGCGCCACGTACAAGGCGCAGGCGGCGCATGAACCGCCACTCAGCAGCATCAACGCGCCCTGGCCCGACCATTGATAGCCCACGGACCCCCCTCGACGCGTAGACAGAGCTCGCTCGTCACTCTACGGCAGGGTTTGGTTACCCACCCCTCCGAGACGTGGGCTCGGTCGCCGGCAGAGCCAGCAGGGCGCGGTGCGGCTGGACGAGCAGCGGCGAGCTGCTGACGAGTGTCCAGTCGGCGACCGGATCCAGCCGGTGGGCCTTCGTGGCGTTCGCGTCGACCCGGCCGGTCATCGGGCCGCCGGCCCGGGCGTCCGCGCCGGACCGGGCCGCTTGCTCGTCCGACGGGCCGGTGCGCTCCTTCGGCTCCCAATGGTTGCCGACCTTTTCGAACGAGTGCTTGAGGGAGGCGAAGGGCGGTGCCTACCCCGGCGGCGCGGCCGTCATTCCGCGGTCAGCAGGCGCTCCAGGCTCGGGCCGACGAGCCGGCGAAACCGCCGGCGGGGGCGGTTGCGGTCCAGTACGGCTACCTCGAGCTGGGCGGCAGGCAGCTCCCGGGTCTCCCCGTCGATGGTGGCCAGTGCGCGTACCGCCAGCGCGAGCGCGCCGGGCAGCGGGAGCGCGTCAGCGTAGCCCTCCCGCATCGTGGTGCTGATCTGCTCGGCGTGTCCACCCATCGCCACGAAACCGTGCTCGTCGGCGACGGATCCGTCATAGGTCAGGCGGTAGATCTGGTCGTCGTCGGGTCCCTCCCCCACCTCGGCCACCACGATCTCCACCTCGTACGGTTTCCCGGCTTCGGTGAAGATGGTGCCGAGGGTCTGGGCGTAGACGTTGGCTAGGCTGCGGGCCGTGACGTCGCGGCGGTCGTAGGAGTAGCCGCGCAGGTCGGCCACCCGGACCCCGGCCACCCGTAGGTTTTCGAACTCGTTGTACTTGCCGACCGCGGCGAAGGCGATCCGGTCGTAGATTTCGCTGATCTTGTGCAGGGCGCGGGAGGCGTTCTCGGCCACGAAGAGCAGCCCCTCGGCGTAGGCCACCACCACGACGCTGCGGCCGCGGGCGATCCCCTTGCGGGCATAGTCGGCCTTGTCCTTCATGATCTGCTCGGGTGAGACGTAGAAGGGCATCGACACGCGGACCAAATCCTCCTCAGTAGTGCCTACGAACTCTCCGGCGGAGTTCCCGAGCTCAGCACCCGTTGTTCCCGGGCGGCACTCAGCCCATCGGCGCGATCGGCCCGCCGGGGCTGGTCATCCGCTCCGCCACCACCCGCTCCACCAGGTCCCCGACGTCGCTGTCGGACAGTCGCCGAACACCGTCGGCGGTCACCGACATGATGACCGGCCAGATCTGGCGAGTCAGGTCCGGGCCCCCGGTCGCCGAGTCGTCGTCGGCCGCGTCGTAGAGCGCCTGGATGCAGGCCAGCGCCGCCTCGGATTCGCTGAAGTCCTCCCGGAAGAGCTTCTTCAGCGCACCGCGGGCAAACATCGACCCGGATCCGACGGAGTGGAAGGAATGCTCCTCGTACCGCCCCCCGGTGACGTCGTAGCTGAGGATCCGGCCGGCTCGGGCGGGGTCCTCGGCGTCGAGGTCGTACCCGGCGAGCAACGGCACGACCGCGAGACCCTGCATGGCCATGCCGAGGTTGCCCCGGATCAGCGCCGAAAGCCGGTTGGCCTTGCCGTCGAGGGACAGCGGGGTGCCTTCCAGCTTCTCGTAGTGCTCCAGCTCGACCTGGAACAGCCGGACCACCTCGACGGCGGTGCCGGCGGTGCCGGCAATACCGATCACCGAGAACTCGTCGGCGGCGAAGACCTTCTCCATGTCGCGCTGCGCGATGATGTTGCCCATGGTCGCCCGCCGGTCCCCGGCCATCAGGACTCCGGCAGTGTGGCTGGCGGCCACGATGGTCGTGCCGTGCGGGGCCTCCGGCGCGGTCCCCGGGGAGGCGCGGAACCCCGGCATCGCCCGCGGGTCGTGCGTCGCCAGAAACTCGGCGAACGAGGTGATGCCGGGGGTGTGGAACGCGGCCGGCAGCCGGCCGGCGCCCTCACGAGGCGTCGCGGTCACTGACCACCCTTCTGAATGTAGGAGCGGACGAACTCCTCGGCGTTCTCCTCCAGTACGGAGTCGATCTCATCGAGCAGATCATCGACGTCGTCGGTCAGCTTCTCGTGCCGTTCGGCGAGGTCGGAGGCCGCCGTGTCGGCCGCCACCTCCGCCTGATCCTCGGTCGCACGCTGCGCCCGCTGCTGGGCGCCTTCAGTGTCCTTCGCCATCGGGGTCCTCCCCGGGTTGCCGTCGTTGCTCCGACACTATCTTCGATCAGCAAGGCCATGTTCGGCCCCGGACAGAGTCGAGAATCGGCACTCAGCGGGCCTGCGACAGCGCGTCCACCAGAGCGACCGCGGTGTCGCACCGGTCCAGCAGCGCGGCGACGTGCTCTTTGGTGCCGCGCAGCGGCTCCAAGGTGGGTACCCGCTGCAAGGACTCGCGACCGACATCGAAGATCACCGAGTCCCACGACGCGGCCGCGACCGCCGCGGAGTACTTCGCCATGCATCGACCCCTGAAGTAGGCCCGGGTGTCGGCCGGCGGCGCGATCATCGCCGAGGCCACGTCCTCCTCGGGCACCAGCCGGACCATCCGGCCGCGGGCCACGAGCCGGTGGTAGAGCCCCTTGTCCGGCCGCAAGTCGGCGTACTGCAGGTCGATGAGTTCCAGCCGGGGTGCGGACCAGTCCAGGCCGTCCCGCTGTCGGTACCCCTCCAGGAGGGCGAGCTTGGCTACCCAGTCCAGCTCGCCCGCGAGGGACATCGGGTCCTCCGAGAGCCGGGTGAGAACGGATTCCCACCGGGTGAGCACATCGGCCGTGGCGTCATCGACATCGCCACCTTGGCGGTCCGCGGTGAACTTCCGGGCCTGCTCGAGATACTCCATCTGCAGCTGCACACCGGTCAATTCCCGGCCGTCACGCAGCCGGATCAGGTGCCGCAGCGACGGGTCGTGACTGACCGCCCGCAGCGCCGACACCGGGTTCTCCACGGCGAGATCGACCCCGGTGTCCGCGAACCACCCGTCCTCGATCATGGCCAGCACCAGGGCGGTCGTTCCCACCTTGAGGTAGGTGGAGACCTCGCTCATGTTCGCGTCGCCGATGATGACGTGCAGCCGCCGGTACTTCTCCGGATCGGCGTGCGGCTCGTCCCGGGTGTTGATGATCGGCCGCTTGAGGGTGGTTTCCAGGCCCACCTCGACCTCGAAGAAGTCGGCGCGGGAGCTGAGCTGGAAACCGGCGTCGCGCCCATCCTGGCCGATGCCGACCCGTCCGGCGCCACAGACGACCTGCCGGGAGACGAAGAACGGCGTGAGATACCGGACGATGTTGGCGAAGGGCGTCGCCCGAGCCATGAGGTAGTTCTCGTGGCAGCCGTAGGATGCGCCCTTGTTGTCGGTGTTGTTCTTGTACAGGTAGATCGGCGCGCTCCCGGCGGCCGCCGCCCGCCGGGTGGCATCGAGCATGATGCGCTCGCCGGCCTTGTCCCAGCGCACCGCATCGAGCGGGTTGGTGACCTCCGGGGTGGAGTACTCCGGGTGTGCGTGGTCGACGTAGAGCCGCGCTCCGTTGGTCAGGATGACGTTGGCCAGTCCGAGTTCGTCATCCGGCGGTGCATCAGAACCGTCCTGGGCGAGGTCGAATCCGCGCGCGTCGCGCAGCGGGTTCTCCTCCTCGAAATCCCACCTGGTGCGGCGCTCCCGGGGTAGGGCGGTGTTGAGGTAGGCGTTGACGACTTGGGAGGACGCCAGCATGGCGTTGGCGCCGGGGTGGCTGGGCACGGAGATGCCGTACTCCGTCTCGGTGCCCATCACCCGGCGAACGCTCATTTAGCCAGCCTAGGCGTCGGCCGGCCGCGGGCTCAGAGGTACTGCCCGGTATTGGCTACGGTGTCGATCGACCGGCCGGCCTCGGTGCCTTGCTTGCCGGAGATCAAGGTCCGGATGTAGACGATCCGCTCGCCCTTCTTGCCCGATATCCGCGCCCAGTCGTCGGGGTTGGTGGTATTGGGCAGGTCCTCGTTCTCCTTGAACTCGTCGATGCAGGCGGCCATCAGATGCTGCATGCGCAGCCCCTTCTGGCTGGTGGCCAGAAAGTCCTTGATCGCCATCTTCTTGGCCCGCGAGACGATGTTCTCGATCATGGCGCCGGAGTTGAAGTCCTTGAAGTACAGGACCTCCTTGTCACCGTTGGCGTAGGTCACCTCGAGGAACCGGTTGTCCTCGGTCTCGGTGTACATCCGCTCGACCACCCGCTGGATCATGGCCGCGACAGTCGCCTCCCGGCTGCTGTCGTTCTCGGTGAGATCCTCGATGTGCAGCGGCAGGTCGGCGGTGATGTACTTGGAGAAGATGTCCCGAGCCGCCTCCGCGTCCGGACGCTCGATCTTGATCTTTACGTCGAGCCGGCCCGGACGCAGGATCGCCGGGTCGATCATGTCCTCGCGGTTCGAGGCGCCGATGACCAGGACGTTCTCCAGACCCTCCACGCCGTCGATCTCGGACAGCAACTGCGGGACGATGGTGTTCTCCACGTCGCTGGACACCCCGGATCCCCGGGTACGGAAGATCGAGTCCATCTCGTCGAAGAACACGATGACCGGGGTTCCCTCACTCGCCTTCTCCCGGGCGCGCTGGAACACCAGTCGGATGTGCCTCTCGGTCTCCCCGACGTACTTGTTCAGCAGCTCCGGACCCTTGATGTTGAGGAAGAAGGACCGGCCCTCCGGCTTGCCGGTGACCTCGGCGACCTTCTTGGCCAGCGAGTTCGCCACCGCCTTGGCGATCAGCGTCTTCCCGCAGCCGGGTGGCCCGTAGAGCAGCACGCCCTTCGGTGGCTTGAGCTGGTGCTCGGTGAACAGTTCGCCGTGCAGGTACGGCAACTCCACCGCGTCACGGATCTGCTCGATCTGGCTGGCCAGCCCGCCGATCGCGGCGTAGTCGATGTCCGGCACTTCCTCCAGTACGAGCTCTTCGACCTCGGCCTTGGGGATGCGCTCGTAGGCGTAACCCGAGCGGGTCTCCAGCAGCAGCGAGTCGCCCGCTCGGATCGGCGCGTCGGTGAGGCTGTCGGCCAGCATGACCACGCGCTCTTCGTCGGTGTGCCCGATGACCAGTGCGCGGTCGCCGCCCTCCAGGATCTCCTTGAGCATGACGATCTCGCCCTGGCGTTCGAAGGCCAGCGCCCGAACCACGTTCAGCGCCTCGTTGAGCATGACCTCCTGGCCCTTGCGAAGCTCGGAGATTTCCACCGAGGGGGACACCGTCACCCGCAGCTTGCGGCCACCGGTGAACACATCCACGGTGTCGTCGTCGTGGTGGCCGAGAAAGACGCCGTAACCCGACGGCGGTTGGGCCAAGCGGTCGACTTCCTCCTTGAGGGTCACGATCTGGTCGCGGGCCTCGCGCAACGTCGTGACCAGCCGGTCATTCTGGCTGATCACCCCGGACAGGTTGGCCTGGGCGTCGGCCAGGCGCTGCTCGAGGGCGCGCGAGGTGTGCGGGGATTCGGCAAGCCGGCGCTGCAGCAGCGCAATCTCCTCGCGGAGGAAGGACACGTGGGTCTGAAGTTCGTGTACTTCCTTCTCGAAGCGCGTCGCGCGCCCTTCCGCGTCTTCCCGACTCGACATGAGCGTGCACCTCCTCGACGGCCGACCATCCGAGCGTACCGCCGTAGCTACCCGATTACCGGGATCTCTCACGGCACCGGCCGGGTTGCCCGATCGCCGGCCTGTCTGCGGCAGGCGCGTCCGGGCCGGGTTATCGTCAAGAGGGCGCCCGAGCCCCGCCGATACACGGTCGCAGGCAGCACCTGGGCCAGCACGTCTAAGTCATAGGGAGGACGACGTCGATGACGGTCGCCGCGGGCTCCGCACCGGTCGCCGCGGCGCCGGACGTGGCGCAGTCCACAGGGCTCGAGGTGCGCGTCGATCAGGACCTGTGCACCGGGGACGGACTGTGCGTCCAGGTGGCGCCGGAGGTCTTCGAGTTCGACATCGACGGGTTGGCCTACGTCAAGGAACCCGACGGCGAGCTTCGGCTGGAGGCCGGCGCCCGGGTACCGGTACCGCCCGGCTTGGTGCTTGAGGTGCTTGACGCCGCCAAGGAATGCCCCGGCGAGTGCATTTTCGTCACCGACCGGGACGGCGTGGCGGTTGCCGGGCCGGACGCCTGAGGTCCAGCGGCCGTCCGGTTCAGGGCCAGGTCGGGGAATGCCCTTCGGCAGTCGGTTCCTCCTCGGCCTCCCCTTGGGCCCCCTTCGCGGGCCGCCGACGACGGGGAGGCGGGGCGACCCCGTCGGCCAGCCGACGGCTGGTGATCAAAAACCCGGTGTGTCCGATCATGCGATGATCGGGGCGCACGGCTAGCCCCTCCACATGCCAGCCGCGGACCAGGCACTCCCACGCCGCCGGCTCGGTGAACATCCCGGCGGCGCGCAGCGCCTCGACGGTGCGGGCGAGCTGTGTCGTGGTGGCCACGTAGCTGCAGAGCACACCACCGGGGCGGAGCGCCGCGGACACCGCCTCGAGTACCTCCCAGGGCGCCAGCATGTCCAGGACGACCCGATCGACCTCCGCCTCACTCAACGACTCCGCAAGGTCGCCGACGGTGAGCCTCCAGGCCGGATGCGGGCCGCCGAAGAAGCGTTCGACGTTGCGCCGGGCCACCTCGGCGAAATCCGCCCGGCGCTCGTAAGAGAAGACCAGCCCGCGATCCCCGACGGCCCGCAACAGCGCGCAACTCAACGCCCCGGACCCGGCTCCGGCCTCGACGACGCGGGCGCCGGGGAAGATGTCGCCGTGGTACAGGATCTGGGCCGCGTCCTTGGGGTAGACGACGGCGGCGCCCCTTGGCATCGCGAGGGTGTAGTCGGCCAGCAACGGCCGGAGCACCAGGTACGGCGCGCCGCTGCTGGTCTTGACCACCACCCCCTCCGGCCCCCCGATGACGTCATCGTGGGCGAAGGCGCCGCGGTGGGTGTGGAACTCCTTGCCGGTCCTCAGCGTGATCGTGTGGTGGCGACCCTTGACGTCTGTCAGTTGGACGTCTTCGCCGTCGGCCAACGGGGCGCCGGAAGTCACCGGGGGGCCGCGCCGCTCAGGGCGGCCGCCACGTCGCCGGTGTTGAGCACGCCGTAGATTCGGCCACCGGTTTCGGTGACCAGGTGGTCTTCGGCCGGGGCGGCCTGCAGCGCGGCCAACAAATCCGAGCCGGCCAGATCGGCATCGAGCGTGGTGCCCGCTCCCAGCGACCGGGCCAGGGTGCCCACCCCCACCCAGGGTCGCCGGGCTTCGGGGACGGCGGCCACCGCCGCTTCGGAGACGATCGCGGTCGGCCGGCCGTCGCCGTCGATCACCACCATCGCCCGCGCACTGGCGAGCGTCAGGCGCCGCAGCGCCTCGGCCAGCGGTACGTCGGGGAGCACCGGAAGGGCCCGCCTGGTCAGCGTCCTCGCCTGTAGGTGGGGCAGGACGGTCTGCACCTTCGCCGATCGCAGCGCGCCGGAGGCGCCGGCATAGATGAACCACCCCACGAAGACCGCGACCACGACGTTGTACAGGCCGGCGCTGCCGCCCGACCGGCTGCCCCAACCGATCCCGGCGACCCCGACGGCGATCCCCACGACGCGCCCGGCCCAGGCCGCGGCCGTGGTGGCCTGCAAGGGGTTTCGGCTCACCTGCCAGACGGCGGCCCGGAACACCCGCCCGCCGTCCAGCGGCAGACCGGGCAGCAGGTTGAGCACCGCGATGATGGCATTGGACAGCATGAGCCCGACCGCCAGCACCCGGGGCACGGTGCCCCGCTCCAGCTGCGGGACGAGCCCGGCCGCGCCGAGCGCCAACACCACCGACATCGCCGGGCCGGCGGCCGCGACCAGCGCTTCCTTGGCCGGGGTCGGCGCTTCCTTCTCGATCTCGGACAGCCCGACGAACGCGTGCAGCGTGATCCGCCGCACCGGTAGGCCAAGGCGGCGGGCCACCAGCGAGTGTCCCAGCTCGTGGATCAGTACCGAGCCGTAGAGCAGCAGGGCGAAGGAGAACGACACCAGGTAGCTGCGCCCGCCGATACCGCCGACGGCACGCTCGACGTCGGGCGCGTACAGCACGGTGAGCAGCAGCGCGACGAAGAACCACGACGGTCCGAGGTAGATCGGGATGCCGAGGATCCGACCGACGAACAGGTCGGGACTCTTGGCGGAATTGCCGGGAGCTGACACACACTTGAGGGTACGGCGTGCCGGCGTGGTGCGGGGCTGGCCGGCCCGCCGGGGGCCGGCGTACCCGACGTGCCCCCCAGGCTTTTACCGGAACGCGTTTGGCCGCTGGCCGGCCGAGAAGGAGTAGCCCATGCTGCCGTGGTCCTACGATTTCGCCGGCAGGTTCGAGGAGGTGCTGGTGGACAGCGTGGCGTTGCGCGACAACCCTCTTGGGGACGCGGCGACTCGCCCGCTGTGGGTGTACCTGCCACCCGGTTACGCCGATGATCCCGACCGCCGGTACCCCAGCATCTACCTCCTGCAGGGCTACACCGGCACCGTGGCGATGTGGCGCAACCGGTCGCCCTTCCGCCAGACCTTCCCGGAGGCCTGCGACGCGCTGTTCGCACGTGGCGAGGCGCCGCCGGCGATCGTGGTCTGGGTGGATGCCTGGACGTCCTACGGCGGCAGCCAGTTCGTCGACTCTCCCGGCACCGGCCGGTACCACACCTACCTCTGCGAGGAGATCGTCCCCTACGTCGACGGCCGCTACCGAACGCTGGCCTCGGCCGCCCACCGCGGGATCAGCGGCAAGTCCAGCGGCGGGTTCGGCGCCATGATCACGCCGATGCTGCGGCCCGATCTCTTCGGCGGGCTGGCCACCCATGCCGGCGACGCGCTCTACGAGCTGTGTTACATCCCGGAGTTCGGCAAGGCCGCCCGCGCACTGCGCGACTATGACGGTTCCTTCGACAACTTCTGGGCCGACTTCCGGTCCCGGCCGGCCGCCAGCCCGGCGATGAGCCGGGAGACGGACGGCCTGCTCGCGCTCACCTACGGCTGCGCGGCGGCGTTCTCCGCCGACGACGATGGCACGGTGCACCTGCCGTTCGACCCGCGGACCGGCCGTCTGATCGACGACGTCTGGGACCGTTGGCTGGCCTGGGACCCGGTTCGGATGGCGCCGGCCCATGCCGAGGCGCTGCGCGGGATGCGGGCAATCTGGATCGACGGCGGGACCCGCGACGAGTGGTTCCTGGACCTGGGGGCGGAGGCGTTTCGCGACGAGCTCGGCAAGATCGGCGTGACTGACGTCGCCTTCGAGCTGTTCGACGCCGGCCATATGGGCATCGACTACCGGTACCCGCTCTCGCTCGGCTACCTTGCGCGCACGCTCTCCCTCGCATAGACCGCGTGCGGTTGGCGCCCCTGGCGCTTGCCGGTCTTGTCCTACCGCCGTCCCAGCCTGCGGCCACTCCCCGGCGCCGGCCGCGCGGGTGATCCCTCCGCGGGTGATCCCCGCACCCTCGGGTCACCGCAACCGGCGGTCAGGGTGAGCTAGCCTATGGACTGCGCAATGCCAGAGTTCACCCGATATTCAGGTGCGGGTGGCACCCGAAGCCGCCATGATCGGGCCGGTGCGAGATCTCGGTCGGCGGCGCCTTTCCCGATCGGCCTCGACCGAAGGCGGACCGTCACCGGGCCGTTCGAGACCGCTGCCCACCCGCTGCCGAGCCCCAGCCACTTTCGAGCACCAGCCACTTTCGAGGTTCAGGAGGCACGATGTCCACCGCGTTCACCCCGACGCCAGCGGTAACCGAGATGGTCGCGGCAGTGCGGGCGGAGCGGCTGAGCAAGGTCTACGGCACGGGCGAGACGAGCGTGACCGCCCTGCGGGAGGTCTCCGTCACCTTCGCCCGAGGCCACTTCACCGCGATCATGGGCCCGTCCGGGTCGGGAAAGTCGACGCTGCTGCACTGCCTCGCCGGACTGGACAGCGTGACGGGCGGGTCGGTGTACATCGGCGACACCGATCTCACCAGCTTGGACGACAAGCGGCTGACCGCGCTGCGCCGGGACCGAGTCGGCTTCGTTTTCCAGTCCTTCAATTTGGTGCCGACGTTGAACGCGCTGGAGAACATCACCCTGCCGATCGACCTGGCCGGCCGCAAACCGGACGCGGAGTGGCTCGATACGGTCATTACTGTCGTCGGGCTGGGCGATCGCCTCAAGCATCGCCCGAACGAGCTCTCCGGCGGGCAGCAGCAGCGGGTGGCATGCGCCCGGGCGCTCGCCAGCCGCCCCGATGTCGTTTTCGCCGACGAGCCCACCGGCAACCTCGACTCCAGGGCGGGCGCTGAGGTTCTCGGCTTTCTGCGCCGCTCCGTCAGTGAGATGAACCAAACAGTGATCATGGTGACCCACGACCCGGTGGCAGCCTCCTACGCCGATCGAGCACTGTTCCTGGCCGACGGGGGGCTGGTTGACGACATGGCCAACCCGACCGCCGACCGCGTGCTGGACAACATCAAGCGCATCGAGTTGCCGGCGGAGGCCTGATGTTCCGCGCCACGCTCAAAAGCGCGCTCGGGCACAAGCTGCGACTTGCCCTGACCACTGTCTCGGTGGTGCTCGGGGTGGCCTTTGTCGTGGGCACCCTGGTGCTCACCGACACGATCAACTCCACGTTCGACCGGCTGTTCGCCGACGCCAATCGCAATACCGCAGTCAATGTCCGGGCGCACAGCGAGTTCAGCAGCAACCAGAACACCGGCGACCAGCGCGAGCCGGTCCCGGCGGCACTGCTCGACACCGTCCGGGCAGTGCCGGGGGTACGCGAGGCGGTCGGCAATGTCGAAGGCTACGCCCAGGTCGTGAACCCGACGACGAACAAGGTCATCGGCGGCCAGGGGGCGCCCGGCCTGGGCGAAGTATGGACCGACTCGAGCCTGACACCACTGCGGCTGATCGCCGGACGCGGCCCGAAGGCCGCCGACGAGGTGGCCATCGACGCCAACACAGCGTCCGACGGCGGCATCAAGGTCGGTGACACGATCACCGTGTTGCTCAAGGGGCCGCCGCAGCGTCAGCGGGTGGTGGGTGTTTTCAAGTTCGGCTCCACCGGCAACCTCGCCGGAGCGACGATCACCGCCTTCGCCCCGGGGTCGGCGCAGCGACTGCTCGGCACGCCGGGCACCTACACCTCCATCGACCTAGCCGCGTCCCCCGGGGTCTCACAGGTGGAGCTCCGCGACCGGGTACGGGCAGTGCTGCCCGCCGGGTACGAAGCGATCACCGGTAAGCAATTGTCGGCGGAGAGTTCCAACTCCATCAAATCAGCGTTGAAGTTCCTGAATGTCTTCCTGCTGGTGTTCGCGGCGATCTCGCTCTTCGTCGGATCCTTCATCATCTTCAACACCTTCACCATGCTGGTGGCCCAGCGGTCCAAGGAGATGGCGCTGCTGCGCGCGCTGGGGGCCAGCCGACGCCAGGTCACCCTTTCCGTGCTGGGTGAGTCGCTGCTGGTGGGACTGGTTGCCTCCACCGTCGGCCTGGCCGCGGGCCTCGGGGTGGCGAAGCTGTTGCAGCTGCTGTTCAAGGCCTTCGGGGCCGACATCCCGGCGACCGGGCTCACGGTGGCGGTCCGCACCCCGATCTGGGCGTACCTGCTCGGCGTCGGGGTCACCATGGCCGCCGCCTACCTGCCGGCCCGACACGCGGCCCGCATCCCGCCGATGGCGGCGCTGCGTGACGACGTGGCGCTGCCCGGTGCGACACTGCGTCGCCGAGCGATCGTCGGCGCAGTGCTGGTGGCCGCCGGTGCCGGCCTACTGATCGCCGGTCTGGCCGGTACCAGCGGGCAGCCCGTTGCACTCGTGGGCGTTGGTGCCATGGGGGTGTTCCTCGGAGTCACCGCACTCTCGCCGTACATCAGTCAACCGGTGGTCCGGATTGTTGGGGCACCTGTCGCCCGGGTGAGCTATGCCGGCCGACTGGCCCGGGACAACGCGCTGCGCAACCCGCGGCGCACGGCGGCCACCGCGTCCGCACTGATGGTCGGACTGGCTCTGGTCGCGGCGATGACGGTGATGTCAGCTTCGATCAAGCAGAGTTCCAATGAGGTCATCGACCGCAGCCTCGGGGCCGACTTCGTGCTCACCACCTCCAGCTTCACTCCGTTCAGCCGGACCGTCGCCGAGCGACTCAACGGCGCTCCGGGGGTGGCCGCGGTCTCGTCCTTCCGGCTCGGTGCGGCCAAGATCGGAGGTAGCACCACTCAGCTCACCGGTACCCAACCGGCGACTGTCCAGCGGACCGTGCAGCTGGACATGATCGCCGGCAGCGCAGATTCGATGACGGACGGCGCACTGCTCATCGACGCCAAGACGGCGAAGAACAAGCACTGGACGGTCGGACAGCGGCTGCCTGTGGTGTTCGGCAAGACGGGTCGAACCAGCCTGCGGATCGGTGGCATCTTCAAGGACAACCAGCTGATCGGCAGCTATCTGGTGTCCACCGCGACCTTCGAAAAGAACTTCACCGACTCGCTGGACTCGGTGGTGGCGGTAACCGCCGCGCCGAACGCTCCGGTGGCCCAAGTCCGCAAGACCGTCGAGGCGGCGGCGGCCCTCTCACCGAACATCTCGGTGAAGGATCAGGCCGAGTTCAAGGCGGACCAGCGCAAGCAGATCAACCAGATCCTGGGCTTCGTGCTCGTACTGCTGGCGCTCGCCGTCCTGATCGCGGCGCTCGGCATCGTCAACACCCTTGCGCTCAGCGTTTTCGAGCGAACCCACGAGATTGGGCTGCTGCGAGCGGTCGGCATGAGCCGCCGGCAGCTCCGCCGGATGGTTCGACTGGAGTCCGTGATCATTGCCGTCTTCGGAGCCGTACTCGGCGTGGCCGTGGGAATGGGATTCGGTTGGGCGCTGGTCAAGGCGCTGGCTGATCAGGGCGTCCGGACGTTGGTCATTCCGTGGACGTCCCTAGCGCTCTACATCGTGTTGGCCGCCGTTATCGGCGTGCTGGCCGCCGTATTGCCGGCCCGCCGGGCAGCCCGCCAGGACGTGCTGGCGGCCATCGCCACGAGCTGAGGGCGGGCGGCGATTGCCACTCACGAGGCCGGAGCTGCGGTTCGCCCGTCTTCACGTCGCTGGTTGATCTCCGCCCGCTGTTCGGCGCTCTTTCCGGAGAGGTTATCCGGGCGGCTACTGACGCGCGCTCGAGGAGCACTGACAGCGCCGACACCGTGGGGACGGCTCCCGAGACCCAGCGACATCGGACGTGGAGCGGCCCACCGGGAGGTGGTCAACCTCACCGGCGGCCAAACGCCGTGGGCTAGACCGGCGACTGCGGTCCGATGTAGCTCTCCCGCTCCAGCCAAAGGATGATCTCTTGGGCGGCTTCCTCGGCGCTCAGCTCACCGGTGTCGATGACCACCTCGGCGTCCGTTGGCGCCTCGTACGGGTCACTGATCCCGGTGAACTCCTTGAGCACCCCGGCCCGGGCCTTGGCATACAGGCCCTTGCGATCCCGCTCTTCGCAGACCTCGATCCCGGTCGAGACGTGTACCAGTACGAAGCCGCCATTGGGTTCGACCATGGCCCGCACGTCGGAGCGGGTCAACTGGTACGGGGCGATCGGCGCGCAGACGGCGATACCGCCGTTCTTGGTGATCTCCGAGGCCACCCAGCCGATGCGGCGGATGTTGATGTCGCGGTGCTCCTTGGAGAAGCCCAGTTCGCTGGACAGGTGCTTGCGGACCAGGTCACCGTCGAGCATGGTGACCGGTCGCCCGCCCATCTCCAGCAGCTTGACCATCAGCACATTGGCGATCGTCGACTTGCCCGACCCGGACAGGCCGGTGAAGAAGACCGTGAACCCTTGCTTGGCTCGCGGCTTGTAGGACCGGCGCAGCTCCTCGGCGACCGCCGGCGGGGTGAACCAGGCCGGCAGCTCCGATCCCAGGTTGAGCCGGCGGCGCTGCTCGGTGCCGGAGATGGACAGTGTGCGGGCGCCCTCGGGCACCTCGTCGACCGGCAGGTACTCGTCGCGGTCATCGACGTAGACCATGAGCTGGAACGGCACCATGGCGACACCGAGTTCGGCCTGGTGTTCGGACAGCAGCGCCTGCGCGTCGTACGGACCGTAGAAGTCCTTCCCCTGGCTGTCCGCTCCCGGCCCGGCGTGGTCTCGGCCGACGATGAAGTGCGTGACGCCGTAGTTCTTACGGATGATCGCGTGCCACAGCGCCTCCCGGGGGCCTCCCATCCGCATGGCCAGCGGCAGCAGGGACAGCATCGCCGTGCCGCGTGGGTAGGACGGCATGATTGCCTGATAGCACCGCACCCGGGTGTAGTGATCGACGTCACCCGGCTTCGTCATGCCGACGACCGGGTGGACGAGCAGGTTGGCGCCGACCTCCTTCGCCGCCCGCAGCGTGAGCTCCTGGTGCGCCCGGTGCAGCGGATTGCGGGTCTGGAAGGCGACAATCTTCCGCCAGCCGCGATCGGCGAAGATCGCCCGCAGCTCGGCGGGGGTCTGGCGCAACTCCTTGTAGTCGTAGTGCAGCGGCCGCTGCGCCCCCTCGAGGCGACCTCCGAGGTAGACCGGGTTGGTGCGCTGCAGCAGGTGCGCGACGCCTGGGTGCTTGACGTCGGTGGACCCGAACACCTGCTGAGCCTCGGCGGCCAGGTCCGGGCGGTAGATGTCGGTGACGGTGAGAGCCGCCAGCATCACACCCTCGGCGTCACGTAGCGCCACGGTGCTGCCCGGCTCGAGATCGGCGGCGAAGGACTCTGACACGTCGAGCGTGACCGGGATCGGCCACAAGGTGCCGTCGGCAAGCCGCATCGTCGAGCACACGGAGTCGTAGTCCGCCGCGCCGAGGAACCCCCGCAGCGGCGAGAAGCCACCGGCCAGCAGCAGCTCGAGGTCGCACGCCTGGCGTGGGGTGAGGTCCCAGGATGGCCAGTCTCGCGACTGCTTGGCTATTTCCGCGGCTCGGCCGGGTTCGGCGAGCAGATCAACGAGCTCGCCGCCGTGCGGGGGAATCAGATGGTCGACCACTGGCGAAGATCCTCCAAGCTTGGCGTTCACGGATGGCGCTCAACGTGCCGGCGGGCCACCGGATGCCGGACTCGGCGCGTGGCCCACCGACGGATGCCCGGGTCGAGCGTAATGGTCGGGCAGACGCTACTCCGTTCGCTTGCCGCCGTTCGGGGACCTCCGTTCGGTGACCCCCGTTCGGTGAGCTGGCCCCAACCGCGCCGCTGGCCCGATCCTCGATGGTACGCCGGATTCTTCACTCACGGTGACTAAGGGCAACCGGCAGTACCTGACCTGTCGGATTGGCCATTCGGAGGATGGCCGACGAGCCGGCTGGAGGCTTGAATATTCGACAGATCAGCGTCGGACGGTAACAACGTGGCACACTGCTCATTCGGGTTGAGTCGGGCACGTTGAGTCGGGCCGTTTGGATCAGGCACGTTGAGTCGGGCACGTGGGGGGCGACACTGCGACCGGTCGGCGTGATGTCGCCGTGGACACCAATCGGGACGGGTGGAGGACGAGTGCTTCGGTCGGCGATGCAGCGCGCCCGCACGCGCGCGCCCGTGGCCGGCGCCCCCCGCTCGGACGATTCAGCCGCCGGCTTCCCGACTCCCGCGGACGGACGTCCGGTGCTCTCGGCGAGTCGAGTCATCGACCTGACCGACCGGCCGCCAACCGATCGGACCGCCCCGCTGGTCGGCCGCTCCGCCGGTTCCAGGTACTGCGTGGAGGTCGCGTGGGAGCGTCGGCTGGTGGCCGTCATCCTGCTGGTGGATCTGGCCTCGATATTGCTGTCCTGTGGGGCGGCCCACCTGGTCCGGGTCGGTTCGGCGATGCCCGGCGAACGCTACGCCGTGATCACTACCGGGCTGGCAGTGGCTTGGATCGTGGCGATCTGGCTGAGCCGGGGGTATGAGGCTCGGTACCTGACATTGGGTTCGGAGGAGTTCAAACGCACGTTCAATGCATCGCTTCGGGTTGTCGCCTGTATCGCCACGATCTCCTACGCCACCGAAGCGCACACTGGGCGGCGGCTTGTGGTGATCGCCCTGCCGCTGGCGACCGTGGTGACCTTATTGAGCCGGTACGCCACCCGTAAGGCGTTGCTGCAGTTGCGTCGGGACGGCCGCTGCGTGTATCGGGTGATCGCGGCTGGTAGTGCGGCCGGGGTGGCCGATCTGGTGCGCAGCACACGGCAGGCGCGGTACGCGGGGATGAAGGTGGTCGGCTGCTGCGTCGGCCAGAACGGCTCGATCGGGGTCACGGCGATCGAGGGCGTCCCGGTGCTGGGTGATCTGGATTCGATCGCGGGCGCCGTCGCGAACGCGAAGGCCTCGACGGTGGCGGTGGCCGCCCGTGGCGAGGTGTCCGCGCAAGCACTGCGCCGGTTGTCGTGGGAATTGGAAGGCACCGGGGTCGACATGCTGGTGGCCCCGGCGCTGACCGATGTCGCGGGGCCACGGATCCACATCCGCCCGGTGGCCGGGCTGCCGCTGTTGCACGTCGAGGAACCGGAGCTGTCCGGGGGGCGGCGGCTGCTCAAGTCCGCTTTCGACCGTACGGTTGCCCTCGTCGCCCTGGTCCTGCTGCTGCCGGTGATGTTGGCGCTGGCGCTGGCGATCCGGTTGACGTCTCCCGGGCCGGTGTTGTTCCGCCAGGTCCGCTGCGGCCGTAACGGCCGGCACTTCACGATCTACAAGTACCGCTCGATGCAGGTGGACGCCGAACATCAGCTGCAGACGCTGCTCACCGAGAACGACCGCGCGGACGGCCTGCTGTTCAAGATTCGCCGAGATCCGCGGGTGACTCCGGTCGGGCGTTGGCTGCGCCGGTACTCCCTCGACGAGCTGCCCCAGCTGCTCAATGTGTTCCGTGGTGACATGTCTCTGGTCGGCCCACGGCCGCCGCTGCCCAGCGAGGTGGCCCGCTACGAGACCGACGTGCACCGCCGCCTGCTGGTGAAGCCCGGATTGACCGGCCTGTGGCAGGTCAGCGGCCGGTCCGACCTGACCTGGGACGAATCCGTCCGGTTGGACCTGGAGTACGTCGAGAACTGGTCGTTGGCGATGGACTTCATGATCTTGTGGAAGACCGCTTTCGCCGTTATGAAGGCCGACGGTGCGTACTAACCCCACGTCGGCGCGGGCCGAGCGCGCCAGTGCTTGCGCCATTGGGGTGAACCCTTCACCGGACCGGCTCGTAGGGTTACCGTCAGGTACCTTTGAAGAACTGTCGGTGCGTGTTCGCCGCTGGAGAACCCGGAAAGCCGCAACGGTTTCCGCTTCGCCCGCTTTCTTTGACAACCTGTCTCGTGAAGGCTGTCCGAGCAGGGGCACCGCAGCATGAGATCTCACCATGGAGAGCAGATGCAGACGAGCACAACCAACGACGCGGGCTTGCAGGTCGCCGACTACGGCCGCATGATGCGCCGCCAGGCGTGGCTGATCCTGCTGGTGATGCTCGGATGCGGAGTGCTGGCCGCGGGATATACGGCGCTGCAGTCCAAGAGCTATCAAGCGACCTCGGGGGTGCTGGTCAAACCGATCATCATCAACCCGGCGGATGCCTCGAAGCGGACGTCCGACTTGATCAACATGGACACCGAATCCCAGCTGGTTCGCAGCGCCCCGGTGGTGGGTTTGGCCAAGGCCGCACTCAAGTCCTCGATGACCCAGGACCAGCTCACCGAGGCGGTGAGCGTCACGGTGCCGGCCAACACCGAAGTACTGCAGATCACCTACACCGGTTCCTCGGCGAAGGCGGCGCAGCAGGGTGCCCAGGCCTTCACCGACGCGTACCTGAAGTACCGGTCCGCCCAGGCCAGCAGTGACGCCAAGAGCCAGCTCGCGGCGGCGCAGAAGCAGGCCCTTTACATCACCTCCCAGTTGCTGGACGTCAGCGGAAAGATCGCCGGGGCAGCCACCAACTCGACCGACAAGGCCTTCTACACCAGCAGCCAACAGGCGCTCACCTCGCAGCTGACAGATACTCGGACGACGATCAGTCGACTGACCAACATCGTGATCGATCCCGGAACCGTGGTGCAGAGTCCGGAGGTGCCGAAGAAGGCGAGCAGTCCCTCACTTCCGCTCGATGTCGCGATTGGCCTGGCCCTCGGTGCTCTCCTGGGCCTGCTGGTGGCTATGATCCGCCATCGGCGGGACGACCGGGTGCGCAGCGCGTCGGACCTGGAGGAGTCTCTCGACCTACCGGTGCTGGCCACGGTGCCCACCTCGCGGGCCTCCGGTGGTCAGCTCGCGACGCTGGGCGGCTCGGCCGCAGCGCTGGAGGCCTACCGGCGCCTGCGTTCAGTGCTCCTCGGCATGCTCCACGACGATGGGCGACGCCGACCCGAGGCAACCCTTGCCGAAGCCCTGCCCGCTGCCCGTGAGGGCGAGCGCCCCCGGGCACCGGGCCGGATCATTCTCATCACCGCCGCCGGTGAGAACGCCGATACGGCCGAGGTGGGGGCCAACCTCGCGGTGCTCTTCGCCAAGGGGGGCGCCAGCGTGGTGCTCATCGACACCCGGACCGACTCCCCGGCTACCGCCGTCTTCGGGCTGCGCAACGACCGGGGACTGTCCGATGTGGTCGAGCACGAGGCCTACGGCGAAGAGCTTGTGCAGCGGCCGGCGGATATTCCGAACCTCGCCGTGATCGGCAGCGGGCGAGGCGCGAACTCGGTCGGTGAGGTGATGTCCACCCGCGTGGGCCGCCGCCTGCTGGAGTGGCTGCAGCGCTCCGCGGATTACGTCATCATCACCGCCGACTCGGTCACGGCTAGTGCAGACGCGCAGACCCTCGCTCCGATGGCGCACGCGGTGCTGTTGACGGTGCCCGCCGGAGTGGCTCGCGAGCACGAGGTCCGATCTGCCAGCCACGACCTCGCCCAAGTCGGCGCCCCGATCGCCGGCGCGGTGCTGCTGGCCCGGACCCGCCGCTCGGGCTCTTCTTCGGCCGGCAGTGGCTCGGAGGTCATCTCAAGCCGCGAGGAGGCCGCCGCGCTCTCCGCCTCGACGCAGGGCTGACGCACCGGGATGGCCGGGCGTGTCGTGACATCGGCCGCGGCCGGTACCGGACGTGGCCGCAACCGGCTACCGGCTGGGCCCACCGCCGCGGTCGCGTTGCTCGCGGGGTTGGTCGCAGCCCTGGCCGGGTGCGACGCGAACAATGGCGCCGTGTCCGCGCCGCCGTCGGACACCGCGTTGGCCACGCCCAGCCACTCCCCGTCGGTTTCCCCCGCTGCCTCAGGCGTCCCTTCCCGGCCGGCACCGCTCACCGGCGCGGCGGTCAGTGCCGCCGTTGCCGCCCGGTCCGCGGTCGCCGTTGTGCTGAGATCCACCGCCGGCCCGCAGGACACCAGCGGACTGTCCGCCGCGGACCTGGTGTACGAGGAGTTCCCGACGACCGGGGCAAGCCGTCACGTGGCCATATACCAGTCCCGTGACTCCGGATTGGTCGGACCTGTGGGGCCGACGATGCCGCTGGATCGCAAGGTGGGCACGGTTTTCGGCGGCGTCTTCGCCTACTCCGGAGGCACAACCAAGTTCGTCAAGATGCTGGACAAGGCCCCGATGACGACGGTCAACGCGCTGGCCCGGCCGGACCTGTTCACCTCACGCGCGACGTCGGCGGGGACCACCTTCGCGCAGACCACCACGTTACGCTCTGCCGCCACCAAACCCGCGGCACCGAAGACGGTCTTTTCCTTCGCGGCGGGCATCGGCCCGACGGCCACCGTTGCCCCCAAGAAGGCGACCACCGCGATCGTGACCACGACCACCGGCATGCGCGAGGAGTGGACTCACTTCCCGGATCGGCTCTGGCGCCGCACTGTCAGTGGCCGGGTACTGCGCGCCGCCGACGGTTCGGCGGTGGCGGTGGCCAATCTCGTCTTTCAACTGACCCCGTACCAGCAGGTCTACGTCAAGAGCAGCACCGGTACCACGGTGCCGAGCGCCAACGTGCTGGGTACCGGGTCCGCGACGGTGTGCGCCGCCACCGGATGCATAGCCGGGAGCTGGCAGCGTCGCGGCTACGAGGCGAGCACCAACTTCTTCGACAGCAAGAGTGGCGCTGTTCGGCTTTCCCGGGGGGGAACCTGGATCGTGCTGGCCCCCACCGGCAGCACCCTGTCGCTGAAATGAGTGGTCGCGCAACATGAGCTTCGGCCGACGAGTTAGGCCGTTTCTGCCGCGCCAGGCGGCTCGGCGGTTGACGTGGCCGCGCAACGCCGTGGTCCGCCGGCCGGCCCCCTTTCCTCCGGGTTGGCGCGTCGGACCGCCACACTTCATCGGTGTGGGGGTACAGAAGGCCGGCACCTCGTGGTGGCATCGGCTCATCACCGCGCACCCGCAGGTGCACTACAGCGATTCGCTGCCCAAGGAGCTGCACTTCTTCGACCGCTACTCCCACGAGGAGTTCGGACCCGCCGACATCGAGACGTACCACCAATTCTCCCCGGTGCCACCCGGTGGCGTCACCGGGGAGTGGACGCCCCGGTACCTCTCCGACTTCTGGGTGCCCGAGATGCTCTCCCTCGCGGCCCCGGCTGCGAAGTTGCTCGTGATGCTGCGGGATCCGGTGGAGCGCTACCAGTCCGGGATCACCCACGAAGCCGTGCTGGGCGCCAGGCCGCGGCCGATCGTGGCCGCCGAGGCCCATGCCCGCGGTTACTACCACGGGCAGCTCACCCACCTGCTGACGTTCTTTCCACGGTCCCAGGTTCTGGTCCTGCAATATGAGACCTGCCGACGCGACCCCGTCGGGCAGCTGCATCGTACCTACTCTTTCCTGGAACTCGACGATCCGGAGTTCACGCCCGCCAATCTGCACAGCCGGGTGAACGAGACCGCGATTCCCAAGCTGGCGTTACCCGGCCACATCAGGTCCACCTTGATCCGGCTGTACGAGCCGGACGTCGTCAACCTGACCTCCCTGGTGCCGGACATCGACCTGCGGCTGTGGCCCAATTTCCTCCACCTCTCCCTGACCCGGGCCGGGGTCGCAGAGCCGGCCGAAGTCCGACGCCCATGACACCCGGCACGGCGCTGCGCCGGGTCGGCGGGGATCGGCTTCCGGACTCGTCGCCGGCACTGGCTGGGGACGGCAGTGTGCTCCCGGTGAGCCGGCTGCTGTGGCGAGCCCCGCTCGTCGTGCGGATGGGCCGCGCGGACACACCACCCACGTCCGGCGACGTGGTCTCCGAGTTCATTGTGGCGCCGCACCGGCGGGCGCCGGCTGTCCTCATCCCCGTCAGGTCGCATCGGGCCGCGGCCCAGGCGGTGCTGCGCCCCAGTGAAGGTTCGCGTGGCCTGGCCAGAGTGGGCCGCCGGGCCGCCTGGCTGGCACTGCGGACCGGTTTCGGTCGGCACCTGATGCGCGATCGGCTCTACGTCTGCAACCCGGCTCGCGGCGGCGACAACCGCTCGGCGAGCATCGAGAGCTATCTGCGCGGTGTCTTTGGCGCCCGGATGCTCATCGCCCTGGCCGTGGGACCGATGCGGGCCAACCGCAAGCCGGTGCTGCAGGTCCTGACACCGTCGGGTCGCATAGTCGCCTTTGTCAAGGTCGGCTGGAACCCACTGACCCGTCAACTGGTCACCGACGAGGCTCGAACGCTCGCCGGTCTGGACCCGGACCGTCTCGGCGTGGTGCGGGCCCCTGCCGTCCTGCACACGGCCTCCTGGCAGGACCTTCAGCTGCTGGCCATCACGCCGCTGATCGGGACCCTTCGCGCGCGGCGCAATGCCGTGGAGGCGCAGTTCGAGGCCATGCGCGCGCTGGCCGCCCATGACGGCACCGCGGTATCGGCATTGGCCGACAGTTCGTTCTGGCACCGGCTGCGGGAGCGGATGGGCGCGGTTCCCGACGCGCGGTCCAGGGACACGCTGCTCGCCACACACCGCATCGCCGCCGACCACTGGGGCGCCACCGCGGTCACCTTCGGTGCCTGGCATGGTGACTGGACGACGTGGAACATGGCCCGGGACGGCGACCGTGTGCTGCTGTGGGACTGGGAGCGCTACGAGACCGGCGTACCGGTTGGCCTGGACGCCTACCATTACGCCCTGCAGAGTCGGCTGCGCAGCGTAGGAGACGTGGAGCCGGCCGTGGCGTCCGTCCGCAAGGTGGCACCCGCGCTGGCGGTCGGGATGGGGGTGCCCGGCGAGCAGGGGGACATGCTGCTGCTGTGTTACCTGCTGTCGCTGCTGCTGAGGTACGAAAACGACTCACGCGGGGCGATGGGGGCTCAACTGCGTCCGATCGCGCAGTCGCTACAGACCATCGCGGCGCGCCAGGTATCGGCGCTCTGAGTTCCGAATCCCGATGAGGGTGACTGGGCCATACGAGGTACGGCCAGCCGGGTAGATTACGCCAAAAGGGGTTCGATGCGGGTCGCTGTCCGGCATGCTGGACATCACCACCAATCGAGTGTCAATTTCGGGGGAACCGTGCTGAACCGGCACCGATCACTGACTCTGGCCCTCGCGGCCGCCGCCCTCGTCGTCCCGCTGGGTGCGGCGTCGGCGGCCCCACCGACCACCACCACGCCCGATACCACCTACCAGGTAAACGGCCGGGTCGACGCCGTCGCCTACGTCGGCAGCCGCGTCGTGTTGGCTGGGCAGTTCACCGGCGTCGCCCCGCACGCCAGCACGTCCTGGGACACCTCCTACCGCTACCTGGCCGCCTTCGACGCGGCCACCGGTGCGTTGGACACCTCTTTCCGGCCCGCTCCGGACAAGCCGGTCCGGGATTTGATCACCGATGGCAGCGCTCTCTTCGTAGGCGGCGAGTTCGCCACGTTCGGCTCGGTGTCCCGACCCAAGGTCGCCAAGCTCAGTGCGGCGGGCGTCCTCGACCCGACCTTCCTCCCCAAGGCGCCCAACGCCCTGGTCTCCGCGCTGGCCCTCGACGGCGGCCAGCTCTACCTGGGCGGCGCGTTCACCACCTTGGGCGGCACGAAGGGCACCGCGGTGTCCCGGGTGGCGCGCCTGGACGCGGTCACCGGCGCGGTCGACACCAGCTGGCTGCCGACCATCGCGAACACCACCAGGACCGACGCCCCGAGCGTCCGGACGCTGACGGTCGGCGGTGGGGCGGCCTATATCGGCGGGTATTTCCAGCAGGTCAACGGGGCGCCGCGGCGATCGGCGGCCCGGGTCTCCACGGCCCCCGGTGCGGCTCTGGACGGATGGAATCCGCGGCTGGTGGTCAAGCAGAGCAAGAACCGGGGCATCGTCTACTCCATCCAGCCGGCGGCGGTCAACAGCGCCACAACGAACACCGTGTTCGTATGCGGTGACTTCGCCTACGCCAACGGCGCGGTGGACACCGAGACCGGTGGCACCGCCACCCCGAACCTCGCCGCCGTGGATACCACCACCGGCACCCTGGTGCCCAAAAGGTTCTGGGAGACCACCGACGGATCGGTCAATGACTGCCTGGTTGCGAACAACATCCTCTACGTCACCGGTCACTTCGACTACGCCGGCGGCCGGATGGGCTACTACCCGGGCTACGGCTGCACCGGCAAGACGCCGAACACCTGCAAGATTCCCTACACCGGCCCACTGACCGCGAACGGAGCCGGCCCGCTTCCACTGAACAAGATCGTGGCCTTCGACCTGAGTGTTACCAACCCGCAGGGGCATCTCGCCCTGAACTGGGTGCCGCGGATGGGGGCCATCCACGGCGGTTACGGGCTGGCCTACTCCGCCGGCTCGCCGCGGCGGCTCGCGATCGGCGGCGACTTCACCTCGGTCGGCAACAACAAGACCTACAGCCAACTCAACTTTGCTCAGTTCAGCTGGAACTGAGACTCTGAACCACCCCGAATACCGCAGTCCAGGAGGATTTGCCCATGCACACGAGGCGCACCGTAGTTTGTCTGGCCACCGCCGGCGTCCTGACCGCCGGCACGTCGGCCGCAATCGCCGCCCCCAGCCAGGATCCGCAGTCGACGTACCAGGTCAACGGTCGCGTGGAGGCCATCGTCTACCTGGGCGACAAAGTCGTGCTCGGGGGCTCCTTCACCGGCGTCGCCCCCCGGGGTAGCACCGCCTGGAACACCTCCTACCGCTATCTGGTCGCGTTCTCGGCGAGTACCGGGGCGCTGGTGACCTCGTTCAACCCGCGGGTCGGGGGTCCGGTGGAAGCACTGGCCACCGACGGCGGCAGCGTCTACGCCGGCGGCTCATTCTCCTCCGTGTCGGGCAACACCACACTGAAGAAGATTGTGAAGATCAACAACTCGGGCGCGGTGGACGGTAGTTTCCGGCCCAAGGGAGTAAGCGCGAAGGTTTCCGCGGTGGCCTACAGCGCCGGTCGGGTCTACATCGGCGGTGCCTTCACCAAGGTCAGCGGCAATCCGGTGTACCGGATCGCCCGGCTGAACTCGTCCACCGGAGCGCTGGACTCGGGTTGGCGACCGAGGATCGCCACCACCACCCGCTCCGGCGCACCGAACGTCCGGGCTATAACGGTCACCGGCGACTCGGTCTACATCGGTGGGTACTTTCAGGCGGTCAACGGAGCGGCCCGCCGCTCAGCGGCCAGGGTGTCGGCGAGCAGCGGGGCGGTGAGTGGCTGGAACCCGCGGGTCGTCGTCAAGCAGACGAAGAACCGCGGCATCGTCTACGCGCTGCAGACCGCGTCGGTCGGCGGCACCAGCGTGGTCTTCGTGTGCGGGGACTTCGCCTACGCCAACGGTTCGGCCACCTCCGACAGTGGCGGCGTCCCGTCGCCCAACATCGCGGCGGTGAACCCGAGCAACGGTGATCTGGTGAAGACCACCTTCTGGGAAACCACGGACGGCTCGGTCAACGACTGCCTGGTCGTCGGCCACTACCTCTACGCCACCGGTCACTTCGACCGCGCCGGCGGCCGGATGGCGCATTACCCGCCCTACGGCGGCCAGCCCTACACCGGCGTGGAGCGCCACAAGATCGTCGCCTTCGACCTGAACGCCACCGGCAGCCACGTCGTGTCGTGGAACCCGAAGCTTTACTCCATCCACGGCGGGTACGCGCTGGCCGCGCAGAGCGGGCGGCTGGCGGTCGGCGGCGACTTCACCGCGGTGAACAGCGCGCCGCAGCACAACTTCGCGCAGTTCACCGGAGCCGTGAGCTAGCGCCGAACCGAACCGAGGTCGGTGTGGTCCCCCGGTGACCCGGGGGACCATGCGGCCCGCGGACCGCAGATGGTCCACCGGACGACAGGGGGTCGTGAGGATTGGCAGCGCGGACCGGAGCACTCGCCAGCTTGCGGGGCCGCGGAGGCTGGTTGGGTGCGGCCGCCGTAGCTCCCCTGGCCGCATTGCCGTTGCTGCTTTCCCCCGCTGGTACCGCTGCCGCTGGTACTGCGATCGCCAGCACCGCGACGGCCGGCAAGCCGTGGTTCCCGGCCACCGGCGCCTACCTCGGCGCGTCGATCCAGAGCGTCCGGGACACCACCGCGCCGACCTGTCGCAGTCCTGATCCGATCGCCGCGGTGACCGCCTTCGAGCGATGCATCCGATCATCGGTCCTGATGATCCGACAGTTCAATTCCTGGGACCGGGACCAGGACGGCGTGGTGTGGCCGACGCCGTTCGACGTCTGGGCGCGGGACCACGGACCCAGACTGTTCCTGTCGTGGCGGTCGGTGACCTACTCCGGTTCCCCGCGGAAGTGGTATGACATCGCCGCCGGCCGCTACGACGCCGACATCGACACCAAGGCCAGGGCGCTCAAGGCCTTCCGCGCCCCGGTCTATCTGGCCTTCCATCACGAGCCGGAGACCAACAAGGCCGGCACGATGGGCACTCCTACGGACTTCGCAGCCGCCTGGCGCCATATCGTCACCCGATTCCGCGCCCTCGGGGTCACCAACGTCAAGTTCGTCCTCACCCTCACCGCGTGGACCTTCGACCCGCGCAGCGGGCGCCACGCCGAGAACTACTGGCCGGGTGCCGGCTACGTGGACGCGATCGGTGTCGACGGGTACAACTCCCTCGGCTGCATCGTCGGTGGCGGAGGCGGCCCCCACCAGTGGCGCTCCTTCGGCCAGATCTTCGCAGTGCCCTACGCCTGGGCAGCGGGCAAGGGAGTTCCGATGATGATCCCGGAATTCGGATCCGTCGAGGATCCGGCGGTTACCGGCCGGAAGGCCACCTGGATACACGACGCACTGGCATGGCTCAAGGCGCACCGCAACGTCAAGGCGGTGTCGTATTTCCAGGTCGAAAACTTCAGCCATGGTCGAGCCTGCGCTTGGATAGTGGATTCCTCCCCCACCTCCCTCAGTGCATTCTCGGCATTCGCCCGAGACCCGTACCTGCATCCCTAAAGCAATGCCCCGGGCGCTTAGGACACCGGGCCTGCGGTGGTAAACAGGCCGACCCGGATGGCGTAATACAGGGCAGCCACTAGGCGTCGATACATAGACCAGCAACCCCCAATTGGGAACGGCTGGTCATGTCCCGCCTACACACACTCATCACTCCTGTTTTAGCTGCCGGCGTCCTGCTGGCCGGACTCGGCACGGTGCCGGAGCCCACACCCGCCCGCCTGGTCGCCGCGCCGGCGGCCGGCGACGCCGGCAAGCTGGTGCCGGCGTCCGGCGTCTTGTTCGGCGCCGCTGTTGCGCCTCGCAACGGCGACTCTCGCCGGGAGGTCTTCACCGGACTGGAGGCGAGTGCGCACCGGCCTTTCGATCTTCAGCGGCTCTACGACAGCTGGACGGACCACCAACCTGACGCGCTGACCGCCTGGACCGCTGCCCAGGGCAGGATCCCGCTTCTCTCGATCAAGGCCGCCCGCGGTCGGACCGCGGTCAGTTGGGCGCGGATCGCCTCGGGCGCCGAAGACGCCCAGATCCGCGCGCAGGCGGACGGTCTCAAGGGGTTGCACTCACAGCTTTTTCTAGCGTTCCACCACGAGCCTGAGAACGACCGGGCTTCGGGTACTCCGGCGCAGTACGCAGCGGCTTACAGGCACTACGTCAACGTTTTCCGATCCCGCGGCGCGACGAACGTAGTCTTCGTCTGGATCATGATGGCAGGCAGCTTTAGCGGCTCGCACTCGAAAGCCCTCGCGTACTACCCGGGTGATGCCTATGTCGATTGGATCGCCGCCGACGGGTACAACTGGTACGGCGCCAAGCGTGGCAAGCAATGGCGCTCCTTCGCCGACACCTTCATCGATTTCAAGAGGTTCGGCGACGCCCATGGCAAGCCGCTGATGATCGCTGAGTTCGCGACCCTCGAAGACCGTCACGACCCGGGCCGCAAGGCCGCCTGGCTCAACGACGCCACCGCCACCATCCGATCCTGGCCCTCGCTCAAGGCCGTGAGCTACTTCCACTCCCCGATCCGGTATCCGTGGTGGGTGGACACCTCCGCCAGCTCCACCGCCGCTTTCGCCACCATGGGCGCTCGGTTGCGGGCGGTACCCGCGGCGAGCGCAGGCATGCTGGGCCACTGACCCGTTCCCCGGTTGCACAACCCGGCCGGGGGCGCCCGCTCAGCCGGCGGCGCCCGCGGCCGAGGCGTTGGGGTAGAGACCCTCACGGACCGGTGCGGTGATCGCCAGTATTCGCTCCACCTGCTCCGGCGACAGCCGGGTGCGCCAGGAGGCCGCAGCCCGCCGGCTGTCCTGGCGTTGGTAGCCGCTGCGGGAGGGCAGGCCACCGGCGAGGGACCAGGACAACGCTGAGCCGCGGTCTCCACCGCCGCTGGTTGCCCGGCGGATGGACTCGGCGGCCCGGTCGGTCATCGGCAGACCTAGGTCGGCGTACAGCCGGCTGAACGCGCCGATCGGATCGGCAGCCAGATCCTCGTGCCGGACCACCCGGATGCCGGGCACCTCGCGCCGGGCCGCGCCGACCACGGAGTAGATCACCTTCCACAGCAGGGCGATCCGCTCCAGCGCGTCGGCATCCGCGTCGGATCGCTCCAGCTCCGCGCGAAAAGGGTCGAGGTAGTCACTCATCAGTTGTGGCTGACGGAGCAACTCGGTGAAGGTCATATCCCAGCCGAAGCGCAGCCAACTGCTCACCACGCCGGCCGGTTCGCGGACCAGCACGACGACATCGGCGTCGAGTCGTCGGGAGAACCAGGCCGTGGACAGCACCGCGTACGGGTCGTCGAACATGGCCCGCCGGCCCCGGAAGCGCCCGACGCCGAAGGCGACCGCGTACCTGACCATGCGCGCCACGTCGTACGGCGCATGGTTGCGGCGCAACTCGGCGATCGGGCGGTAGCGCAGCCGAGCGCTGTCCCGGAAAGCGGGCAAAAACGCGGTGTCGATGCCGTCTGCGATGTACTGGAACTGGGCATCCACCTCCGCGGCCAGCACGCCCGGAGAGCGACCGGGTGGGTGGCGCGGATTCAGCGGCTCGTTGACGTAGACGACGCGCCCGCTGAACTCCAGCATGCGACCCGTCCAACTCGTCCCCGAGCGCGGCATCCCGGTCACCAGCAGCGGCCGCCGGGACGAGGGTTCCGTCATCGGCCACCTGCCTTGGGGCGGACCGGATAGCCCAGCGCCAGCAGCAGCGGAGCCGTCAGCACGGTGACCAGGCGCCGCTGCGCAGCCGGCAGCTCCTGACGCCACGTGTCGTCGAGGGTCACGGTGATCGGGTCGTGCCGGAAGCGCATCGGGTTGCCGGCGAGGGTGTGATCCTCGCGGCGCAGGTCCACCACCCGGTCGGACAGGAACGGCGCCGCTGTCGCATCCGCAGGCAGGCCCAAGAAGTGACCGACCTCGGCCACCCGGGCCCGCGGATCGGCCACCAGGTCCTCATACCTCAGGACGTGCGTCGGCACGCCGAACAGGCTCAGCAACCGCAGGACAACGTTGTGGACCAGCCAGCGTCGAGCGACCCGCCCAGGGTACTGCCGCGGCATATCGGCAGCATCGGGATGATCCGATTTCTTGACCACCTTGGTCCAGGAGTATGCGACACCGCGCGGATCCCGGATGAGATGGATGACTCGCAGGTCGATGCCGCGCAGGTGGCGTAAGAGGAACGCGGTGGAGGTGTGCTTGCCGGAATCCACCACCACGCTCGCCCCGGCGGTGTCCGCTACCGCGGCGTAGAGCGCCGACAGCAAATGCGCATACCGCTCGACGTCGGCGTGGCGACGACCTCCCCGGATGGGTAGCACGAGGGCGGCCAGGTACCGCAGCCGGTCCACCCGCCGCTGCAGCCGCAGCGCCTCCGCCAGGTCCACCGGCGACCAAGAGCCGAATACCCGCGGGATGACCACGGACCAGAATGGACAATCCGGCGGCGGACGACCGCAGCCGCAGCGCACGCCGGTGCTCAACGCCCGCCACACCTGCGAGGCCTCCCCCATGTTCACGCAGTCGGGGACCTGGCCGAAAATGCGGTCGAGCAGCGTGCTCCCGCTGCGCCCGAGTCCGGCGACGAACGCGACCCGGAGGTCAGGCTCGCTCCGCACCCCCCTCACGCCCGCCGCTTCCGCCACCGCACGCTCCCTTCGGCTCCCGGCCCCACCTCAGCCGGGCGGCCGGGGGCTCTCAATCGGGTGCTCCCAATAATGCCTCGGCGATCAGCCCGACTCGATACAGTGGGCCCGGAACGAAGCGTGCGAGTGACGCCATGTCGTCATATCGGACGTCCGGTGTTATGACGGGCCGGAGGAAAACCCGGCGGATCTCGACTCGCAGGCTTCACCGTGGGGCCGGGCGTGCCGAAGCACAGCGTGGCGCCACCTACGGTGGAGCACTGAGTCCGCCGCCACCGGACGGTCGGACTCGGCAGTGTGAGGTCCGCCAGGAGTGTCCCGGCGGCCCGAGGGCCGGGAAGCCGCCCGGGTAGCACAGGAAGGGACCGAGGTGCTCGAAGGGTCACCGCTACGCCGACGAGTGGTGCGCGGCGCGCGCTGGTCGGTCGGCAACGCCGGGCGGCTCAGCGCCGGCCTGCGGCTGGAACCCTCCTTTCTCGTGGTCGGGGCGCAGCGGTGTGGCACGACGTCCCTACACCGGCTGCTCGCCCGCCATCCGATGGTCGCCCCCGCCGCCTTGCACAAGGGCGTGCACTACTTCGACATGGCCTACTACAAGGGCCCGGCCTGGTACCGCGGGCATTTTCCGCTGGCGCTGCCGGCCCGGCTCCGCGGCTCCGCAGGTCCGCCGATCACCGGGGAGGCCAGTCCGTACTACATGTTCCATCCGCTGTCGCCCGCCCGGATTGCTGCCGATCTGCCGGGGGTCAAGCTGGTGGCGCTGTTGCGCGACCCGGTGGAGCGGGCCTACTCCGCCTACACCCACGAGCTCGCCCGAGGCTTCGAGACCGAGACGTTCTCCCGTGCGCTCGACCTCGAGCCGGAGCGGCTGGCCGGTGAAGTCGAGAAGATGGTCGCCGACCCGGGATACCTCAGCCTGGCACATCAACACCAGGCATACGCCGCCCGCGGCCGCTACGCGGAGCAGCTGGAGCGGCTGTACGCCCTTTTTCCGGTCGAGTCGGTGCTCGTGCTGGACAGCGCCCAGTTCTTCGCCGACCCACAGCCGAGCTACGACCGGCTGCTGAGTTTCCTCGGCCTGCCGCCTTGGCAGCTGGCGACCCCGGAGCACGCCAACGCCCGCCCTCGATCCGAGATGCCGGCCGAGGTTCGCCAGCGGCTCGAGGAGTACTTCGCCCCGCACGACGCTGCGCTGGTAGACCTGCTCGGGTGGGCCCCGACGTGGGTCGATGCTTCGGCTCGCCACGCCGCGGCGCTGCGGGGCACCGCACCGCACGACCCGTCCCGCTTGAGAAATGGACCGGCATGACGCATGTGCTGGACCGGCGGATCGAAACGCCGGAGCCGCCCCGCCCGCTGATGTCCCCGACGCCCAGAGACCGCCGGGCCGGGTGGCCGGCGGCCTGGCCGGTGGCCGCCTTGTTCGTCGGCTTCCCGATCTGGTGGGCGCTCGGCATCGCCTTCGTCATCGTGCCGCTGCTGGCGATCCCCATGACGCTGCGCCTCATCCGCCGTCGCAACGTCGTACTGCCCACCGGCGCCGGGCTGTGGCTGCTGTTCACCGCCTGGTCCTTGCTCGGTGTCCTGACGCTCGGCAAGGTCGCCCCGGGCACGCAGCCCGGCTCGTTCGGCGAGCGGCTGCTGCCCTTCCTGGACCGCAGTGCCACCCTGGTCGGCGCGTCCGTGCTGCTCATCTACATCGCAAACCTGACGCCGGAGGAGCTGCCGGCCATGCGGTTCGCCCGCATGCTGGGTTTCCTGTTCGTGGTGACCGTGCTCGGCGGCGTCGCCGGGATGCTCTCCCCGCACGGCGGTTTCACGTCAGCAGCCGAGTACCTACTGCCCCATCACCTGGTGTCCCAAGGCTCGTACCTGCGCGAGATCATGCATCCCAACTTCGCGCAGGTCCAGGACTTCCTCGGCTACGAAACGCCGCGCCCGGCCGCGCCCTTCGCCTACACCAACGAGTGGGGTGCGAACCTCTCGCTGCTGCTGCCGTTCTTCGTCCTGTCCTGGTTCGCTCCCGGGCAGCGGTGGCGGCGCCGGGCGGCGCCCGCCGTGCTGGCGGTCGGTGCGGTGGTCGTCATCTACTCGCTCAACCGTGGATTGTGGATCGCCATCGCGTTGAGCGCGTTTTACGTCCTCGCGGTGATGGTGCTCCGGGGGCGGACGCAGATCCTGCGAATCGCCCTCGTCCTCACCCTCGTCGGGGCGGCGGCCTTCGTGGCCACCCCCCTGCATTCGGTGGTCAGCCAACGGCTCTCGCACGGCCACAGCGACACCCGGCGCGCCTACCTGGCGACCGCGGCGATCGAGGGCGCCACCCACTCCCCGTTCCTCGGATGGGGATCGACGCGCAAGCCGTACGGCAACGCGACCTCCATCGCGGCCGGGGCGACCGCCGACTGCCCGCGCTGCGCACCGCCGCCAATCGGCACGCACGGCCTGATCTACCTGCTCTCCTTCAGCACCGGGTTCGTCGGTGCCGGGCTGATGATCGCCTTCTTTATCGGAGCGGTGGTGCGCACCCGGCGAGATCGAAGGCCTTTCGGCATGGCGTCGACCATCGTGGTCGGCTTGGTGCTCGTCGAGATGTTCTTCTACCAACTGATCCCGTTCGGGCTGCCGATCGCCACCGCCGTGTTCGCCATGGCCTGGCGGGAACGCCGCTCCGCCAGCGTGGGCGGCGAACCGGCCGTGCCGTCCGCCGCCGCCGTGCTTCCCGCGGCGCGCCGGCCGACCGTCGTGGGCCGGTGGTGAACGCTGCTGATGTCTCCGTGGTCATCGCAACCCGGGACCGACCCGAGTTGCTGCGTCGCGCCGTCGACGCGGTGCTGGACCAGGCGTCCAGCGGGCAGATCGAGATCGTGGTGGTCTTTGACCAGAGCACTCCGGACTACGCCCTTGAGCGCAAGACTGACGGTCGCGCTGTGCGGGTGGTCGGCAACGACCACTCGGCAGGTCTGGCCGGAGCGCGCAACTGCGGCGCTCGAGCCAGCACCTTCGACCTGCTGGCCTTCTGCGACGACGACGACGTCTGGCTCCCCGGAAAGCTGCAGCGTCAGCTGAGCTGCTTGGACGCCGGGTACGACACCGCGGTCACCGGAATCGTCATCGACTACGGCGGAAAACTCACCGAGCGCGTGCCGACCCCGGACGACGTCACAGTGCCCGCGCTGATCCGGCGGCGGTCGTTCGAGGCTCATCCCTCCACCGTTATCGTTCGCCGAGAAGCCTTCTTCGGCGGCATCGGCGAGGTGGACGAGCAGATCCCCGGCGGATACGGCGAGGACTACGACTGGATTCTCCGGGCCGCCCGGCACGGCGCCATCGGCGTGGTCGGCGAGCCGCTGGTCCGGGTGCTGTGGCATCGAGCGTCGTTCTTCGCGCGGCGATGGGAGACAATCATCACAGCGCTGGACTATTTGCTCGACAAACATCCTGAATTCGCCGGCGATCCGGCCGGACTGGCGCGGATCTACGGCCAGAAGGCGTTTGCCTATGGCGGTCTGGGACGTCGTCGGGAGTCGGTGCGGTGGGCGACGCAAGCCCTGCGGCTGTCCTGGCGGGAGCGCCGCGCCTACCTGGCTCTGCTGATCAGCGCCGGGCTCCTGCGGCCGGAGTGGGCGTTGCGCTTGGCCCATGCTGCGGGGCGCGGGATCTGATCCCCGCCCGCTAAACGCGGTCCGGCACCCCGCCCCTGCGTTGCATTGGCTGTTCCTGCCGATCCCCCTCCGGAACTTGCGTTCTTGAGGCCCGGCAGTGTTTAGTACGTCTCGTCTGACGCGAAGTCGCGGCCCAACGGGGGTCGCGGTGTCGGCGACCGCTTAATCCAGAACAGGAGCCGGGGACCCGAGCTTTTTTGGGGTGAATGAGCACAGCTCTAGGGCGACCTTCCCGCCCGAACCCGTCAGCTAACCCGGTCAGCGGTTGAGGAAGAGGAGTGGTTGCACATGGCACTTCCGCGTGCCCGCACATCCCGTCCATCCCGCAAGGCCCTCGGCGTGACCGCCGCCGGTCTGGCCGCCGGTTGCGTGCTCGGCGGCATCACCGCGCCCGCCGGGGCAGGCTCGCCCACAGTGGTGCTCGGCGCCAACGGGCAGAACGAGCAGCTGTCCCGGCAGATCGGCCGGCCGCTCGCCACGCACGCCTGGGGTAATCTCAACGGACCCGTCAGGCTCGGCACGTTGGTCAACATCGAGACTCCCGACCGATGGTCATCCGTGGCGAACGCGCGTCCCGGCTCGGCGACCTACGCGCAGATCGTGCGGTGGGCGGACGGTATCAGAGCGGCTCGCCGGGTCACCTTCGTCTCCTACCATCACGAGCCGGAAACCTCCAACGACCTCCGCCGTGGCAGCGCCGGTGACTTCGCCGCCGCCTGGCGCAACGTGGTCAACATCTTCCGGTCCCGCGGCGCCACCAATGCCAGATGGACCCTGACCCTGTCGGCCAACTCCTACGGCGTCTCCTCCGGTGACCGCCGGGCGGCTGCCAAGTGGTACCCGGGGGACAACTACGTCGACTACGTGGGGGCGGACCCGTACAACTGGTACCGGAACTGCGGGTCGGGGACGACGTGGCGCCCGCTCGGGCAGATCATCGCCCCGGCGCTGGCCTTCGCCCGGGCTCACCGCAAGCAGGTCGTGCTGCCGGAATTCGCCTCCAACGAAGACCATGCCAACCCCGGGCGCAAGGCCACCTGGATCGCCGACGCGCTGCGTACCATCACCGCCGAGCGCAGCGTCATCCGCGCTGCCTTCTACCAGAACGGCGCGGCCATCCGGGGTTGCCACTGGATCATCGACCGCAGCGACCAGGTTGCCGCGTTCAAGGCCGGGGCGTCGAACCCGGCGTTCAAGCCCAGCCCCTGACGACGAGGGCGTCGCGGCGGCGGCTCAGTGTGGTGCCGGCGGGGCCGAGTCGGGAGATGACCGTTGGCCCTGCCCGGGACAAGATCGGTCGTATACTCGATGGGTAGCTGTCGCCGGGAGACCAGGTATAGATGCGCGTGTCTAGTGCTGGCCCGACGACGGACCCCGATACCCAGGCCCCGCCGGAGAAGCCGCGCCGACCCCGCTGGGCCATTCCGGCACTGGCAGTAGTCCTGCTCGTAGCCTTGGTCGGGGCCGGGGCGGCGCTGTGGGCGGCGCACCGCTCCCCGACGACGCCGGGGCCGGGGTCCACCCCGACCGCTCCGACGTCCGGCACGCAGTTGGCCCCCAAGACCGGCGCCCTGGTCGGTGCCTGGGTCAAGCCCACCGCCGCCGAAGGTGGTGACGTCTCCTCGGCCGTCGGTGTCCTCCAGAAGGACATCGGCCGCCGGCTGGATATCGTGCACGTGTATCGCAAGTGGGCCGAGCCGTTCCCGGCCCAGACGGAGCGCGACGCGATCGCACAAGGCAGCACGCCGATGATTTCCTGGGCCGGAACGCAGACCACTGCCATCGCCAACGGATCGTTCGACGCTCTCATCAAGCAGCGTGCGGACGCCGTGCGTGATCTGGGCGTGCCGGTGCTGATGCGTTGGTTCTGGGAAATGGACCGGCCGGGGGTCGCCGACAAGGCTGGTACCGGGCCGGAGTACGTCGCGGCCTGGCGACACCTGCGCGCGGTGTTTGCCGCCGAAGGCGCCACGAACGCCCAGTGGGTGTGGTGCCCGACGTCCTACGGCTTCGCGCAGGGCCGAATGGACAACTTCTATCCTGGGGACGACAGTGTGGACTGGTTGTGCGCCGACGGATACACCGGACCCTCCACCGGGGGGTGGCGCAGTTTTCAGCAGGTCTTCCAAGCCTTCTATACCTGGGCCGCCGCACACCCGCAGCCGCTGATGATCGGTGAATTCGGCGTGCCGACCGGCGCATCCGGACAGCGCGAGGCCTGGCTCGGCAACGTCCGCACCACGCTCAAGTCGACATTCCCCCGGATCAAGGCCGTGGTTTACTTCGACGCGATCCGGATGGACAACAACGGAAATCGCAACGTCTGGACACTGCGCGGCTATCCGGGTGCACTGGCCGCATTCCGCGCCCTTGCCGACGATCCGTACTTCAACACGCGTCGGCTGCCGACCGCCAAGTAGCGCCGGTGACGATCAGTCCAGACGCGGCGGCCGGATCGCAGCGGGACATCGCCGGCCTGGCTCGCGGCGGCGCGCTCAACATGGTGGGGGCCATCGGCGGCGCCGTGCTCAACACGGTGTTGCTGGTTCAGATCACCCGGGGCTACGGCCGGGTCGCCGCCGGCACCTTCTTCGTGGTCACCGCCTTCTTCCTCATTGTCACGGCGGCCGCCGCAATCGGAGCGGACACCGGAGTCTTGCGCTACATCGCCCGGGCTCGGGCGCTGGGCCGCCCCCGGGATGCGGTGGTGGTCCTCCGCACTGCGCTGATCGCCGTGTCGGCCCTCGGCCTGCTGATTACCGTCGTTCTGGAGATCAGCGCTCCGGCAGTGTCCGGTCTGCTCGGGAAGTCGGCCGCCGCGGAGTTCCAGACCGCAATTCGGGTGCTCGCGCCGTTCGTGCCGATCGCGGTGAGCTACAACGTGCTGATGGCCGCCACCCGCGGCTACGGCACCATGCGGCCCTCGGCGCTCATCGAACGGCTGGGCCGGGTGGCCGTGCAGTGCGCGGCCGTCGCGGTCGCCCAGATCTTCTCATCGAGCATGTTCCTGCTCTGCCTCGCCTGGTCCGTGCCTTACCTTGCCGGGCTGCTGATCACGATTCCCTGGCTGGGGCGGCTGCATCGCCGACGCGCTCGGATGGCTCCCCGGCCGGGCGTGATGCCGGCGGCCACCGGCGACGTCACCGCACGAGAGTTCTGGAGTTTCAGCGCCTTCCGAGGTTTGTCCAGGCTCTTTGCCGTCGCGCTCCAGCGGGCCGACGTCATCCTGGTCGGCTCGTTGCGCGGGCCACGTGACGCCGCGGTGTACGCCGCTGCCAGCAGGTTCCTCATCGTCGGGCTGATGGCCGTACAGGCCATTCAACAGGTCACCGCTCCGAAGATGAGTGAGTTGCTGGCGACGCATTCCCACCACCGGGCGACGGTGGTCTACCAGACGTCGACGACCTGGCTGATGGCCTCCACCTGGCCGTTGTACCTGGCCTTCGCGGTGTTCGCACCCACGCTGCTGGGGATCTTCGGCCGCGGGTACCACGCGGGAGCCTCGTCGGTGAGCGTGCTGTGCCTCGCGATGCTGGTGTCCACCGCCTGCGGTTCGGTCGACTCCATTCTCCTGATGGCCGGGCGGAGCAGTTGGAGTGTCATCAATACCGGCCTGGCGTTGGCCACCGACATTGCCGCCGACCTGATACTCATCCCCCGGTACGGCATCCTTGGCGCGGCCATCGGATGGGCGCTGGCCATCCTGGTGAACAACTTGCTGCCGCTGGCGATGATTTCCCGGGTGATGCACATGCGGCCGTTCTCCCCCGGCGGGCGGGATGTCGCCGCACTGAGCCTGGCGTGCTTCGGCGGGCTGCCCCTGCTCGCTCGCTTCTCGCTGGGACTGTCCGTGATGGTCGTGGCGGCCGCCTCGGCAGCGGGGACCGCGCTCTACGCGGTCGGCCTCTATCAGCGTCGACGTACGGTCGGCCTGGACGAGCTACCGGCCCTGCTGCGGCGGCGCTCCCGGGGTGCGGCGCTCCCGGCCCAGGTCGGTCGCTAGACCGGGCCGGAACGCGTCACCGGTTACCGGGTCACATCCCGCTGGGGATTCGGATACCGGGCGGCAGGGGCAGCGGGTGGTCGCTGCCCACCCCCCATGCCGTGCCGGGCCGGCCGCGGATCCACCAGGTTCCGGTGGCCGGGCGCCAGATGGCGGCCTCGGTGCGGCCGTCGCCGTTGTAGTCCCCGGGTACCGGGATGTCGCCGCGTTGGCCGTAGGCGACCGGGGCGGTGCCGCGGATCCACCAGGTGCCGGTGGCCGGGCGGAACACCGCGGCCTCGGTGCGGCCGTCGCCGTTGTAGTCCCCGGGTACCGGGATGTCGCCGCGCTGGCCGTATGCGACCGGAACCGCGCCGCGGACCCACCAGGTGCCGGTGGCCGGGCGGAAGACCGCGGCCTCGGTGCGGCCGTCGCCGTTGTAGTCCCCGGGTACCGGGATGTCGCCGCGCTGGCCGTATGCGACCGGAACCGCGCCGCGGACCCACCAGGTGCCGGTGGCCGGGCGGAACACGGCGGCCGCGGCGCGGCCGTCGCCGGTGTAGTCGGCGGGGACGGGAAGGTCGCCGGTGGTGCCGTAGCCGAAGGAGGGGACGCCGCGGATGTACCAGCGGCCGTTGGCCGGCCGCCAGAGCGCGACGTCGGCGCGGCGGTCGCCGTTGTAGTCCGCCGGTACCGGCACATCACCCGGCGCCCCCCAGCGGGCGGCGAGTACCCCCCGGGCGTACCAGCTGCCGGTGGAGGGGCGGTAGACCGACAGGTCGGTGGAGCCGTTCCCGTCGAAATCGGCCACCGTGTGAAGGGCCGGCGTCGACGACACACCGCCGGTGGCGGAGAAGTACCTGTCCCCGCCCATGGTGGCGAAAGCCGCCGTCGAGGAGGCGGAGGAGTTCACCCACCACGGGTGCCCGACTGGGGAGTGGAAGTAGAGGACGGCTTTGATGCCGGGCATGGTTTTGATGGCGGCGGCGGCGTCAGTGATCCAGGCCGCCTTGCGGCCGGGGGTCTGCGGGTCTTCGAGGGAGCCGTATTCGGCGATCATCATGGGCTTGTGGTGGGCGGTGCCCCAGTCGTAGAAGCCGCTGATGGCATCGCCGAGGGGCCGCCAGGGCTTGTCCGCCGAGGTGCCGTACCAGTTGTAGCCGTCGGCGGCGACCCAGTCGATGACGTCGTCGCCGGGGTAGAAGGAGTCGGCGATGGTGGGGCGTTCGAAGCTCCAGGCCATCAGGATCCAGGTGAAGGAGACGTTGGTGACGTTCTCGGAGCGGAACACGGCGACGTAGTGCCGCCAGGCGGCGACGTAGTCCGCGGCGGTGCCGTTGCCGGGGTCGTTCTCCGGTTCGTGTTGCAGGCTCAGGAACAGCGGGGCGTTCAACGCCTTCAATCCCCTGGCCTGGGCGCGGATCTGGGGGTCTTCCCGACCGGCGGCGATATCGGCCCAGCGGACGACCGACCCGTCGCGGCGGCTGGCCTTGATGGACAACACCGGGGTCCGCCCACCGGCCACCGTCCAGGACGTCATCGGACCCGGCTGCGGGTCGTCCCACACGTCATACAGCCGATGCACATCCAACTTCCGGCCGATCTCCGCCTCGAGGTCGGTGACCGACGACTTCGCACTCGATCCCGGGCGGCCGCTGACTGCGGCGCCGAGGAGCACACCATGTGGCGGCACCGCGGGGCGGCCGGTCACCGGGGTGGCCGACTGGGACGGTGCGGTGGCGGCCGTGGCGGCCGATGCGCCGGTGAGCAGCGCCCCTCCGGCGACCGAGACGAGGATCGAAGCCACCGTGGCCCGGGTCACGGCGGCCCGGACGACAGTCTTCCAGGTATGCATCGCAGGCTGATCCCTCGGTGTCATAGGAGTGCTGTCGTCACCGTGGGCGGGCCACTGTGCGGTACCGGCGGATGTTCCTCCGAATGGCGGCCGTCGTCGCCGCCAATCGGGGCTCCCCGGCCGCCGCCTCGCCGGACCGGCTTACCGGGTGGTGAAGGTACGGTCCAAGCCGTAGCTGGTACCGGCCGAGTTCCGCGCGACCAACCGGTAGTGGTACAGCCGCCGCGAGGCCAGGCCGGTGATGTCTGCCGACACCCCGGAGCCCCACGACTTCGACCCGGCGTCGCGCCAGGCCGGGGCGGTGCCGTAGCTGATGGTCGCCCCGTACTCGACCCGGTAATCGGTGGCCAATCCGTTGGGATCGACGTTGCCGCTGACGGTCGCTCCGGCGGTGGTCAGGGCACGCGCGCCGCCGGTCGTGACGGTCGCCGGGCCGGCGCTGGTGAGCGTCCGATCGGGGCCGTAGGAGGTCCCGGAGCTGTTCGCGGCCACGACCCGGTAGTGGTACCCGGTGTTGGCGCGCAAACCGCCAAGCGTGGCGGACACCCGGACGGCCCAGCTCTTGTCACCGGCGGCTACCGCCGAGGTCCGTGCGCCGTAGGCCGTGGTCGTGCCGTACTCGAACCAGGCATCGGTCGCCAGGCCGTTCGCGTTCACCGAGCCGGACACGCCCGCCGTCGCCGCGGTCACGTCGGTCGAGGCGCCGGTCGTCGCTATCGCCGGGCCGGCGGTGGTGAGCGTTCGGTCGGTGCCGAAGGAGGTCCCGGCGCTGTTCGCGGCCACGAGCCGGTAGTGGTACCCGGTGTTGGCGCGCAAACCGCCAAGCGTGGCGGACACCCGGACGGCCCAGCTCTTGTCACCGGCGGCTACCGCCGAGGTCCGTGCGCCGTAGGCCGTGGTCGTGCCGTACTCGAACCAGGCATCGGTCGCCAGGCCGTTCGCGTTCACCGAGCCGGACACGCCCGCCGTCGCCGCGGCCACGTCGGTCGAGGCGCCGGTCGTCGCTATCGCCGGGCCGGCGGTGGTGAGCGTTCGGTCGGTGCCGTAGGAGGTCCCGGAGCTGTTGGCGGCGACTGCCCGGTAGTGGTATCCGGTGTTAGCCCGCAGCCCGCTCAGCGTGGCGGACACCGGGACGCCCCAACTCTTGCTGCCGGCCGGTGCCGCCCAGGTCCGGGCGCCGTATGCCGTGGTCGTGCCGTACTCGAACCAGGCATCTGTGGCCAGCCCGTTCGCGTCCACCGAGCCGGCCACGCCCGCGGTTGTCGCGGTGACCGAGTTGGCTCCACCGGTGGTCGCCGCCGGTGGGCCGGGGGTGGTGAACGTGCCGTCGGTACCTGTGGTGGTGCCGGCACCGCTTCGGGCGACGATCCGGTAGTGGTAGGTGCTGTTCGGCGACAGGCCGCTGACCGGCGCCGCGAACGGCGCCATCCGAGTGCTGGCGCCCACGGAGGTCGTCGCGGTCGCCGAGCCGTACCCGGTCGTCGTGCCGTAGTCGAACCAGGCCGAGGTCTCCAACCCGTTCGGGTCCACCCGGCCGTTCAGGGTCGCCCCGGTCGGCGTGACGTTGGTCTGCCCGTTGGTGAGGGCGCCCGGGGCGGGCAGGGCGGTGACCGAGCTATTGGTGACGTCCGACGATCCGTCCGCGCCGGCGACGCTGAGCGTGGCGGTGTAGCTGCCGGGCGCGTAGGTGTGCGCGACGTTTGCCGGGGGGGTGCCGGTGACCAGCGCGGTGGAGCCGTCGCCGAAGTCCAGCCGCCAGGTCAGGCCGCTCGCGCCGGCGCTGTAGCTTGCCGAGCCGTCGAGCACCACGCGCAGCGGCGCCGGACCCTGGGTCGGGCTGACCGTCAACGCGGCCTCGGGCAAAGTGCGGAAGTAGGGGTCATGGCCCATGTCCGCGAAAGCGGCCACCGCAGAGGCGGAGGAGTCGATCCACCACGGGTATCCGACTGGGGAGTGGAAGTAGAGGACGGCTTTGATGCCGGGCATGGTTTTGATGGCGGCGGCGGCGTCAGTGATCCAGGCCGCCTTGCGGCCGGGGGTCTGCGGGTCTTCGAGGGAGCCGTATTCGGCGATCATCATGGGCTTGTGGTGGGCGGTGCCCCAGTCGTAGAAGCCGCTGATGGCATCGCCGAGGGGCCGCCAGGGCTTGTCCGCCGAGGTGCCGTACCAGTTGTAGCCGTCGGCGGCGACCCAGTCGATGACGTCGTCGCCGGGGTAGAAGGAGTCGGCGATGGTGGCGCGTTCGAAGCTCCAGGCCATCAGGATCCAGGTGAAGGAGACGTTGGTGACGTTCTCGGAGCGGAACACGGCGACGTAGTGCCGCCAGGCGGCGACGTAGTCCGCGGCGGTGCCGTTGCCGGGGTCGTTCTCCGGTTCGTGTTGCAGGCTCAGGAACAGCGGGGCGTTCAACGCCTTCAATCCCCTGGCCTGGGCGCGGATCTGGGGGTCTTCCCGACCGGCGGCGATATCGGCCCAGCGGACGACCGACCCGTCGCGGCGGCTGGCCTTGATGGACAACACCGGGGTCCGCCCACCGGCCACCGTCCAGGACGTCATCGGACCCGGCTGCGGGTCGTCCCACACGTCATACAGCCGATGCACATCCAACTTCCGGCCGATCTGGCCTTCCAGGTCGAGGGTCGATGCCTTGACGTCGAGGTCGGGGCGGTTGCTCACCGCCGCACCGAAGAGCGCGCCGTGCGCCGGCACCGCCGGGACGCCCGCAACGACGGCGGGAACGGCCGGCTGGGCGCTCGCCCGGGCCGGCAAGGTCCCGCCGCCAATCGGAACGGCGATCGACACGGCCGCGGTGAGAACCAGGGCGGCTCGGGTGGGGCGGGAGAATAGCATCGGTGGAGATCCCTTCGAGGTAGTACCAAAGTTTTCGTCATGTGCACCCCGCCAACTGTTGGCCCGATGGAGTGAGCGACCCGCCCCGCGTAGTCCGGCTGCGGCGGGCGTTCGACTGGTTCAATGGAGAGGGAACGTCAACGCCGACGCTCCGCTGGCCACGGGGCGTCCGGAAGGTGGGAACTGTTGACGGTCGAGACTCCGCCGCACTCTCGCGGCGAGGCGACCCGGCGCCTCGGCGGCGACACGGCCGCCAGGGTGCTACTCGTCGGATCGAGCGGTGGGCACCTAGCGCAACTGGCGGCCTTGCGGAGTTGGTGGCGCGACCGGGACCGCCAGTGGGTGACCTTCCGCACGCCTGACGCGGAGTCCTCCTTGGCCGGGGAGGACGTGGTGTGGGCGTACTACCCGACCACCCGCCACCTGGGCAACCTGATCCGCAACACCGGGCTGGCGATCCGGGTGATGCGCGCCTTCCGCCCCGACGTCGTCGTCTCCACGGGCGCGGGCGTAGCCTTCCCGTTCTTCTTGCTGGCCAGAATGACCGGCGTGGCGACCGTGTATGTCGAGGTCTACGACCGCATCGACACACCGACGGTGACTGGCCGACTGTGCCGCCCACTGAGCAGCCGGTTCTGCGTCCAGTGGGAGGAACAGCTCGCCTTCTACCCCGGCGCCCGACTGATCGGGCCGTTGCTGTGAGCGTCGTCCCGGCGGAGGCGCCGAAGACGGTTCTCGTCCTGCTCGGGACCGACTTCCACCGCTTCGACCGGCTGGTGCGCTGGTGCGACCAGTGGATCGCCGGGCAGTCGTCGGATCGCGTGCGGTGCGTCGTGCAACACGGCTCTGCGCTGCCCCCCGACCGGGCCGAGGGTGTCGCCTTCTTCAGCGCGCAGGAGTTGGCAGCCCAGATCCGCCAGGCCGACGCAGTGGTCTGTCATGGCGGCCCGGCGACCATCACCGAATGCCGGCATGCCGGACATCTTCCGATCGTCGTCCCACGGGAGGCCAGCCTCGGCGAGCACGTGGACGACCACCAGATGCTCTTCGCCGCTCGGATGGACAAGGCCGGCCTGGTTCGGGTGGCGCGTACCGAAGCCGAGCTGTTCGCGACGCTGGAAGCCGCGCTGGCTTCCCCGGAAGCGTTCACGGTCACGCCCACGGCCGAGCGCGAGCGTCGCGAGCTGGCGGTACGCGCCTTCGCCGACGCGGTGGCCGGCTTGACCCAGGCGCCGGACGCGCCCACCGACCGTCCCGTGGTGCTCTATCTCGGCGGTTTCGGACGCAGCGGAACCACGCTGCTGGACCGGATGCTCGGTGAGGTGCTGGGGGTGGTCTCCTCCGGCGAGGTTGTTCACCTGTGGGAACGCGGCGTCCGGGGAGACGAGCGGTGCGGCTGCGGCCAGTGCTTCAGCGCATGCCCGCTGTGGACCGAGGTCGGGCGCAAGGCGTTCGGGGGGTGGGAGGCGCTCGACGTCGAGCGGGTCATCGGACTCAAGCGGGCCGTCGACCGTAACCGATTCATCCCGGCGATGGTCGCCAACGCGCTCCTGCCGGGTTACCGCAGCCGGATGCGGGAGTACGCCGACCTGCTCGGCCGGCTCTACGGCGCGCTGCACGAGGTATCGGCGGCCCGGGTCATCGTGGACTCCAGCAAACACGCCTCCTACGGCTACCTGCTGCGCGAGGTACCCGGCATCGACCTGCGGCTGGTGCACGCGGTGCGGGATCCACGGGGCGTGGCGAACTCCTGGCTCAAGCAGCGTCGCCGACCCGAGGTGGCCTACGGCAAGAGCTACATGCCGATGTACTCCCCCGGCAGGTCCGGTTTGTTGTGGTCCGGGCACAACGCCATGGTCGCCGGCCTGACCCGGCTGGTGCCCTCGATCGTGGTGCGCTACGAGGACCTGATGGACGACCCGGCCGCGGAGCTGCGCCGGGTCCTGAGCCTGGCCGGGTTGCCGTCGGACGTCCCGCTGACCCAGCTGCACGGGGATGCCGTCGAATTGCGGCCGGCCCACACCGTGGCCGGTAACCCGATGCGCTTTCGCACCGGCCGCCTCGTGCTGCGCCGCGACGAAGGCTGGCGAACCGACCTGCCGAAACGCTCCCAAGCCTTGGTGGAACTGGTCACCTGGCCGCTGCGGCTGCGTTACCGGTACTAAAGCCTGTCGACACATTGTCGCAGCGCCCTTCTCGGGCGTCCTGGTCACGCTGCTGCGTGCCGGGTTCCCGTTTCATCCGGGCTGGTTCGCCTGCGCTGCCGCGCTGGCCAGAGCCTTCCCGTCGGCGGGCGTTGGTGTCCGGGCCGGTTGCTTCTCGGTCCCGGGCCGCCTGGGCGTCGGCCCACGCGGCGATGTTGATGGCGGCGTTGACGTCGCGGTCCCGTTCCAGTTCGCGCTGCGCGCATCGGTAGGTCCGCAGCGCGAGGGTCAGGTTGGCGTCGACCGCGCCGGAGCCAGAGCACGTCTTGGACGAGGGGTACCACCGGGCCACGGTCACGACCTGGCCGTCGCGCGAGGGTTGCCGGTAGCCGACCAGGCGCGCCAGTTCGGTCCAGGCGGCATCCGAGATCGACCGGGCGAGGCGATGATTGGCGAGCATGCCGTGCACGTTGAGGTCCTCCAGCGCCACCTTAGGGTATTGGGTGAGCGTGTTGGCGATGGCGTGCAGTGCGTGGTGGCGGCAGCCTCGGCGCGTGAGCTGAAATGGCACGCTTCCTTCGCGGCCACCGACAACATCACCACCGGCACGGCCAACTCACCAGCGACCCGACCGCCGCGGACGGACCCGCCGCGCTGACCACCAGATAGGCTCGAGACCAGATTCAACCCCTATGAACCATCAGTGTGGCTCTGGGATCGAGTTGCCGTGCGTGGGCGAGAGCGGGAGGCTTCGCGGATGACCGCCACGACCATTCAGCCGCAGCTCTGGGTTGACCGAGGAGCGACGGCGCTCGAGTTCTACGCGGAGGCCTTTGATGCCACGGTTCTTCATCGGGTCGGCGAGGGAGAGGACATTGTCGCCCAACTCGACATTGGTGGCGCGGCATTCTGGATCGCTGCGACCGGATCGAGCACCGAGCGGTTGGTACCGCGCGACCTTGGGGGCGCGACCGGCCGTCTTCTTCTGACGGTTGACGAGCCCGATGCGGTGTTCGCGCAAGCGGTCGCCGCGGGAGCAGCCGAGAAGGATCCGGTCGCGGAAGAGCACGGCTGGCGTGTTGGCCGGGTGGTCGACCCCTTCGGCCACGAATGGGAAATCGGCCGGCCAGTTGTCACCTGGCCACCATCGCCACCTCCATCCGACTCCCAGTAACCCCGCCAGCGCGGGACGCACACAGCCTCCTCTACCGGGTCATTCAGGTAGAGCACGATTCCACCCGCGTCCTGCTGTTCATCACTGCCTCCTTGGAATCGCGAAAACCAACCCAAGGAGCGTCGACCGGAACCTACTGTTATGCCGAGCTGATCAGCGCCAGGAGCACCTGGCCTTCTGGGGCGCGACTTTTCGGCGTGGTCAGGCCGTCACGGCGGAAGCGACCAGATCCGCTCGGTTGCCAAGGGGACACCGTGTACGGGGCGCAGATCGCGGACAAGTCGACAGAAGGCCCGTCCGTGGCCATGGCTGGCTCTTGGTCGCTGGATCCTGGTCGCCGGATCCTGGTCGCCTGGACGAGCGGCCCGCTGAGGTCAGCAGCGACCCTTCACCGCATCGCGGCCCGCACGGCGGCGAGCACCTTGTCGGCGAGATCCGGCCGGCAGACCACCAGGTCCGGCAGCAGGGTGTCGCGGCAGTTGTACCGCAGCGGCGACCCGTCGATCCGGCTGGTGTGCAGACCGGCTGCCCGGGCCACCGCCACCGGCGCCGCGGAGTCCCATTCGTACTGACCGCCGGCATGGACGTACACCTCGGCGATCCCCTGCACGATCGCCATTACCTTCGCGCCGGCCGACCCCATCGGCAGCAGCTCAGCACCCAACGCCTCGGCGACCTCGTCGGTCCAGGCCGGCGGTCGCGACCGGCTGACCACCATCCGCGGCTGCCCGGCCTGCGGGGGGGGCAGCGGCACCCGCGGGGTGGCGAAGGTGAGCTCCATCGCCGGTAGGGCGACCGCGCCGGCGAGGAGATCCCCGGACGCCCACAGTGCGACGTGCACCGCCCAGTCGTCGCGGAACTCGGCGAACTCCCGGGTGCCGTCCAGCGGGTCCACGATCCACACCCGCTCGGCGGTCAACCGGGCCAGATCGTCGCGGCCCTCCTCGGACAGCACGGCGTCACCCGGCCGGGCGCTCGCCAACTCCGCCATAAGGTACTCGTGCGACTGCCGGTCGCCGGCCGCTTTGCGCTGCGCCGGCTCGGCGTCGGCGTAGCGCTCGCGAATCACCAGCAGGCGCCGGCCGGCCTCGGTGGCCAGGGCCGCTGCCAAGGCCGAGTCGTCGGGGTCCGAGCCGGGCCGGACCGGGACGTCCGCAAAGTCGATCACTATCTCACCGTAGTGGTTGCCCGGTCCGGGCGCGGCGCCATCAGGGCGGCCACGTCGATGTCGGCCAGCGAGCTCAGCACCGGCCGGGTCGGGGTGGCCGCGACCGGCACCAGATCGGGCACCACCACGCAGCGGCAGCCAGCGGCTTCGGCGGCGGCCACGCCGGTCGCCGAATCCTCCAACGCGACGCAGTCGGTCGGGTCGACGCCGAGCAGTGCGGCGGCCCGCAGGTACGCCTCCGGGTCGGGCTTGCGGCGGTGCACCTCGTCACCGGCTACCGAGGCATCGAAGATGTGCTGGGTCAACCCGGCCAGCGCGATGTCCATCAACCGTCGCTCGGAGGAGGACACCAGCGCCGTGGGGATCCGGTGCTGCGCCAGGCCGGCCAGCAGGTCCCCCGCCCCCGGACGCAGCGGCACGCCGACCGCCAGCCGCGCGGCCATTCCGTCGATCAGGCGGGTCTCCACGTCTCCCACGGTGGCCGGCCCAGTGGCCTTGGCGAGTATCCGGGAGGCGGTGGCCCGCAGCGGGCCGCCGACGCAGGCCGCCTGGTCGGCCGGATGCCACCGACCCCCGAGCGCTTCGGCGATCTCCGCTTCCACCTCGTACCACAGCGGTTCGGAGTCGACCAGCAGGCCGTCCATGTCGAACAGCACGGCCGCCAGGCCGGTGCCGGGTGACGGGGTCACCGACCGGTGCGTCACTTGGCGTTGAAGTACTTGGCCTCGGGGTGATGCAGCACGATCGCGTCGGTGGACTGCTCCGGGTGCAGCTGGAACTCCTCCGAGAGCTTCACTCCGATCCGCTCCGGTGCCAGCAGGTCCACCAACTTCGCCCGGTCCTCCAGGTCCGGGCAGGCGCCGTACCCGAAGGAGAAGCGGGCTCCCCGGTATCGCAGGTCGAAGAACTCGGCCGGGGCCTGCGGGTCGTCGGCGGCGAAGCCCAGCTCCGCGCGCATCCGCATGTGCCAATACTCGGCCAGGGCCTCGGTCAGCTGCACGGACAAGCCGTGCAGCTCCAGGTAGTCGCGATAGGCGTTGGCCGCGAACAGGTCGGCGGTAACCTCGGCGATCCGCGGGCCCATGGTCACCAGTTGGGTGCCGAGCACGTCGGTCTGGCCGGAGTCGGCGGACCGGAAGAAGTCCGCAAGGCACAGGTGCCGGCCGTGCCGCTGGCGCGGGAAGGTGAACCGGTGCCGCTCCCGGCCGTCGTCGGTGAGTACCACCAGGTCGTCGCCCTCGCTGACGCACGGGAAGTACCCGTAGACCACCGCGGCTTCCAGCATCCGCTCGGCCTGTACCCGCTCCAGCCACATCCGCAGCCGCGGGCGGCCCTCGGACTCGACCAGCTCGTCGTAGGACGGGCCGTCGCCGCGGCTGGACTTGAGCCCCCACTGGCCCAGGAACGTGGCCCGCTCGTCGAGCAATACGGCGTAGTCGGCGAGCGGGACGCCCTTGATGATGCGGCTCCCCCAGAACGGCGGGGCGGGGACCGGGTTGTCCCGGGACACGTCCGAGCGCGCCGGCATGTCCTCCTCCGCCGTGGCATCAGGGCGGGTGGAGGTGCGGACCCGGCGTTCACGTCGGGCCGGCAGCTGTGCGCCGACCACCCCTCGCTTGACACCCATCAGGGCATCCATCAACCGCAGCCCCTCGAAGGCGTCCCGCGCATAGCGGACCTCGCCGGCGTAGACCTCGGCCAGGTCCTGCTCCACATACGCCCGGGTCAGCGCAGCGCCGCCGAGCAGGACCGGAAGGCCGGGAGCCAACCCGCGAGAGTTGATCTCTTGGAGGTTCTCCTTCATGACCACTGTCGACTTGACCAGCAGGCCGGACATGCCGACCACGTCGGCCCGGTGGGAATCCGCCGCATCGAGGATGGCCGACACCGGCTGCTTGATGCCCAGGTTGACCACGGTGTAGCCGTTGTTGGTCAGGATGATGTCGACCAGGTTCTTGCCGATGTCGTGCACGTCGCCCTTGACGGTGGCCAGCACGATGGTGCCCTTGCCGGCCTCGTCGGTCTTCTCCATGTGCGGTTCGAGGTGGGCTACCGCGGCCTTCATGATCTCCGCGCTCTGCAGCACGAACGGCAGCTGCATCTCCCCCGAGCCGAAGAGTTCACCCACCACCTTCATACCGGCCAGCAGGTCGTCGTTGACGATCTCCAGCGCCGGCCGGGTGGCCAGCGCCTCGTCTAGGTCGGCCTCCAGGCCGTTCCGCTCGCCGTCGATCACCCGGCGCTGGAGGCGCTCGGCCAGCGGCAAGCCGGCCAGTTCCTCGGCCCGGGTGGCCCTCGCGTCGGCCGCGGTGACACCCTCGAACATGTCGAGGAAAGCGCTCAGCGGGTCGTAGTCGGCCCGGCGGCGGTCGTAGACCAGGTCGAGCGCGGTGGCCCGCTGGTCTTCCGGAATCCGGGCCATCGGGAGGATCTTCGCCGAGTGCACGATCGCGGAGTCCAGACCGGCCCGGACACACTCGTTGAGGAACACGGAGTTGAGCACGATCCGAGCGGCGGGGTTCAGGCCGAAAGACACGTTGGAGACCCCGAGCGTGGTTTGCACATCGGGATAGCGCCGCTTCACCTCCCGGATCGCCTCGATGGTCTCCAGCGCGTCGCGGCGGGTCTCCTCCTGGCCGGTGGCGATCGGGAACGTCAGGCAGTCCAGCAGGATGTCGCTGCGCGCCAGCCCCCAGTTCGTCGTCAGGTCCTCGACGAGACGGGTGGCGACGGCGACCTTCCACTCGGCGGTCCGGGCCTGGCCCTGCTCGTCGATGGTGAGGGCCATCACGGCCGCGCCGTGCTCGGCAACCAGCGGCATCATCCGGCGGATCCGCGAGTCCGGGCCGTCGCCGTCCTCGTAGTTCACCGAGTTGATCACGCAGCGGCCACCGAGGTGCTCCAGTCCGGCCTCGATCACCTCCGGTTCGGTGGAGTCCAGAACCAGCGGCAACGTGCTCGCGGTCGCCAGCCGCCCGGCCAACGCCGACATGTCGGCCGCGCCGTCGCGCCCGACGTAATCCACAGAGACGTCGAGCAGGTGGGCGCCGTCGCGGGTCTGCGCCCGGGCGATCTCCAGGCAGTCCTCCCAGGCTTCGCCGAGCATTGCCTCCCGGAAAGCCTTGCTGCCGTTGGCGTTGGTGCGTTCCCCGATGGAGAGATAGGAGGTGTCCTGGCGGAACGGGACCGCCTGGTAGAGGCTGGCCGCGGCCGGTTCGGGATGTGGGCGGCGCGGGGTCAGGGGCCGGCCGCCGACCCGGTCGACCACCGCCCGAAGGTGCTCCGGCGTGGTGCCGCAGCAGCCGCCGACCAGGGCGAGCCCGTAGTCCCGGGTGAAGGTGTCCTGCGCCTGGGCCAGCTGGTCCGGCGTCAGGGGGTAGTGCGCGCCGTCACGAGTCAGCTCGGGCAGCCCGGCGTTGGGCAGGCAGGACAACCCGACCCGGGCGTGCTTGGACAGGTAGCGCAGGTGCTCGCTCATCTCCGCCGGCCCGGTGGCGCAGTTCAGGCCGAGCAGGTCCACGCCGAGCGGTTCCAACGCGGTCAGCGCGGCGCCGATCTCGGTGCCGAGCAGCATGGTCCCGGTGGTCTCCACGGTGACCGAAGCGATCAATGGCAGCCGCAGTCCGGCCGCGGTCATCGCCCGACGAGCACCGATGAGGGCGGCCTTGGCCTGCAGCAGATCCTGTGCGGTCTCCACGATCACCGCGTCGGCGCCGCCGGCGATCAGCCCGGCGACCTCCTGCTGGTAGGCGTCCCGCAGGTCGGCGTAACGGGCGTGGCCCAGGGTGGGCAACTTGGTCCCCGGCCCGACCGAACCCAGCACCCAGCGCGGCGCCTCGGTGGTGGAGTACGCCTCGGCGACCTCCCGCGCCAGCCGGGCGCCGGCCTCGGACAGCTCATAGATCCGCTCCGCGGCGTCGTACTCCGCCAGGTTGGCCAGGTTCGCGCCGAAGGTGTTGGTTTCCACGCAGTCCACGCCGACGGCGAAGTAGGCGTCGTGCACGCTGCGCACGACGTCCGGCCGGGTCACGTTGAGGATCTCGTTGCAGCCGTCCAGGCCGGCGAAGTCCTCCAGGGTCAACCCGTACTCCTGCAGCATGGTGCCCATCGCGCCATCGGCTACCACGACCCGCTCACCCAGGGCGCGCAGCAGCGCGCCGCTACGGGGGGGCATCTGCTGCGGCGCGGGAGCGGGTGACTGGGAGTCGACGTCGGTCATCGAGTGTCATGGTAGAGCGCGCCGGGTGGCGAGACACGCCAACGCGGTCAGGACGGCCGCCCGGCGCCGTCCGTCGTAGGCTGAGCCCCGAGCTCAGCCGGGGGTGACCTGGAACTCAGCGGGAGTTCCGGGAGTGCCGCGGGGCGGAGAGGAGCCGCGTGGTCGCCTACGAGGGACTGCCGGTGCTGCACAATCCGGTGCTCTTGGCCGCCTTCGAGGGCTGGAACGACGCTGCCGACGCGGCCACCGACGCGATCGAGCATCTGGAGACGGTCTGGGGGGCCGCGCCGCTGGCAGTCATCGACCCGGACGAGTACTACGACTTCCAGGTCAACCGCCCCACGGTGCGCCTGGTCGACGGCGTCACCCGCAGTGTGGAATGGCCGACGACTCGGGTATCCCTGGCCCGGCCGCCGAGTGCCCCGCGGGACATCGTACTGGTCCGCGGTCTGGAACCGAACATGAAGTGGCGGGCGTTCTGCGGTGAGCTGCTGGACATCGCCACGGAGCTGGAGGTCGGACTCACGGTCACCCTCGGCGCCCTACTGGCCGACACACCGCACACCCGCCCGGTGCCCGTGACTGGCACCGCCTACGACGCCTCCACCGCGGCCCGGCTCTCGGTGGAGCGGTCCCGCTATGAAGGCCCGACCGGCATCGTCGGGGTGTTCCAGGACGCCTGCCGACTGTCCGACCTGCCGGCGGTGTCGTTCTGGGCGGCGGTGCCGCATTACGTCGCGCAGCCGCCGTGCCCCAAGGCGACGATGGCGCTGCTGCGCCGGGTCGAGGATCTGCTCGACATCGCTGTGCCCCTCGGTGAGCTGCCGGAGCAAGGCAGGGCGTGGGAACGTGGCGTGGAGGAAATGGCCCGCGAGGACTCCGAGGTGGCCGAGTACGTCCGCGCCCTGGAGTCGCGAGCGGATGAGACCGACCTGCCAGAGGCGAGCGGTGAGGCGATCGCCAAGGAGTTCGAGCGCTACCTCCGCCGGCGCGGTCCCGGCGAAGGTCGGGAAGGCAGCTGACGGGGGGCGGGCCCCGGGGCTACAGCCGTATCCCCAGCAGGGCGTCCGTCAGGTCACGGACCAGCCCCGGCGCGTCCCGGTCCGGACCGCCGCTACCGGTCGCCGTGGCCGACCAGCGGTCGATCGCGCTCAGCGCACCCGGGGTGTTCAGGTCATCGGTCAGCTGCCGACGAACCTCGGCCACCGTCGCTCCCGCCGGCGGCCCGGTGCCGGCACCGACGGCCGAGCGCCACCGGGCCAGCCGGGCCCGCGCGCGATCCAGGTCCGTGTCGGTGTAGTCCCAGTCCTCGGAGTACCGGTGCGCCAGCAGCGCGAGCCGGATGGCCGCCGGATCGACCCCGTCGCGGCGCAGGCCCGAGACGAAGACCAGGTTGCCACGTGATTTCGACATCTTCTCCCCGGCGTAGCCGACCATGCCGGTGTGCACGTATGCCCGGGCGAACGGCCAGCGCCCGGTGGCCACGTCGGCGTGCGCGGCGCTGAACTCGTGATGTGGGTAGGCCAGGTCGCTGCCGCCGCCCTGGATGTCGATGGTCGCCCCGAGCCGGCGCAGCGCGATGGCCGTGCACTCCACGTGCCACCCGGGCCGACCCGGACCGAACGGTGACGGCCACGCCGGCTCGCCGTCGCGGGCCGCCCGCCAGAGGATCGGATCGAGCGGGTCCTTCTTTCCGGGCCGCTCCGGATCGCCCCCCCGCTCCGCGGACAGCGCCAGCATGGTGTCCCGGTCGAGATTCGCCACGCAGCCAAAGTGCGGATCCACCGCAGCGGGGAAGTACAGGTCGCCGTCGAGGTCATAGGTCGCGCCGCGATCCCGAAGCTCGGTGATCAGCTCGACGATCTCGGGTATCGCCTCGACCGCCCCGACGTACCACCGGGGCGGCAGCACCCGCAGCGCGGTCATGTCCGCGCGGAAGAGGTCGGTCTCACGCTCGGCGAGGGTGACCCAATCCTCCCCGGTGGCCACCGCCCGGGCCAGCAACGGATCGTCGACGTCGGTGACGTTCTGGCAGTAGTCGAGGGCCGTCCCGCCGTCGGCGAGCACCCTGGCCACCGTGTCGTAGGCGACGTAGGTCGCCGCGTGGCCGAGGTGGGTGGCGTCGTAGGGGGTGATGCCGCAGACGTACATCCGGGCGCGCCGCCCCGGCGCGACCGGTCGCAGTTCCCTGGTCGCGGTGTCGAACACCCGCAGCGGCGGAGCGGATCCGGGAAGTCGCGGAACGTCGGGCGCGGGCCAGGACTGCACCATCCGAGGGTAGCCCGGCCCTGTGCTGGCCGATGATCAGAACGGCGGCCAGGGAATGGCCGGCCAGTCCTCACTGGGTTGCGGATGCCGGCCGCTGCGCAGCAGCCGGTCGATCCGGGACCGGGTAGCCCGGACCTCCGCCCGGGTCAGGTGCGTCGCCAGAGCGGCGCACAGGGCGTCGGAGGAGCCGGCGTCGAGCCGGGTGCGCAGGGCGGTGAGCACCTCGACCGCGTCCGCGCTCAGCGGAAGTCCGCGCCAGCGCCACAGCAGGGTGCGCAGCTTGTCCTCCACCGAGAAGCACACGCCGTGGTCCACGCCGAAGATGGCCCCATCAGAGGTCGGTAGCAGATGCCCGCCCTTGCGGTCGGCGTTGTTGATCACCGCATCCAGCACGGCCATCCGGCGCAGCGTGGGAGTGTCGGAGCGGGCCAGCGCCACCAGGTCGACCGTGGGGTCCACATCGATCCACAGTTGGCACATGCCGGGGCCGAACGGTCCGTCGCGGTGCACCGTCGGCGGCACGATGTTCCACCCGGTAGCCGCGCTGACCGCGTACGCGGCCACTTCTCGGCCGGCCAGGGTGCCGTCCGGGAAGTCCCACAGCGGCCGCTCCCCGGCCACCGGCTTGTACACGGCGTCGAGCGCCACCCCGTCCAATTCGACGGAGCAGTACAGCGTGGCATTCGAGGCGTCGACCAATCGTCCGGCGACGGTGATGCGTCCCGACTCGAGCAGCTCGAGCACGGCGGCGGGATCGAGCCCCGCGGCTGCCCCGGCCGACGGGAGGCCGCGCTCCGGGGTGCTCACCCCACCAGTCTTACCCAGCGGGCGCTAGTGCCGGTGTCCGTTCTGCCGGGGGCAGACGTGGCCGTCGGGATCCAGCGGCAGCCCGCACAGTGGGCAGGGTGGCCGGCCGGCCGCGATCACCCGCTGGGCGCGGGCGACGAAGGCCCGGGCGGCGGCCGGCGGGATACGGACCCGCAAGACGTCCGGGCCTTCGCTGGACTCATCCGCCAACGGCACGGCGGCCTCCTCACCCTCGGCCAGCGCGGCCTGGGCCTCGACCACCACCTTCGCCGACTCGCCCTCCCAGGCGATGGCCATGGTGCCGACGCGGAACTCCTCCTCGACTGGCGCGTCGAGCGGCTCCACATCCTCCAGCTCGGGGGGAGCCGTTTCGGGCACGCCGCTGCGCGGCCCCAGTTGGCGGCGCACCTCGTCGAGCATCTGGTCCAGGCGCTCGGCCAGCACCTGGACCTGGACCTTCTCCAACGCGACGCTGATCCGCCGGTTGCCGCCACTGGCCTGCAGGAAGAAGGCCCGTTCTCCGGGCTGCCCGACGGTACCGGCGACGAATCGGGTGGGCGGATCGAACTCGTGGACCTGACGCGGCATACCCCGACCCTATGGCCTGCTCCCGGCCGCCTCATCCGCTTGCTGCCGGCCGCAACCGGCCCTCAACCGCCGGCTCCGGCGCCACCGCCGACCGGCGCGTCGGAGCTGGCCTTGCGGCGACGGCCGCTCCGCCTGGGCGGTAGCAGATCGGCTACGCCGCCCCCGGTGTCGTTGATCCGCACCACGAACGGGCGCAGCTCCGTGTACCGGATCACGCTGAGCGAGCAGGGGTCCACCACGATCCGCTGGAAGAGGTCAAGGTGCAGCCCAAGCGCGTCGGCCAGGATCGCCTTGATCACGTCCCCGTGGCTGACCACCGCGTACGTCGCGTCCGGCCCGAGTCGGGCATTCCAGTCCCGGACCGCGGCCACGGCCCGGGACTGGGTCTCGCGCAGCGCCTCACCGCCCGGAAAGCTGGCGGCGCTGGGATGGGCCTGCACGACCCGCCACAGCGGCTCCTTGCTCAACTTCTTCAGGTCTTGGCCGGTCCACTCCCCGTAGTGGCACTCCCCCACCCGCGCATCGGTGGACAGCTCCACCTCCCGGCCACCGATGAGGGCGGCGGCGGTCTGCTGGCAGCGCTCCAGCGGGCTGGCCACGACGGCGGCCAACGGGACCGGCGCCAGCCGCCCGGCGAGCGCCTCGGCCTGCCCGGCGCCCCGCTCGTCGAGGTCGACCCCCGCCGTCCAGCCGGCCAGCACCGGCCCGGTCATGGCGGTCAGGCCGTGGCGGACGAGCAGCACCGTGGTCATCTGGCCCGGCTCACGTCGAGCTGATGGCGCCGAAGGTGAGCAGCCCGACGATCACGAGGCCGGCCAGCACGCGGTACAGCACGAAGTAGGTGATCGGGTGGTGGGCGACGAAGCGCAGCAGCCAGGCGATCGAGGCGTAGGCCACCACGAACGACACCACCGTGCCCACCAGGGTGGGCACCGCGCCGACGCTACCGCCGAGGGCGTCCTTGAGCGTGTAGAGCCCGGCGGCGGTGAGCGCCGGGATGGACAGGAAGAACGAGAGCCGGGTGGCACTGACCCGGTCCAGGCCGCGGACCAGACCGGTACTGATCGTCGCCCCCGAACGCGACACGCCGGGTATGAGTGCCAGGCACTGCACCACGCCGACCGTCATCACATCTCGGAACGTCAGGTCCGCCTCGGCGCGCCGCTGGGTGGCCACGCGTTCGGCGTAGACCATGGCCGCGCTCCAGGTGATCAAAGCGGCAGCGACCACCCACAGATTGCGCAGCGGTCCTTCGATCACCGACTTGCCCGCCAACCCCAGCACCCCGATCGGCAGCGAACCGGCGATCACGTACCAGGCGTAGCGGAACTGCGGGTCCTCCCGCCGGACGGTCGCGGAGAATAGCCCGGCGATGCCACCGCGGACCAGGCCCACGATCTCCCGCCGGAAGAAGAGCAGGACGGCCAGGATCGCGCCAAACTGGATCACCGCGGTGAAACCGGTCACGCTGTCGTCGTTGACCTTCAACCCGAGCAGCTTCTCGACGACCGTCAGGTGACCGGTACTGGACACCGGGATGAACTCGGTGAGCCCCTCCACCACGCCCAGGACGCCGGCCTGCAGGATGTTCACTCGCCGACGCCGGCGAGCTCGAGAGCCTGCGCCGCGGTTCGGATCGCGGCTATCCGCTGCTCCTGGGCGTCGGCGAAGACGGCCAGGGACAGCGTGGTGACCCCCGCTTCGGCGTAGCCGGTCATCCGCTCGGCCAGCCGTTCCTTCGGGCCGAGCAGTGCGGTGGCATCCACGAACTCCAGCGGCACCGCGGCCATCGCGCCGGCGATGTCCTTGGACAGGTACCGGTCCTGGATCACCGTGGCCGCCTCGTCGAAGCCCATCCGGCGGGCCAGGGCGTTGTAGAAGTTCTGCTGGCGGCTGCCCATGCCCCCGACGTAGAGCGCCGCGTAGCCGCGGATCGGATCCGCACACGCCGCCACGTCCGGCCCGACCGAGAGCGGCACGGTGGGCACCACGTCGAATCCGGTCATGTCGCGGCCGGCCTTCTCGCGGCCGGCGGCGATACCTGCCAAGGAGTCGGCGGAGTGTTCCGGGGAGAAGAAGATAGCCAGCCAGCCGTCGGCGATCTCACCGGCCAGTTCGAGGTTCTTCGGCCCGACCGCCGCCAGGTAGACCGGGATGCGCTCCCGGACCGGGTGGACGGTGAGTTTCAGGGCCTTGCCCGGGCCGTCCGGCAGCGGCAGCGTGTAGTGCGTGCCGTCGAAGGCCACTCGCTCACGGCGCAGGGCCCGCCGCACGATCTCGACGTACTCGCGGGTCCGCCCCAGCGGTGCGTCGAACCGGACGCCGTGCCAGCCTTCGGAGACCTGCGGGCCGGAGACCCCCAGCCCGAGGCGGAACCGGCCGCCGGAGAGCACGTCGAGGGTGGCCGCGGTCATGGCGGTCATCGCCGGCGAGCGGGCCGGGATCTGGAACACCGCCGAGCCGATGTCCATCCGCTCGGTGTGCGCCGCCACCCAGGTCAGCACGGTGGCCGCATCCGAGCCGTAGGCCTCCGCCGCCCAGGCGACCGCGAAGCCGAGCCGTTCGGCCTCCTGCGCCAGGGCCAGCGCCTCGGCGTCCTGCCCGGCCCCCCAGTATCCGAGGTTGATGCCCAGCCGCATGCCAGTCCTTTCCTATCTGTGCCTGCGGCGAGCCTATCGGCCGCACGGCGCCAGGCTAGGAACCGGCGATCGCGGCGCGCAGCGCGTTGACCGCGTCGCTGCCCGCCGATGTGGAGGGCACGGCCGGGTTCTGGTATCGCAGCCGCCAATCGGCCCGGGACCCGAAGGAGTCGAAGTACTCGAACATGACCGCGTCGTTGGCCCGGGCGTACGCCACGCCGTCGGTGATGGTCTGCGCCTTGCGGGTGGGGCCGTTCACGTCGACCAGGTACCCGAACTCCGAAACCCCCCACCGGGTGCCCTTGACCACCGAGAAGGCGTACACCGGGCTGAGCAGCAATCCGGCCGTCTTCCACCGGCGCCCGTCGGTGTAGCCGGCCGGGGCAGCCGCCGTTTTCGTCCCGGAGGGTGAGCCGTAGGCGTCGACGGCGATCAGGTCCGCGCCCGCGTTCCCCGGCCAGTAGGTGTTCGGGTTGCGACCCTTGAAGCCGGTGAACGTGGAGACCATGAGCACCACGGACACCAGCCGAGTCCCACCGTCGAGGGCGTTCTGGGCGTCCACCAGCGCGTTGAAGCGCACCATCATGTCGCGAAACTGCTGGGCGGTGAAGAGCCCCTTCTCGATCTCCTGCTCCGGTTCGTGCCAGATGGACAGGATCGTATTGCCGGGGGTGCTCGCCACGAAGGTTCGAAGGCGGGCGTCCCAGGCGCCGGCGAGCACCTCGGCCGGTGGCAGGTTGAAGCTGTAGTCATACCGCGGCGCGTCCGGGTGCAGGGTGTATGCCTTGGTCTGCGTCCAGGTCGCGTAGTGGAATCCGGCATCGAAGTTGCGGTAGATCTGGGTCGGCCCGACTGCTGCGTCGAACCAGGTCCAGTCCCGGGAGGTGGCGCCGACCGGCATGGTGTCGCCGACCTCGGCGGCCGCGCTGCCCCCGGTCAGCCCGGCGGCCGCCAGCAGGAGTGTCGCGGAGGCTGCCAGTCCGCGCAGTGCAGCGGGTGACGAGATGCGTCTCATGGTCCATCCTCGCGCAGTAGGTGTCCGCACGTGCGAAGTACTGGGCAATCGGTTAGTTGGGCAGGAAGCAGATGCCCATGTGACCGGACTTGCCGCCGCAGGTGGCGGTGTTCTGCGCATTGTCCGAGGCGATCCACAGGCCGGCCGGGGTGACCAGCATGTCGTCCGCGCCCAGGCCCCGGCCGCGGGTAGCGGTGCCCGGGATGTGAGCCCCGGTGCCGCTGGTGAGGAAGGCGAGTCCGGGGGAATCCGACGCGCCGGGACCCTTGCGGTCACAGCCGTTGGGGTTGTCCGTCCAGCGCTGGTGCCCGCCGACGTAGACCGTGTCGTTATCGGCCGCCACCGAGAACAGCGAGTCGCAACCGGTGTAGTTGATCCAGGTGTGCGCCTGGTTCGACTGCGGGCCGGAGGGGAAGGCGGCTGCCGAGTCGCACAGCTCGCTGCGGGGTTCGGTGGTCGTCTTCTGCCATGGCTTGTACCCGGTGGTGGCGGTGTAGACGCTGGAGCCGTCGGGTGAGAACGCAGCGTCCTGCAGCCAGAACGGATGGGACGTCGAGCAGTCCGAGGTGAACTCCTGGCTGTACCAGGGGTCCACGGTGGCCGCCCCGGCGCCGGCCGGCACGTTGAGCATGAAGATCTGCTTGCGGCTCAATCCGCCTACGGTGTTGAAGATGCCCATGACCAGGACCCGGCTGCCCGAGACCGACATGTTCCACACCTTGGTCGAGTTCGGGTAGACCTTGGGGTAGACGTAGTTCCCGGAGATCGCCGGCATCGCCAGCCCGTCCGGCTTGCCGGTGATCGGGGAGACGCTCTTGAGATAGCCCTTGAAGTATCCGCCGAGGAGGAGGTGGTCGTTGACCACTTCGAGATGGGCCACCCGGCCGGGCGAGGAGTTGGCGAAACCCGGGTCGGGGGCGCCGGTGGTCGTGCTTACCTTTGCCACGTTCCTGGCAGCGGCGCCGCCGATGGCCGAGAAGGCTCCGCCGAGGTAGGCCGCCGAGCAGTCGCCGCCCGCAAAGGCGATGCTGTCCACCTGCCCGTTGACGTTAGGGTTCCACCTCTCCGAAATCGTGTAAGGCTTGGTCGCCGAGAAGGCGAAGACGTTGTTGCGGGTCACCACGGTCGCGCCGAGGCGCACCTCAGAGAACTTGCCGACGGCGTACATCGTGTCGCCGCACTGCACGATCTGGCGGACCTGCTCGACCGATCCGTCCCTACCGCTGGTGGCGAGCTGCGGGGTCAGTGCCGGTGCATTCGACACCTGGGCCGAGGCCGGAGCCGTCAGCAGACCGGTAAACAGCGCGCCGGTCGCCAGAGCGATACCGCTCCAACGCTTCGTCCTGAGGATCTTCGACGCCATCGGTGAGGCTCTCCTTCGTGGTGATGTGACCTCAGCTTGCGGCCTCAAGATCGCTGACACAATCGGCCGATTGGCGCAACTCACAGCTGTCAGACGCCAGCGAGCCGTTCGGAACCAGCCCGAGGCGGGCCGTATAGCGCCGTTAGCCTGCTCGAATGGAGCAGCGACCGCTGGGGCGCAGCGGGCTGGCCGTATCGCGGCTCGGGCTGGGGACCATGACCTGGGGCCGGGACACGGACGCGGATGACGCCGCCCGCCAACTCAGATCATTCTGCGACGCCGGAGGTACCCTGGTCGACACCGCCGACAGCTTCGCCGAGGGCGACAGCGAGCGCATCCTCGGCCGGCTGATCGCCCCACGTGGCGCCGGGGTCCCCCGGGCCTCGCTGGTGCTGGCGACCAAGGCCGGTGCCCCATTGGGCCTCGGACCGGCGGAGTTCGGCTGCTCGCGCCGACACCTGTTGGCCGCGCTGGACGCGTCCTTGGAACGCCTGGGCACCGACTACCTCGACCTGTGGCAGCTCGCCGGCTGGGACCGGAGGACTCCGCTGGAGGAGACCCTGGCAGCGCTGGACACCGCCGTCGGATCGGGCCGGGTGCGCTACGTCGGCGTCTGCACCTACAGCGGCTGGCAAAGCGCCAAGGCGGCTGCCTGGCAGCGTGCCTGGCCGGGGCGTGCCCCGCTGGTCTCCACCGGGATCGAGTACTCACTGCTGGCCCGCGGCATCGAGGGCGAGGCGGTGCCGGCCGCGCTCGACGCCCGCCTCGGGGTGCTGGCGTGGTCGCCGTTGGGCCGGGGAGTGCTCACCGGGAAGTACCGCCGGGGGACGCCTGCCGACTCCCGAGGGGCTTCATCGTTCTACCGGGACTTCCTCGCGCCCCACCTCGACGAACGCTGCGCGCAGATCGTGGAGGCGGTGTGCACGGCGGCCGACGGCCTGGATGCGACCCCGCTGGCGGTGGCGCTGGCCTGGGTGCGCGACGCCACCGGTGTGGTGGCTGCGGTCGTCGGTGCGCGCACCTGGGTACAGCTGCGGGCCGCTCTGGAGGCCGAGCGGCTACGGCTGCCCGAGGAGATTCGGCGTGCGTTGGACGACGTGTCAGCGCCGCCGAGCGATACACGCCGGTAGACCCGGTCTCCGTCCCAAAAGGGAGTATTGATCCCTTTTCAGACCCCCAGGATGTGCGGTATGTTCCCCTCGCCGCCTCCGTTGGGGAGGCGATGTCCGAGGGGGCGCACATGCGCGGTAAGAGATCCTTCGTCCTTATAGTGGCCGCGGGCTCGCTGCTCGGCTCGACCGGCCTGGCCAACGCCGCCGCTTCGGCGCAGCCCGGCGTCACAGTCGTCGCCCGCAACCTGGCCGGGCCGTTCGGCATCGCCCTGGGTCCCGGCGGTCAACTCCTGGTCGCCGAGTCCGACGCCGGCAAGGTCACCAAGATCGACCTGGCCAACGGTCATCGCTCGACCTTCCTCAGTGGTTACCCGACCGTCGACGCCGTCGACGTGGGCGATAACGGCACGGTGTACGCCCTCACGGGCGAGGGCAATCGGAACACCCCACGCGCCCAGCGGCTGTTCAAGGCGCCTTATCGCGGACACGCCACGGTGGCCGCCGACCTGCTGGCCTATGAGCTGAAGCACAACCCGGACGGGCAGAGTCAGAAGGCCCGGGACTCGCTGTCCAACCCGTTCGCCGTCACGCGACTGCCCGGACGGACGCTGGTCGCCGACGGCGGCGCCAACGACGTCATCTCGGTCTCCGACAGCGGGCGACTGAGCACGTTCTTCGCGCCGCACAACATCACGTCCGGGGTGTGCCACGGGGCACGCAACAACGACCCGCGCCACCCCGGCTGCGACCCGGTTCCGACCGGCGTCGCCCAGGGCCCGGACGGCGCGATCTACGTCTCCGGCCTGGGTGCCGAGGCCCCCAACGCCGGGCGGGTCTGGAAGCTGGACCCGAGCAGTGGCCGCGTGCTCCGCACCTGGTACGGCTTCACCGCCCCGACCGGCATCGCGGTCGGCGGCGACGGCTCCGTTTATCTCAGTGAGGGCATCTACGGCGCGCCGGAGGGTCCCCCGCCGGCCGGCTTCAACCCGGCATCCGTGGGCCGGATCGTCCGCATCGCGCCCAACGGCGCCCGGACCTACGCGCGGGTCACCATGCCCATCGGCCTGCGCTACTACCACGGGTCGCTGTACTCCACGGCCTGGAGCCTGGCGGCCTTCGTCGGCTTGCCACCGACCTCCGGGCAGGTGGTTCGGGTACGTCAGGCGGCTTTCAAGTAGGGCCGGGCTCGGCTGTCACGCCAAAAGGTTCGTCGGGCGGCCGTCCATCGGGTGTATCCCGGTGGACGGTCGCCCGATCGTTGCGGACTGTGCTCGGCTGTGGATGGTTTCACCCTAGGTTCGGCGGTTTGCCCTACGCTCGCCGCCGTGCCCCTCGACACCGCCGACCCTGAGCACAGCCCCAGCCCGGCGGCTTCCGGCCCGCCGTCGCCCGACGCGGTGTTCGACGTGTTCTGCGCGGCCGGGCTGTGGCCGGGGCTTGGCAGTACGGTCGCCGGGCAACTGCCGGCCGCCGGCATCCGCGGGCCGCAGGACGTCACCGCGCAGCGGCTGGCCACTGTCCCCGAGGTCGGCGCCAAACGTGCGGAGCGGTTGGCGGCGGCGTTCGCCGATGCCGCCCCCGCCTATGAGGTGGTGCGGTCGCTGCTCACCGCCCGACTGCCGCCCCGGCTGGCGCCGGGCGCGGTAGCCGCGCTCGGCGACGAGGCGGCCCGGCGGCTCCGGCTCGATCCATGGCGGCTGCTCGAGGTCGCCGAGGCCCGGCCGGAGCAGGCCGACGCGCTGGCGGCGGCGCTGCTCGATGCCCCGAGCCGGCAGGATCCGCGACGTGGCGCGGCGCTGGCCGAGTACGCATTGCGCAGGGCGGCCCGGGACGGCCACACCGCCATGCCGCAGACCGCCCTGCGCTCGGTCCTCGCCGGTCTGTACGTGCCGGATCCCGGGGCCGCGCTGGCGGCCGGGCGTTCCGAGGACCGCGTGGTGGTCTATGAGGAGGAGGGCCTGGTGGCGCTGGCCCGCTTCGCGGGAGCCGAAGAGGCACTGGCGCGGGGGCTCGGTCGGCTGGCCGACTCCGCGGAGCCGCTCTGTGCGCCGGACGCCGTCACCGGCGTCGTCGATTCGGCGGCCGGCGAGGAGCTCGACGAGGCGCAGGCCCAGGCGGTGCGCACCGTCGCCGCGCACGGCGTCGCCATCCTCACCGGCGGGCCCGGCACCGGCAAGAGCCGGACCGTCGCGGCGGTGGTCGCCCTGGCACGGGCCCGGGGTCGGCGAATCGCGCTGGCCGCACCAACCAGCCGGGCGGCGAAGCGGCTGGAGGAACTCACTGGAGAGCCGGCGGTCACCGTGCACCGGCTGCTCGGCGCCCAGGGTCGCACAGGGGAATTCGCCCGCGGGCAGTCCTGGCCGCTCGACGCCGACGTCGTGGTCGTCGACGAGACCTCCATGCTGGATGTGGAACTGGCGGCCGCGCTGGTCGAGGCCTGCGACGACGGCACCCACCTGCTCTTCGTCGGTGACCCGGCGCAGTTGCCCTCCATCGGCGCGGGGCGGGTGCTGGGCGACCTGCTCGACGCGGGCACCATCCCGGTCATCGAGCTGCACACCCTGCACAGGCAAGCCGCCGGTGGCGCGATCGCCCGGCTGGCCACTGCCGTCCGGGCCGGGACTCTTCCACCGGTGGATTCCCCCGACCGGGAAGTCGTCCTGGTCCCCGCGGCCGGCTCAGGGCCCGCCGCCCGCCGCACCGTTCAACTGGTCACCGACTCCATCCCCCGGGCACTCGGCATTGCCGCCGCCGACGTACAGGTCGTCACCCCGGTGCACCGTGGTCCGGCCGGGACCACGGCGCTGAACGCGGCGCTCAAGGCCGCGCTCAATCCGGGACCAGGTCAACTCGGCGGTTTCGACGCGGGCGACCGGGTGGTCTCCACCGCCAACCACCTCGACGAGGGGTTCGCCAACGGTGAAGTCGGGACAGTCACCGCGATCGCCGAGCGGGGGCTGGTGGTCGAGTTCGCTGCCGGCCCGGTGACCGTGGCCCCGCGCTACGTCGGCGACCTGCGCCACGGCTGGGCGGTGACCGTGCACCGGGCGCAGGGTTCGGAGTGGCCGGCTGTGGTGGCGGTGATCCCGCCGGAAGCCGGTGGCCTGTTGAGCCGTCCGCTGATCTACACCGCCCTCACCCGGGCTCGCCGGCACCTCTCGGTCGTTCATGCCGCCGGTCCGGCGCTGGCCCGGGCGGTGCGCGAGATCGACGCCCGCCCCCGTCGGACCCGGCTTGCGACGCTGCTGGTCGGCTCGGATGCGCCGGGTGCAGACTAGAGGCCCCATGACGGCGCACACCAACCTCCGGTCGCCTCCCCGGGAGGCCCGCACGGAGTACGAGTTCCGCCGGATGCTCCTGCCGCGCACCACGAGTCGAACGGCGGCCGTGCGACTGCTCACCGACCAGGCCGAGTACGGCTCGTGGGAACTCGCCCGGCTGCGGGTGCGGCCCGACGGCAGCCGCGACGTGCTGCTCCGCCGGACGATTCTGCGCTGGCGACCCGACCCTTGAGCGCGACCAGGGCAGCCGCCTCAGCAGCCGTCGAGGAATCGGTCGAGGACCCGTACCCCGAAGCGCAGTGATTCGATCGGCACCCGCTCGTCCACGCCGTGGAACATGGCGGTGAAGTCCAAATCCGGCGGCAGCCGGAGCGGGGAGAAGCCGAAGCAACGGATGCCGAGAGTAGAAAAGGACTTGGCGTCCGTACCGCCGGACAGGCAGAACGGCACGATACGGGCGACGTCGTCCTCGGCCTTCAGCGCGGCGGCCATGGCGTCCACCAACTCGCCGTCGAAGCCGGTTTCCAGCGCGATGTCATGGTGGACGTACTCCCGCGCCACGTCCGCACCGAGAACGACGTCGAGTTCGCGGTCGAACGTCGCCTCGAAGCCCGGCAGGAAACGGCCGTCGACGTAGGCCGTGGCGGTCTGCGGAATGACGTTCACCTTGTACCCGGCCGCCAGCTGGGTCGGGTTCGCGGTGTTACGCAGGGTGGCCCCCACCATCCGTCCGATCGGCCCGAGCTGGCCGATCGTGGCCTCGGGGTTGAAGCGGTCCAACTCGACGCCGAGCGCGTCGGCCACCTCGGCCAGGAAGGTGCGGACGGTCGGCGTCAGGTGGATCGGGAAGGTGTGCTGGCCCAGCCGGGCAACGGCCTGGCACAGCGTGGTGACCGCGTTGTCCTCGTTCACCATGCTGCCGTGCCCGGCTCGGCCGGTGGCCGTCAGGCGCATCCAGGCCATCCCCTTCTCGGCGGTCTGGATCAGGTACAGCCGCAGGTCCTCTCGAAGGGTGAGGCTGAACCCGCCGACCTCGCTGATCGCCTCGGTGCATCCCTCGAACAGCTCGGGGTGGGTCCGGGCCAGCCAGCCGGCGCCGAACCGACCACCGGCCTCCTCGTCGGCGACGAAGGCGACCACGATGTCGCGGGGCGGTGGGCGGCCGTCCCGCTGACGCTGACGCAGCACGGCCAGCGTCATCGCGTCCATGTCCTTCATGTCCACCGCGCCACGGCCCCAGATGCAGCCGTCGCGAATCTCACCGGAGAACGGATCGACCTGCCAGTCGGCCGCGTCGGCCGGTACCACGTCCAGGTGCCCGTGGATCAGCAGCGCCCCGCGGCCGCGGTCGGCCCCCGGGATGCGGGCCACCACACTGGCCCGACCCGGCTCGGACTCCAACACGGTCGGCTCCACCCCGACCTCGGCCAGCTTGCCCGCGACGAACTCCGCGGCCGCCCGTTCGTTGCTCGTCGGGTTGGAGGAATCGATCCGAATCAGATCGCGGCAGAGGTCGACGACCTCCGCCTCGGCACCGGGCACGGTCATCAGATCACCGTACGCCGCCGGCTCGCTCGTGGGCCCACAATGCCGCACCGATGATCCCGGCGTCGTTGACCAGCTCGGCGGCTACCACCGGAGTGCGGACCTTCTTCAGCGCCGGCATCCATCGCTCCGCCTTCTTGCTCACCCCGCCACCGCAGATGATCAGGTCCGGCCACAGCAGGTCCTCCAGGTGCCGCAGGTATTTCGAGACCCGCTTGGCCCAGCGTTCCCAGTCCAGGTCGTCGCGCTCCCGGGCCGCATCCGACGCGCGGGTCTCGGCATCACGATCGTCGATCTCCAAATGACCGAGTTCGGTGTTCGGTACCAACTCGCCGTCAAGCAGCACGGCGCTGCCTATGCCGGTGCCCAGGGTGACCATCACGACAACCCCGGCCTGATCCCGGGCGGCGCCATAGCGGGCCTCGGCCAGCCCGGCCGCGTCAGCGTCGTTGAGCACGTACACCTCAGCTCCGGTCGCCTCCCGGAACGCGGCCGCGGCGTCGGTATCCACCCAGGCGCTGTCGACGTTGGCTGCGGTCCGGACCACCCCGTTCTGCACCACGCCGGGAAAGGTCGCGCCGAAGCGGGGCGGGTCGTCGAAGTGGGCCGTCACCTCGGCGACGACCTTCGCCACGTCCGCCGGCGTCGCCGGCTGTGGGGTCGGAATCCGCAGGCGGTCGGCGGCGAACGCACCCTGGCCGAGGTCGACCGGGGCGCCCTTGATCCCGCTGCCGCCAATGTCCACGCCAAAGGCGCTCTGAGCCTTCTTGGTCACAGGTGGCACCGTAGCCGCGGGACAGGCTCCGCGGCCAGGGATCGGCCGCCGTGGCTCGGTATAGTGAAGGCCGCCGGCGGGACGATGATCGGCCGTGGCGACCACGTCGGAGTGGCGGAATAGGCAGACGCGCTAGGTTGAGGGCCTAGTGCCCGCAAGGGCATGGGGG
>CAWFCZ010000022.1:0-69319 GCA_963814355.1 uncultured Actinomycetota bacterium | reverse complement strand
GCCGCTCGGTGCCCGCTGCCGGCTACTCAGTCATGAGATTGGCGTCGAGATCAGAACCTTGCGTTTGCTGGCGGAGGCGGTGACGACCGATGGTGGCCGCGCGGGCGACCGGGCCGGATCAAGACGGATCATCGCCGAGACGGACGTGGGTCTCGAGTTGCTGCGTCGGCTCCTGCTTCTCGACGGCGTCGTCGGCCAAGCTGAGCTCTCCACCACCGAGCAGGAGGTGGTCCGCACCGGGCGGCTCGTCCCACGGAGGCGGGTCTCCGTGGGATTTCTCTCGAGCGGAGCGGTGGCACCTGGAGCCCCAGGCGCTTCGGGGGCGCTGGTCAGCCTCGTAGGGAAAGCGATCGGCGCCGCGGGACGTGGCGGGACAGTGCACGTGCAGGCCTTCGCCCAGCGGGGGCGGCACCTGACACGGAGCCGGAGCGGACCCCGGCAAGCCGGGAGAAGCAGGGGCACGCACGTAGCACGCAAGTAGCAGAGCCGTAGACACTCGTCGAATAGGAGAGGCCAATGCGCCGCAGGCACGGTCTGTCGAGCACCACCCACACCATGAGGCTGCTGTGGGTGGTGCTGACGGTACTGGCCGGCGTGCTGATTCCGCTGGTTGCGCAGCCGGCGAACGCGGCACCGTCCGCCGCGCTGACCCGCTACCCGTACCTCACCGACTCCATCCAGACCTCGACCACCGTCAACTGGGCCACCGATACCTCAGCAGCCACGGGCAGCCTGACGTGGGGACCACCCGGCAACTGCCTGGCCAATACCGTGCCGGCCACCAAGACGGCGATCACGGTCATCTCCCGCGCCGAGTACCAATGGGCTGCGACCGTCCCGGTCTCGCCGGACACCAGCTACTGCTACCGGGTCTTCCTCGGCACCACCGATCTGCTCGGCACCGATCCCGCGCCGCAGTTCACCTCCCAAGTCGCGGCAGGCTCCAACACGCCCTTCTCCTTCGCCGTGTTCGGCGACTGGGGCCAGGCCTACGCCAACAGCACCAACAGCGACCAGGCCAACGTCGAGCAGCAGATGGCGAACAGCGGAGCCCGCTTCGCCGTGATGACCGGGGACACCGCCTATCCGGGCGCCAGCCAGAAGGAGTACGGGGACCTGCAGCAGAGCGGTACCGACATCAGCGCGGTGTTCGCGCCCCCGTTCTGGGGCGTGCCCGGCCGATCCCTGCCGGTTTTCAATGTCACCGGCAACCACGGCTTCACCAACGGTGCCGTACAAGTTGTCAACTGGCCGGAGGCCAACGCGGCCCGTACGTCCGGCGGCACGTACGCAATGGAAAACTACCCGGCTATCAACGGGTCCACACCCAAGAGCTACCCGAGCATGTGGTATGCCTTCGACGCTGGGCCAGCCCGCTTCTACGTGCTGACTGCCTCGTGGGCGGATGGGAACGTCGGCACCGGGTCGGTCTACCAGAACGACCAGGACGCCCACTGGCAGCCGACAAGCGCGGAGTATCAGTGGCTGCAGCAGGACCTGGCTGCGCATCCCACCGCGCTGAAGTTCGCCTTTTGGCACTACCCCCTCTACGCCGACTCCAGCGGGCAGCCGTCCGACACCTTCCTGCAGGGCGGAAGCGGAACGCTGCAGGGGCTGCTCGATCAGAACAACGTGGCGATCGCCTTCAATGGCCACGCCCACGGTTACCAGCGCAACCGGCCGGACTCCGCTGGCCTCGTCTCCTATGTCCTGGGCAACGGGGGCGCGGCCCTGGGCCACGTCAGCGGATGTTCTGCGGTCGACCTCTACGCCATCGGCGGTGGCGGCACCCACTGCGGCGCAGCACCCGCCGGCCTCACCGATGACCACGTCTTCGGCTTCGCCAAGGTGAACGTCAACGGTCGACGGGTGACCGTGACCCCCACCGACGAAATGGGCCGGACGTACGACATCCAGACCTACACCTTCCCGGGCAGCGAACCGGACACCCAGGCGCCGACCGCGCCGTCCGTGACCGCGACCGCGGTGAGCACCAGCCGCATCAACGTGTCGTGGAGTGGCGCGACGGACAACGTCGGCGTCTCCGGCTACCGTGTCTTCCGCGATGGCGTCCAGATCGGCACCGACCAGGCCGGCACGGTATCAACATTCACCGACACCACCGCCAGCCCGGACACCACCTATAGCTACACGGTGACAGCCCTCGACGCGGCCGGCAATCAGTCGCCGCCGTCGGCCCCGGCCACGGTGTCCACCACCGGCGCCCCGGACGGCACGCCGCCGACGCAGCCGGGGGGTCTGACGGCGACCGCGCCGAGTAGCAGCCAGGTGAACCTGAGCTGGTCGGCGAGCGCGGACAATGTCGGCGTGACTGGCTACAAGATTTGCCGCAACGGCAGCGAGTTGGCCATGACTCCGCCAGGTGGCACTCCACCGACCACATACAGCGACGAGACGGCTGCGCCTGGCACGACGTACAGCTATGCGGTGAGTGCGGTGGACGCGGCCGGCAATGAGTCGAGCAGGTCCGCCACGGTGTCGGTCACCACACCCAGCGGTGGTGGCGGCACGCTGACGTTCTCCGCCACCGACGATGCCACCGTCGCCGCCTCCCAACCCACCGTCAACCTCGGCACCAACAGCCGGCTGACCGTGGACAACAGCCCGGTCAACAACGCCCTGCTGAAGTTCACCGTGACCGGTACCGCCAGTTGCCCGATCAGCAGCGCGAAGCTGCGCCTCACGGTCGGGAACACCACCAACGACAACTCCCCCTATGGCGGTGACGTCTACGCCACGGCCACCAACAGCTGGACGCAGTCGACGGTCACCTGGAACAACGCCCCAGCCGCCGGGGCGACCAAGGTGGGCAGCGTGCCCACGGCGGTCGCGTTGAACACCAGCTACCTGTTCGACGTCACACCGCTGGTGACCGGCGACGGCACCGTCAGCCTGCTGGTGAAGAGCACCAGCAGCGACGGTGCCCGCTACTACAGCAAGGAAGGCGGCACCTCCACCCAAGCCCCACAACTGCAAATCACCTGCGGATAGGCCACCGGCCGGCTCCCGGCCGCCCCTGCTACTTACTTCCTCCCGAAATAGTCGACGGCGATTGGGGCGCTGACCTGGGCTTATGTCGGTGCGCCTCCGCTGGTGCAGGGTCGAATGACGGGATTTATGGAGCTCTCCTGACTCATCCGTGGGCGCGGTGACGGGCCGTGGATGGGCGACACGCCGTTCCCGCATAGGTTCTGGGCTGTCTGAAGGTCCGGAACCGGTGAATGGAGAACGGCGTGCGCAACGCCAGGGTATGGCGCGCCCTGCTGGGGGCCGAGAAGGCGATCGTCGAGGAGATCGAGTACGACGAGGACGAGGGGTTGCTGCTCGCGCGTGTGCGGCCGAGCCGCGGTGAGCGAGGCCGGTGTGGCCGGTGCCGGCGTCGGTGTCCGGGTTATGACGGCGGGCAGGGCCGGCGCCGGTGGCGGGCTCTCGACCTGGGGGTGATCCGCGCCGAGATCGAAGCCGACGCACCCAGGGTGTCCTGCCCGGAGCACGGGGTTGTGGTGGCGGCGGTGCCGTGGGCGCGGCATGGCGCCGGGCACACCCGCTTCTTCGACGATCAAGTGGCGTGGCTGGCGGTGGCGGCCTCGAAGTCGGCGGTGATGGCGTTGATGCGTATCGCCTGGCGCGGCGTGGGCGCGATCGTGACCCGGGTCGCCGAGGACGCGATGGCCAGCGTTGACCGCTTCGCGGGGCTGCGTCGGATCGGCATCGACGAGATCAGCTACAAGAAGGGCCACCGGTATCTACTAGTTACGTGGAATCAGACGGCGTGGCATCGTCCGTCTCGGCAGTGGTGCGGTAAAGCATGTCGTTGGTGGAGCAGCGGTGGCCGGTATTGGGCCGGCACGAGCGTGCGGCCGAGTGGTTGCGGGTCTGGGCCGACCTCGGTCGTGCGCCTCGCACGATCGATGCGTATGCGCGGGCGCTGGCGGAGTTCCTGCTCTCGTGTGAGAACGCGGCTCTCGACCCGCTAACGGTGACACGGGCGCAGGTCGCCTCGTACGTTCATGAGCTGAGATCGCGGCCGAGTCGGCGTGGGGCGAACGTGGTGTCGCTCGAATCCGGTGTGGGCCTGGCGAACGCTACGTTGCAGCAGCGACTGGTCGCCGTGCGGCTGTTCTACGACTATCTCGTCGAGGAAGGGCTTCGCGAGTCCAACCCGGTGGGCCGTGGCCGTTACACCGCGGGCCGCCGATTCGGTGCCGCGGGGCAGCGGGCGTTGGTTCCGCCGCTGGTGAAGCTGCCCTGGATCCCTTCCGAGCAGCAGTGGCGGGACGTGCTCGCGGTGTTCGCCGGCGAGCCGATCCGTAACCGGGTGATGCTCGCGTTGTCCTATGACGCGGCGTTGCGGCGTGAGGAGTTGTGCGGTTTGCGCACCGACGATCTGGATCCGGCCCACCGGATGCTGCGGGTCCGGGCCGAGACAACGAAGACGCGCCGGGAGCGGATGGTGCCGTACTCGCCGCCGGCCGGCGCGCTGTTGGCCCGGTACCTGGCGCACCGGAGCACGCTGAGCCGGGCCCGGGGCGCGTTGTTCTTGTCCGAATCGCGGCGCAACCGGGCCGAGCCGTTGACGTTGTGGACGTGGTCGAAGGTGGTGCGCCGGGTCGCGGTGGCCGCCGACGTGCCGCGGTTTTCCACGCACACGCTGCGGCATCTGTGTCTGACCGACCTGGCCCGGATGGGGTGGGAGCTGCACGCGATCGCTACCTTCGCTGGGCACCGCTCGACGGAGTCGACGATGCGGTATATCAACGCCGACCCCGCGCTCAAGGAGAAAGCGATCGCCCGGACCGCGCCGCTCGGCACCAAGCCCGGAAGATACCGACCCCCCGACACGCTGCTCGCGTTCCTCGAAGGTCTCTGATTATGTTGAGCGGGTAACCGTCGAACCCCTGCGATACAAGGAGGATCACGACCCACCGACGGCGGGCTCAACATAACCAGCGACTGGACATACATCCGTTTATGTTGATGTTCACATAACCGGTTCGACGGGGGGCGGCTGGAAACGGAGCGTCGACCACTGGTCGCGACGAAATGTGTCCGGGGGAAACGCCGGGCACGGGCGCCGGGGCCTACCGTCGATCAACGCCACCGCGCCAGCCGCCTACCCTACTCACGCACATTTGCGCGAGGTCGCAGGGTGGGCGGTTCTGGCTCAAACGCATCACCATCGCGAAGCGGATGCGGGCGAAACTGCGGCAGGTCAACGACCAGCTCAAGGCACGCCGACATCAACCCATCCCCGAGCAAGGCCGCTGGTTGGCTGCCGTGGTGCGAGGGCACCAGGCCTACTACGCCATGCCCGGGAACAGCGATGCGATCACCGCGTTCCGCACCCAGGTGGCGCGACACTGGCACAAGGCGTTACGGCGCCGCAGCCAGCGCGACCGGATGACCTGGGCACGGATGAACCGCATCCTGACTCGATGGCTACCCCGCCCCCGCGTGATGCATCCCTTCCCGGAGGTCCGCTTCGCCGCCATTCACCCAAGGTAGGAGCCCAGTGCGGTAGTCCCGCACGCTGGGATCTGTGCGGGGGGCCGCCCGCAAGGGCGGTCCCTACCGCGACTCCATTCGAGGTGCCGGGTGGGAGGTGGCAGACGGTGATGGTCAGCCCGGTTTCGGTGGCCAGGGTGGCGAGTTCGGTTTTCCAGAGCCGTAGCCGGGAGCCGTTGGATCCCCCGGAGTCCGCGGTGATCAACAGCTGTGCTGCGCTGGGGTAGACGGCCTTGCCTATCTCGGTCCATCAGCGACGGATCGATTCGACCGCGAACTGGCCTGTGTCGGCGTCGGTACCGACGTTGACCCAGCCGGTGTTGGTGGTGATGTCATAGATCCCGTAGGGGGCGACCTTGCCCAGTGCCGGGTCGGGGAAGTCGTGCACATTCGTCTTCCTCGGCGCAGCGGCGGGTTCCCATTCCCGACCGGCCGCGGCGAAGTTGCCGATCAGCATCTTTTTCTTCGTGTCGACGCTGATCACCGGATCACCGGCTGCCTGAAACTGTGCCGCCCGGGCGTTGAGATAACCGAATTGGGCGTCCCGGTCGGGATGCTGGGCGCCTTCGAGGGTTTTGATGTTCGCCTGCAAGCTGTACCCGGACGGGCGTGTCAGATGGTCTGTGTGAGGCGGGTGCCCCGATTCTGAGGCCTACCGGTCTTGGGAGGGAGCACTGATGAGCGTGATGACAGGGAATGACGGCTTGCTGCCGGCGGTGGAGCCGGGTGGTGAGCCGGCTGGTCCGCCGCGGGTGTCGGGGCGGCAGCTGCGGGAGTTGCTGGCTGATGATCTGTGGCTGGATGAGTTGATCGATCGGGCCGGTGAGGGTGGGGTCCGGTTGACCGGGGAGGGCGGGTTCCTCCCGGAGTTGGTGAAAGCGGTCCTGGAGCGCGGGCTGCAGGCGGAGCTGACCGGCCACCTCGGGTATGAGCCTGGTGATCCGGCTGGTCGGGGGTCGGGGAACTCGCGGAATGGTGGCACGCCGAAGACGCTGTCGACGGAGGTCGGCCCGGTCGGGATCGACACCCCGCGGGATCGGGTTGGGTCGTTCGAGCCGCGGTTGGTGCCAAGGGGCAGCGCCGCTTGGGCGGCCTGGACGAGATCATCATCTCGCTGTATGCGGGTGGGATGACGGTCCGGGACATCGGGCATCATCTGCGGCGCACGGTGGGCACCGAGTTGTCCCACGACACCATCAGCAAGGTCACTGATGCGGTGGTGGAGGAGGTGAAGGCCTGGCAGACCCGGCCGCTGGATGAGATCTACCCGATCGTCTATCTGGATGCGCTGGTGGTGAAGGTCCGGGACGGGCATCAGGTGCGGAACAAGGCGGCGCACCTGGCGGTCGGGGTGGATCTGGACGGCGTGAAGCACGTGCTGGGGATCTGGGTGCAGTCCACCGAGGGGGCGACGTTCTGGGCGGGGGTGTGCGCGGAGTTGGCGAACCGCGGGGTGCGGGACATTCTGATCGCCTGCTGCGACGGCCTGGAGGGCCTGCCGGCGGCGATCGAGGCGACCTGGTCCAGGGTGACGGTGCAGACCTGTGTGGTGCACCTGATCCGCGCCTCGATGAGGTTCGTGTCCTACACCGACCGCAAGCGGGTCGCCGCCGCGCTCCGCGCCGTCTACACCGCGCCGACGGTGGAGGCGGCGGAGACCGCGCTCCTCGCGTTCGGCGAGTCCGAACTCGGCCGGCGCTATCCGGCGACCGTGGCGACCTGGGAGCTGGCGTGGGAGCGGTTCATCCCGTTCCTCGCGTTCCCGCCCGCCGTCAGGAAGATCATCTACACCACGAACAGCATCGAGTCGTTGAACTTCCAACTCCGGAAGATCATCAAGAATCGGGGGCATTTCCCGAACGACGACGCGGTGATCAAGCTGTTGTGGCTGGCGATCCGCGATATCGAGGACAAACGCGCACCGCGCGCGGGCGGCCGAAGCAGAGCAGGGCGTCCCGAAGGGTCAGCGGGCCGCCCCCGGCCGGCTCGTCGAAGGCGCCGCCACCCAAGGGTGGAAGACCGCCCTCGGCGCGCTGTCCCTCGCCTACCCCGGACGGCTCCCCGAAGGCGCCCTGTGATGCCCGGCGCCGTCTACGAATGCGGCGAGTGCGGCGAGCGGACGCTCGAGCGCCGGTGCGAAGACTGCAACCAGTTCACCCGCAAACTCGGCCCAGGAGGGCCGTGCCCAGCCTGCGACGAGGCGATCCTCGTGGCAGAGCTACTCGACCAGAACCAAGATCAACCGGTGCCCGCTTACACAGGAAAGTTGACAAGCTCACCCGGACTCCTTCAGCAGGTTGGCCATCGTCCGCGCCGATACCGCATGACCGGCGCCGGTCAACTCCGCCGCCAGCTTCGAGGTCGACTTCGTCGTCCACCGCAACGGCGATTCCGGATCGCCGCGGGTGACCGGATCCACCAGGGCATCCAAGGCCTGCGGCAACTGCGGGTCGCTGACCTTCTTCGCCGGCCGCCCCGCCCCGGGACGACGCACCCGGCCCGGGATCGGCTCGGCGTAGTCCAATTCCCGCAACCCCTGCGCCACGGTGTCCGGGTGCGCCCCGCACACCGCGGCGACAGTCTTGATCCCACCCCGGCCCAGCGCCTTGGCCTCAGCACCCAGCAGCAACCGCCACGCCTGCTCATCCAGATGCGATCGGATCAAACCCAACCGCGTCGCCATCGGACCAACATCGGCACCCGGCAGCCTCATACCACAACTCTACCGAAATCAAACAGGCAAACCTACGCAATTTCCCGGCGAGTCCTGACTCCTCACTCGTCACCCCCGCACGAGCACCACTGTCGACCTCCTCCCGCTCGATCCAGTTCCGCAGCGTGGCCTGGTTGATGTCCAGTACCGCCCCGACCTGACGGCGGGCGGCCACCATCGACTCACCACGGTCGCGGAGCCGGTCCCGATACATCCGCACCGCTCGGGCGCGGGTCTCCCCGTCGTACTTCCTTGATGCAGGCATCCCAGCAGTCTCCTTGCTGAATCAGAGCCTCCACCAGATCCAGGACGGTTCACATCGCCACCGCCTGGATCTGTTCCAGCTGTTCGGCGGTGAACTGGTCGAAGTAGCCGTCCAGGCTGGCCTGTCGGCGTTCGTCGGCGATGTACTGCACCGTGCCGGCGTCCAGGTCGCTGACCACGGTGATGTAAGTCCTGCCCCTTGCCGGCCGCCTTCTCATCGACGCCGACATGGGCCGGCACGGCCAGCGCTTTCGCGGCCAGCCCACGGGTGACGGCACGGTCCATCAGGTGCCACGCCTCGTCCCAGCTCAGGCTCAGTAGCCCGGCGGCGCTGGCCACGTCGCAGGCGCCGAGCACGTCGATCGCCAACCGTTCGAACAACACGGTGAACCGCGAGTGCGGTTCGGCCCACGGCAGACGCACCTGGCGCACCCCGTGCTCGGCACAACGCACCCGCGGCGCGCTGGCATGCAGGAAGGTCAGGAACGCACACGAGTCCAGATGTCGCCACGCCCGCTCGGCCGAGTGGTCATAGACCGGCAGCGGCGTATCGCAGTCCGGACAGACGAAGCGAGTCCGGTCGGGATGCCGCACCCACACGTCTACGCGCCCATCAACCACCGATAGCTCGACCCGATCCACCTCCCACGGAGCTACCAGTCCCAGCAGATGGCGGTACAAATCGGTGTCGCGCACAACCCGATCCTGCCGCTGACCAGCGGGTCAGGACCAGACCGAACCCACGCAAAACCCGGAAGCGCCCCTATCCCAAGCTCGACTCTTCAGTTCCGTGAGATCGCCGCCGAGTAAAGGGCATGCGTCGACTTCTGCTCTCCTCAACACTGGTCGTCATATGCCTAACCGCACCGGTCCGCGCACATGCTGAATTGGCGCCGGTCCGGGCACACCCCGTGGTGGCGCCGGTACGCCCAGACGCCGCGCTGGCATCGGTCGCAACGTCGTGGGTGGGTAATAGCCGAGGCGGTGAAGCGACGGGCAGCGGCGCGGACTACGTGCAGAAGAACTGCTATGGCGCATGGGTTTCCCCGGATGGCCGGGTCGTGTGCGACACAGTCTGGGACGAGGACTCGGTCGAAGGAGGTGTATATAAGAACGGGCGGTTGGTAGGTTCGCTTCTGGACGCGCACGACTACCTGGGCGGGCCCGCTATCACGGGCGATGACCAGTACATCTATTTCGGGACCCGCAACGGGGTTGCGCGTTACGACGCCACGACTTACGTCCATGCGCCCTTCCCGGGCGGCGGTGGGTACGGGGACCTCCGTACAACGCACAGTGGCGGGACTCCGACCGGCATGGTAAGCGCTGGAGGCTATCTCTACGTGACAGTACAGGGCGCCAGCGTCGTGGAGGTGTACCGCACCTCCACGATGGCCTTCTTGCGCAGCTTCGGAGTCCCATCACCCCTGCGGATAACCATGGACCACCAGGGTCGGCTCTGGATAACCGAGAACGGCGTGCCGCGGGCGTACACACCCATGGGTACCAGGATTCCGTTCAGTCTCAGCACGCTTGCCTCGGTGACCGCCCTCGGGATCGACGTTTCCAACGGGCACTTGATCGCAGGCAGCGACGCCCGGCGCAGCCAACAGGTGACGATCTGGGACGTTTCTGCGACCCCCCGCCTCCTGGAGACCGTCGGCGTCGCCGGCGGAATCTGGGCAGGCGATCGCCCTGGTCGAGTTGGCCCGAAGCGCTTCGCCGGGATCGTCGGAGTCGGCATGGATACCGCCCGCGATCTCTACGTGATACAGGACAGTGTATTTAGCGAGGACGCGGGGACGGGTACCAACATCGACGTGTACAGGCCCGATCGGACGCGCCTATGGCAGCTTCTCGGACTCGAGTTCGTGGATAACGCCGTCGCCGATCCCGATTCCTTGCATGGCACCACGGTTGACGTCTACACGGCCGCGGAGCACTTTAGCGTGGATCTCAGCAGACCTGACGGACAGCAGTGGACCTGGATCGGAGTAACCACCAACCGGTTCACTGCGGCGTCCGATCCTCGGCTGACGATGAGCCATGAGGGACCGATCGCGCCCCGGCTCGTCAACTTGAGTGGCCGGCGATACATGGCAATAACGAACATGTACTCAGACCGCCTGTACATCTATGCACCCGGGAACGGTGAGCAGTGGACCTACGTCAAGACCATAGACACCGGCGCGCCCAGCAATCTGGACACTGCGGGCAACTTGTGGGTAGGCGCTCGCCAGTACGGCATCTATGAGCACCCCTACGCCGGCCTAGGTTCCGACGGTGTCCCGACGTGGGGAAGCGAACGGCGTGTGGCGATGCCCGCCCCGTTCAACCGGACCGAGCGGCTGCGTTATGATGCGCGGGCCGATGTCATGTATGTCGCCGGATTCACCGCCAGTCGCCCATTCTGGTCGGACGCCGACAAGGTGATGGGAACCACCCTCGCCCGTTACGACAACTGGTCTGCTGGGAACCGAACCGCGCGATGGGTCCGGATCCTGCCCTACGACGCGAGCCACTCCGTCGAGTCGGGTTTCGTCGGGCTGATATCTATGGACCTGGCGGCGGATGGACGGCTGTATGCGGTGGCACTCAACCGGCAATTCGGAGAGGCGGCTCCTCGAACCTATGCATACGACCAGTCGACGGGGGCCTTACTCTCGTCGTGGCTCCCGGGTGCCGACGTCGGGAATTATGCCGGCTGGGTCGACATCATGGACGGCCTCAATGCAACCACTCTGAGCACAGGCCAAACCCTGCTGTTTCAGGAGGAAGATGCCCGGGCCAAAGTAATCCTCTTCGTCGTAGCGCGAAATAGCGGCCGTCAATCCTAGCGACCATCGAAGCGGATTGCCTTACTGTGCCTGCGCCGTCTCCGCTCGTTCCAGCCAGATCTCCCGCCAATAGGGGAATGTCTGCCGGCTGCAGAAGCCATGGTACTTCGCCTTACAGGTCACACCATCCAACACGAGACAGTCACTCTTCATGTGCAGCATCCGGCCACTGGCCTCATCGATGTTCCTCTGGACGCGGGCCCGGACGGACGTGGTCTGACCACAGTACTCGAGCATCTCGACGTCGAACGAGAGTCCGCGGTTGTGCCCGGAGGGTGAAAGCGTCTGCGAGATTGCGCTCCGCTCCTTGATCCGTACCTTTTCACCGGGCTCAAGATGGAGTTCCTCGCGAGGTGTGACGGTCCGCTTTCCACCCACGAAGGGGAACCAGGCGCCGCGCCGAATCTGCAACTTGACAGGAAGGTGCGTCTTACTCCACGTCTGCGTCTTGTTGAAAAAGTGGGGTGCGAGGTAACGTAAGACTTGCCCTGCCCGGGCGTTCTCGTTGCGGACGTCACGGACGAAATGAGCGGGGTTCCACCATTTCAACGGGCGGCTCGCGTGACGGAGCGCCGTGGCCTGGCAGTTGTAGTAATCGCCGTCAGACTCATGGCGCGGAGCAGCCTGCTGCTCAAGGTCTTCCGCAGTGACGCTCTGCCCGGGGCGATCCACCGTGGCCGGTGCCGTGCTGGCATCGGTTGTGTCCGGGAGTCTCAGCCACTCCTCCCGCCAGAACAGCAGGCAGCCCGCCTGGCATCCGCCATGGCTGGAGCCGTCGCAGCGTGTTTCGGCGAGGTGGACGGTGTCGGTCATGGACCGCAGATCGTTGTTCCAGCAGGTGGTATCCGCCCGCGCCGACACGGTGAGCCGCTGTCCGGCGAACCGCAACATCTCTGGCATGAACGGCAAGCCGTCGATCTCCCCCCGGGCGTCCAAAGTCGCCAGGATCTCGGGCGCGGATCGCACTTCGACCTCAACCCCACGGACGAGCGGCGGTCTCCGTGTGTCCCGCATGCGAATCCCCCTCTTCATCGTCGCCTCCTGAGCGCGCCAAGGCAACCGAGCACCAGATGCCATCGAAAGGCTACTATTGGCGCGGCCTCACAGACGAGAATCCGTGTCGCCATCACGCTGGGCGACGGTTTGTTCACCGGCCATGATCGGGTTGTCACGGTTCGACTGAGCGCAGAGCAGCGAGGCCAGAGCGCCTCCATACGTTGCACGGAGGGGACGGATGCAGGAGTCACTCGTGACCATCGCTATCCCGACCTACCGACGTCCTGACTTGCTCGTGCAGGCGATAACCAGTGCGCTGGCCCAGACGTACCGCAACACCGAGATCCTCGTCTCGGACAGTGAAGGCTCGGAGGACATCGCCCGGCTTGTCTCTTCGTTCGGAGATCCGCGCCTGCGCTATCGCCGCAACGACTCGATGACCACATCACTTCAGAACGCCGTGGCCATGTACCGGGCTGCGCGCGGCGAGTACATTGGCACTTTGCACGACGACGATGCCTGGGAGCCGACGTTCTTGGAGAAACTTGTCCGGCCACTCGTCCAGGACGCGTCACTCGTCCTCTCCTTCTGCGATCACTGGGTCACGACGCCAGACGGAGTTGTCTCCACTGTGGCTAGCGATCGAGCCAGTCGAGACTGGGGGCGGCACGACCTCGCCGCCGGGGTGCACAAACCCTTCGCCGATCTCGCCCTCGTCGACCAGGCCGTTTCCTTCGTCGTGGCCGCTGTGTTCCGCAAGTCAGACATCGACTTCGATGATGTGCCGGACGAGGTGGGTCCGCCGTACGATCTCTGGTTCAGTTACCTTGCCGCCCGTACGGGTAAGGGCGCCTACTACATCCCAGAACGACTGACGCGATATCGGGAGCACGCTGCTTCTACCACCGAGACAACCCACTTCAATGGCAACATAGTCTTCTGCTACGAGCGGTTCCTGGCTGATCCGCGGCTCGCCTCTGTACATCCGGCGCTGCGCCGTCGCGGTGCACCCTACCGCCTCAGTGTCGGCATTTCGCTGCTGCACGCTGGAAACGCTGCGGCCGCCCGTCGGGCCTGTCGCACAGCGGTTGCTGAAAGGCCCGTAGCCGTCGCAGCCCTCACGGGACTGAGCTATCTTCCCCCAGCAGCGCGGGAGCCGCTCCTTGACGCCGCCCGGAATATCCGTCGGGGCGCGCAACGGCTACGGCGGCGTGTGAGGTAGGTCACTCGCCGAGATAGCTCAAGATGTCATACCGGCACGCCTCACGGGCATGCCGCCAATCCGCTCCGGCCCTCCTGTGCCAGTCAACCGTCCGCCGGACCGCTTCATCAAGATCCCAGCGCGGCCGCCAGCCCAAGAGTTCGCGGGCATCGTCTGTCGCAAGTTGCAAGAGCCCGGCTTCCGGCGCCACGGGCTCGGCGCTGCCGTCGACCCTACTTCCCCGGCGAGCATGAGCAATGAACATATCGGCGAGGGCTCCGACGTTGACCGGACGTCCTTCAGGTCCGAAATTCCATCCCCGGCAGAGGCTCCCGGCGTTGTCCGGCAACAGCGTGAGTGCGAGCTGAACGTAGCCGGAAAGAGGCTCCAGAAGGTGCTGCCAGGGTCGGACGGCATGAGGATATCGGAGTTCCGCGGGGCGGTCGTCGGTAATGGCCGACATGAGGGCCGGCACCAGAGCGTCCGGCGTCCAGTCGCCGCCGCCCAGGACATTGCCGGCGCGCGCCGATGCCAGCCGCACGCCGTGGTGCGCGAGGTGCTCGGGGGGGAAAAAGGAGCGCCGGTAGGCGCCGACAGCAATCTCGGCCGCACCCTTGCTGGCACTGTATGGGTCGGCACCACCCATGGGATCAGCCTCCCGCAGCGGACGACCGGTTTCGTCGTTCTCATAGCACTTATCACTCGATACGACCACCACGACGCAGCGGCGGCCCCGTTGACGGACAGCTTCGAGGACATTCACGGTCCCCAGCACATTCGTCTGGAATGTGTCGACCGGCCGGGCATAGCCCTCACGCACAGTGGTGAGGGCCGCCAGGTGCAGAACGATTTCGGGATCGGCGTCACTAAGGGTCTGGACTACTACGTCTGGGTCACGCACGTCGCCCACGACATGGCGCCGCAGCAGCCTTTCGCACGATGCCAGCTCGAAGAGGCTGGGCTGGGTCGGGCTGGGCAGCGCCAATCCGTCGATTTCGGCGCCCAGCTCGTGGAGGAGGAGGACAAGCCACGCCCCTTTGAGGCCCGTGTGGCCCGTCACGAGGATTCGACGCCCTGCCACTTCAGACAGCGGCACACCGTCGAGCCGCCTCGTCCGGCCAGCTTGCACGACGGGCATGATAGAACCAGGGCTCCGCAACAGTTGCCGTACTAGACGGGACGACATGGACACTTGCCGGGGCGAGCTTCGTTGCCGCGGATGTGGAGCGACTGATCTCGTTGTTGTCCTTGACCTTGGCCGTCAGCCCCCTGCCGATCTCATCCTAGCGGCCACCGATCCTATACCTGAGGTCCACCCGCTGCGGCTCATGGGTTGCACCTCCTGCACCTTGCTTCAACTGGCCCCGAGTGGCCTCGACCCCGGAGTGCTCGCCGGACGGCACGGGCACGGGACGGCCCACTCCTCGACGATGCAGCGGCATCAGCGGGAGTGGGCCGAATCGCTGCAGGCGAAGCATCTGTCGAGGCGCGACATGGTAATCGACATCTCGTGCGGCGACGGCCTCCTTCTCGCCGAGCTGCAGAAGTCCGGTCTCGACGTCCTTGGCCTCGAAGCCGATGTCGAGCTCCTGTCGGCTGCCCGCCGTCGCGGCGTCGACGCGATCCAAGGTTCGCTGGAAGAGGGTTTCAAGTATGGATTGTCCGGGCGCGCGGATATGGTCCTGGCCAACCACGCGCTGTCCCACGCGGGGGACCTGTCCCGCCTCCTCGATACAGCGGTAGGAGTGCTACGCCAGGGTGGGAGGCTGGCCGTGGAATTCCACTCCGCGCTGGGCCTGGTCGTGGACACCCAGTTCGACGTTATCACGCACGCGCACAACACCTACCTCTCCTTGACTGCCGTGAAGCACCTGCTCGCGTCTCGAGGGTTCCGGCTGCTCGAGGCGCAGGAGAACGAGGCCTATGGGGGGTCGGTGAGGTTAGTCGCGTCGCGGTCGGTGTCCGGGGAACCTGAGCCGACCGAAGTTCGCCGAATCCTCGACCGGGAGCGGTCCGCCGGCCTCATGCGTCCGGCCGGACTTACGCTTGCCGCCTCGGCCGGACGCGCCCGTCAGGATATCATCACATTTTTCGCTTCGGCGCAGCGGCGAGGGCTGTCCGTAGCCGGGTACGGCGCCCCCTCGAGAGGAGTGACGCTGCTCAACTTCTGCGGGTTGGACTCTGCAGACCTGCCTTTCACGGTGGACCGGTCCATCGCGAAGCAGGGTAACGTTCTGCCTGGCTGTCGCGTACCAGTCTTGGATCCCGCCGTGCTGCGCTCCCGCCGCCCAGACGCCGTGCTCCTACTCGTCTGGCCACTCTTGCGAGAGATTGCCGACGAACTCGCCGACATCATCGCTGCGGGTACTGTGCTCGTCGCCCCACTTCCCAGCCTGAGGGTAGCCCGTTGAGGACGCATCCTTTCCGCTTCATCGCCCCAATGCCACCTTTGACTCTCGGGATGACTGCGTGGCGGACGGCCCTCCGACGAGTTGAGGATATGGGCTTCGGCACTCTGTCGATCTCGGACCACTTCGTTCGGGGATGGTCGATGGACCCGCTCACGACTCTGGCGGCAGCAGCGATGACGACGTCCAGGCTTCGTCTACTGACGCTTGTTCTAGGTAACGACTACCGTCATCCTGCCCTGCTCCACCGTTCGGCAGCAACTATTGACGTCCTCTCAGGGGGACGGCTTGAGCTGGGGGTCGGCGCCGGGTGGTTGGCCGAGGATTATCGTTGCCTGGGACTGAGCTTTGACGAGCCATCGGTTCGCATCGACCGGCTCGAGGAATCGCTCAACATTGTCCGCAAGCTTTTTGCCAGCGAGACGACTTCCTTCGCGGGCCGGCATTACACGCTCCAGGATTTTCCCGGCGCGCCGGTTCCGGTGCAGCGGCCGCATCCGCCCTTGCTCGTGGGTGGGGGTGGGCCTCGAATGCTGCGACTCGCGGCGCGGCTAGCGGATATTGTGGGCGTTCACCTCCCCTTGCCAGGTGGGGAGATACGGCCGGGGACCGTTGCGGGCCTCTCTTCGGACACATTGCGGGCCAAGGTGCGCTTGGTGGAGCAGGCGGCGGCAGAGGCTGGGCGGGCGGACGACATCGAGCTTCAGTTCAGCGCTTATCACGTCTCCGTGGGCAACGGGGACCAGCGTACACCGCCCGGCCGCAGGTCCACTTTCTCGGCACTGATCGAAGCTGAGCCCGGACTTGCCGACTCACCCGCCGTCCTCGTAGGTGATGTGGGCGCCTGCGTGGAAAGGCTTCAGCAGCACCGAGAGGAGTACGGCTTCAGTTACTGGTCTCTGGGAAGTGACCTTGAGGCGGTGGCACCAGTTGTTGCCCGCTTAGCGGGCACCTGAGGCGCCTGAGGCCGCCTACTCATACACGGATCTTTGCCACCGTGAAAGCTTCGGCAGCGCGTGTCTCCGCGCCTGACTCCAGGCCGCGCAGTCGACACAACCCGCGGAAGAGATCCTCGTCGAACCACATGCGATCGCGTTGGGAGCGGAACGTCTCGAGGATCAGACCAACCTTGGCCGTGACCAATTCAGGGGTCAACTCGACGAAGAGGTTCGGACTGCCGAGGTCACCCTCGTATTTCGGGATCTCGTATTCCCATATCAAGTGTTGACGAAAAGTCTGCCAGGCCAATTCTCCCAGCAGACGGTGGTCCTGATGGGCATCCGCCCGGCGGGGGACGAGAACGAGGTCGGGCTCAGCCGACTTGAGTCCCTCGAAGGCTTGCTTAACATCTGCAGCGCAACCTGGAAGATAGCCGTCGGGAAAGGTGAGCTGGACGATCCGATTCTCTGCCACATGCTGGAGTATCCGGGCGGCGCCGGCCTTCGCCTCCTGGCGCCGGACGCCGGACCCGGACATCACGCACCAAGTTAGGCGACTCACCTGTCCTGCCTGGACCAGCCGCAACAGTGTGCCGCCACAGCCGATCTCAATGTCGTCGGGGTGAGCACCGACGGCAAGGACTGACATCGGATGTGTCGGAAAGCCTAGAAGCGAATTCAGGGTGCCCTGACCTTGGCCACACCATCGGGGGTCTTCATTCGGCCGGCGGTGCGCCAGAGCTCCCATGGAGATCCACCGGTCTCGTGCAAGGACTCCAAGATCTGTAGGTCTTTCAACGTATCCATGGGCGCCCAGAAACCCTCGTGACGGAAGGTCATTAGGCGCCCGGCCCGGATGAGCCGCTCGAAGGCCGTGCCAACCAGTTCGTCGCCTTCTCGCAGGTAGTCGAAGATTTCTGGACGCATGATGAAGAAGCCACCGTTCATCCAGAGACTGCCGTGCTGCAGGTTCGTGAGACCGGTGACCAGCCCGGTGTGATCGGCCTCGATCACATGGAATGTCGAATTAGGCCGTACCGCCAGAAAAGCCGCGACAGCGTTCGTCTTGCGGAACTTGTCCACGAGCTCATCCATAGCGGCGTCGCCGAGCACGTCAGCGTAGTTCGCCAAGAACATTTCCTCGTGCTCGACGTGTTGACGGACTCGGAGGAGCCGTCCACCGATAGTGGATTGCAGCCCGGTGTCGATGAAGGTCATCCGCCACGAGGTAGCGTCAGTACTCAGCAGTTCCACAGACCGGTTGGCGCCGGTCAGCACGAAGTCATTGGAAAGGGCCTCGTCATACCGTAGGAAGTACTGCTTGATGAGGTCGGCCCGGTAGCCAAGGCACAGCACAAAGTCATCGAAACCGAAGTGGGCGTAGTATCGCATTCCATGCCAGAGGATCGGCCGCGGACCGACGGGCACCATGGGCTTGGGCAATCCCTCCGGGTTATCGCGGATGCGAAGCCCGAAGCCGCCACAGAACAAGACGACCTTCATAGTGATCCTTCCCCCCGGTGCCAGCCGGGCTAGCATCCCCAGGGGGGCGTACCTGCCAGCACTACTGTAACGCTGTCCAGGACGGATTATGACAAAATGGGGATACTCACAAGCTTGATCCCGGTCGCCGCGCGACCTGGAGTCAATCCCCCGACCGCTGGAGGCACCATGAGCTCGGTCGACCGCGTGGTCGTGCTTGGGACGGGAATGGCTGGGCTCGGCGCGGTCTCGGCGCTTCGTGACGCCGGCGTGGCTCCGCTCGTCTTCGACGGAGCCAGCGAGCCAGGCGGCCACACCAAGACGTTCCTTCTTGGTGACTTCGTCTTCGATGAAGGACCGCATGTTTCGTTTACCCGTTCGGACCGGATCCGCGGGCTCTTCGAGGAGGCCGTCGGCGGCCAGTTCGAGACGCGGACGGCGCGCATCAACAACTGCTGGAGGGGACATTGGCTGGAGCATCCCGCCCAATGCCACCTTTCTGGGCTGCCAGTCGACTTGCTGGTCGATATTATCGCCGACTTCGCCCGGCAGCCGGACCCCCCAGGTGTCCTTGACCGCTACGATGAATGGCTGCGGGCGTCCTATGGCCGGACGTTTGCAGACACTTTCCCCATGGAATATAACCGCAAGTACCACACGACTGATCCGTCGAATATGACCACGGAGTGGCTAGGCCCAAGGATGTACCGGCCGACCCTCGAAGAGTTGTTGCGGGGCGCCTTTGGGGAACCGGTTCGTGGCGTGCACTACGTTTCTGAGTTCCGTTATCCGAAACAGGGCGGCTTTGTCTCCTATCTCAAGCCGCTACTGAGGGCCGCCCAGCCTCGGCTGGAACACCGACTTGAAGGTGTGGATCCCATTGCTCGTCAGTTGCGATTTGGGAACGGCAGCGTGCAGGACTACGACGTGCTCGTGTCCTCCCTGCCGTTGCCGGAGCTCGTGCCGCGCATAGACGGCGTGCGGGAACAGGTGCGGGAGGCTACTCGGCGGCTCGGTTTCACGTCCGTAGTGTTGGTGAGCCTCGGCATAGACCGCCCCGGTGTGTCGGACGCACACTTCAGCTACTTCTACGACCGGGATGTGTCGTTCGCGCGGCTGAGCTTTCCCAGCAATTTCGCCGACTCCTGCGCTCCGGAGGGGACGAGCAGCATCCAGGCCGAGGTTTACTATTCTAGCAAGTACCGTCCGCTCCAGGAGCCGCTCGAATCTGTTGCAGACCGCGTGGTCGCGGACCTTCGCGGGGTTGGACTGCTGCGGAGCCAAGATCGTTTATTATGTCGCGACGTGCGGCTGGTCCCTTATGCCAATGTGATCTACGACCTCGACCGGGCGGACGCGGTTCGATCAATCCACGAGTTCCTGGACTCTCGCGGAATCTCCTACTGTGGCCGCTATGGTCGTTGGGACCATTCTTGGACGGACGAGTCCTTCCTTAGCGGCGTGGAGGCAGCTGAGCGTGCGCTGCTCACCGCCGCAACGCAAGTCTGAAGTCCGGAGACATCAGAAGATCAGAAGACCTCCAGCGACGGAATCGGCACGACAAGTCGACCGCCCCACTGCCGAACGTAGGAGAGTTGTGCAGCCACCTCCTTGCGAAGGTTCCACGGCAGAATCAATATGTAATCAGGCTTCGCCTGTGCGATCGCCTCAGGTGCCAGCACCGGAATATGCGTGCCGGGTAGGAAACGTCCCTGCTTGTGCACGTTGCGATCGACCGTGAAGGACAGTAGGTCAGATCGAATACCACAGTGATTCAGCAGAGTGTTGCCCTTTCCGGGGGCACCGTAACCAGCCACCGACTGGCCAGCCCTACTGATCTGGATGAGGAAGTCCAGCAAATCACGCTTCACCTGAAGCACGGACGTCGAGAAACCGGCGTGGCCGCGGAGATCATGCAGGCCGGCCGCGGCTTCCTCCGCAAGCACCTTGGAAACGGACTCACCCGCAAGTGTCGCCGTCTCTATCGGTTGCGCCCAGATTCGCAGGGAACCGCCGTGCGTCGGCAGCTCCTCCACCGAGACCACGGTCAACCCACCTGTGGCCAGCGCGCGTGAGGCCGTGAGCAACGAATAGTAGGAGTAGTGCTCATGATAAATCGTGTCGAACTGTCGGCCTTGAATCAGCCTTAACAGATGTGGTACCTCGATACTGACGTAACCGTGCTCCGAAACCAACGCCCGCAGCCCGGCCACGAAGTCCAAGAGGTCCGGCACGTGGGCAAGCACGTTGTTGGCGACGACGAGGTCCGCAGGACCGTACTCGGCGGCGATCTCGCGGCCGCTCTCCCGCCCCAGAAAACGCACGACCGTGCGCACACCGACGGCCTCTGCGGCCCGCGCCACATTGGCCGCCGGCTCGATACCCACCACGGGGATGCCCAACTCGACGGCATGCCGAAGCAGGTACCCGTCGTTACTCGCCACCTCCACCAAGAGGCTGTTCGGTCCAAGCTGGAGGCGCTCGCTGGCGGTGCCGACGAAGCGCCGCGCGTGCCGTAGCCATGAGTCCGAATAGGACGAGAAGTACGCGTAGTCGCTGAAGATCGCCACACCGGGCAGGTGGGCGGGTAGCTGCACGAGCAGGCACCGAGAGCACACCCAGACCCGCAGCGGGTACGTGGTCTCCGGTCGAGAAAGTTCCTGCTCCTCGAGGAAGCTCTCGCAAGGCGGGGACATCCCGAGGTCGACGAAGGTCGCGAGGAGCTCATCCGAGCACAGTCGACACGGGGGTCCGGCACTCCTGGTTCCGTTCACGCATCAGCTCCCAGTCACCACCGGCAAGGGCTACACGCGAAGGCTAGCGCGATCACCCATGCCGTTTGACAGACATCCCATGCCGAGATTTGTCAAGCGGCGAGGTCGGCGGTTGGTGTGGGTTCGGCGGTGTTGCCAGGCGGTGTCCTCGTCGTAGAGGGCGGCGGTCTTGAGGCAGCCGTGCAGGATGCCGACGAGCCGGTTCGCGAGCTGGCGCAGCGCCGCGTGGTGGCGGATGTTGCGGCCGCGTAGCTGGTCGTAGTAGGCCCGCGCGCCAGGTGATCCGGTTGGGGCGGCGTAGGCCTGCATGTGCAGTGCCGCTCCCAGCCGGCGGTTGGTCGCGTACCGGGCCAGCACCACCGTCTTGCGGCCCGATGCCCGGGTGATCGGGCTCTGCCCGGAGTAGTTCTTGCGTGCGCGGGAGTCGGCGAATCGGGTGGTGTCGTCGCCGAACTCGCCCATCACGCGGGATGCCAGCACCGTCCCCAGGCCCGGCTGGCTGAGGTAGATCTCAGCGGCCGGGTGCTGGCCAAAATGCTCGCCCATCACCTCGGCCAGCCCGCTGATCTGGGTGTTGAGGGCGGCGATGATCCGCGCCTGGCCGGCGACGATCGTGGCGTAGGCGTTGTCCAGCACCGGCGGCTGTCGCAACGCCGGGGCCCGCAGAACCTGCTGCAACGTCACGGCCTTTGCCTCGACGTGGTGGCGCCGCGCCGCACGCACCACGGCGACCAGTTGGCCGCGGGTCAGCTTCGCCGCCAGTGTCGGGCTCGGCGCGCGCTCGAACAAGAGTCAGTGCGTCAGCGGCCGCCAGGTCGTCGAAGTCTTGAAGCGCAGCAGGGAAGAACTCACGCAGCGTGGACCGCAGCCGCAGGACGTGACGCGTGCGTTCCCAGATTGCGTTCTGGTGTGCGCGGGCCAGTAGCTTCACCGCGTCGACCAGCTCGCTGTCCCCGGCGATCGGTTGGTGGTGGTCACGATCGAGGCGCACGATCTCGGCCAACACATGCGCGTCCGCGGCGTCGCTCTTCGCGCCTGAAGTGGCATGTCGCTCGCGGTAGCGCGCTGCAGACATCGGGTTGATCGCTACACCACGTAGCCAGCGGTCCGCAGCGCGGTCACCCCGGAGCCCCGGTCGGTCTCGATCCCGACGACAACCTGCCCGGCAGCCTGCTCGGCCGGCAAGCCCGCCCACACTGCCGGCGCAAACTCGGCCACCAGCGCATGGAGCCGCGTAATGCCCTCGAGGCCCTCCGGCAGCCGGGCCCGGATCAATCGGCGACCGTTCTCGTCCTCGATCTCAATGTCGTGGTGGTCCTCAGCCCAGTCGTCTCCGATGAACAGCATCCGCAGAAACTCCTTCGTGTCCGGCCGACAAGATCACAGCACCGGAGAGCTCTGCAACCCAATGATCAAGTGCTCACGCCGAGGCGGGCACGACATCCCATCAGCAGTTCAGTCACCGGCGAACCGGCGGGCGCACGGTCTGTCAATAGGCCTTCGAAGGGTAGCTGTTCAAGTTCTTCCGGCTTGATCGGCGTGTCGCCTTGCCCTTCGGGGCGGAGTGGATGACCGTTTCGGTCGGCGCCGTCGTCGGTGGTGCCGTCGCAGTCTGCGCCTTCCTCCGCAGACCTCGGGGTGTGGTGTGGACCTGTCCGGTGCGAGCCGCGAGCAGTTGTTGGCCGAGCTGGCTCGGCGAGACGTGGAGATCGTCGCGCTGGTCGAGAAGGTGGCCGAGCAGCACACGCGGATCGTCGAGCTGGTCGAGAAGGTGGCCGAGCTGTCCGCCCGGTTGGGCCGTGACTCGTCGAACTCCTCAAGGCCGCCGTCGTCGGATCCGCCGTATAGGAAGAAGCCGAAGCGCGGGCTGCGCGGGTCCTCGGGCCGCAAGCCCGGTAAACAGCCCGGGGCGCCGGGGGCGGCGCTGCGCCAGGTCGATGACCCGGACGAGGTGGTGGTCTGCGAGCTGGTCAACTGCCCGGGCTGCGGCCGTTCGCTCGTCGACGCGCCGGTGGCCTCGGTGGCCCGCCGGCAGGTGTTCGACCCGCCACCTGCGCCGGTACGCCCACACGTGACCGAGTACCGCATCCTCACCCGCCGCTGCGGCTGCGGCGCCCGGGTCGCCGGGTCGGCCCCGGCCGGGGCGCTCGCCCCGGTCAGCTACGGTCCGCGGACCGCCGCGCTCGCCGTCTACCTCGGCGCCGGACAGTACCTGCCGGTGGCCCGCACGGCGGGGTCTGGCCACCCTGACCGGGGGGTGGCGCCCTCGACCGGCTGGCTGCTCGCCCAGCGGGCGCAGGCCGCCCGGCTGCTGGAGGCGTTCCTGCCCCGGGTGCGGGGGCTGCTGCGCACCGTCGGGGTGTTGCACGTCGATGAAACCCCCGGCCGGCAAGCTCAGCTACGTCCATGTGGCCTGCACCGAGTTCCTCACCGCCTGCCACGTCGGGGACCGCTCCGCCACCAGCATCGACGGCGGCGGTGTGCTGCCCGGCTATACCGGCGTGCTCGTCCGGGACGGGGCTACGCCGGCTACACCCACCCCATCGACGCGGCGCACGCCTGGTGCGGCGCGCACTCGCTGCGCGACCTGCACGCCGTCTACGACGCCGGCCCGGAACGACAGCCGTGGGCCAAGGCGCTGGCCGGCACCCTGCTCGAGGCCAACGCCGCCGCCCAGGCCGCCCGCGACGCCGGGCTGACCGCGATCAAGCCGAGCAGGCTCGCCACCATCGTCAACCACTACCGGGGTGCGAGCGCCAAAGGCATCGCCGACAACGACGGGCGAAACGGGGCGCTCGCCCGCGAAGCGCTGACGTTGGCGGGTCGGTTCCGCAGCCACGAACACATGATTCTTCGCTTCGCCACCGACCTCGCCGTGCCGCTGACCAACAACCAGGCCGAGCGGGACTGCCTCCCGGTCAAGGTCCAACAACGCGCCTCCGGCGGCTGCTGGCGAACTCTCCAGGGCCTCGCCGACTTCGCCGTCGTGCAGTCCTACCTGTCCACCGCACACAAGTGGGGCAAAGACAGCCTCGACGTATTGCATCAGCTGTTCACCACCGGCGCCTGGCTACCACCAGTCGCCGCACCCACCTGAACAGCTACTTCGAAGGAGCCAGGTTCCGTGAGTGCTGACCCGCCGGCCGCTGCTGCGGCTGAGCCTCCCAGAGAAGGCCCGGCTCCTCTCATTGGGATCCGCTGGGGACCAGACAAGACAAATCTCCCTAATACTCTCGGATATGGCATACTGTGACATCTCCGCCTGCCAGGACGGAAGCAGGCCAGCTCCGGGGGGCACGATCTTGCCCGACGCCACGGTTTCCAGACCCGTTAACGGGAGGTTGTCGACGAGCAGGGTGCTAGTGGCTCGGCAGCCGTTCGCGCCGACTGTGCAACCCCTGGTCAATGCCCCACGGTTGCCTGCGCCCGTCACGACGGGCAGCAGGAAGGTAACGGTTGTGCATGATTACGTCACCCAGCGTGGCGGTGCCGAGCGCGTAGTCCTCTACATGCTTCGGGCATTTCCGGGTGCCGATCTTGTGACGTCCATCTACAATGCGGCGACAAGTTATCCGGAGTTCCGCGACCAGACCATCCGCACGCTCGCGATGGGCCGGGTATCGCTCTTCGAGCACAATCACCGGCTCGCCTCTCCACTGCTGGCACCGTCGTTCTCGCACCTCAAGGTTGACGCCGACGTCATGCTGTGTAGCTCGAGCGGGTGGGCTCACGGCGCGCGCAGCACGGGGCGGAAGATCGTTTACTGCCACACGCCGGCTCGTTGGGTCTACCAATCGCAGCGTTACCTCGCAGGCCGGAACAGGATGGCGCGGTTCGGGCTGGACATGGCATTCATGGCTCTCTCTAAATGGGACCGCCGGGCCGCCGTCAGCGCACACCGTTACGTCGTCAATTCGCACACGGTGCGAGACCGGGTTTGGAACGCCTACGGAGTCGAAGCGGAGGTGTTGTTGCCACCCCCCGCGGTCCATCCGGGGCCCGCCACACCGGTTCCGGGCGTCGAACCCGGGTTTCACCTGTCGGTCAGCCGACTCATGGGCTACAAGAACATAGGGGCCATCTGCGAAGCGTTCCGCGGGCTGCCGAAGCAAAGGCTAGTCGTGGTCGGCACTGGGCGTCTGGAGGAGGAACTGCGCCGCATTAAGCCGGACAACGTCGAGTTCGTGGGTACGGTTTCCGACGAGCAGTTGCGGTGGCTCTACGCGAATAGCCAGGCCCTCGTGGCGGCGTCGTACGAGGACTTCGGCCTCACGCCGTTAGAGGCTGCAGGCTTCGGTAAGCCTGCAGCAGTGCTGCGTTGGGGCGGCTATCTGGAGACGGTGATCCCCGGTGTCACGGGGATGTTCTTTGACTCCCCTAGGCCTACGGAGATTCGCAAAGTGGTATTGCAGCTTCTTCGAGCCGATCTCGATCCGGCGGTGCTCTGCGCCCACGCCGCCTTGTTCTCCGGGGAAGCCTTCATGGCGAGGCTTCAAGAGATAGTCATGGAAGACTAGACTAACGAAATCTAGTGGGTTTACGCTGGTAGAGTGCTCCCGCTGCAGCCCCACGGATGGCCCCACCCCAGATTGGTATTGCCCACCCTGTGCCGATCAAGGATTCGTCGTGACGAAAAGCGTCTTCACGGAACTCCGCCGCGACTGCTTTCCGTCCTCGGCAGCGCCACGCCACCCAACGATACTCGGCAGAGTGCGGTGCCTGACGGTCATGGGACTGCTAGCCTTTCTCGTTGCGCTGGTCATCTTGCCGTTGTCCCGCGCCCCGGGGTATCCCGTAGCGCCATACATTGACGGCAAGTTTCTTGGAGGATCAACCGACGAACTGTCATTCTCCGTGCAGCCGTGGCGTGGCTATCTGGAGACAGTTCCTGCCACGACGTTCCTGAACGGCATCGGCATCAATTGGCAAGAGGTTGAACCTGCTCTTGACGCGGCGGTCGCACAGCGCCTGTCGGCGGCCGGCTTCCGGGGCGCTCGCCTGGAAATAGGTTTTGGAAGTCTGAACGCGCACGGGACCGCGTTTAGACCCGAAAAGCAGCAAAGCTATCTCGGAGCGCTGAGAGCGATGAAGAGAAACGGCATCGACCCGCTCATCCTGCTCAACGCAAATGGTGGAGAGCCTGCGCCGCACTCTTCGAGCACCGTGACGGTTGCACGGGAGGCGGCACGCGGCGCCCGGAAACTCTGGCTGTCCAGCACGAGCGGTATGGCGAGTGACCACTCCGGGCTCACCACGACGAATGTCATGGCCGGAAACCTGTTCCGGCAAGTCCGCGGCAACGTTGTCACCCTGTACAAGCCGCTGACCGAGTCTTTGAAGCGGGGCACGCTTGTGCACGTGGACACTCTAACCTTCCAGCCCTTCGGGGCCCCAGGCGCCGCCGCATACGACAAGACAATCACCGGCTGGAAACGTTACGTGGGCTTGGCGATCGACCTCGCGAGGCGGTCCGGATTCCCCGATCGACGCATCAAAGTTGAGGTATGGAATGAGCTCACTTTCGGATCGCAGTTCCTGGATTGGGATGCATATACCGATGCGGCATGGTGCTGCCTGGGTGGTGCGGCCCTCAGGGTCCGGACCGGATCGGTGTGGCGTTTGCTTGCCGACACCACGGATTTTATCCGGCACTATTCGCGCGGCATAAGAGTAATCAATGGCTTCTCCAATACGAATTTCCTACGCACCAAGATCACGGACCTGCCGCCCGTCGATGGCCAGTCCTATCACCCCTATGGCACCGAGCTGTTTGTAGTCGACAAGAGCTACCCATTCGCGAGCGACAGGCCGCACTTCCGCTATCTGCCGGTAGGTTTGTCTCTGGCGTTGCCCGAGGGGGTCTTCTCCACTGATACTGTCGCCGAGCAGTTGCCTCGCAACTTTCTCCAGCCCGCCCTGCGCCGTTCGTTGAGGCCAAAGGGAACGACATCCTTCCTGCACTACCAGACCGAGGACGGATGGAATCCCCGTGAGCAGGGGATTACCACTGCAGCCACTGCATCTGCGGTCAGGACAAAGGCCCTGCTACGAGGGCTCACATTCTGGCTCAATAAGGGACTGGCCGGCTTGTGGGTGTTTGAAGCGCATGATCCCGACCCAGCGGGCTTCGGAATCCTGGACTCGGCCAGTCCAGGCACCGTCACGACCCCGGAGCTCATGGCGCTGCACAATCTAGTGTCCATGTTCTCGGGTGCAACTGAATTGGCGCGTCCTAGGGACCTCTCTGTCCACGTGACCGCAAGGGGTAAGCAACTGATGGCGTTCCCTGGCGGCAGCGGCCACGCTGCCAAGTGGTACCGCGACATGTTCACATTCCTCCCCTACCAGGTGTCATTGCACCGGTTCGCGATACCGCTTTACACGATGAGTTATGACATCGCGAAGTCGCTGCCCCAACTGTCGTACACCGTGGACCTGCACGGACTTGACGGCCGCCGGGCCGCCGTGCGTTATCTCGATCCGATTGCCGATTCCGTAGAGGACGTCCATGTTGATGCGCGGTCGAGTACGGGCTTGCGGCTCACGATCGCAACGACGGACTATCCCCGGGTTCTAGTGATCACGGATTGACATCGCCGGCGAGTAGGCGCCGGCGGGATTCACCTTGCGGGCGAGTACCCATCCAGCTTTGTCGGATGCGGCGCGCGCTGGGCGAGCGGGATGCTCCAGGAGTGGGGCATCAAGGGCGTGAGTGTGCCGGCCACCAGCAGCAGGTGCTCGACGCCACCGAACGCCACCGCGCCGACTTCATGGTCACCACCAAGGGCTTCCCCAACGTGCTCGGCGTCGTCCACGCGCTGGCCGTCGACCCGGCCACCGCCTGGGTGTCGCCGCTCGGGCGTGAGACCGACGCCGGCAGCGAGATCGTCGAGGCCACAGCCTCCCTGCTCGGCCGCACCGTGCGGTTGATCGTGCGCCGCCAACCGAAGGCCGCCGGTGCGTAGCTCGCCTTCGATGACCTCGACGACTGGCGGCTGCACGCCACCATCACCAACGTGGGTGCCGGCCGGATGAGCGGCGGCCGAGGTCGAGGCGCATCACCGGCTCGGGGGCGGGATCCCGGAGGACACCCTCCGGGCGTTGAAGAACGACTTCGGGATGATCCACGCCCCGGTGCGGCCGTTCTTCGGTAACTGGCTGTACTGGCAGGCCGCCGCCCTCGCGCACAACGTCGGGCTGTGGCTGCGTAGCCTCGCGCTGCCCAGGGCGTTCCGCCGGGCCCGCGGCGAGCGGCTGCGGCTGGGGTTCCTCAACGTGCCCGCCCGCCTGGTCCGCCACGGCCGGCGGCTGCAGTTGCGCTTCGCCGCCGCCTACCGCCCCCTCGCCGCGTTCAGCGCAGCCCTCAACCGGATCCGGGCGCTCCCCGCATTCGGCTGACCGCCCCAAGCACAACCGGCCTACGATCACGTCACCGAAACTGTGATCCCCCACGCCCCGAACCCGCCCATCGACACCGGCTGAACCCCCTGACCCTCACCCGCGGCACCGCCAACCTCACCGCCACCGAGTCTGCAGAGAACATCACGACCGACCGTAAGAAGAATCAACCTCGAAACGATCAAGAAATCAGGCCTTCACGAAGGCAGGCAGCCCCTTGTGCCGCGGCTCTTCGTGGCGATGGCCAGGATGCCGGGAGCCCCCGGCTATGCCGGCTCTTGGAACTTGAGGGGGAACGACACGATCTTGTAGGTCGCTGGGTTGCGGGCTGTCAGCCCGTGGCCCCTCGACGCTGGCGGTGTTCACGAGCCCGACAGCGGAGGGGCCAGGAGTGAGTCCAGACGGTACGACGATTCTGTTCGGATTGCCCGGGGTGCGGGTGCGTGAGGTCGTACGCGCCGCCGACGGGGCGCGTACGGTGCACGTGCTGACCGAGGAGGAGAGCGCGACGGCCTGCCCGGTGTGCGGGGTGTTCTCCACCGGGTCGTGCGGCAGCGCCGCACGACCCGCCCGCGTGATCTGCGTTACGGCGAGGCGGCGTTGGTGGTGCGCTGGCACAAGACCCAGTACTTCTCCCCGGGAGCGGCGCTGCCCGCGGAAGGCGTTCACCGAGGCCATCCCGGAGGTGCCGGCTGGCGCCCGACTTACCGGCCGGTTGCGCCGCCACGTCGCCGGGCGGGTGGCTGACGGGATGGCGGTCAGCGGCGCCTGCGAGGGCCTGGTGAGCTGGCCGATCGGGCACGCGGCGTGGGTCGCACATGCCGAGGCGCGGATCGCCGAGCCGGCGCCGACCGCGGTGCTCGGGATCGATGAGACCCGCCGCGGCCGGCCGGTGTGGGTGCAGGACCCGAGCACCGGAAAGTGGCGGTTGACCGAACGCTTCGAGACCAACTTCGTCGATCTGGCCTGCGCCGGCGGCCTGCTGGGCCAGACCGCCGGGCGCACCAGCGCCGCGGTGGTGGCCTGGCTCGACGCGCGAGGGCAGCAGTGGAAGGACGCCGTGGCGATCGTGGCGATGGACCCCTGCGCGTCGTATCGGGCCGCCGTGCGCGAGGCGCTGCCCAACGCCCTGATCGTGGCCGACCACTTCCACCTGGTGCGCCTGGCGAACCAGGCGCTGACCGACGTCCGCCGCCGCGTCACCTGGGACACCCACGGCCGGCGGGGGCGAAAGACCGACCCGGCGTGGGCCGCCCGCCGCCGGCTGCTGCGCGGCCGGGAACGGCTCAGCGAGAAACAGTTCACCACGATGTGGAACGGTCTTCTCGACGGCGACCCGAGCGGGCAGATCCTCACCGCCTGGATCGCCAGGAGGAACTGCGCGCGCTGCTCGCCACCGCCCGCACCGGCCAGCGCCACGACGTCGCCCACCGGCTGCACCGCTTCAACGACTGGTGCGCCCGCTCCGACATGCCCGAACTCGAACGGCTCGCCGCCACCATCGAAGCCTGGTGGCCGGACGTGCTCGGGTTCCTGCAGACCGGCGTCACCAACGCCGGAACCGAGGCCACGAACCGCACGGTCAAGACCGCGGCCCGGACCGCCCACGGCTCCGCAACCTCAACAACCAACGCCGCCGGGTACGCTTCGCCTGCACCCGGCAACAACGCCGGGCCACCGCCTGCTGAGGGTGTCACTTCCCCCCCAAGTTCGAAGAGCCGCTATGCCAAGCGTGAAAACAGAGCGGTGCGATCAAGATTGCTATCGCCCGCGATCAGGTAGGATTCTATTCGTCCACGGGGATCATCACGTCTGCTTACCGTCCGAGTGGCTGATCGCTTGGATGCTCTGCCCGCCGTCTAAGCGCTCTAAGCGGTGGGGCCAGATGGTTGCGCTTCGCGGAAAGGGAAGACACGGAGAGGTCCCATTCGTTACATTTTTCAGGGTGCTCCTCGCGCGGCACCGTGATCGGTCACTTGGGGAGGCAGTGGTGCCACGCGTCCTAAGGCCGTGGCCTGCCTGGCGTCGCAAGGCACAGCCTCAGTCGATTGGCGCCACGCCTGCGCGAACCGGCCGCCTGTTGAAGGCTGGGCCTGTCCTATCGACCGGTGCCGCTGCGCTCGCCTCGCAAGTCTCGCTGGCGCTCGCGGGAATCATCTCGGCGCGAGCGCTGGGGCCTGACGGCAAGGGCCTTGTCGTGGGAATCACTGCGTGGCAACAGATTCTGGTCTGGGTAACTGCTCTCGGTATCGATCGCGCATTTGCGGTCCGCATGTCCGAGACTCCCTCCGAGGAGCGCCAAGGGGAGCTGCACGCTGTAGTGGGTCATGCCCTCGGTTACACGGTTGCAGTAGGAATTCCGATTTCGGCATTGGCCGCGCTCTGGATGCCGCGGGTCCTCGGTCATCTGGAGGGGAATTCGGCTCCCCTGGTCGTATGGACCATGGCCAGTATTGCGCCGGCCCTGCTCGGCGAGTTCACGTCCTCGATCAATCTTGGACTCGGTCGGGTGTCCTGGTACAACCTGAGCCGGGTCAGTAACGCCGTCGTCACTCTCGTCGGAATGGTGACCCTCTATCTCACCGGATCACTGACGGCGAGTCGCGCCATTGCGATCATCGTGGCGGGCAGCCTCGTCGCGCTTGTCATCTCGATGTTCGGCCTCCCGTGGGCACGGCTCCGGATGAACATGCCGCAGCTTCGTAAGGACATCTGGTTTGGCTGCCAACTGCACTCTTCGACCTTGCTGGCCATGGCCAACCTCCGGCTGGACGTGCTCGTCATGGCGGCGTTCTTGCCAGCCGCGCAGGTCGGTCTCTACAGCACCGCCAACAACGTGATGTTGCCCGTGATGCTGGCGGCGGACACTGGCGCTTCCCTGCTTGCACCTGCGGTGGCCCGGCTGCGATCGACGCAAGACAACGAAGACATGGCTGACCACATCCAAGTCATCCGCCGCGAGGCCTCCTACTACATGCGGTGGAGTCTTTTCGGGGGCGTGGCGCTTCTCCTCGCAGCTCCGTTCGTCATTCCCGCCCTGATGGGGCCTGGCTTTCAGGACTCGGTGCACCTGGTATGGATCCTCATTCCAGGCTACGTCGGGCGTGCGTACGGCAACTTGCTCCTCTCCGGCACGGTGGGGATGCGGCGGCCGGTCCTGTCGAACCTGGCCCAGCTTGCTGGCGTCGTGGCGACTGCGGCGCTGCTCCCCACTCTGCTGCCCCGTTTCGGCGCCGTCGGTGCAGCTGTTACATCGACGGTTTCCTACCTTCTGCTGGCTTTCGTCGCCCACATCGGCATCGGCAAGTTGCGGCCGATCAGCAAGCCGCAATCCCCCAACCCAACGGGACGGAGCCCCGACGTCGTCGCATCCACGGTCGGGCCGTCATGACCACTGTTCCTGACACTCCTACCCGTGACGGGCATCCGCACCTCACGATCAGCGTGGTGGTGCCCAGCTACCGTCGCCCCGACTCTCTGGCCAGATGCCTCCGCGGCCTGGCTGTACAGACTTCACCCCCCCTCGAGATCCTCATCGTCTGCCGGGCGGACGACCGGGAAACCATCGCGCTCGTCCAGCGCGAGTCCTTCGCCGAGGTGGTCACCGTCCAAGAAGCCGGCCTCGTGGCAGCGCTCCAGGCCGGATTCCTTGCCAGCAAAGGACGCGTCGTGGCGTTCACCGACGACGACGCCGTGCCCAGACCGGATTGGCTGGCGCGACTGCTGAGCCGGTATGACCGCGAGGATGTCGGCTTGGTCGGCGGCCGGGACATGCTGCATCCGCCGCGATCCGAAGCCCTCATTGAAGAGGTGGGGATCGTCACCCGCTGGGGCCGACTGGTCGGCAACCACCATCGCGGGACCGGCCGCGTGCGCAACGTCGACGTCCTGAAGGGGGTGAACCTGTCGGCGCGGCGAGAGGCGTTCGTCCTGCCGAGCGGGCTTCGGGGACGTGGTACACAGCCGCACTCCGAGCTCGCGCTGTGTACGTGGGCACGTCTGCGGAATTGGCAGATCCGCTACGACCCCGAGATCGTCGTCGACCACTTCCCAGAAGCCCGTCCGCTCGGCGATGGACGCGAACGGGGAAGATGGCGGGAGCAGTTCGATTCTTCCTACAATCTCGTGGCCGCCATGCTGTGGGGGAATCGTCGCCTGTGGTGGCGGCGAGCCTGCTATGGACTGATGATCGGGGACGGCAAGGCTCCGGGGATGCTTCGTGGCCTTGTGGCTCTTGTCCGCCGAGAGCAAACCGTGGCCCGTCAAGTCTTCCCGTCACTGCTCGGGCAGTGCTCAGCTCTGGCCTCAGCATTCCTGGGGCGCGGCCTGATCCCCGCGCTCGACAGGACAACCGGCCGCCGGCGTGTAGCGATCGTCGCTCATGACGTGCACGAGGGCGGCGGCATGGAGCGTGCCTTCAGTGAGCTGATTCGCCGCGCGGCCGACACGATCGACTTCGTCGTGGTCTCGCGCACTCTCAGCGCCGACCTCCGACCCCTTGTCGTGTGGCACCGGGTTCCGGGGGTCGATCGTCCCTTTCCGATCAAGTTCCTGTCGTTCTGGCTCCTCGGCGGTCTTGTCGTTCGGCGGCTGCACGTCGACGTGCGTCACTCCTGCGGGGCGTTAGTCCCCAATCGGGTCGACGTCGCTTCGGTGCACTTCTGTCACGCTAGTTTCCGCGCGATGGTGGGCCGCCTCGCCCCCGTCGAGTTGCCTTGGGCGCGGCGGGTGAATACCGGTTTTTCCCGGATCCTTGCACTGGCCGCCGAAAATTGGACCTATAGGCCTGGGAGGGTGCGTTGCCTCGCGGCCGTATCTCAAGGTCTCGCGTGTGAAACCAGTCGTGAGTTCCCGGGCGTGGACGTATGTGTCACACCCAACGGCGTGGACCCACTCGACCGCGCCACAGACGAGGACGAGCGGAGTCTCTTCCGAGCGAATCATGGCGTAGGTCCCGATGACGTTGTCTTGCTCTTCGTCGGTGGGAACTGGGGTCACAAGGGACTGCAGATCGTGCTCGACGCCTTGGACCTATCGAAGTCCCGTATTGGCGGCGCACTCCTTCTCTGGGTCGTCGGAGCGGGGGACTTGACGGTCCTCCGACCTGGCAAGCGAGTGTCGGCGAGGACGGATGTCCGGTTCTTCGGCAGTCAGCGGGACGTCGGACCGTTCTATCGGTCAGCGGACATCTTCGTGCTGCCGTCGCTCTACGAGACATTCTCCATCGTGGGGCACGAGGCTGCCGCCGCGGGTCTGCCCATCGTCTGCACCCCAGTGCATGGCTTGGGTGATCTGGTCGGCGACAACGAAGGCGGCATCATCGTCGAGCGGACCGCAGTTGCGGTCGCGGCGGCCGTTGTCACGCTGGCCAGTGATGCCGAGAAGCGCAGGAGTCTCGGCCGTCAAGTACGGGAGCGGTCCCTGCCCTGGACGTGGCAGCGGTCTGTGGAATCCGTGCTCGATTGCTACAGCGCCGTCGATCAAGCGAGGGCGGCGGGTCATGCGAGCCGTAGCTGACGGTCGCGTCCGATCGTGGCAGGAGCGCGGGGGACATCTGGGGTGGGGTCACCAATACACGTTTCCGGTCCTCGCAGGCGTGACGGGAACGGGCGTCTCCCTCACGCTCACACATGGTGCAAATGCGCGGCTGCTCATCGCGTTGGCGCTGCTTGCCGTTGTCGCCCTGCAGGCAGAGGTCCAGCCAGTACGGCTTCTCGTGGGGCTCGCTGCATCCTTGCCACTCCTCGGCCTGTTCAGGAGATTGGTATCTGAGCTCGTCCCTTACACGACAGTGGATCCCTTGGTGCTGCTCGTGCCGGTCGCGCTTGGACTGCTCACACTGCGGGCGGTCAGAGACGACACCTCTCCACGGACGAGCCTGGCGGTGGCCGTCTTCTGCCTCTCCGCTTTCACGGTCGCCGGCTCGCTCAATCCCGGGGACTCCTTGACCGCGGGGATCTCCGGACTGATTTTCGTGCTGGGCCCTCAGTTGGCGTTCTGGATAGGTCGGGTCAGCAGTGACCAAACGGTCGAGCGCGTATTGCGGATGACCGTACTCGTGGCCACATTAACCGCTTGCTATGGCGTACTACAGGTGCTGCACGGCTTCCCCAGTTGGGACCAGACGTGGATAACGGAGCACGGGTACGCCGCGCTCAACGTCAACGGCACCGTTAGGCCCTTCGCCAGCTACTCCGCGGCCTCGGAGTTAGCCTTCATGTGCGCACTGGCCGCGGCGGCCTGCGTCTTCGGGCGTCGCTTCCTTCGTGCACCTGTCCTATTCCCGGCGCTGGTGATCCTTCTGGGTGCGCTGCTCCTGGAATCGGTACGGACGGCTATTCTTCAACTCCTCCTCGCCGTCCTGGTGGTCGTGGGGGCCCGCCTTCGGCTACGCCCGATGTTGACCCTTGTACTGAGCGTGGGCGCCTTGATAGCGGTGCCGCTCCTGGTCGCCAAAACTGCGCCTGCCACCTCCGGTTCTGGAGCGGCTTCGACGCTCGTGCAGCACCAGGTGTCCGGTCTGGCCAACCCCTTAGAGTCCAAGGATTCAACCGCAGATACGCACCTCAAACTGATCGTGGGAGGGCTTCGGTCGCCTCTGCAGCATCCGCTTGGCGTCGGCACTGGCGCCGTCACTTCGGCGGGTGAGAAATTCGGCGGCACATCCCAGGACACCGAATCCGACCTCTCCAACGTCTCGGTCGCCCTCGGTTTCCCAGGCGCCGCGGCATACATCGCTGTCCTGTTGATGGGCTTCCGACGCGCCTACCGGCTCGCAAGTGAGCGCCATGTGCTGGGCGCCATAGTCTTGGCTATCCTGACGGCTACCGCCTTCCAGTGGCTCAATGGTGGTCAGTACGCCGTGGCATGGCTACCTTGGCTGCTGTTGGGATGGCTCGACCGGGTCACCATATCGGCCGGGCGGAACCAAGTGACAGCACAGCGGTCTGAGGCGTAGTGGCGAGATCTCTTGATTCCACTTCCCGGCCGGGGAGGCCGACGGTCCTCCTCGTCGGATTGGAGTGGTTCGCCACGCGACCGGGTGGCCTCAACAGATATTTCGCGGACTTGGTCGCCGCCCTGCAGGCCGAAGGCCTCGACGTACGGGCGGTGGCGCTCGGGAGGCCGCCTCGGGACCTGCCGGGCGCGTCAGAGCTTCCGGGGATCAATGAGCCGCTCGCGCGAAGGCTTATGTCTACCACCCGCGCTATCACCCGGGCAGGTCGCTCCGCAGATGTGATCGACGTCCATTTCGTGATGAACGCGCTGATCCCGCTCGCCACCGGACGCTTGCGCGGCAAGCCGCTCGTCGTCCACTTTCACGGACCGTGGGCCGCGGAGAGCCGGGCGAGTGGGCAACAAGGCCTTCGCGTCGCCATCAAGCGTCGTATCGAGATAGCCGTCTATCGACGTGCAGCAGCCTTGGTTGTTCTATCCCAATCCTTTCGAAAGCTGCTCATCGACGAGTACGGGGCCGCTCCGTGGCGTGTCCACGTGCTGGCGCCCGGAGTGGACACCCAGCATTTCCACCCACGGGAGGACACCAAGGCTTTGCGGACCGGGTTGGGGCTCCTTCCGCACCAGACCGTCGTGCTTGCGGTACGGCGACTTGTGCCGAGAATGGGGCTCGACACGTTGCTGCGGTCATGGGCCATGCTCGGCGCTGCGGTGACGAAAGCGCGACTAGTCGTCGTGGGAGAGGGTCCGTCAAGATCGGATCTGGAGACTGCAACGAGGGAATTGGGAATAGAGTCCACCGTCAATTTCGTCGGACGCATTTCCGACGCGGACTTGCCCGCCTACTATTCGGCAGCTGACGTCACAATCATTCCGAGTGCGACTCTCGAGGGCTTCGGGCTTACCGCGCTCGAATCGCTGGCTTGCGGCACTCCGGTGATCGCGACCGACGTGGGTGGCCTGCCCGAGGTTGTCCGGCCGCTCGCAGCCGACTCGGTCGTTCCACCAGGCGATGCACCTGCGCTCGCGAGTCGGTTGCTTGCGGTCCTCAACCGTTCCCACCCACTGCCCACTGCGGTTCGATGCCGCAACTATGCCAAAGGGTTCGACTGGTCCGCCGTCGCTGGCCGGCACGATGAACTCTACAGAGCCGTTGCGGGGCTCGGCCAGACGCAGCGTCTTTCAGTGGTTTATCTCGACCACTGCGCCCAACTCTCGGGCGGCGAACTAGCCCTAGCGCGGCTCCTAGCGTACCTCCCTGATGTTGACCGGCACATCATCCTGGCTGAGGACGGCCCGCTTGCCGGGCGCCTTCGATCTGCCGGAGCAACAGTGGAGGTGCTCCGGATGCCTGAGCGTTCGCGCGCGCTCCCACGGGATGCTTTCCGAGGCCATTGGAGCGTCGCGTCCAGCACCTGGGCGACGGCGAACTACGTGCGCAAGCTGCACCGTCGGCTCCGCGAACTGCGCCCAGACATGGTCCATGCCAACTCATTGAAGTCATGTCTCTACGGCGGCGTCGCCGCTCGAGCCGCGGGCATACCGGTCATCTGGCACGTGCGGGACCGCATCGCCCCCGACTATCTACCCACGCCCGCCATCGCGCTGGTCCGGGCGGCCGCCGACCGATTGCCGAACTCCATCATCGCGAACTCTGCAGCAACAGCTGCTACCTTGTCGCCGAGCCGGAGACCCCTAACCGTGATTCCCAGCCCGGTATCCATTACAACTAGCGAGCGCAAGCGGCAGGGCGGAGAGCTCGCGATAGGCATGGTTGGCAGGCTCGCGCCCTGGAAGGGCCAGCATGTCTTCCTAGAGGCCTTTGCGAGGGCCTTCCCCAACACAGCGGCCAAGGCCATTCTCCTCGGCAGTGCGATGTTCGGCGAAAGTGAGTATGAGCAACACCTGCATCAGCTCGTCCGCCGTCTGGGGATCGTCTCCCGGACGACGTTTCTCGGTTTTCGGGATGACGTGGGCGCGGAGCTCGCCAAGATGGATGTCCTGGTGCACGCGTCGACGGTGCCGGAACCGTTCGGCCAGGTGATCCTCGAAGGCATGCTCGCCGGCGTGCCAGTGATTGCAGCAAGAGCTGGTGGTCCGGCCGAAATTCTTGAGGACGGCGTCACGGGCCTGCTGTACGAGCCCGGGAACGTCCGCGCCTTGGAACATGCGCTGCGACGGGTGACTGCCGAACCACAGCTGGCTGCCGCTGTGGTTGCGCGCGCGAAGGTTGCTGCCTCAGCCTTCACCCCGGAGGGCATTGCCGACGCGGTAGGAGCGGTGTACCGCGGCGTCCTTGGACCGGGCAGATGACCGGTCGAGGAAACTGGGACCGGCTCCTTATCGTGTCCCCGCATCTCGACGATGCAGTCCTGAGCGTGTGGAGCCTTCTCGTTGATGCGCCAGCGCCCACAGTGGTGACATGTTTCACGGCGACGCCCTCTGACGCATCCCCTGACCTCGCCGCGTACCTGGAAGGGCGGCGAGGAGAGGATCGGTCAGCCATGTCCATGGCCGGCGCTCAGGGTGTGCATCTCCCGTTTCTGGACTCCTCCTACAGGAACAAGCCGGCAGGGCCGGAACTTGTGCGTTGCCTGCGGACCCTGGTGGCGGAAGCGGACACGGTGGCTGTCCCTGTCGGCCTTGGGCACCATCCGGATCACTTGGAGGTTCGGGATGCAACCCTGTGCTGCCTCGCGGACATGACCCCGCGCCGAGTGCTCCTCTACGCGGATCTTCCCTATGCCAACCGGTACGGCTGGCCGCGTTGGGTCACCTCCCGTCACTCCGCACGCACCTCTGGATGGGACCGGATCGGCTGGGCTCCCGATCGCACCACGCTCAGCTGGATGAGAAGTGCCTGCTTATCGTGGCGTTCGTTTCCGCGAACCGCTGCCACCGTGGTTCCGGTCACCTTGGAAGAACAGGAGCGAAAGCTCGCCGCCGTACGCTGCTACCGCACTCAAACTAGTCTCTTAGGCTACGGCGACGGCGGGCCGTCCGTCCGCCCAGAGCGGCTGGGCTATGAGGTCTACTGGACTCGGCCGTCCGCGGACCGGTGAGTCCGGACGCCGTCCGGTACATCGACGGCCCTGCGCTCGCACAGAACCGAAGGGGCCCTCCGATCAGGGCTGGTCACTTGGGGGGGCCATGGTCGTCCTGTCCGTTCGAGAGGCTCGGTCCCCGATGCTCGGACGGGCCTCCGGCGTGAGTGACCTTCTCCTCGCCCGGTGGAGGTCATAGCCCCAGGCAAGGGCGGTGCCTGCCACTCCTGCAATCAAGATGGCCAACAGGGTGTCGCGCTTGGGGACCGGCGACGACGGCAAAGATGCAAGCCCAGCCGATCTCGACACCTGCAGCAGCGGCGAGTAGAGGCTGTCGCTGATCGCCAGATTGGACTGTTGTGCAATCAGGCTCTGCAACTGCTGCAGGATCGCCGTTCGCTGCACCTCGTCAACGGATCTCGTCGTCGGGTCCGTAGACGGCCGGGCGTTCAGATCTCGCAGTTGCTGCTCCAGAAGCTTCCGCTGCACCGCCAGCCCCTTCGTCGCTGCCGATACGGACTTGTTGGCTTGCTCGCGACGAGTGTCCAAGTAGGCGCTGGTGACCGCGTTCGCCAGATCGGCCGCCGCCTTGGCGGTGCTCCCTGTCACGGCGATTGTCACCGAGTTCGAAGTATCCGACGTCGAGGTGGTGACGTGTGCCGCGACGCGTCCCTCGGAGAGGCGCGGTGACACGATGTCGCCAGCGCGCGCCAGAACGGCTCGCGACGTGAACTGCAGAGCCTCAGTCGCGATGGTCCTCGTCTGATCCCCGCTGTTTGTCACGCTCCCAGTCTGGCCCAGAGCGGGGGGAGTCGGGGCTGGCAGAAGAAGCACAGTGGAGGTGTACACCTTCGGCGAAGATGAGGAGATGAAGTAGGTGTTGACAGCGGCCACAGCGACGAGCAGGAGTAGCGCCAGCCAGTGACGCACGACGGCATCCATGAGGGTGGGTCGATGGCCGTCCTCGGGCCGGGGTGGGACTCCGGATGAACGGGCGTCTGGGGACGAACGGGCGTCAGGGTCCACCGCGGGCACAGGGTGGGAAGCGGATGGCGCCTGCCGAGGGTCGACTTGGAGACTGGGCACACCTTCAGTATCGGACAGACCGGTGAAGATGGGGCCGGATCCCTATTCTTGAGCCGAGGATGCCGATCTTGACCGTCGCGTCGTGACAGCGGGTGGGGCGCACGCTCGTTTGCCAGGCGGCGTACTTCCTCGGCTACGAGATCAGGGCCCAACACTCCGACACCAAGATCACTCGGGGTCGCCGGGCGGTCAACGGAGCGATCGGGCTCTTCGTGCCCAAGACCGCCATCAGGCAGCGGTGCGCGCTCTACATGAGCAATGGGAGACCCGCGCAACGCGGCGCGCTGCTTCACGACGACGACCTCACGATCGTGGCGAAGTACGGCTGATGGCGCCAGACCGGGAACAGCGGGTCCTGGTGGTTCGCATCGCGGACCCGCCGAACGACGAGGCAGGCGGTGACGGGGGTGCGGGTGGAGGCGAACGCGGTGAAGGGCACCGCGGCGTCGGAGGTCAGCTCACCGGTGTCCCGGTCGGCCACCTCCCCCGGGTAGCGCACCGGGGTCCACGCGTCGGCGGGGATCGTCCGGCGATCGCCCGGTTGACCGCCGCGTTCTTGGTCAGGACAATGGAGAACTGCACCCTCGCCTGGACGCACGCGGCCACTACGGCGGCGCTGCCGTAGGCGGCGTCCCCGCGGACCAGGATCCGACCAGTGGCGCCGGCGGCCCGGGCGGTCGTGATCGCCTCACGGACCATCGAGGCGGCCTTCTTCCCGGAGCCGGCCCCCGGCGCGGAGCCGGATCCCGGCCACGACCGGCGCCCCCCGCTCGGTGCTGTTCGTGGTAGCCAGCGGTGAGAGTCCCTTCGGCAGCACCTGCCGCCCGGCGACCTTCGTATGCCCGTAGCTGGCGCCCGGCTCGGGGTGGCCGTAGACCGGGCGCAGCAGCGAGTCGATGTCAACGTAGGCCTGCTCGGCCACACCCGGCAGCAGCCCGCTGCACCCCACCAGCCGCTCCAAATGCGACCGGGCCACCGCCGTCAACTGAGCGACATGGCCGTGGGTGAACTCCCGCAGGAACTGCCCGAGCGTGGCCGGCGCGCACACCCCGCCGAACAGCCTCGCCATCCCCCCGGCACGCACCACCCCGAGATCATCGATACAGTCCGCGCCGGCAGCCATCCCCGAGATGACAGTGGTCGAGCTCCCGGCCGGGTGCCCCCCGCCGAACTCACCCGGGTAGCCCCCAGGTCCACCTTCTCCGCGAGCAGCTCCGACAGCCCCGCCCGTTCGGCCAACGCCATCACCGGCGCCAACCCGGCCAGCGATACCAGCCCATCGTCGTCGAAGCCGACCGCCGCCCGCGACCAGATGTGCGATAGTTTCACCGAAAATGCCTCCCGCGCCGGGAAAGATCAGGACGTCAGACCGGGATTCCCCAGTAGCGCGTGAGTAGCGTGGTTGGCGGCGGCGTGTTGAGGGAGCAGATGCCCTGTCACATAAGGAGAATCGGGTTTGCGACACCCGTGATTCGACTGGATGTGAGGGGCACCTGCTCGGTGAACAGAATACGGCGGGATAAGCGGAAGGTGCGGCGGGCCCGGCGGCGGGCCCGGATCGGCGCGGCGGACCGTACGGTGACTGGGTTGGCGGGTGTGGTGGCGGTCGATGAGCTGATCGACCGGTTCGGTGTGGTGGCGGCGCTCGACGCGGGGATCGGGCCGATCAAGGTGCGGCAGCGGGGGCCGTCTGGCGGGCAGCTGCTGGCCGGGATGGCCACCGGGCAGCTGGCCGGGGCGGACTGCCTGGCCGGGTTGGATCGGCTGCGTGGGGATGCCGGGCGCGGGGTTGCTGAGCACGGCGCCGGTTCGGTCGAGCCGTACCGCGGGCCGGCTCGCGGCCGGGTTCGGCGCGGGCCGGCTGGCCGGTATTGAGACCGGGCTCGCCGGGTCTACCGCCGGTGGCTGGGTTTGGTCCCGGCCCAGCAGCGAGCCGGGCTGGTGCTGCGTGACCCGACGATCGATCTGGACGCCTCAGACATCGAAGTCTTCGGCCCGAGGAAGGAGGGGGTGGCCTGGAACTACGCCGGGGTGCGGTGCGGACGGGTGCACTTGGCGTCCTGGGCGAGCGCGGAGCTGGAGCTTGTCAACTTCCCTGTGTAAGCGGGCACCGGTTGACCTTGGTTCTGGTCGAGTAGCTCTGCCACGAGGATCGCCTCGTCGCATTCACTGAACGTGAGGGTCCGTGTGGCTGCGGCCGGGTGCTCGTGTTGTGGCCTCATTCCTGTTCGGGAATGGTTCGGGTGGGACCGAGCGTCACGGGTGTCGCTTGCGGCGCGGGGCGGTCGATTTGGGCGAGCTTGGCCTGGGCGCCGGCGAGGCTGACGCGTAGTCCTTCGATTTCGCCGAGCCAGCCTTCGCGTTCGGCTTCGGCGATCCGGTCAATGAGGTTGTCGCGGATGTCGATTAGTCGGTGCCGTTGGGTCGGGTCGGGCGCAGGAGCGGGCAGCGCAAGCCCCGTTAACTGAACTTATGCCGCGCTCGCGGGCAGTCGTCGGGTGCCGGCGCATGAGCCTCAATAGCTTGACGACGTGGTCGAATCGAGCTCGGGACGGGATCTATCCAGGCTGGTCGTGCAGCGGGCTGGCGGCATTGTTTCCACGGGCGACGAGCGCGAGCCTTATCGGCTGATCGACGCGGCGGGGCAGGCTGTCGGGCCGGTGTCGGCGTTCCTGCGCGAGCTGCGGGCGATGGGTCGAGCCGTCGCGACGCAACGTTCGTACGCGATCGATCTGCTGCGTTGGTGGCGGTTCCTCGACGCGGTCGGCGTCGGCTGGGACCGTGCGTCGCGGGTGGAGGCCCGCGATTTCAGCTGCTGGATCGGGCTGACCGTCAAGCAGCGGCTGCAGACCTCCCGGCCGCAGACGGGGCGGCGGTCCAGCGGTGTGCTGGGTGCGCCGAACGCGGTGACCGGCAAGCCCGGCGCGGGGGACGGGTATGCGCCGGCGAGCATCGCGCATAGCGAGACGGTTCTTCGCCGGTTCTACGACTTCCACCGTGACGCCGGCAGTGGGCCGATCGTGAATCCGTTTCCGCTGGATCTCGGCCGGCGCTCACGGCGGGCGAATGCGCACCACAACCCGATGCAGCAGTGGCGGCCGGAGCGTGTGGGCCGGTACCGGCCGACGGTGCCGCGGCGGGTGCCGCGCGCGATCCCCGACGATCGGTTCAACGAGTTGTTCGCCGCCTTGTCGTCGAACCGGGACCGGGCGCTGGTCGCGTTCTGGATCTCCACCGGGGCGCGGGCCTCGGAGCTGCTCGGCGTGCGCCGCTGCGACGTGCATCCGGGCGAGCAGTTGATCAGCGTCGTGCGCAAGGGCTCCCGCGCCGTGCAACAGGTGCCCGCGTCGCCGGACGCGTTCGTCTGGCTGCGGCTCTATCAGCAAGAACTGTTGCGCGATGCGGTGCGCGGCGGCCGCAGGCAGCCGGTCTGGTGGACGCTGCGCCGGCCGTTCCGGCCGCTGACCTATCACGCGGCGCACCGCATGTTCGAACGGACCAACGCCGCGCTCGGCGCCGATTGGACGCTGCACGACTTGCGGCACAGCGCGGCGACCCGGATGGCGCGCGACCCGCAGCTGTCGTTGACCGACGTGCAGTGGGTCCTCGGGCACGCTCACCTGACCACGACCCAGCTGTATGTCACGCCCACCCAGGACGAGGTGGTGCAGGCGGTGCAGGCTCATCACGCCCGCCGGGCTCGTCGGCGTGACGACCCGCCGCCGCCAGCACCAGGCTATGACCCGCAGTCGCTGGCCGTGTTGTTCGGCAGGGCCTGATGAGCGTCAAGCACATGGCCCGGACGCTGCCGGCCGTGGCGAACGCCACCCAAGGGCAGGCGCGGAACCGCAACAGTCAGCTGCGGGCCCAGTTTCCCGCGCGCCCGGTCGCGGCGTGCTGGACCGAAACCACCCGCTCGCTGGAGGACACGGCGCGACGGCTGGCCTCACCGCCGTTCCTCGCGGCCTCGCCCGCCACCCGCGCCGGCCGCCGGAGTGGGGTGATCACGCTGCTGCGCTGGCTGTCCACGATGCCGGGGGAGAGCTGGCAACAGCGCTGGCTGGTCAGCGGTGTCGAAGAGCATCCCGGCGCGGCCTGGGTGCATCTCCCGCTGACCTGGCTTGACGGATGCGGCGAGCCCAGGGTGGGTGATGCTGATCGGCTGTCCTCCGGGCTGCTGATGCTGATCTGCGGTGACGTGATCCGGCCCGGCCTGGTGTGGATGCTCACCCGCACCCATCGTTACCTTGCCTCGACGATGACCCAGACCCGCGACCCGGACGGGTTCGCCCGGCTGCGTGAGCTCTCCACCGCCGGCCCGGCCGGCGCGCGCATGGACGCGCAGATCGCCGAGACCAGGATCGCCACCCTGCTGGCCTGCAAGGGCGGGCGCATCCAGGGGATCACCGTCGGCGACTGCGTGGAACTGGTCGACACCCAGCGCCTGGTGCAGGCCCGCGGCGGGCAGAAGAAGGTCGACTTCTACCTGCGGCTGCGGGCGATGGGCATCTTCCCGCCCGACGCGCCGGCCACCATCCGGGCCTTCGGGCTCGCGGGCGGGCAGCTGAGCATCGAGGAACTCGTCGACCGCTACCGGCTGCGCTGCACGCCGATCCGCGACCTGATCGTGGACTATCTGCGTGAGCGGCGACCCGCGTTGGACTTCGCCAGCCTCGACGCGGTCTCCCGCACGCTGGCCGGACTGTTCTGGGCCAACATCGAAACCCTGGCGCCGGGCATCGACACGCTGCGTCTCCCGCCGCCGGTCGCCCGCCAGTGGAAGGAGAACCTGGCGGTCAAGACGCGCACCATCAGCACGCCGGACGGGCGGCGAGTCGAGACCACCAGCCCCCGGCTCAACGTCACCGATGAACTGCTGCGGGTGCGCGCCTTCTATCTCGACATCGCCCAATGGGCAGTGGAGGAACCGGGCCGCTGGGGACCGTGGGCAGTGCCCTGCCCGATCAGCGACGTCGAGATCAGCCGCGCCAAGATGCGTAAGCACCGCAAGTCCCGCATGGACCAGCGCACCCGCGAACGGCTCCCCGTCCTGCCCGTGCTGGTGCGCAGCGCGGACGAGCGGCGCCTGATCGCCGCCCGCCGACTGCGCACCGCCGCCGATACCCCGTCCGGCGCCCTCATCCCCGACACCGACGCGACATTGCGCCGAGCCGTCATGGCCACCAGCAAGATCAACGGCCGCAGCATCTGGGCCGAGGACACCGTCACCGGCAAGCGGCGGAACCTGACCCACGAAGAAGACGAGGCGTTCTGGGCCTTTGCCGCGATCGAAACCCTGCGCCTGACCGGCGTCCGCGGCGAGGAGCTGCTCGAACTGACCCACCACAGCATCACCGAATACCGGCTGCCCACCGGCGAACTGGTGCCGCTGCTGCAGATCGCCCCGTCCAAGACCGACACCGAAAGGCTGCTGCTGGTCAGCCCCGAACTGGCCGACGTGCTCAGCGCGATCGTCGCCCGGCTCCGCGCGCCGAGCGGCGCGATCCCGCTGGTGGCGGCCTACGACGTCCGCGAACGGGTGTGGAACCCGCCGATGCCGCTGCTGTTCCAACGCGGCATCGGCAGCGAGCATCGGGCGATCACCCCTACCGCGCTGCGCACACTGCTGCTCAACGCTCTCGCCGCCACCGCGCTGACCGACGCCGCCGGCGCGCCGCTGGTCTTCTCCCCGCACGACTTCCGCAGAATCTTCGTCACCGACGCGATCATGAGCGGCCTACCGCCACACATCGCGCAGATCATCTGCGGGCACGCGAGCATCGAGACCACGCTCGGCTACAAGGCGATCTACCCCGCCGAGGCGATCGAAGCCCACCGCGCGTTCATCGCCCGCCGCCGCGCGACCCGTCCCGGTGAGGAATATCGCACCCCGACCGACGAGGAATGGGACGGCTTCCTCGCGCACTTCGAGAAGCGGAAGGTGTCCATCGGCACCTGCGCACGGGCCTACGCAACCCCGTGCGTCCATGAGCACGCCTGCGTCAGATGCGCGCTCCTACGGGCAGATCCCGCCCAGCGAGCCCGGCTTGAAGAGATCCGGGACAACCTGCACGCCCGCATCGCCGAAGCCGAACGCCAAGGCTGGCTCGGAGAGGTCGAAGGACTCAAAGTCAGCCTCGCCGGCGCCGAAGACAAGCTTGCCCAGATCGACACCACCCACCACCGACAACGCGAAACGATCCACCTCGGCAACCCCACCTTCACCGATCTGACCGGCCGCTCCAGCCCACCAAACTGACTCGCAAGTCGGACATACCAGCCCGAATGATCATGTTCAGATAAGCTCGTGGATGCAGGGGGTGGAGAACGCCCGTGCGCAGGTGCCGATGGACACCTTTCGCCGTTCGAAGTGGCCGAGGAACTCGCTCCATTCCTGGTCTGTGGGCACGCGGTATTCATCGCTGGGTCGCAGCGCCCGTCGCCTGGCCAGGAAGGCGAGGTGAGCCTGGATCGCCTCGTCGGGATAGACCGCCTTGTAGCCGAGGGTGACGTTGATGTCCTGGTGACCGGAGATGACCTGGGCGATGTGCGGGGGCAGGCCGTTGAGGATGGCGTCGGTGATGAACATGCGCCGGAAGTCGTGTGGCGTGTAGCGCAGCGGCCGACCGTCGACGGGGTCGACGAGGCCGGCTCGGGTCACCGCAGCGGTGAGCATCTTCAGGATGCTGCTGTGCGCGAACGCCTGGTTCTCGCCGTTGACCCGGCGCTGGAACAGGCGGGGCGCCGGTGGCAGCCACACCCGTTCGTAGTCGTCGTAGGCGCAGACGAGCGGGACGGCGCCGAGCGACCCTCGGACACGGTTGATGATCTGGGCGAGTACGTCGGCCAGCTCCGGGCTGACCACGAGGAGCCGTTCCTTGTCAGTCTTCGACGGGGCGATCTGCAGCAGCGGGATCAGTTCGCCAGTAGTGGGCAGCCGATACCGCACCAGGCTGTGGTGGCTGAGCTCGAGGAGTTCCTCGATACGGATGCCTTCTCCAGGGGTCGGCTGCCTGTTGCATGACGTTGGGTGAGACGTCGTGCGAGTGGAGTTCTGCGGCGTTTCTCCGGGGGTGGGGTGCTCGTGGCTGGTAGTTGTTCACCAGCCATCACGAGATCGGAAGGATCCCAGGATGCGGGCGTTCCCAGTGAGGTTGCCGTCCGGCGCGACGTACTGGACGGTGTTGGACGATGACCTGGCTGTGGTGCCGGTCGCGGACGGTTTCCTGCGGCAGGTGCGGTTCGGCCGCGATGGTGCGGAGTCGACGACGAGGAGTTACGCGCACTCGATCGCGTTGTTCCTGCGGTGGTGCGCCCGCACGGGCCGGACTTGGCAGGCCGGGGCGGAACAGCTGGCGCTGTTCAGGACGTGGCTTAGCCATGCCGGCCCGTCCGCTTCGGCCGCCGGGGCGGGCACGGCGGTGGTGCTGGCCGGCCCGGGCGGCGTCGCGTACCGCGGGCCGCGACGGGTCAGCGGGGTGCTGACCGCGGTGCGGGCGATGGTGGTGCATGCGGTCGTCGTCGGGCAGGCGGGCGGGCATCTGCTCGCGCTGTTTTATGAGGTGGCCGGGGACCGAGACCTGCCGGAGGTTGCTCGTGACAGCGACGGGCGGATGTGGTGGCGGCTGCGGGCCTGGCACCGGCTGCACGAGCCCGTGCGTCCGGTCGATCGGGCCAGCGACGCCGATATCGTCACGCTGCTGTCCGAGTGCCGCTCGGCGCGGGACCGGCTGATCGTGCTGCTGATGGCCCGGGCCGGGTTGCGCCGCGGCGAGGTGTGCGGGCTGCGCCGTAGCGACGTGCACCTGCTCACCGACTCTCGCGCGCTGGGTTGCGGGGTCGTCCGGGCGCACCTGCATGTGTCGCGCCGCGACGATAACCCGAACGGGGCGTGGGCGAAATCGCGCCGGCAGCGCAGCGTGCCGTTGGACGTCCTCACCGTGCAGGCTTTCGACACCTACGTTCTGGAGCGGATGAGTGTGCCGGCGGCGGCGGCCGGTGACTTCATGTTGGTGAACCTGTTCCGGGGCCCGATCGGCGCGCCGATGCGCCCGGACGCGATCGGTGAGTTGCTCGCGGCGGCATCACGGCGAGCCGGGTTGGAGCGGGCGTTACGTCCGCACCAGCTGCGCCACGCCTTCGCCAGTAACGCCGCGGACGCCGGCTGCGGCATCGACGTGATCGCCGACCTTCTCGGTCACGCCGCGGTGTCCTCCTCACAGGTGTATCTGCATCCGGACGCTGCTCGGCTGCGGGCCGCGGTGGACCTGGTTCCCAGCCCACGCGAGCAGGCCGGGGCGACCCGGTGAGCGGCGCGGCTGCTGCGCGGCCGGTATCGGTGCTCACCGACCCGGCGAGGTTCGATCACGTACTGGCTGGTGTGTCGTTGACTGGTCAGGCCGGGCGGCTGGCCGGGCTGCTGGAGGCCGGGTTCCTCACCGAGGCCGGCTGGGACCCGACGGCCCGGGTGCTGTCGCTGCCGGCGGCCCACCCGTTGCTGGGCAGGACACTGTGCCGGGTGGGTGGATGCACGACAACCGTTCACGGCGGGACCGGAGGCGTGTGCTGGCACTGCTTCACGCGGCTGCGTCGCGACGGGCTGAGCCCGGACCGGATCGCTGGTTCACTCGAGCTGCCGCAGCGCCCGGTTCGCCCGGCCGGGTGCGCGGTACCCGGCTGTCAGCGGATGTCACCGGCGCCGCGCTCGACGTTGCGCGAGCCGCATCGGCGCCGGTTCCGCCGTCGGCCGGGCGCCTCGCTGGAGCGGTTCCTCGCCGACCCGCGGCTGCGGCCGCTGCCGCCGCTGGGGCCCTGCCTCGTCACCGCCTGCAGCCGCAACGCCGAATCCGAGCACGGCTACTGCCCGACCCATTACGTGCGGTGGCGCACCACGGTCACCGCCGACCCCGACGCCGACCAGCGGCGCTGGCAGCAGACCCAGTCCGCGGTCTCCGAAGGCGGGCAGGTGAGCCTGCGGGGACTACCGCCGCTGGTGGTGGCGGAGGTGCTGTTCGGCGTTCAGCAGCGCGTCCACGGCGGGGCGAAGATCCTCGACGTGACCCTGCGGGCGGTCTGCGACGCGCTGCGCGCCCGGCAGGCGCCGCAGATCGCGGCCTGCCCAGCCGAGGTCGTGCCCGGCAAGCCCGCCCGGGCGTTGCTGGCCGCGATCGTCCGCCACGTCCGGCGGGCGCTGACCGATCCCGGCCGTGAGCGGGCCGGCGACAGCTGGGACCTGGCCCTGTTCGGCCACCGCGGAAGGCTGTCGTTCACCGGCATCAGCCAGCCGTGGCTGGCCCAAGCCGCGAAAGTATGGGCGGGTGAGGAACTGCCGCGGCACCGCGGCGGCGGGGCCAGCAACGTACGGACGACGGTCAACGCCCTGGCCCGGGTCTCGGAAAGCCTACGCGGCCGCGATGACCACGGGCAAAGGCCCGAACGGCTAGGCCGGACCGACATCGAAGCCTTCCTCAACCGGCTGGCCTACTTGGAGTCCGCCGGCACGATCAGCCGCTACCACCGCAACACCATCTGCCGGAGCATCCGCGCCGCGTTGTCCGGGATCCGCGCACTCGGCCTGACCCGGCCCGGTCGGGTCGCCGCCGGGCTGCCCGGCGTCGCGCTCGGCCGCGACGACATCCCCGCCGAAGCGCACCGCGGCGAACCGGGCCGCGACCTGCCGGCGGAGATCATGACGGTGTTGTGCGCGAACCTGGACAGCCTGCACCCGGCCGAGGTCCGGACAGCGACCCAGATCGGCATCGACACCGGCCGGCGCCCCGAAGACATCCTCAACGTAGCTATTCAGCAGGGTCGGCCGCTGGTCGACCGCTGAGGGCGGCGGTTCCTGCTGGTCGGGATGGTTTGGTGCGCCTTTCGTGAGCGTGTCGGCTTGATCTTGCTGTCGCTGTTGTGATCATGGGTTGGTGCCCGCAAGCCCGTCCGCGTCGCCGTCCGCCTCGGCGGAGGATCTGCATGCGCTGGTAAGCGATCTGCAGTCAGCGAACGCCGACCTGCGGGCGGCGAACGCCGAGCTGCGGCGGGTGGTGGAGGGGCAGGCCGTGCGGATCGCGGAGTTGGAGCGGCAGCTGGGCGCCGATTCGTCGACCTCGAGCAAGCCGCCGTCCTCGGATGGCCCGTACCGCAAGCCGCCGCGGCGCTCGTCCCGGAAGGCTTCCGGGCGCAAGCCCGGTAAGCAGCCCGGGCAGCCGGGCTCGACGATGCCGCTGGTCGAGGATCCGGACGAGATCATCCGCTGCGATCCGGTGTGCTGTTCGGGCTGCGGGGCCGACCTTTCCGCGGCGCCGGAGACCGGCGTGATCCGCAGGCAGGTCACCGACGTGAAACCGCCGCCCCCGCCGCGGGTCACCGAGTACCAGAATCCTCACGCGGACCTGCCCGGGCTGCGGGGCCGCCGCGACCGGCGCTTCACCGGCGTGCGCGCCGGCCCGTGCGCAGTACGGGCCCGGGGTGTTGGCGCGGGCGGCGGAGTTGCTGTGCGCCCACTATCTGCCGGTGGCCCGCGCCGCCGGGCTGATGCGCTCCCTGGTGGGCGTGGCGGTCTCCGTCGGGTTCATGGCCACGGTGCGGCACCGGGCCGCCGCGTTGCTGGAGCACACGTTTCTGCCCCGGGTCCTGGCGCTGCTGCGCCAGGCCGGCTGCTGCCCGCCGATGAGACCCCGGGCCGCGCCGGCGGCGGCCTGGAATACGTCCACGTCGCGGCCACCGAGTTCCTGACCGTCATGCACACCGGCGGGCGCGCCAAGACCGACATCGACGCCGGCGGCGTGCTGGACGGCTACGCCGGCACGATCGTGCGCGACGGCTACGCCGGCTACACGCATCTGATCGACGCCCACCACGCCTGGTGCGGCGCGCATCTGCTCCGCGACCTGCGGGCCTTCCACACCGCCGACCCCGACGGGCAGGTGTGGGCGGCCGCGATGGCCGACACCCTCACCGCCGCCCACCACGCCGCGACCGCGGCCCGCGCCGCCGGCAACGACGCCCTGGCCCCGGAAACACTGCGGCGGATCCGCAACCACTACCGCGGCGCGGTCGCCAAAGGCATCACCGACAACACCCCCCGAGCCGGACCGCTGACCCGTGACGCGCTCACCCTGGCGCGACGCTTCCGCGACCACGAAGACATGATCCTGCGCTTCGTGGTCGACCTCGCCGTGCCCTTCACCAACAACCAAGCAGAGCGCGATCTCCGCCCGGTCAAGATCCAACAACGGACCTCCGGGGGCTGCTGGCGCACCCTCGCCGGCATCGCCGACTTCGCCGTCGTGCAGTCCTACCTGTCCACCGGCACCAAATGGGGCCTGGACACCCTCGACGTGCTCAACCAGCTGTTCACCACCGGCGCCCGGCTACCACCCGCCCCCGAACCCTGCTGAATGGCTACTCCTCAACCTGCGCTGGACTGCCTCCACCGTGACACCGACGGCGGGCACGTGTTGGTCTATGACAACGCCAAGGCCGACCGCCTCGCCCGACGGCTACCGATCAACGAGGCCACCGCCATGGTGATCACCGCGCAGCAAGCTCGGGTGCGGGAACGGTTCCCCGACACGCCGGCCGGCGAACTGAAGCTCCTCCCCTCACCGCGCCGCAACCCCGACGGGCGAAAACCGATCAGCATCGCGATGCTCGGCGACAGGCATCGGGAATGGGCCGACGGGTTGGGGCTGTCCGGCCGGGACGGCACCGAGTTCGACACCAGCCGCATCGTGTCGTACGCCTATCGGCATAGCTACGCCCAGCGCCACGCTGATGCCGGCGTCGGGATCGATGTCCTCGCCGAACTCCTCGATCATCGGAATTTGGACGTCACCCGGGGGTACTACCGGGTCGGGGAAGACCGCCGCCGCGCCGCCGTGGACACGGTGACCGCGATGAGTTTCGACCGCCACGGCAACCGGATCTGGCGGGAGGCCACCGCGCTGCTGGACTCCGAACACGCCCGCTACGCCGTCGGCGAGGTCGCCGTCCCCTACGGGCGGTGCTCCGAGCCGTCCAACGTGCAAGCCGGCGGCGGCGCGTGCCCGGTCCGGTTCCGCTGCGCCGGCTGCGACCACTTCCGCACCGACGTGTCCTACCTGCTCGACCTCACCGGCTATCTCGACGACCTGCTCCAAACCCGCGAACGCCTCGCCGCGGCCATCGCCGGTGTCGACGAGTGGGCCCGCGCCGACGCCACCCCCAGCCAGCAGGAGATCACCCGGATCCGGGCGCTCATCAGCCGCATCAACGGCGACCTCAGCCAGGCCAACGACACCGACCGCGCCGCCATCGAGGAGGCGGTCACCGTGATGCGCCGCCACCGCGCCGTGTCCCTCGGCATGCCGACCACCCGCGCCGCCACGTCAGACATCCACCCGGAGGCCACCGCATGACCAGCAACACTCCAGGCACCGATCACGACCGCACCAACCCGATGATGCGAGGCCGGCAAGCCGACTCGACTCGCCGACGCCAGCGCGTCGCCGCCGCGCTAACCCGAGCCGCCACCGACAGCACCGAGATCAGCGCCTCGAGCATCGCCCGAGCCGCCGGGGTCGACCGCAGTTTCCTCTACCGCCACCGCGACCTGCTCGCCCAGATCCACGCCCTCGAAGCCACCCCGCCCCCCACCGCACCCGGGCTAGCCGTCACCCGCGCCTCACTGCAAGCCGACCTGCTCGCCGCCGACCAACGCGCCACCCGACTGAACAGCCGCATCCGGCAACTGGAGAAACGCCTGTCCGAGACGCTCGGTGAGCAGGCCTGGCGCGAGTCCGGACTCGGCGTCCCCGCCGACATCGACGCCCTCAACCAGAAGATCAACCACCTCGAACAGCAGACCATCGACCTGCAGCTTCAACTCGCCGAACGCGACCAGGACCTCGCCGCCGCGCGTGCCGCCAACCGCGAACTCATGACCCAACTCAACACCGCGACACGATGACACGCCGCGAGTCGCGCTTGCACGACACCTGTCGTGCACGCTAACGTTCGGCAATCAGCTTATGAGCAAAGGGGAAACTCCCACAGCAGATCGCCCTTCGCCGGCTGACCCCCGGAGAACATCCCGGTGGCGCGCAGCACTTCCACGATCGCCCAGACCCAGAACGCAAGCTCCGCTTCACGGGACAGGTTGCGGCGTTTGCCGGTGGCATCCTCGGCCCAGACGCCGTCGGCTCGGCTTCGGCCGGTGAAGACCGACCCGGCCGCCACGAACGCGTCTCCCGGTTGCGCGCGTCGTGCCGCCTCCAGCAGCGCCGTGCTGTCCTGGCGGTGCCGGTCGAGGGCGGCCACCAAGACGGGCAGCGCGGGCAGCCGCTCCCGGGTACGCGCGTCCATCCGCGCCTTGCGTTGCCGCGTCATCTTGCGCAGGACGCCCTCCTCCTCACTGATCGGGCAGGGCCCCACCCAGGTCGCCCAGCGGCCCGGGTCTTCCACCGCCCAGTGCGCCAGGTCCAGGTAGAAGGCGCGTACCGGGGTGAGGCACTCCCGGTAACTCAGCCGCGGGACGACGACCTGGGTGCTCTTGCCGGTGTCGGTTCGCACCTTCTTGGTCGTGGTCTGCAGGCGCTGCTTCCAGCCGCGATTGACCTCGTCGGGCAGGTGCAGGCTGCAGATGCCGGGATGGTGGGCTTCCAGGTCGGCCCAGAAGCGGTTGCCCAGTGAGTTGGCCAGCGACTCCAGGCTGTTGTAGTCCAGCGCGGGCTGACGCTCCTTCAGGTAGTCGACCAGCAGATCGCGCACCGGGCGACACGCCAGGTTGTATCGGTCGATCATCTGATCCGGGGTGCGCTGGCCGGGTGTCCGCAGCTGGCGCAGCGACGACGGCGCGTGCTCGCCGAGGATGCCCATCTGGTGCAGGGTTCGGTAGAAGACCGTGGTGCCATCGCCCGGGTGGCCGTGCGCGGCGGACTCGGCGTCGAGCAGCTCGACCACGTCGCCAACGGTGATCTCGGCGAGGACGCCGCCCTTGGCAGCCATGATCAACGAACTGCGGTGCAGCATCCGGTCGACGGCACGCTCGGACACCTCGGAGTTGGCAGCGCCGTGCGCCCGCAGCGCAGCGAACCCGCCCGGATCGCGGGAGGCGGCCAAGACACGGGCCAACGCTCCGCGGCCCATCGCCCCGGACAGCAGCCAAGACAGCGACGGGCGCACCAGGTCGGCGCTGATCGCGATCCGCAGCGCGACGGACAAGAAGTCCCGATGCCAGCTCACCTGGTGGCCGTGCTCGGTCAGCCACCTGCCAAGCACTTGCCGCCAGCGAACGCCCGCGACGTCGGGTTCGCTCGTCAACCATCGCTGCTGCCAAGTCGTTCCCGGGTTGGCCGCCAGCCAGTCGAGCAGCAGGCCCGCCGCGACCCAGCGCCGATGCTGCTCGCTCGGCTTGGCGGCGGCGAACGGAGCCGCGCCGAAACGTGTCAGCGCCTCGGCACGACTCGTCTCCGTTGCCGGCCACGCCACCGACGTCGGACGCCGGGGGAACTCGCCCAGCGGCGCCCACCGCGGCGGCGCTGGACCGCGGTCTGCTGGCGCTATCGACATGGGACTCTGGACGATGTCGACGCTCACCGCGCGGCCGTGCCGAACAGCACCTCAAGCGCCTCGGGCCGGTAGCCGGCAGCAGCTGGTGGCCTCACCCGCTCGGCCGCCCGCCGGGTCTGCTCGGCGTGATGGGCCAGCAGCCGGCGGATCACGTCCTCCTTGCGGGGGGTCAGGTAGATCTGGGTCGTGGTCAGCTGGGCGTGGCCCAACACGGACTGGACGTCGGTGAGCGGAAGGGCCGGGTCCTCGGCCATCCGGTAGGCCGCGGTGTGGCGCAGCGAGTGCAGCGTCGCCGCGGTCCCCGCCCGCTCGTTGACCCGCTCGAACATGCGATGCGCACCGTGGTAAGTCAGCGGGCGGGTTGGGGGGCGCAACGTCCACCACAGCGGCTGCCGGGCCCCCCGCGGAATCAGCCCCTCCATCTCCACCTGATAAAGCCGCAGCCACACGAACGCGTCCAGAGACGCTGGCAGCTCCTGGGTCGCCCGGCCGCCCTTGCGAACCACCGAGATCAACTGCCGGCCCGGGTCGACCCCGCCCACCGTGGCCGACAATAGCTCCGAGGCCCGCGCCCCGGTCGAGACGTAGAACGCCACCAGCGCCCGGTCGCGATGCGAGGGCAGCCGGGCGAAGATCTGGTTGAACCCCTCATCCGGAACGGCCCGCGGCCCGCGAGCCGCGGCCGGTAACGGCCGCTGCGTTCCTCGCGAGAAGGCTCCATCGGGTTGTGATGGGCGTGCGCCCGCCCACCACGGCGGGAACGGTCCAGCGGGAACGGGTTGAGCACCGGCCCGCTGCCGGCGTCGCGGTGGAAGTCGTAGAAGCTGCGCAGCACCGTTTCGTTGTGCGCCTGCACCGAGGCCGAGTACGGCGCATTGAACGACACACGCCCCGGCGATGCGCTTCCCGCGTCGTCTCGCCGGCGCCAGTGCACCCGGGCCGGTCTGGCAGCCGACTGCAGCCAGCGACAGAAGTCTCGGGCCTCGGCCCTCGTCGCCCGGTCCCAGACCACCCCGACCGACCATAGGAACCGGAACCACCGCAACAGGTCCATCCCGTAGGAGCGCAGCGTGGCGGGCGAGCGTCCGGCCGCCTGCAGGTCCGCCAGGAAGACGGTCACCGCTTCCACGGTCGAACCGTCCGGGTCGACCAGTCGCCACGGCGCCCACGGATCGCCGGTCTCCCGAAGTGAGCCTGCCTGCGCCACGACCAGACTGGCTAGATCCCGCGGAGACTCAGCGCCCGCGTTCTGCTCGATCACAAGCCCGGACCGTAGCGACTGCTCAAGCCGAAGTGTGGGACGCGCCCCCGGCGATTTGCCCCCTGACCTGCTAGGACACTTCAAGTAGTTCAGTCAATAGGCAGGCTGGGCACGGCCCTCCTGGGCGGAGTTTGCGGGTGAACTGGTTGCAGTCTTCGCACCGGCGCTCGAGCGTCCGCTCGCCGCACTCGCCGCATTCGTAGACGGCGCCGGGCATCACAGGGCGCCTTCGGGGAGCCGTCCGGGGTAGGCGAGGGACAGCGCGCCGAGGGCGGTCTTCCACCCTTGGGTGGCGGCGCCTTCGACGAGCCGGCCGGGGGCGGCCCGCTGACCCTTCGGGACGCCCTGCTCTGCTTCGGCCGCCCGCGCGCGGTGCGCGTTTGTCCTCGATATCGCGGATCGCCAGCCACAACAGCTTGATCACCGCGTCGTCGTTCGGGAAATGCCCCCGATTCTTGATGATCTTCCGGAGTTGGAAGTTCAACGACTCGATGCTGTTCGTGGTGTAGATGATCTTCCTGACGGCGGGCGGGAACGCGAGGAACGGGATGAACCGCTCCCACGCCAGCTCCCAGGTCGCCACGGTCGCCGGATAGCGCCGGCCGAGTTCGGACTCGCCGAACGCGAGGAGCGCGGTCTCCGCCGCCTCCACCGTCGGCGCGGTGTAGACGGCGCGGAGCGCGGCGGCGACCCGCTTGCGGTCGGTGTAGGACACGAACCTCATCGAGGCGCGGATCAGGTGCACCACACAGGTCTGCACCGTCACCCTGGACCAGGTCGCCTCGATCGCCGCCGGCAGGCCCTCCAGGCCGTCGCAGCAGGCGATCAGAATGTCCCGCACCCCGCGGTTCGCCAACTCCGCGCACACCCCCGCCCAGAACGTCGCCCCCTCGGTGGACTGCACCCAGATCCCCAGCACGTGCTTCACGCCGTCCAGATCCACCCCGACCGCCAGGTGCGCCGCCTTGTTCCGCACCTGATGCCCGTCCCGGACCTTCACCACCAGCGCATCCAGATAGACGATCGGGTAGATCTCATCCAGCGGCCGGGTCTGCCAGGCCTTCACCTCCTCCACCACCGCATCAGTGACCTTGCTGATGGTGTCGTGGGACAACTCGGTGCCCACCGTGCGCCGCAGATGATGCCCGATGTCCCGGACCGTCATCCCACCCGCATACAGCGAGATGATGATCTCGTCCAGGCCGCCCAAGCGGCGCTGCCCCTTGGCACCAACCGCGGCTCGAACGACCCAACCCGATCCCGCGGGGTGTCGATCCCGACCGGGCCGACCTCCGTCGACAGCGTCTTCGGCGTGCCACCATTCCGCGAGTTCCCCGACCCCCGACCAGCCGGATCACCAGGCTCATACCCGAGGTGGCCGGTCAGCTCCGCCTGCAGCCCGCGCTCCAGGACCGCTTTCACCAACTCCGGGAGGAACCCGCCCTCCCCGGTCAACCGGACCCCACCCTCACCGGCCCGATCGATCAACTCATCCAGCCACAGATCATCAGCCAGCAACTCCCGCAGCTGCCGCCCCGACACCCGCGGCGGACCAGCCGGCTCACCACCCGGCTCCACCGCCGGCAGCAAGCCGTCATTCCCTGTCATCACGCTCATCAGTGCTCCCTCCCAAGACCGGTAGGCCTCAGAATCGGGGCACCCGCCTCACACAGACCATCTGACACTCCCCGGAGCTGCCGTTGGCCGCCGACCTGATCTCCGGCAGCGATGATGTCCGGCCCGACGCGCCCGGCCTTCTGGCCCGGGCGCTGGCCGGGTTGCCGCCACAGGTCTGCGGCCGGCCGCGGGTCCGCGCCGACGCCGGCTACTTCGACGCGACCTTGGCCTGGGCGGCGGTGGACGCCGACTGCGACTTGGCGATCGCCGCCAAGCGCAACCCCGCCGCCTGGCGGGCCCTCGCCGCGATCGGCGAACACGAGTGGGCGCCGGCCCGCGGCATGCCCGACGCGCAGGTCGCCGCCTGCGACTACGCCCCCGCCGGCTGGCCGCCCGGCACCTACACCATCGTCCGCCGGGTCAAGATCCGCGTTGAGCGGCTGAGTTCCGATGGCCGGTCCCGCCGCCGACGGACCATCGCCAAAGACCAGCTCGCCCTCGCCCTGCGCGGGCAGCTCGACCACGTATGGGCCGTCAGTTTCATCGTCACCAACATCCCCGCCAACCCCAATGACTACGTCGGATACGAAGCCTGGTTCCGTAACCGGACCAGCATCGAAGACCGGTTCCGCGAAGCGAAACACGGCGCCGGGCTGATCCACCTGCCCTCACCCCGACCGGGCCGTGAACGCGGTCTGGGCTGGGCCGGGTTACTCGCCGGCGCCCTGGCCGTCATGCTCCAAGCGGTCACCGGCCTGGACCGCCCACCACATCACCCCGGACGGATGCGGATCACGACCCTACGCCACCGGCTGATCAACATCCCGGGCCGGATCACCACCCACGCCCGCAGCCCGCTGCTACGCCTACACCCAGCCCACCAGCTCCTACCCGCCGTCCTAACCCGGCTGCGAGCGCTACCAGCACCCACCTGACCGCAAGCCACCCGCCCCCACCACCAAGAGCCGGAGACACCGACCACCGCGCCGGGCAATCCCACACGCCCAACCAACCCGAAAATCAACAAGCCGTCGTCACCGCAGGAACCGGTCAAGATCAGCAAGCTACTGGGGGATCTCGGTCAGACACCCGATTTCTCCAGCCCGGTGGGCACCTTCCTCATCACGGCGCCGACACAGACATCACCAATCCGCTAGGACTCGCGACAGAATAAGCTAGGTTTTCAGGTCGGAAGCGGCTAGGTTTGTGGTATGGCCGACGGAGTGCAGGTGGCGGAGGCCGCGGCTCGCAAGTACGCGGTGCTGCGGCCGCACCTGGATGAACGGCAGCGCCGCTTGCTGCTCGGGGCGGAGGCAGCCGAGTTAGGCCGTGGCGGGATCAAGGCGGTCGCGAGCGCGACCGGGGTGCACCCGGACACCGTGGCCCGCGGGGTCGGTGAGTTGCGGGGGGAGCCGGAACGGCAGGTTCGGGTGCGCGCGCCCGGAGGGGGCCGTAAGAAGTTGGCCGAAACCGACCCGGAGCTGGCGGCGCAGCTGCGGGCGCTGGTGGACCCGGTGACCCGCGGGGACCCGATGTCGCTGCTGGTGTGGACGACGAAATCGACCCGCAACCTGGCCGCCGCGCTGACCGAACTCGGGCATGCGGTCTCCGACCGCACGATCGCGCGGATGCTGCGCGATTTGGGGTTCAGCCTGCAGGGCAACGCCAAGGTCGTCGAAGGCGCCCAACACGAAGACCGCGACGCCCAGTTCCGCTATCTCGCCGCCCAGGTCGCCGAGCACGCCGCCGCCGGTGCACCGGTGGTCTCCGTCGATGCGAAGAAGAAGGAACTCGTCGGGGAGTTCCGTAACGGCGGGAAGGAATACCAGCCCGCCGGGTTCCCGGAACGGGTCAACGTGCACGACTTCGCCGACAAACACCTCGGGAAAGCCATCCCCTACGGCATCTACGACCTCTCCGCCAACACCGGCTGGGTATCGGTCGGCACCGACCACGACACCTCCGCGTTCGCCGTCGCGACGCTGCGCCGATGGTGGGACACCATCGGCAAGGTCCGCTACCCCAACGCCGAGCGGCTGCTCCTGTGCGCCGACGGCGGCGGCTCCAACGGCTACCGCATCCGCGCCTGGAAAATCGAACTCGCCAGCTTCGCCGCCGACACCGGCCTGCACGTCACCGTCTGCCACCTCCCCCCCGGCACCAGCAAATGGAACAAGATCGAACACCGGCTCTTCTCACAGATCACCATGAACTGGCGCGGCCGGCCCCTGAAAACCCACCAGATCATCGTCGACCTGATCAGCGCCACCACCACCGCCACCGGACTGACCGTGCACTGCGTCCTCGACACAGCCGAATACCCCACCGGCCTGAAGTACAGCCCCAACGATGTCCAAGCCCTACCCCTCACCCACCACGACTTCCACGGCGAATGGAACTACACGATCACCCCACCCGATACGCCGTAACCCAACCCACATTATTTCTTCGCGAGCCCTAAGCGTCCACGGATTGAGGATGAGCCTCAAGGGAAAGGTGGCGAATGAGACGACGGCCCCGATTACCGTACGGTGACGCGCATCTCGATCCGTATCAACGGCAGGCCATAGAAGGCCACTGTGGTCACCGCCCGCCGACTGCCGGCCAACAGTTCAGCCCCCTTGCCAATCACCGGCACTTACCGTATGACTCCCATCGCAGCCAGAAGGTGCGCATTGATACTCCTTTGAGCTGGCGATGGGAGCAGGCCCGCTATCGCCCCTGTGGTGATCGCGGTCTCATCGAAGACTCCTGAAACGACCCAGCGGCGACGGCGCTGGTAGACCGTTGGGCGGACAGTGCGTGGCTGCCCGGCCACATGAGCTGTTGGGTCCCGCTCATCATCGCCGAGCCACGTTCGGCGGTAGCGACTTGTCAGCCAGCCGTACTCTGGACCCAACCGCATGACTCTTTCTGGCCCGCTAGTTACGCTGCTCCGCGACCATGCGTTGGGTCGCGCGGTGGCGCTTGCCCGCGACGGCGTGGCGACAGGTGTTCTGGATCTTGCGGCACCGTCAGCGGTTCGCCCGTTCGCGATTGCCGCCCTGGCTACGGACGCGCAGCGCCCGGTCCTAGCGGTAACCGCAACCAGCCGGGAGGCCGAGGACCTCGCCGCGGCCCTCCGTAGCCTGCTCGACCAGGCAGAGGTGGCCGAGTACCCGGCCTGGGAGACCCTGCCGCACGAGCGACTCTCCCCGAGGGCGGACACCGTGGGCCGCCGCCTGGCGGTACTGCGCCGCCTGCGCCACCCGAGCACCACCGACCCCGCCACCGGCCCAATCAAGGTGTTGGTCGCCCCAATCCGAAGCGTCCTGCAACCCCAGGTCCCCGACCTGGGCGACCTGGAACCGGTAAGCCTGAAACCAGGCGACGACGCCGACCCGGATGACATCGTCCGCCGCCTGGTGGACGTCGCCTACGCCCGCGTCGACCTGGTGGAGAAGCGGGGGGAGTTCGCCGTCCGGGGCGGCATTATCGACGTCTTCCCGCCGACGGAGGAGCACCCGCTGCGGGTGGAGTTCTGGGGCGACACGGTGGAGGAGGTGCGCTGGTTCAAGGTCGCGGACCAGCGCAGCCTGGAAGTTGCGCCGCAGGGCCTGTGGGCGCCCCCCTGCCGTGAGCTGCTCCTCACCCCGGAGGTGCGAGCGCGGGCGAAGGCGCTGGCCCAGGAGCATCCGGGTATCGCGGACATGTTGGACAAGATGGCCGACGGCACCCCGGTCGAGGGCATGGAGGCCCTTGCCCCAGCCTTGGTCGACCGGATGACGCTCCTCATCGACGAGCTCCCGAAGAACGCGCTCGTCGTCGTCAATGACCCGGAACGCGTACGTCTCAGAGCCGCAGACCTGGTCCGCACCAGCCAGGAGTTCCTGGAAGCCTCCTGGGCAGCAGCGGCGACCGGCGGCACCGCCCCGATCGACCTCGACGCGGCCAGCCTGATGCCCCTGGCCGAGGTCAGGGCCCGAGCCGCCGAACTGAGCCTGCCCTGGTGGACGATCTCCCCGTTCACCACCGACGAGGAGCTCGACCCGACCGCCGCGAAGGTCAACGCGAAACCGGCCGAGTCCTACCGCGGCGACTTCGAGCGCGCGTTCGGCGACGTCAAGGCATGGCTGAGCCAGGGCTGGCAGGTCGTCCTGGTCACCGAGGGTCACGGCCCGGCGGAACGCCTTGCCGAACTCCTCAAACAGCACGACATCGGCGCCCGGCTCACCCCCGACCTCACCGAGGAGCCCGAGAGCGGCGTCGCCTACGTCACCACCGGCGGCCTGTCCACCGGCCTCACCGACGACCAGCTCAAGATCGCGATCCTCACCGAAACCGACCTCGCCGGCCAGCGCACGTCCACCAAGGACATGCGGAGGATGCCGAGCCGGCGGCGGAACATGGTCGACCCGCTGCAGCTCAAGGCCGGGGACTACGTCGTGCACGAGCAGCACGGCGTCGGCCGGTTCGTGCAGATGACCCAGCGGACGGTGCAGGGCGCGACCCGGGAATACCTGGTCGTGGAGTACGCCGCATCAAAGCGCGGGCAGCCGGCCGACCGGCTGTACGTGCCCACCGATCAGCTGGAGCAGGTCACCCGGTACGTCGGCGGGGAGCAGCCGACCCTGGACCGGATCGGCGGCGGGGACTGGGCCAAACGCAAGGGCCGGGCGCGTAAGGCGGTCAGGGAGATCGCCGCCGAGCTGATCCGGCTGTACTCCGCCCGGATGGCGAGCCCCGGGCACGCGTTCGGCCCGGACACGCCGTGGCAGCGGGAGCTGGAGGACGCCTTCCCCTACGTCGAAACCCCCGACCAGCTCGGGGCGATCAACGAGGTCAAGGCGGACATGGAGTCCGTCGTGCCGATGGACCGGGTGATCTGCGGCGACGTCGGCTACGGCAAGACCGAGATCGCGGTGCGGGCGGCGTTCAAGGCGGTGATGGACGGCAAGCAGGTCGCCGTCCTGGTCCCCACCACGCTGCTCGCCCAGCAACACTTCTCCACCTTCTCCGAGCGGTTCGCCCCGTTCCCGGTCAAGGTGCAGTTCCTCAGCCGGTTCAGCACAGACAAAGAGGCCACCGGCATCCTGGCCGGTCTCGCCGAGGGCAGCATCGACGTGGTGATCGGCACCCACCGGCTGTTCTCGCCCACCATCGCGTTCAAGGACCTCGGCCTGGTCGTGGTGGACGAGGAGCAGCGCTTCGGGGTGGAGCACAAGGAGCGGCTCAAACAGCTCCGCACCGCCGTGGACGTGCTCACCATGAGCGCCACCCCGATCCCGCGCACCCTGGAGATGTCGATCACCGGCATCCGGGAGATGTCCACCATCCTCACCCCGCCGGAGGAGCGGCATCCGGTGCTCACCTTCGTCGGGGCGTACGACGAGAAGCAGATCGCCGCCGCCATCCGCCGCGAACTCCTCCGCGAAGGCCAGATCTTTTACATCCACAACCGGGTCGAATCCATCGACCGGGCCGCCGCGAGGCTGCGCGACCTGGTCCCCGAGGCCCGGATCCGCAGCGCGCACGGCCAGATGGGCGAGGACGCGCTGGAACACGTCATGGTCGATTTCTGGGAGAAGCAGTACGACGTGCTGGTCTGCACCACCATCGTGGAGAGCGGGCTGGACATCGCCAACGCCAACACCCTGATCGTGGAACGCGCCGACCTGCTCGGCCTGTCCCAACTCCACCAGCTCCGCGGCCGGGTCGGGCGCGGGCGGGACCGGGCGTACTCCTACTTCCTGTACCCGCCGGAGCGCCCGCTCACCGAGACCGCGCACGACCGGCTGGCCACCATCGCCCAGCACACCGACCTCGGCGCCGGCATGGCGGTGGCCATGAAGGACCTGGAGATCCGCGGCGCCGGCAACCTGCTCGGCGGGGAGCAGTCCGGGCACATCGCCGCGGTCGGTTTCGACCTCTACGTCCGCCTCGTCGGCGAAGCGGTGGCCGACTTCAAGGGCGAGGCGGCCGAGGAGGTCGCCGAGGTCAAGGTCGAACTGCCGGTGGACGCGCACATCCCGCACGACTACGTCGACGGCGAGCGGCTGCGCCTGGAGGCCTACCGGCGGATCGCCTCGGCGACCGACGACGCCGCGGTGACCGAGGTCCGCGCCGAGCTCACCGACCGCTACGGCGCCCCGCCGACCCCGGTGGAGAACCTGCTCGCGGTCGCCTCCTTCCGGGCCTGCGCCCGGGCCCGCGGCATCCGGGAGATCAGCTCGCAGGGCAATGCGGTACGACTCGCGCCGGTCGAGTTGCCCGAGTCTGCGCAGCTTCGGCTGCAACGGCTCTACCCTCGAAGTGTCGTCAAGGCCGCGGTACGCACGATTCTGGTACCGAAGCCCACGACCGCCCGGATCGGTGGCACGCCGCTGCGGGACACTGCGCTGCTGGACTGGGCGCGCGAACTGATGGACGCCGTACCGCTCGGCGCACCCCGGAAGGACAGCCTGTGAGTCGGATCACCCGCTGGACGGCGCCGGTGGCCACCGCCGCCGCCCTCGTCGCGCTCACCGCCTGCGGGCAGTCGAACGCCGGTACCGCGGTCACCGTGGGCTCGGACCGGATCAGCACCGACGCACTGTCCTCCCGGGTGCAGGACGCGCTCGCGGTGAGCGGGGTGAAGGAGCAGGTGGGCAACGACCGGGCGAAGTTCGAGCGGCAGATCCTCACCCTGATGATCGACCACCGGCTGATCGTCGATGCCGCCAAGAAGCAGGGCGTGAGCGTCAACGACGGAGAGATCAACACCCGTTACCAGGCGTTCGTCAAGCAGGCCGGCACCGAGGCGGAGCTGATCAAGCAGGGCGCGGCCGCCGGCATACCCAAGGCGGAGCTCAAGCCGTACTTCGGCGACCTGGCGCTCACCGACAAGATCGCGCAGAAGCTGACCGCGTCGGCGAGGGTGGACCCGGCGGCACTGCAGAAGGCGTACCAGCAGAACTTCGTACAGGTCCACGTGGCGCACATCCTGGTCAAGGACAAGAAGCTGGCCGACCGGCTGCTCGCCGAGGTCAAGGCCAAGCCGTCGTCGTTCGCCGCGCTGGCGAAGAAGTACTCCACCGACAGCAGCAAGACCTCCGGCGGCGACCTCGGCACCCAGCCGCCGTCGACGTTCGTCGCGCCGTTCGCCGCCGCGGTGACCACCGCGAAGGTCGGTTCCTTCATCGAGGTCAAGACCCAGTACGGCTACCACGTCATCCACGTGATCTCCCGTAAGGCGACGAAGACGCTCGCCGAGGCCACCCCGGCGCTGCGCAAGCAGCTGCTGGCGAACCAGCAGCAGGCCGCGATCGGCACCCTGCTGCTGAACGAGTCCAAGGCCCAGAAGGTGTCGGTGAACCCGCGCTTCGGCACGTGGGACCCGACCAAGGGCTCGGTCGAACCGGTCAGCGACGGGCTGTCCTCGCCGGCCCCGGGGTCCTCGGCCGGCTCCGGCTCGGCCGTCCCCGGCGGGTGAGCGACCGGCTGCTGCTGCTGGCCACTACGCACCGGGTCGCGCCCGGCCTGCTGTCCTGGCCGGCCTGGGAGGCGCTGCGCACCGGCCCGGTACTGACCGCCGACTCCGGCCACCCGCAGCTGCCGGCGCTTTCCGACGCCGGAGTCGCCGTCGAGGTGGTGTCCGGGTCCCCGGCCGAGGTGGCTGCGGCCTTCCGGGGCAGCGCGGCGGCATCGGGTGCCGCGGTGTGGCTGGCCGCCGAGGGCGGTGACCCGGAGATCGTCCGGGCCATCGGGGAGGTGACCGCCCGGGACGGCGACGCCGAAGTGGAGCTGATCTACGGATCCACCGATCTGCCCGGCGCCCGGCTGCTCGACGTGGTCGCCGTGATGGACCGGCTGCGCTCGCCCGGCGGCTGCCCGTGGGACGCCGAGCAGACCCACCTCACCCTCGCGCCGTACCTGCTGGAGGAGAGCTACGAGGCGTACGCCGCGATCGAGGACGGCGACGCCGAGGGGCTGCGGGAGGAACTCGGCGACGTCCTGCTGCAGGTCGCCTTCCACGCCCGGCTCGCCGAGGAGCAGCCGGCCGGGCAGCGGTGGTGCCTCGATGACGTGGCGGCGGGTCTGGTCGAGAAGTTGATCCGCCGCCATCCGCACGTCTTCGCCACCGTGGACGCCCCGACCGCGGCGCACGTGGCCGAGAACTGGGAGCAGATCAAGGCGGCCGAGAAGGGCCGCACCTCGGTGACCGAGGGCGTGCCGTTCGGCCAGCCGGCGCTGGCGCTGGCCGCGAAGCTGCAGCGGCGCGCGGAGCGGGTCGGCATCCCGGCCGCCTTCGCCGACCGTGAGCTCGCGGCGGCCGACACCCCGGCCCAGGCGGTGGCTGCGGCCGCGTCGGCCGTCGAAGGGTCCGAGGCGCCGGTGGATGCGGTCGGGGAGTTGCTGTTCGCGGCGGTGGCCCTGGCGTCGGCGCACGACGTGGACCCGGAGGCGGCGCTACGCGGGGCGGCCCGGCGGTTCCGGGACCGGGTGATCGCGTTGGAGGCCGAGCGGGCCGGGCGGCCGGTCCCCGGTTGATCGGGCGTCCGGCCTGCTCCCGCGAGGGGCTGATCCGGCGTCCCGGTCAGGTCCTCCGTTTGGCTGGAATTGCCCCCGGCGGCGGTTCGTGCCAGATTCGGCACCTAAGCTGCCATGGGCGGCCGGGCAACTGCCCGACGCCAATCGCGACGAGGCGGTGGGGAGCAGCGGTGCAGCGTGGCACCAGAACCCGACTTCGGGGATGTGCGACCTTCGCGGTCGCTGTGCTGGCGACCCTTCTCCTGGCTCCGCCGGCCGGCGCGTCCATGGTGCAGCCGCGCATCGTGTCGGAAATGCCGGCGGCCAACACTCCGCACGCCGTCAACGATTCGACGGTGGCGAATGCGGCGGTCCAGACGTTCACTCAAGTCGGCGGCGTCATGTACGCCGGTGGAACTTTCCACACCGTGCAGAATCCGGCCCGGACGACGAGCTACGTCCGGCAGAACCTGTTTTCCTTTTCCGTCTCCACAGGTAATCCGACCGCCTGGGCGCCGCAGGTCAACGGCACCGTGCTACGCACGCTCGCCGTGGGCGGCTACCTGTACGTCGGCGGCTCCTTCACCACCGCGGACGGCGTGCCCGGCTACCTGGTGCGGTACTCGCTGTCATCGCTGCGGGTGGATCCGACGTGGCACCCGGCCGGAATCGACGGGCGGGTATCCGACCTTGAGCTGGTCGGAAGCCGGCTGTTCGTATCCGGCGCGTTTACCAAACGCCTGGTCGCGTTGAACCCGGCGACCGGGGCGGATACCGGGTATCTGAACGTCTCCGTTGCCGGTACGGTGGCCGCCAATGCCGGCCCGACCCAGGTGTACCGTTTCGCGGTCAATCCCAGCCACACCCGGCTGCTCGGTATCGGCAATTTCACCGCGGTCGGCGGATATTCCCGCACCCGGGCGGTCATGCTCGATCTGGGTTCGACGGGCACCGTAGACCGCTGGTATTACCCGCCGCTGACCAAGATGTGCGGCCGGACGAACATGCCGGCCTATCTGCGCGATGTCGACTTCTCCCCGGACGGCTCCTACTTCGTCATCGTCTCCTCCGGTTTCTTCTCCCTCCCCGGAGATTCTGTACTCCACGCTCTGTGACGCGGCGGCCCGGTTCGAGACCGGCATTACGAATCCCAGCCGGCCGACGTGGATCAATTACACCGGCGGGGACACCCTGCTCTCGGTGGCCGCGGTCGGCCCGGCGGTCTACGTCGGCGGGCATCAGCGATGGGTGAGCAATCCGTTCGGCCAGAACGACTGCGGGGCGGGCTGCATCCCGCGACCCGGGGTGGCGGCACTGGACCCGGTCACCGGCCTTGCGCTGCCGTGGAATCCCGGCAAGTCCCGCGGGGTCGGCCTGTCGTTCATCTACCCGACCGCGACCGGGATCTGGTGGGGCTCCGACGGCCGGTACTTCCACAACATGGTGCACGACTCGATCGCGTTCACCCCGCTCGGCTAGCCGTCCCCGGCGGGGCGTGGACCGTTGTGCCCACCCCGGCGATAGGCTCCCTCGCAGACCCTTCCAGCGAACCCGTCACACGTCAGGGAGCCCATCGTGCCCTCCATTGAGGCAATCGACGCCCGCGAGATCCTCGACTCGCGCGGCAATCCCACCGTCGAAGTCGAAGTAACCCTGGACATCGGAATGGTCGGCCGCGCCGCAGTGCCGAGCGGCGCCTCCACCGGCGCGTTCGAGGCTGTCGAGTTGCGCGACGGTGACGACCGGTACGGCGGCAAGGGCGTCAACAAGGCGGTGAGCGCCGTCGTCGAGGAGATCGCGTCGGAGCTGATCGGGTTCGAGGCCACCGAGCAGCGTGTTCTGGACGCCGCGCTGATCGACCTGGACGGCACCGCGGACAAGTCCAAGTTCGGCGCCAACGCGATCCTGGGGGTGTCGCTGGCCACCGCCCGGGCGGCCGCCGAGTCCTGTGACCTGCCGCTGTTCCGCTACGTCGGCGGGCCGAACGCGCACCTGCTGCCGGTGCCGATGATGAACGTGCTCAACGGCGGTGCCCACGCCGACACCAACGTGGACATCCAGGAGTTCATGATCGCGCCTATCGGTGCGCCGACGTTCGCCGAGGCGCTGCGCTGGGGAGCCGAGACCTACCACGTGCTCAAGGCCGTACTCAAGCAGCGTGGCCTGACCACCAGCGTCGGCGATGAGGGCGGCTTCGCGCCGGAGCTGCCGGCCAACCGGGAGGCGCTCGACCTGCTCGTCGAGGCGATCGGCAAGGCCGGGTTCACCCCCGGCACCGACATCGCGGTCGCGATGGACGCGGCGGCCACCGAGTTCTACGACGACGAAGCCGGCGGCTACCGCTTCGAAGGTGGCGTGAAGAGCGCCGCGGAGATGACCGCGTACTGGGAGACGCTGGTCGACGCCTACCCGATCGTCTCCGTCGAGGACCCGCTGGCCGAGGACGACTGGGAGGGCTGGGCCCGGCTGACCGCCCAGCTCGGCGGCCGGGTCCAGGTGGTCGGCGACGACCTGTTCGTCACCAACCCGGAGCGCTTGGCCCGCGGGGTCGCGGAGCGCTCGGCGAACTCGCTGCTGGTGAAGGTCAACCAGATCGGCACGCTGACCGAGACCCTGGACGCGGTGGCCCTGGCGCAGCGGTCCGGCTTCCGCTGCATGTTCAGCCACCGGTCCGGCGAGACCGAGGACACCACGATCGCGGACCTGGTGGTGGCCACCGACGCCGGCCAGATCAAGTCCGGCGCCCCGGCCCGCAGCGAGCGGGTGGCGAAGTACAACCAGCTGCTGCGGATCGAGGAGCTGCTGGGCGACGCGGCACGGTACGCCGGCGCCGCGGCCTTCCCGCGCTTCTCGGGGGCGCAGGACGGGAGGTAGCGGTGCGGGCATCCGGCGGGTCGCTGCCTCGGCGCGGCGCCCACCCACCGGGGGCGCCGCGGACGCAGGCCCGTCGTCCCGGCAGCGTCCCGCTGCCCGGGTCGTTCCGGCGCCGGGGGGGTTCCGGCTCGGGCGACGACGACCTTCCGTCGGATGCCAAGCTCAGGGGAGCCGGCTCGATCGGCGGCCATCGGGACGGTGCGCCGCCGGGTGGGTCGGCGCCCGGACCTCGACGGCGGATCACGCTCACTCGCCGGGCCGCCATCCTGGCGTCGGCGGTGTGCGCCGTCGTGCTGCTGCTCGCCTACCCGCTCCGGGAGTACGCCGCCCAGCGCAGCGAGATCAACGGGTTGCGCGCGCAGAACGCGGCGGCCACTCGGGCGGTGGCCGAGCTGGCCGAGCAGCACCGGCGCTGGGAGGACCCGGCGTACATCCGCATCCAGGCCCGGGAGCGGCTGCACTACGTCATGCCGGGGGAGACCCCGTACGTCGTGGTTCACGGTGGCGCCACCCCGTCGCCGGCTGCGAGCGCGGAGGCGAGTCTGGGCACCCGCGGGCCGACGCCCGGCGGGTGAGCCCTCGCCTCGGCAACGTCGGGGCCGATCCGACCGCCGTTGATCCTCCGCGCGCTGACCTGGACCCCCTTGATCTAGCTGCTGTCGCGTTGCAGCTCAAGCGCCCACCGCGCGGGGTCCGCCGGGTCGCGCACCGCTGCAGCTGCGGTCTACCCGACGTGGTGGAGACCGCTCCCCGGCTGGGCGACGGTACGCCGTTCCCGACGCTGTACTACCTGACCTGCCGGCGGGCCTGCTCCGCGGTCGGACGCTTGGAGGCGGCCGGGCGGATGCGTGAGATGTCGGACCGGCTGGCCGCCGATCGCGCCCTCGCCGCCCGGTACGCCGCCGC
>CAWFCZ010000021.1:0-20647 GCA_963814355.1 uncultured Actinomycetota bacterium | reverse complement strand
GTCCTAGCGGTGACCGCGACCAGCCGGGAGGCGGAGGACCTCGCCGCCGCCCTCCGCAGCCTGCTCGACCCAGCAGAAGTGGCCGAGTACCCCGCCTGGGAGACGTTGCCGCACGAGCGACTCTCACCAAGGGCGGACACAGTGGGCCGCCGCCTGGCTGTACTGCGCCGCCTGCGCCACCCGAGCACCACCGACCCCGCCACCGGCCCGATCAAGGTGCTGGTCGCCCCGATCCGCAGCGTCCTGCAACCGCAGGTTCCCGACCTCGGCGACCTGGAGCCGGTAAGCCTGAAGCCAGGCGACGATGCCGACCCGGACGACATCGTCCGCCGCCTGGTCGACGTCGCCTACGCCCGTGTCGACCTGGTGGAGAAGCGGGGGGAGTTCGCCGTCCGCGGCGGGATCATCGACGTCTTCCCGCCGACGGAGGAGCATCCGCTGCGGGTGGAGTTCTGGGGCGACACGGTGGAGGAGGTGCGCTGGTTCAAGGTCGCGGACCAGCGCAGCCTGGAGGTCGCGCCGCAGGGCCTGTGGGCCCCCCCGTGCCGTGAGCTGCTGCTCACCCCGGAGGTGCGAGCGCGGGCGAAGGCGCTGGCCCAGGAGCATCCGGGTATCGCGGACATGCTCGACAAGATGGCCGACGGCACCCCGGTCGAGGGCATGGAGGCCCTTGCCCCAGCCTTGGTCGACCGGATGACGCTCCTCCTCGACGAGCTCCCGAAGAACGCGATCGTCGTCGTCAATGACCCGGAACGCGTACGACTCAGAGCCGCAGACCTGGTCCGCACCAGCCAGGAGTTCCTGGAAGCCTCCTGGGCGGCCGCGGCGACCGGCGGCACCGCGCCGATCGACCTCGACGCGGCCAGCCTGATGCCCCTGGCCGAGGTCAAGGCCCGAGCCGCGGAACTGAGCCTGCCCTGGTGGACGATCTCGCCGTTCACCACCGACGAGGAGCTCGACCCGACCGCCGCGAAGGTCAACGCGAAACCGGCCGAGTCCTACCGCGGCGACTTCGAGCGCGCGTTCGGCGACGTCAAGGCATGGCTAAGCCAGGGCTGGCAGGTCGTCCTCGTCACCGAGGGACACGGCCCGGCGGAACGCCTCGCCGAACTCCTCAAACAGCACGACATCGGCGCCCGGCTCACCCCCGACCTCACCGAGGAGCCCGAACCAGGCGTCGCCTACGTCACCACCGGCGGCCTGTCCACCGGCCTCACCGACGACAAGCTGAAGATCGCGATCCTCACCGAAACCGACCTCGCCGGCCAGCGCACGTCCACCAAGGACATGCGAAGGATGCCGAGCCGGCGGCGGAACATGGTCGACCCGCTGCAGCTCAAGGCCGGGGACTACGTCGTGCACGAGCAGCACGGCGTCGGCCGGTTCGTGGAGATGACCCAGCGGACGGTGCAGGGCGCGACCCGGGAATACCTGGTCGTGGAGTACGCCGCATCAAAGCGCGGGCAGCCGGCCGACCGGCTGTACGTGCCGACCGATCAGCTGGAGCAGGTCACCCGCTACGTCGGCGGGGAGCAGCCGACCCTGGACCGGATCGGCGGCGGGGACTGGGCCAAGCGCAAGGGCCGGGCGCGCAAAGCGGTCAAGGAGATCGCCGCCGAGCTGATCCGGCTGTACTCCGCCCGGATGGCGAGCCCCGGGCACGCGTTCGGCCCGGACACCCCGTGGCAGCGGGAGCTGGAGGACGCCTTCCCCTACGTCGAAACCCCCGACCAGCTCGGGGCGATCAACGAGGTCAAGGCGGACATGGAGTCCGTCGTCCCGATGGACCGGGTGATCTGCGGCGACGTCGGCTACGGCAAGACCGAGATCGCGGTCCGGGCGGCGTTCAAGGCAGTGATGGACGGCAAGCAGGTCGCCGTCCTGGTCCCGACCACGCTGCTCGCCCAGCAGCACTTCTCCACCTTCTCCGAGCGGTTCGCCCCGTTCCCGGTCAAGGTGCAGTTCCTCAGCCGATTCAGCACAGACAAAGAGGCCGCCGGCATCCTGGCCGGGCTCGCCGAGGGCAGCATCGACGTGGTGATCGGCACCCACCGGCTGTTCTCGCCCACCATCGCGTTCAAGGACCTCGGCCTGGTCGTGGTGGACGAGGAACAGCGCTTCGGCGTGGAACACAAGGAGCGGCTCAAACAGCTCCGCACCGCCGTGGACGTGCTCACCATGAGCGCCACCCCGATCCCGCGCACCCTGGAGATGTCGATCACCGGCATCCGGGAGATGTCCACCATCCTCACCCCGCCGGAGGAACGGCATCCGGTGCTCACCTTCGTCGGGGCGTACGACGAGAAGCAGATCGCCGCCGCCATCCGCCGCGAACTGCTCCGCGAAGGCCAGATCTTCTACATCCACAACCGGGTCGAATCCATCGACCGGGCCGCCGCCCGCCTGCGGGACCTGGTCCCCGAGGCCCGGATCCGCAGCGCGCACGGCCAGATGGGCGAGGACGCGCTGGAACACGTCATGGTCGACTTCTGGGAGAAGCAGTACGACGTGCTGGTCTGCACCACCATCGTGGAGAGCGGGCTGGACATCGCCAACGCCAACACCCTGATCGTGGAACGCGCCGACCTGCTCGGCCTGTCCCAACTCCACCAGCTCCGCGGCCGGGTCGGGCGCGGGCGGGACCGGGCGTACTCCTACTTCCTGTACCCGCCGGAGCGCCCGCTCACCGAGACCGCGCACGACCGGCTGGCCACCATCGCCCAGCACACCGACCTCGGCGCCGGCATGGCGGTGGCCATGAAGGACCTGGAGATCCGCGGCGCCGGCAACCTGCTCGGCGGGGAGCAGTCCGGGCACATCGCCGCGGTCGGTTTCGACCTCTACGTCCGCCTCGTCGGGGAGGCGGTGGCCGACTTCAAGGGTGAGGCGGCCGAGGAGGTCGCCGAGGTCAAGGTCGAGCTGCCGGTGGACGCGCACATCCCGCACGACTACGTCGACGGCGAGCGGCTGCGCCTGGAGGCCTACCGGCGGATCGCCTCGGCCACCGACGACGCCGCGGTGACCGAGGTCCGCGCCGAGCTCACCGACCGCTACGGCGCCCCGCCGACCCCGGTGGAGAACCTGCTCGCGGTCGCCTCCTTCCGGGCCTACGCCCGGGCCCGCGGCATCCGGGAGATCAGCTCGCAGGGCAATGCGGTACGACTCGCGCCGGTCGAGTTGCCCGAGTCTGCGCAGCTTCGGCTGCAACGGCTCTACCCTCGAAGTGTCGTCAAGGCCGCGGTACGCACGATTCTGGTACCGAAGCCCACGACCGCCCGGATCGGTGGCACGCCGCTGCGGGACACTGCGCTGATGGACTGGGCGCGCGAACTGATGGACGCCGTACCGCTCGGCGCACCCCGGAAGGACAGCCTGTGAGTCGGATTACCCGCTGGACGGCGCCGGTGGCCACCGCCGCCGCCCTCGTCGCGCTCACCGCCTGCGGGCAGTCGAACGCCGGTACCGCGGTCACCGTGGGATCGGACCGGATCAGCACCGACGCACTGTCCTCCCGGGTGCAGGACGCGCTCGCGGTGAGCGGGGTCAAGGAGCAGGTGGGCAACGACCGGGCGAAGTTCGAGCGGCAGATCCTCACCCTGATGATCGACCACCGGCTGATCGTCGATGCCGCCAAGAAGCAGGGCGTGAGCGTCAACGACGGGGAGATCAACACCCGGTACCAGGCGTTCGTCAAGCAGGCCGGCACCGAGGCGGAGCTGATCAAGCAGGGCGCGGCCGCCGGCATACCCAAGGCGGAGCTCAAGCCGTACTTCGGCGACCTGGCGCTCACCGACAAGATCGCGCAGAAGCTGACCGCGTCGGTGAAGGTGGACCCGGCGGCGCTGCAGAAGGCGTACCAGCAGAACTTCGTACAGGTCCACGTCGCGCACATCCTGGTCAAGGACAAGAAGCTGGCCGACCGGCTGCTCGCCGAGGTCAAGGCGAAGCCGTCGTCGTTCGCGGCGCTGGCGAAGAAGTACTCCACCGACAGCAGCAAGACCTCCGGCGGCGACCTCGGCACCCAGCCGCCGTCGACGTTCGTCGCGCCGTTCGCCGCCGCGGTGACCACCGCGAAGGTCGGTTCCTTCATCGAGGTCAAGACCCAGTACGGCTACCACGTCATCCACGTGATCTCCCGTAAGGCGACGAAGACGCTCGCCGAGGCCACCCCGGCGCTGCGCAAGCAGCTGCTGGCGAACCAGCAGCAGGCCGCGATCGGCACCCTGCTGCTGAACGAGTCCAAGGCCCAGAAGGTGTCGGTGAACCCGCGCTTCGGCACGTGGGACGCGACCAAGGGCTCGGTCGAACCGGTCAGCGACGGGCTGTCCTCGCCGGCCCCGGGGTCCTCGGCCGGCTCCGGCTCGGCCGTCCCCGGCGGGTGAGCGACCGGCTGCTGCTGCTGGCCACTACGCACCGGGTCGCGCCCGGCCTGCTGTCCTGGCCGGCCTGGGAGGCGCTGCGCACCGGCCCGGTGCTGACCGCCGACTCCGACCACCCGCAGCTGCCGGCGCTGTCCGACGCCGGGGTCGCCGTCGAGGTGGTGTCCGGGTCCCCGGCCGAGGTGGCTGCGGCCTTCCGGGGCAGCGCGGCGGCATCGGGTGCCGCGGTGTGGCTGGCCGCCGAGGGCGGTGACCCGGAGGTCGTCCGGGCCATCGGGGAGGTGGCCGCCCGGGACGGCGACGCCGAGGTGGAGCTGATCTACGGATCCACCGATCTGCCCGGCGCGCGGCTGCTCGACGTGGTCGCCGTGATGGACCGGCTGCGCTCGCCCGGCGGCTGCCCGTGGGACGCCGAGCAGACCCACCTCACCCTCGCGCCGTACCTGCTGGAGGAGAGCTACGAGGCGTACGCCGCGATCGAGGACGGCGACGCCGAGGGGCTGCGGGAGGAACTCGGCGACGTCCTGCTGCAGGTCGCCTTCCACGCCCGGCTCGCCGAGGAGCTGCCGGCCGGGCAGCGGTGGTGCCTCGATGACGTGGCGGCGGGTCTGGTCGAGAAGTTGATCCGCCGCCATCCGCACGTCTTCGCCACCGTGGACGCCCCGACCGCGGCGCACGTGGCCGAGAACTGGGAGCAGATCAAGGCGGCCGAGAAGGGCCGCACCTCGGTGACCGAGGGCGTGCCGTTCGGCCAGCCGGCGCTGGCGCTGGCCGCGAAGCTGCAGCGGCGCGCGGAGCGGGTCGGCATCCCGGCCGCCTTCGCCGACCGTGAGATCGCGGCGGCCGACACCCCGGCCCAGGCGGTGGCTGCGGCCGCGTCGGCCGTCGAAGGGTCCGAGGCGCCGGTGGATGCGGTCGGGGAGTTGCTGTTCGCGGCGGTGGCCTTGGCGTCGGCGCACGACGTGGACCCGGAGGCGGCGCTACGCGGGGCGGCCCGGCGGTTCCGGGACCGGGTGATCGCGTTGGAGGCCGAGCGGGCCGGGCGGCCGGTCCCCGGTTGATCGGGCGTCCGGCCTGCTCCCGCGAGGGGCTGATCCGGCGTCCCGGTCAGGTCCTCCGTTTGGCTGGAATTGCCCCCGGCGGCGGTTCGTGCCAGATTCGGCACCTAAGCTGCCATGGGCGGCCGGGCAACTGCCCGACGCCAATCGCGACGAGGCGGTGGGGAGCAGCGGTGCAGCGTGGCACCAGAACCCGACTTCGGGGATGTGCGACCTTCGCGGTCGCTGTGCTGGCGACCCTTCTCCTGGCTCCGCCGGCCGGCGCGTCCATGGTGCAGCCGCGCATCGTGTCGGAAATGCCGGCGGCCAACACTCCGCACGCCGTCAACGATTCGACGGTGGCGAATGCGGCGGTCCAGACGTTCACTCAAGTCGGCGGCGTCATGTACGCCGGTGGAACTTTCCACACCGTGCAGAATCCGGCCCGGACGACGAGCTACGTCCGGCAGAACCTGTTTTCCTTTTCCGTCTCCACAGGTAATCCGACCGCCTGGGCGCCGCAGGTCAACGGCACCGTGCTGCGCACTCTCGCCGTGGGCGGCTACCTGTACGTCGGCGGCTCCTTCACCACCGCGGACGGCGTGCCCGGCTACCTGGTGCGGTACTCGCTGTCATCGCTGCGGGTGGATCCGACGTGGCACCCGGCCGGAATCGACGGGCAGGTATCCGACCTTGAGCTGGTCGGAAGCCGGCTGTTCGTATCCGGCGCGTTTACCAAACGCCTGGTCGCGTTGAACCCGGCGACCGGGGCGGATACCGGGTATCTGAACGTCTCCGTTGCCGGTACGGTGGCCGCCAATGCCGGCCCGACCCAGGTGTACCGTTTCGCGGTCAATCCCAGCCACACCCGGCTGCTCGGTATCGGCAATTTCACCGCGGTCGGCGGATATTCCCGCACCCGGGCGGTCATGCTCGATCTGGGTTCGACGGGCACCGTAGACCGCTGGTATTACCCGCCGCTGACCAAGATGTGCGGCCGGACGAACATGCCGGCCTATCTGCGCGATGTCGACTTCTCCCCGGACGGCTCCTACTTCGTCATCGTCTCCTCCGGTTTCTTCTCCCTCCCCGGAGATCTGTACTCCACGCTCTGTGACGCGGCGGCCCGGTTCGAGACCGGCATTACGAATCCCAGCCGGCCGACGTGGATCAATTACACCGGCGGGGACACCCTGCTCTCGGTGGCCGCGGTCGGCCCGGCGGTCTACGTCGGCGGGCATCAGCGATGGGTGAGCAATCCGTTCGGCCAGAACGACTGCGGGGCGGGCTGCATCCCGCGACCCGGGGTGGCGGCACTGGACCCGGTCACCGGCCTTGCGCTGCCGTGGAATCCCGGCAAGTCCCGCGGGGTCGGCCTGTCGTTCATCTACCCGACCGCGACCGGGATCTGGTGGGGCTCCGACGGCCGGTACTTCCACAACATGGTGCACGACTCGATCGCGTTCACCCCGCTCGGCTAGCCGTCCCCGGCGGGGCGTGGACCGTTGTGCCCCACCCCGGCGATAGGCTCCCTCGCAGACCCTTCCAGCGAACCCGTCACACGTCAGGGAGCCCATCGTGCCCTCCATTGAGGCAATCGACGCCCGCGAGATCCTCGACTCGCGCGGCAATCCCACCGTCGAAGTCGAAGTAACCCTGGACATCGGAATGGTCGGCCGCGCCGCAGTGCCGAGCGGCGCCTCCACCGGCGCGTTCGAGGCTGTCGAGTTGCGCGACGGTGACGACCGGTACGGCGGCAAGGGCGTCAACAAGGCGGTGAGCGCCGTCGTCGAGGAGATCGCGTCGGAGCTGATCGGGTTCGAGGCCACCGAGCAGCGTGTTCTGGACGCCGCGCTGATCGACCTGGACGGCACCGCGGACAAGTCCAAGTTCGGCGCCAACGCGATCCTGGGGGTGTCGCTGGCCACCGCCCGGGCGGCCGCCGAGTCCTGTGACCTGCCGCTGTTCCGCTACGTCGGCGGGCCGAACGCGCACCTGCTGCCGGTGCCGATGATGAACGTGCTCAACGGCGGTGCCCACGCCGACACCAACGTGGACATCCAGGAGTTCATGATCGCGCCTATCGGTGCGCCGACGTTCGCCGAGGCGCTGCGCTGGGGAGCCGAGACCTACCACGTGCTCAAGGCCGTGCTCAAGCAGCGTGGCCTGACCACCAGCGTCGGCGATGAGGGCGGCTTCGCGCCGGAGCTGCCGGCCAACCGGGAGGCGCTCGACCTGCTCGTCGAGGCGATCGGCAAGGCCGGGTTCACCCCCGGCACCGACATCGCGGTCGCGATGGACGCGGCGGCCACCGAGTTCTACGACGACGAAGCCGGCGGCTACCGCTTCGAAGGTGGCGTGAAGAGCGCCGCGGAGATGACCGCGTACTGGGAGACGCTGGTCGACGCCTACCCGATCGTCTCCGTCGAGGACCCGCTGGCCGAGGACGACTGGGAGGGCTGGGCCCGGCTGACCGCCCAGCTCGGCGGCCGGGTCCAGGTGGTCGGCGACGACCTGTTCGTCACCAACCCGGAGCGCTTGGCCCGCGGGGTCGCGGAGCGCTCGGCGAACTCGCTGCTGGTGAAGGTCAACCAGATCGGCACGCTGACCGAGACCCTGGACGCGGTGGCCCTGGCGCAGCGGTCCGGCTTCCGCTGCATGTTCAGCCACCGGTCCGGCGAGACCGAGGACACCACGATCGCGGACCTGGTGGTGGCCACCGACGCCGGCCAGATCAAGTCCGGCGCCCCGGCCCGCAGCGAGCGGGTGGCGAAGTACAACCAGCTGCTGCGGATCGAGGAGCTGCTGGGCGACGCGGCACGGTACGCCGGCGCCGCGGCCTTCCCGCGCTTCTCGGGGGCGCAGGACGGGAGGTAGCGGTGCGGGCATCCGGCGGGTCGCTGCCTCGGCGCGGCGCCCACCCACCGGGGGCGCCGCGGACGCAGGCCCGTCGTCCCGGCAGCGTCCCGCTGCCCGGGTCGTTCCGGCGCCGGGGGGGTTCCGGCTCGGGCGACGACGACCTTCCGTCGGATGCCAAGCTCAGGGGAGCCGGCTCGATCGGCGGCCATCGGGACGGTGCGCCGCCGGGTGGGTCGGCGCCCGGACCTCGACGGCGGATCACGCTCACTCGCCGGGCCGCCATCCTGGCGTCGGCGGTGTGCGCCGTCGTGCTGCTGCTCGCCTACCCGCTCCGGGAGTACGCCGCCCAGCGCAGCGAGATCAACGGGTTGCGCGCGCAGAACGCGGCGGCCACTCGGGCGGTGGCCGAGCTGGCCGAGCAGCACCGGCGCTGGGAGGACCCGGCGTACATCCGCATCCAGGCCCGGGAGCGGCTGCACTACGTCATGCCGGGGGAGACCCCGTACGTCGTGGTTCACGGTGGCGCCACCCCGTCGCCGGCTGCGAGCGCGGAGGCGAGTCTGGGCACCCGCGGGCCGACGCCCGGCGGGTGAGCCCTCGCCTCGGCAACGTCGGGGCCGATCCGACCGCCGTTGATCCTCCGCGCGCTGACCTGGACCCCCTTGATCTAGCTGCTGTCGCGTTGCAGCTCAAGCGCCCACCGCGCGGGGTCCGCCGGGTCGCGCACCGCTGCAGCTGCGGTCTGCCCGACGTGGTGGAGACCGCTCCCCGGCTGGGCGACGGTACGCCGTTCCCGACGCTGTACTACCTGACCTGCCGGCGGGCCTGCTCCGCGGTCGGACGCTTGGAGGCGGCCGGGCGGATGCGTGAGATGTCGGACCGGCTGGCCGCCGATCGCGCCCTCGCCGCCCGGTACGCCGCCGCGAGCGCGGACTACCTCCGCCGCCGCAACGACATCGAGCCGCTGCCCGGCTCGCCCACCGCCGGCGGCATGCCGGATCGGGTGAAGTGCCTGCACGCCCTGGTCGCCCACGCGCTGGTCGCCGGGCCGGGGGTGCAGCCGTTCGGGGACGAGGTGCTGGCCGAGCTCCCCGACTGGGGCCGGGCCGGCCGGTGCGTGGAACCCGCACCGTGAGCGCAGAGGAGCCGGTGAGTCGGGCGAGATGCGGCCCGTGACCAGGGTGGCGGCGATCGATTGCGGCACCAACTCGCTGCGGCTGCTCATCGCCGAGATCGCTGGGGACAGGCTGCGGGACGTGGTGCGGCGGATGGAGGTCGTCCGGCTCGGGGCGGGCGTCGACCGCACCGGGCGGCTGGCGCCGGACGCGTTGGAGCGCACCCTCCGGGTGCTGTCCGACTACGCCGCGCAGTGCGACCGGTACGGCGTCGAGCGGAGCAGGATGGTGGCCACCAGCGCCACTCGCGACGCATCGAACCAGGCGGAGTTCGTGACCGGCGTACACGAGATTCTCGGCGTCGAGCCGGAGGTGCTCACTGGATCGGAGGAGGCGGCGCTGTCCTTCCTCGGCGCCACCCGCGAGCTGGCCGGCTCGGCGGCGGTGCGCGCGCCGTACCTGGTGGTGGACATCGGCGGCGGCTCCACCGAGTTCGCCCTCGGGGCCGACGCGGCGGAGGCGTCGATCTCCACCGACGTGGGGTGCGTACGCCTCACCGAGCGGCACTTCGCCGCTGACCCGCCTGTCCGGGAACACGTCGCGGCGGCCGCGGCCGACGTGGACCGGGCGCTGGAGGAGGTCCGGGAGGTACTGGACCCGCGGCGGGCGGCCAGCCTGCTCGGCCTGGCCGGTACGGTCACCACGGTGGCCGGGATCGCCCTGGACCTGCCGGGCTACGACCCGGACCGCATCCACCACTCCCGGCTGCCGGCGCGGGACGTGCACCGGATCGCGTCCGACCTGCTGGCGGCCGGCCACGACGAGCGGGCGGCGATCCCGGTGATGCACCCGGGCCGGGTCGACGTGATCGCCGCCGGAGCGCTCATCCTGGACCGGATCGTGGCCGGGTTCGGCTTCGCCGAGGTCGTGGTCAGCGAGCACGACATCCTGGACGGGATCGCCTGGTCGGTGGCCTGAGTCGACGCTGCCGGCTACCGCAGCTTGACGAAGGCGCCGAGCGCCGCCGGCCCCCGCCGACTCCGCTGATCCAGGCCCCGCCAGCCACCGCCGAGTGTGGTGCGCCGGCCCTGGATCACCAGGATCGAGGGAGGTACCCGCTCTCGCAGTGTTCGTGGCGCTCCGGGTAGTGCCGGTCAGGTCTGTAGGCCATCCCACGACCAGCGCGGCATGGCCAAGCCCGCCGGTACTCTCGCGTCCAGCGCCGAGTAGGACAACACCTCGTCCACTGCCCACTGCATGTATTCGCGTAGGGCGTCCAGGAACTCGGCATCGTCGGGCAGCCCCGCGTCGTCGGCCGCGCCGAGAAAGCAGCTCACGAATCGACGGCCGAGATTCTGACATATCGCCGTTGCCGGCGTGCATGCGGAGCACGGCCGAATGGTCGGCGCACGATTGTGAATACCTCGGCGGCCCGCCCATGACCTCGGCCCAGTAGGCGGCGAGCCTCTCGATATGTTGCGGATGCTGATCGGGATGGGAGAACGGGTGGTTCAGCTCGGGATCCCGCAGGCACCGGGCGTGGTGCGCAGTGGCGAGGGCGAGGAAGGCGGGCTCTCCACCGGCGTAGTCGAACAGCGTGGCACGCATCGCGCAAGTCTCGCATCGGAGACTCCCGATCGCGCGAGTAGAGCAAGGCCCGGCCCGCAGGCCGAGCAGGAAGGCCCGCCCATGGTTCCGCACACGATGCGATGCTGTCGTCCGCGGATCGGGATCCCGATTGCGGGAGGAGTGCCCTGCGATGGTCAAGCTGATCTACTCGGCGATCACGTCGCTCGACTGGTACGTGGCCGACGAGAACGGCAACTTCGACTGGGCGGCGCCAGACGAGGAACTGCACGCCTTCGTCAACGACCTCGAGCGACCAGTGGGCACGTACCTCTACGGGCGTCGGATGTATGAGGTGATGCGCTACTGGGCGACCGCGCCGACAACCCCCGACCAGCCGCCCGCCTCCCGCGCCTTCGCGGAGATTCTGGCAGGCCGCGGACAAGGTCGTGTACTCCACCACGCTGGAGACCGTGACCACTGCCAGGACGCGTATCGAGCGGGCGTTCGACCCCGAAGCGGTCCGGCATCTGAAGACGACCGCCGCGCGCGACATCACCGTCGGCGGTCCGCACCTCGCCGCGCAGGCTATCCGCGCCGGGCTGGTCGAGGAGTGGCAGCTCTTCCTCACGCCCGTCATCGTGGGTGGCGGCAACCCGGCGCTGCCGGAGCACGTCCGCCAGCGCCTCGAACTCGTCGACGAACGTCGCTTCGGCAGCGGTGTGGTCCACGTCCGCTACCGCACCGTACTGTGATCAGTCCTCAGAGCGCCCGACACCGTGCCGGAAATGTCGCCCGCTCGTGGTTGAGTGTCGGTCGACAGCTCGGGCGATCAGGGAGTGAGCAATGGGCGAGACGGTGCACTTCGCGAGTAACGGCGATGCGGCCCAGGGCTACCTGGCGAAGCCGGCCGGCGGGTCGGGGCCCGGGGTCGTGGTGATCCAGGAGTGGTGGGGTGTGGTCCCGCACATCGAGTCGGTGTGCGACCGCTTTGCCGAGCGGGGTTACGTCGCGCTGGCCCCGGACCTCTACCACGGCGTGACCACCCGGGAGCCTGACGAGGCGACCAAGTTGATGATGGGCCTGGCCATGGACCGGGCCGGTCAGGACATCGCAGGCGCGGCGGCGTACCTTGCCCGGCGGGCCGATGTCAGCGGTGCCGGTATCGGCGTGGTCGGCTTCTGCATGGGCGGCAGCCTGGCGTTGTGGGCGGCGACGCTGTCCGACGACGTGAGCGCCACTGTCGGGTTCTACCCCGGTGTGCAGTGGGAGCGGATGAGCCCGACCTGGCGGCGGTACGAAGGCAAGGCGGCGCTCATTCACGCCGACGAGGACGAGGGCGGCTCGGCGGCAGCCGGAATCCAGCAGGCCGCGCAGGCGATCCGGGCCGTCGGCGGCGAGGTGACGCTGTACGACTACCCCGGCACCGGACACGCCTTCTTCAACGACCAGCGTCCGGAGGTCTACAACCCGCAGGCGGCGGCGCAGGCCTGGGACCGGACGCTCGACTTCTTCGGCGAGCGGCTCAAGCGGTGACCAGCGCCCCGGCGGTCGAGGTCCGGGGCCTGCGGAAGTCCTACCGCACGCGCAGCCGGTCGGCGTTGCTGGGCACGTCACGTCCGGCTCTGGACGGCCTCGACCTGCTGGTGCGGCCGACTGCCGACGGCGGTACCGTCCATGGCTTCCTCGGCCCCAACGGTTCGGGCAAGACGACCACGCTCCGGATCCTGCTCGGGCTGGTCCACCGCGACGCCGGGGAGGTTTCCGTGCTCGGGCGGCCGGTGCCGAGCGGGCTGCCGGCCGCCGTCCCGGCCGTGGGCGCGCTGATAGAAGGCCCGCAGTTCTTTCCGCAGTTCAGCGGCGCGCGCAACCTGGCGCTGCTCGCCGACGTGGCCGGGGTAGCGGGGCCTCGGATCACCGAAGTGCTCGAGCAGGTCGGCCTTCGGGATCGGGCGAGGGAGCGGGTGAAGGGCTATTCGCTCGGCATGCGGCAGCGGCTGGGGATCGCGGCCGCCCTACTCAAGGCGCCACAGCTGTTGATCCTCGACGAGCCGACCAACGGGCTGGACCCGGCCGGCATGCGCGAGGTCCGACAGCTGCTGCGCCGCCTCGGCGACTCCGGCGTCACCGTGCTGCTCTCCTCCCACCTGCTGGCCGAGGTGGCACAGGTCTGCGACGCGGTGACAATCGTGGCGAACGGCCGGACCATGACGGCGGGCTCGGTCACCGATGTCCTGGCCAGCGGAGCGGGGGAGCGGCGGCTGATGGCCCGGGTTGCGGATCCGACCGCTGCGCTACGGGCGCTCGCCGACGCCGGCATTACGGCAACCCTTGACGGTGAGCTGATCGCGATCACCAGCAACGTGGACGGAGCGGAGGTCACCCGGGCGTTGGGGGAGCGTGGGTTGTGGCTCTCGGAATTGCGTACCGAAACGGCCGCCCTGGAAGACGTGTTCCTGGAGTTGACCGGAGACCGTGAGGCAGCAGATCGCGAGACGCCGGGATGATGCAACTCCTTCGGGTGGAGCTGAGACGCTTAACCGCGCGACGACTGGTGCGCCTGCTTCTGCTCCTGCTGCTCATCGCACTGGTGTCCACGGCCGCGGTGCAGGGGTTGAACTCGAACCGTGACGTGGCCGGCGCCCGCCTCGCTGCCGAGCGTCAAGCCGCCGGGCTGCGGATGCCGCCCGATGTGGAGAAACAATGCCTGGCGGACGCGAAGGCGCACGGCATCCCGGCAGACGCCCGGTCATGTTCCCCTCCGTCGGCCGCCGACTTCTACCGGGATCCGCGCTTTTTCTACGCTCATAGCGCGCCGCTGTACGCCAACGGCGGCGTCGGTCTCGGGCTGGCCTTCGCCGGGATCGTCTCGGTCGGAGTCATCGGCGCGGAGTGGTCGGCCGGAACCTTCGCCGCTCTACTGCTGTGGGAGCCTCGCCGGCGCCGTGTGCTGGCCGCGAAGCTGGCAGCGGTGAGCCTCGCCGGTGCCGTGGTGACGGCGGTGCTGGCCGCCGCATTTGTGGCGGTGGCCTGGTTGATCGCGACCACCCGCGGCTCCATGGCCGGCCGGACAGGCGCCGCGACGCATGCGGCGCTGGCCAACAGCGGCCGCGGTGTGATCGCGGCGGTGCTGCTGGCCATCATCTTGGGGTCGTTCGCCGTTGTCGCACGGTCCACGGCTGGCGCGCTCGGCATCGTGGCCGTCTATGCCGTCTTCGTGGAGAACGTGGTTCGGCTGTGGCGGCCGCATTGGACGCGTTGGGAACTCGGTCCCAACCTCGTCGCGCTCATCACCGGCCGACTCGATCTGGAGCCGATCGGGCCGGCGAGACGAGTCGTCACCTTCTCAAAATCGGCCCCGCAGCACCTGTTCCGGCTCTCTGCCGCCCGCGCCTCGGTGTTCCTGGTCGGGCTTGCCGTCGTGGCCGCGGCCGGCGCCGCGGTGTTCCTGCAGCGCCGAGACGTGACGTGACCCTGTGGCGGCAGATCCTGCAGTGACCGGTGCCGTGACCGGTCCGACCCCGCCGGGCAGCGGCTGGCCGGGAGATCTGGCCACCGCGGCGACCCTGGTGGCCGGCGACCCGGCGCAGGTGCGGGCGCTGGCCGAGCAGGCGGGGGACCTGGCGGAGTTGACCGCGCGGGTCAGCGTCTGCCGGGCCTGTCCACGGCTGGTCGACTGGCGGGAGTCCGTGGCGTGCACCCGGCGGGCGGCGTTCCGCGACGAGCCGTACTGGGGGCGTCCGATCGGCGGCTGGGGGCCCGCCGACGCGCGGGTCGCCGTGGTCGGCCTGGCACCGGCGGCGCATGGCGGCAACCGGACCGGGCGGATCTTCACCGGGGACCGGAGCGGCGATTGGTTGTTCGCGGCGCTCTTTCGGGCCGGGCTCGCCAGCCAGCCCACCTCGACCAGCGCCGACGACGGCCTGCGCCTGCTCGGCACCCGGGTGCTGGCGGTCGTGCGGTGCGCCCCGCCGGCGAACAAGCCCACCACGGCCGAGCGTGACACCTGCCGTCCCTGGCTGGTCGCCGAACTGGCAGCGCTTCGCCCGAGCCTGCGGGTGATTGTGGTGCTCGGCGGGTACGCCTGGGCGGCGCTGTGGCCGGCGTTGCGCCCGGCGGGGTTCGAGGTGCCGCTGCGGCGGCCGAGCTTCGGGCATGGGGTGCGCTCCGAACTGGCCTCCGCCGGCCCGGGCGTCAGCCGGGTGGTGCTGCTCGGCTGTTACCACCCCAGCCAGCAGAACACCTTCACCGGCCGGCTGACCCAAACCATGCTCGACGACGTGTTCCGCGCGGCCGCCGATCTGGCTCGCTGAGGCCCCAGCGGCCGGGGGACCGTAGCGAGGTCAGGACTCCGGTGGCTGTCCCCAGCTCGCCGGGCAGGCGTCTCGGGTCGGCCCCGGGGCAGCTGTCCCGGCCGAAGCGACCTGGGTTCCCCGCCGCGAAGACTGGATAGCCTCACAACATGCCCAACCCCGCATCCCCGTCGCGCATTCTCATCGTCGGCGGCGGCTACGTCGGCATGTACACCGCCCTGAAGCTGCAACGCCGGCTCCGCGCCGGCGAGGCGGTGATCACCGTGGTCGACCCGCTGTCGTACATGACCTACCAGCCGTTCCTGCCGGAAGCGGGCGCCGGCAACCTCGAGCCTCGGCACGTCGTGGTGCCGCTGCGGCGGGTACTGAAACGGTGCGACGTGCTCTCGGGAAACGTCACCGGCGTCGAGCACGCCCGCAAGGTCGCGTACTTCCAGCCGCACGAAGGCCCGGCTACCGAGGTGCCCTACGACGTCCTGGTGATCGCGCCCGGTTCGGTGTCGCGGACGTTGCCCATTCCCGGCCTCCGCGAGCAGGGCGTGGGCTTCAAGACCGTGGCCGAGGCCATCTACCTTCGGAACCACGTCCTCGCCAAGCTGGACATCGCCGCCTCCACCACCGATCCGGCGGTCCGCCAGCGGGCGCTGACGTTCTGCTTCATCGGCGGGGGATACGCCGGGGTGGAGGCGCTGGCCGAGCTGGAGGACATGGCGCAGGCGGCGTCGAAGTCCTACCGGACCATCCAGCCCGGTGACATGCGCTGGGTGCTGGTCGAGGCGTCGGGCCGGATCCTGCCGGAGGTGGGCGAGGACCTCGGCGTGTACACGGTCGGCGAACTCGCCAAGCGGCGGATCGAGGTGAAGCTCAACACCCGGGTGGAATCGCTCACCGACGGTCGGGTGGTGCTCGACGACGGGACGAGCTTCGACGCGGAGACCATCGTCTGGACGGCCGGGGTGAAACCCAATCCGCTGGTCGCCGCCACCGACCTGCCGCTGGATGACAAGGGGCGGATCAAGGCGAGCGCGTACCTCCAGGTGGAGGGCACCACCGATGCCTGGACGGCCGGGGACTGCGCCCGCGTGCCGGACCTGACCACGGAGAACGCCTTCACCAGCCCGAGCGCGCAGCACGCGGTCCGCCAGGCGCGGCTGCTGGCCAGCAACATCATCGCCTCGCTGCGCGGCAAGGCGCTCGAGCCGTACGTCCACTCCTACGCCGGTTCGGTTGCCAGCCTCGGGCTGTACAAGGGGGTCGCCCAGATCTACGGGGTCAAGCTGCGCGGCTACCCGGCCTGGTTCATGCACCGCAGCTACCACATGACCCGGATGCCGACGTTCAACCGGAAGATCCGGGTGCTCTCGGACTGGACGCTCGCGCTGTTCTTCAAACGCGAGATCGTCTCCCTCGGGTCGTTCAGCAACCCGCGCCGGGAATTCGAGATGGCCGCGCAAGCCTCGCCGACTCCGCGGACCTCGGCCGGGGACCGCGGGTGAGCAGGCCTCGACGTACGGTGGCCAGCCGGCTCACCCCAGTGGTCGAGGCGCTGCTCGGCCGGGAGCTACCGCTCGGCCTGTGTGCCTGGGACGGAAGCCGCAGCGGGCCGCCGGACCCGCCGGCGACGCTGGTCGTCCGCTCCCGGCGGGCGTTGCGGGCACTGGTGTGGGCGCCGAACGAGCTCGGCCTGGCCCGGGCGTACGTCAGCGGCGACCTCGACATCGAAGGCGACGTCTTCGCGGTACTCGACCTGGCCAACACCGGACCGGAACGACCGGGCCTGACGCTGAACCGCCGCGCGCTGGTCGGCACCCTGGTATCCCTGCGCGCGGTCGGCCCGCCACCGGCCCCGCCGGCCGAGGAGATCCGGGTCCGCGGCCGGCTGCATTCGCCACGGCGCGACCGTGCGGCGGTCAGCCACCACTACGACGTGGGCAACGACTTTTACCGCCTGCTGCTGGGCGAGTCGATGGTGTACTCCTGCGCGTACTGGCAGACCACGGCGGTGTCGTTGACCCAGGCTCAGATTGCGAAGTGCGACCTGGTGGCCCGCAAGCTCGGGCTGGTGCCCGGCATGCGGCTGCTCGACGTCGGCTGCGGTTGGGGATCGATGCTGATCCACGCCGCCCGGGAGTACGGCGTGCGCGGTGTGGGTGTGACGGTGAGCGAGGAGCAGGCCGAGCTGACCCGCAAGCGGGTCGCCGACGCCGGGCTCGGCGATCGGATCGAGATCCGGTTGCAGGACTACCGCGAGGTCAGCGACGGCCCGTACGACGCGATCTCCAGCATCGGGATGGCCGAGCACGTCGGCGCGGTGCGGTTTGGCGAGTACGCCCAGCGCCTGCACGACCTGCTGCGCCCCGGTGGGCGGCTGCTCAACCACCAGATCACCCAGCCCCGGCCGGTCGGCGGCTCGCCGCGGACGTCCTTCCTCGGCCGCTACGTCTTCCCGGACGGCGAGCTGCTCCCGGTCGGCGGGGTGGTCGGCGCCCTGGAGAGCGTCGGGTTCGAAGTACGCGACGTCGAGTCACTCCGGGAGCACTACGCGCTGACGCTGCGGGAGTGGGTGGCCAACCTGCGGGCCAACTGGACCGCCGCGACGGCGGCCACCTCGCCCGGCCGCACCCGGGTTTGGTTGCTCTACCTGGCCGGATCCGCGCTCACCTTCGAGGCTGGCCGGATCTCGGTCCATCAGGTGCTGGCTGTCAAGCAGGGGTCGGGCGGGGACATCGGTCTGCCGCTGACCCGGGCCGCCTGGCTGGACGCCTAGCCGGCTGCGGGAGGGGCGGTCCTTACCGGTCCGGTCCCGCACTGCCTACGCGCAGGGGCGCATATCGTTGGCGGTACGGCGGGCCCCCGTAGCCCAACTGGCAGAGGCGTCGGACTTAAAATCCGTCCCAGTGTCGGTTCGACTCCGACCGGGGGCACTTGGCGCCTCGTGCTGCTCGTTGCCGACGTTCTCCGGCCGGAACTCGATATGCTCTCGTCTTCCTACTTAGGTAGTAAGGTTACGCCATGGCTGCCGAGAAGTACTCCGCCTCCATGGACGACGCGCTCCTTGCCGGTGCACGGGCTGATGCCGAGGCCGAAGGTCTCACGCTCTCCAGCTGGCTCGCTGAGGCCACCGCCGACCGCTTGAGACTCAAAGCCCTACGTCACCTGGTCGATGAGTGGGAGGCCGAGCACGGCGCCATCAGCGTCGCCGAGCTTCACGCCCTTGAGGACAAGGTGGCCGAAGCCCGTCGCAGTGCCAAGGAGCGCTTAGGTCGGGTAGCAGGGACCGAAGCCGGTCAAGCCGTCGCTTCGTGAGGGGCGCCACCTTCGACAGCGGCATGCTCGTCGCACTCGACAGGAACGAGCGGGAAGCATGGGTCGTGCTCCGGCGGCTGGTCAACCGCGGAGAGGTGCCGACCGTCCCCACTGTCGTGACCGCCCAGTCTTGGCGCGACGGCCGGCGCCAAGCTCGGCTCGCCCGAGCCCTCGGCGACTGTCGCCCAGAGATCCTCAGCGACGAGTTGGCCCGCAAAGCCGGCGAGTTGTGTCGACGTTCCCGAACCGCCGACATCGTGGACGCTGTGGTGATCGAGTCCGCAGGCCGCCGCAACGATGACGTCTACACGGGCGACACCGGCGAGTTGGAGCACCTCGCTGCACACATCACCAACCAGGTCGCCATCATCCCGATCGGTGGCTGACGATCAGATTCGTCTGTAGACCTCGCTACGATGCGCGATCCGCAGCGCAAGCACGATCAAATCGGAGTCCTTGATCGTGTAGATGATCCGGTAGTCGCCGACGCGGATCCGCCCCAGACCCTCGTAACCAACCAGCGGTCGGCACCCCGCCGGTCGAGGCTCGGCGCCGAGCCCGGATATTGCCCGTGCGATTCGCCTCGCGACCTGCCTATCAAGCTTGCCGAGTTCCGTCCGCGCCGCGGACTCGTAGCCGACGCTGTACTGAGCGCCGTCACTCACCGGCCAAGGTCCCGCGCAACCTCGTCAGCCGGTACCACCTCGCTGCGGCCGGCCTCGACATCGGCGAGCCGTCGGGCGGCGATCGCACCGTCTTGCTGGTCAACGAGAGCTTCGTAGACCTCGACCAAGTCTGCCGGAACGATGGCGGCGGCACGGGAATGTCCGCGCCCACGGGTTACATAGGTGATCTCCCCGCCGAAGGCCGCACGGTTCACTGCGTCGGAGAATTGGTCACGGGCCTGACTCACGGACAGCTCAACCGGTTCGACAGTCATGAGGCCATTATGCGCCAACTACGCCAACATAGCCAGTAATTCTCGAGAGCCGATCCTCCGGGCGCGAACCGAGCCCGGATCGCTGGCGCGTGGTGCACATCCGCATCACGCCGGGTGGCTTCGCCACTCCGACTTCCGCCCGCAGACCTTGGGAACGCCGAAAAAGAGCTTTGATCCACCTGGTTGCCGCTAGCGGTGAGCCTCTGGTGGACTCGACGTGTCGTACCCACTCAGGAATGTCACGAGGACGATGATCGACAGAACCCGCTCTGTCATGCTCCTCTGAGGCGAAGGTCCAGCAGGGCGGCCGTAGTGTGGAGATCAGGAGCGAAAGGAGCCCACCACCTCGATGGCCACTCTGCGAAGCAGCAACCCCGCGTTCACTTCCGGCACCGGGTTCAACACCCCGAGTTCCGGCGAGCTGGACGCGATGTACGCCACCCAGCCCAGGATGACCGTCGACGACGTCGTCCTGCACACCGCCGGACTGATGACGCTGCTCGGCGTCACTGCCGTGATCGGCTGGCGGCTTGCCCCCGAACACGCCGGACTTGGCTTCGCCGCCGGCCTGGCGGCGCTCGCGCTGTCCTTCGCCATCGGCTTCGGCCGGGTGATCCGGCCGCCGTTAGTGGTGATCTTCGCGGCGCTGGAGGGCCTGTTCGTCGGGGCGATCAGCCACGTGTACGAGAGCCAGTTCCAAGGGATAGTCACGCAGGCGCTGATCGGCACGGGGGTGATCTTCGTCGGCATGCTGCTCGCCTACCGCAGCGGCCGGCTCCGGGCCACCCCGCGGATGCGGAAGATCGTGATGGGCACGCTGCTCGGGGTGGTCGGACTGAGCCTCGTCGATCTCGGGATGCGCGCCTTCGGTACCAACCTGCCGATCCTCAACGACGCGACACCGCTCGGCATCCTGCTCAGCGTCGGGATCCTGGTCGTCGCCTCGTTGCAGTTCGTCTTGGACTTCGACTTCATCGAGCGGGCGATCGCGGCCGGCGCGCCGCGCAGCGAGGCATGGCGGGCGTCCTACGGGCTGCTGGTCGGGTTCATCTGGGTGTACCTGGAACTGCTGCGGCTGCTGTCCAAAGTGCGGCGCTAGGCTGCGCCGGGCAACCAAGCTCGGCAGCTAGTC
>CAWFCZ010000020.1:0-10781 GCA_963814355.1 uncultured Actinomycetota bacterium | reverse complement strand
GAACGTCCGGCGGCCGTCCTAGTGTGGCCAGCGCGATGCGTCCGCGCAGGTCAGGAATTGTCCGAGTCCAGACACGTCCGGCTGCTGCCACGACTGAGCGCCGTGGTGGCTGCCAGCGTGGCTGCCATGTAGCAGTTCAAACCCGGCACGTTATGCAGGGAAGAATGGATAGGGACAGTGCTCGAGGGCGGCACAGCCCGCGACACTCACCTACGGCAGATCCGGATGTTGATTAAGTCAAGTCAAGTTCTCGACAGTGATCGCGGGGCTCGGGCTCCGCCACACCGTCGTCCGAGTGTTCTGCAAGGGCGCGGACGGCAATCGACGGGAGGGCCGCGTGGACGCTGTTGGCTGGTTTGGCCAGGTACTCGCTGAGGTCGGCGATACCCGAGCCGATAGCCGCGAAGATCCGCAGAAGCAGGTGACCGAGCCACCGGACCCAGCCAGTGGTCTCACGAGCACCATCCGCGGCCGTCCTATTCCCGTGCCCCGACGATCGGATTCGGGCCCGGGAAGAGCGGCGGCAGGTAGCGAAGCATGAGCGCCGCCCAGGTCAGGTGGGTCAGGAGCGGTGCCTGGACTCCGCCCGATGCACGCCGCTGGAGCGCAAACAGGGTTCCCATGACGGCGCCGGCCAGCACCAAGGCCGGGTTGCGGGTGGCGACAGTCGCCAAGGTGTAGACGGCGGTGGACACCGCCACGGAGGACCCTTCGCCGACGGCAGCGTACAGCGCGCCGCGGAAGAACACTTCCTCCGCCGCCCCGTTCGCCAACGTGGTGATCAGGACCAGCGGGGTCGAACCTTCGGCCGCAAAGCGCAGGATGTCCCGCAGAGCCTCGTCCAGTACCGGCACATGCCGCACGAGAAGCGCAACTCCGTAGAACACCCCGAACGCGGAGACGCCGGTCAGGATCGGCGTGACGACGGGCCGCCGCAGAGTACGGTCTGGCCCCCGTACCCAGCCAAGATGAAGCGGGCCAGCTAAGATTCCGCCGGCCGCCCAGATCCCGGCCACGCCGAAGGTCGTCGCGTAGAACTGCGGAGATCCCGGCCGCGTGGACAACGACACGCCGAGCAGGCCGGCACCGGCCAACGACACTCCAGTGACGACCCGGCGGCGGCGAGCGAAGGCTTCGTCCGCCTCACGATGGTCGCGCGGGATCTTCTCCCGCAACGAGGCCGGCACTAATGCCGCGATCCGCTGACCTCGCTCGAGCGCCCGGTGGAGCTTCACCGATTGCCGGCGGCGGATGTGCGGCCGCCTCCGGCCGCCGGAACCGCGCTCGGCGCTGTGCGAGTCGGCTCGGCGGGCTTTTCCGCCTTCGCGCGTCGCATCTTGGCCCGCTCGCCTAGGGCCAGCAGTACAGCCTGGTCGTAGTCCAGCGGCTCGAACGGCACGAGCCGACGGATGCTGTCCTCCCGCACGATGACCTCGTTGGCCATCGAGTCGATCAGCGAGCGTCCGGTGGCCGTGTCGACGGTGGTCACCAGCGACAGCCATCGGGATGAGAGGCTCGGTGTGAGCAGCGGAACGGGCACCACCAGCAGCCGGCGGCCTTCGATCCAGGCCACCCGGCGCAGCATCTGCAGGTACTCCAAAATCTCCGGCCCGCCGATGTCGAAGCTCCGCGACTCCGAGCCGGGCAGGTCCAGCACGCCGACGAGGTAGCGCACGACGTCCTGCAGGGCGATCGGCTGGGTGCGCGTCCGAACCCAGCGGGGCGTGACCATCGCCGGGAGGTGCTCGACGAGCTGGCGGGTCATCTCCCAGGAGATCCCTCCGTGACCGACGATGATTCCGGCCCGCAAGGTGGTCACGGGCACCCCGGTGGAACCCAGCAATCCCTCCACCTCGCGCCGGCTCCGCAGATGCGCGGACAAGTCGTCGCTGTCCTCGCCCAAACCGCCCAAGTAGACGATGCGGCGCATGCCGGCCCGCGCGGCAGCCGCAGCGAAGGAGCGAGCGGCCTCGGCGTCCTCAGCCTGGAAGTTCCGGCTGCCGAGGGAGTGGACGAGGTAGTAGGCGACTTCGCAGCCCTCGGTGGCGGCGGCCAAACTCGCCGGATCGCTCACGTCACCGGCAACCGCACTGCCGGCGCCCCGGTAGCCGTCGGGGTGGCGGGTCATCGCCCGTACCTGGTACCCAGCCGCGACTAGCGCTCGGCATAGCGCGCTACCAACGAACCCCGACGCCCCCGTTACCAACACCGTCATGCTGACACTCTGCCCATCTGCCGGCAGTTAGCACAACGCATGCGCCGGTAACTCTGCCTCCAGTCCGGAGAGTGCTTACATCATCGGTGTGGGCATCCACGTCGCAGGCGGACGGTGACGCCCTCGCTTTGGCTACCTGGCCGTAGTCGCCGTTCTTGTGCGCGCTCCTTGTAGTCGCACCGAATGTGGCCGGCGGTGAGGCCGGCTCGTCTTGCCGTCGTGGCCGCCGGTTCCGACCGTCGCTGATCGCGAAGGCTTCGCGACGCGGTATTAGGGCCCGGGCGCATCGGGCGAGGCCGATCGCCGATTCCTTGCCCCCAGGTCTGGACGGACGTTACGCGCAGTGGCAGAGTACGCACCGATTCTTACCAAGGAGGTGTCATGCGCATTGTGCGCACTCTGGCCGCGGGCGTCGGAGCAGCCGGCCTACTTGCCTCCCCGACCTGGGCGGCCATCAGCGCGCCGGTGCAGGTCAGCGCGCATAGTCCGTACGCCGCCTGCCGGACGCCAGCGGCCGGCGGAACCCTCCACCGCAGCGCGGAGGTGGAACCCGGCGTCGCCGCTTGGGACTCGCGACAGAATAAGCTAGGTTTTCAGGTCGGGAGCGGCTAGGTTTGTGGTATGGCCGACGGAGTGCAGGTGGCGGAGGCCGCGGCTCGCAAGTACGCGGTGCTGCGGCCGCACCTGGATGAACGGCAGCGCCGCTTGCTGCTCGGGGCGGAGGCAGCCGAGTTAGGCCGTGGCGGGATCAAGGCGGTCGCGAGCGCGACCGGGGTGCACCCGGACACCGTGGCCCGCGGGGTCGGTGAGTTGCGGGGGGAGCCGGAACGGCAGGTTCGGGTGCGCGCGCCCGGAGGGGGCCGTAAGAAGTTGGCCGAAACCGACCCGGAGCTGGCGGCGCAGCTGCGGGCGCTGGTGGACCCGGTGACCCGCGGGGACCCGATGTCGCTGCTGGTGTGGACGACGAAATCGACCCGCAACCTGGCCGCCGCGCTGACCGAACTCGGGCATGCGGTCTCCGACCGCACGATCGCGCGGATGCTGCGCGATTTGGGGTTCAGCCTGCAGGGCAACGCCAAGGTCGTCGAAGGCGCCCAACACGAAGACCGCGACGCCCAGTTCCGCTATCTCGCCGCCCAGGTCGCCGAGCACGCCGCCGCCGGTGCACCGGTGGTCTCCGTCGATGCGAAGAAGAAGGAACTCGTCGGGGAGTTCCGTAACGGCGGGAAGGAATACCAGCCCGCCGGGTTCCCGGAACGGGTCAACGTGCACGACTTCGCCGACAAACACCTCGGGAAAGCCATCCCCTACGGCATCTACGACCTCTCCGCCAACACCGGCTGGGTATCGGTCGGCACCGACCACGACACCTCCGCGTTCGCCGTCGCGACGCTGCGCCGATGGTGGGACACCATCGGCAAGGTCCGCTACCCCAACGCCGAGCGGCTGCTCCTGTGCGCCGACGGCGGCGGCTCCAACGGCTACCGCATCCGCGCCTGGAAAATCGAACTCGCCAGCTTCGCCGCCGACACCGGCCTGCACGTCACCGTCTGCCACCTCCCCCCCGGCACCAGCAAATGGAACAAGATCGAACACCGGCTCTTCTCACAGATCACCATGAACTGGCGCGGCCGGCCCCTGAAAACCCACCAGATCATCGTCGACCTGATCAGCGCCACCACCACCGCCACCGGACTGACCGTGCACTGCGTCCTCGACACAGCCGAATACCCCACCGGCCTGAAGTACAGCCCCAACGATGTCCAAGCCCTACCCCTCACCCACCACGACTTCCACGGCGAATGGAACTACACGATCACCCCACCCGACACGCCGTAACCCACCCACATTATTTCTTCGCGAGCCCTAACCCGGCGCGCCCCCGGAACCTGATCGGCGTCTGGCAGCAGGATCGGTGGTCCAACGGCGGCGCGAACGGGCTGGTCGCCGGCTACAGCATGGACGGCGGCCGTACCTGGCGTCGCGCTACCCTGCCCTTTGACCGGTGCGCGCGCCCGGCGGACCGGGCTTTGCGCGCGCTTCGGACCCGGCGGTGTCCATCGGACCCGACGGTACGGCCTACGTGACAGGTCTTCCGCTTACCTTTCGCGCGACCGGAGTGACGACGGCCGCCGCCACCGCTGTCTCCCGCGACGGTGGCCGCACCTGGGGGACGTATCGCCGACAGGCCGTCGATCCGGCCGGTGGGGTGGACAAGCAGTGGATCACGGCCGATCCGGCGCGCCCCGGGTGGGCGTACCTGGTGTGGGACCGCTACCAGGAAGACGCCCAGGGCCGGTGCAGCGGGCCGGCGTACTTCTCCCACACCACCGACTTCGGCCGTACTTGGAGCCGACCCAGGATCATCGCGAACCATGCTGGCAACTGGCAGACGCTCGGCAACCAGATCGTCGCCGACCGCCGGACCGGCACGCTGTACGACTTCTTCACCACCTTCACCGGGCTGCACTGTCTCACCCCCGGAGTGATCGGCTACGTTCGTTCCAGCGGCGGCGGACGCAGCTGGAGCCGGCGATACACCGCGAGCACGTTGCGACCCGTGGGGGTGCAGGATCCGCACACCGGCCAGTACATCCGCGACGGCGCCGGCCTGTACTCGGCGGCGATCAGTCCGCGCACCCGCCAACTGCACCTGGCCTGGCAGGACGGCCGGTTCAGCGGCGGCCGCTACGACGAGTCGGCGTACCGGACCTCGACCGACGGCGGGCGGACATGGTCCGCGGTGCGGCGAGCCAACCGGCCGACCGGCCGACCGGCGTTCACCCCAACCGTAGCGGTCAACTCCGCCGGCGTGGTCGGCGTGACGTACTACGACCTCCGGGCCGATAACCCGGCGACCGGGGAGCTCAGAACCGACTACTGTTTCCGAAGCAGCTCCGATTAGGGTCGCTCTTTCGGCGGCGAGCAGCACGTGTCCGGGCCCTTCAACCTCAATGCCGCACCGGTAGCGCGTGGGGCCTTCCTCGGTGACTACCAGGGACTGACCGCGGCCGGGTCGACGTTCATCCCGTTCTTCGCGGCGACGAACTGCCGCACCACCTGCTGGAGGAACCCGACGGACATCTACGCCGCCCGACTGACCGCCCGCACCGGGGCGGACTCGCCGCTGGGGACCGCCTGGGGCGTTGTTGCGGCGGTACCACCGCCCGGCCGCAACGGCATAGCACGCTGATCACCACACCGACATTGCAGCGGACTGGACGACGAGCGCGATCGTGTGCTGGGCAGCCACCATCGGCGCGGAAATGCGGTGAGTCGGCGGCGACGATCAGCCTCGGCGCGAACGGTAGCCAGATCCGCTTCACGTCACTGCGCTTCAAGCCGCCGAAATCTCCAAGGACCACAGTTCCTCCCGGACAGGGTGATCAGGAACTCAACTCCCACTGTCGGGGCGAAGCTGCGGCTGCGCAGCGCGCAGGGCCTGGAGGAGGCACAGCGCACTGTGGCGCGGACCACCGGCGAGTTTGCCGGTCTGGCCGAGCGGGCCGCCGCCGACGCGGACCGGCTGCGAGCCAACGCCCGCCGGGCGCTGCGACCTTGAAGCGGCAGCGGCCTGACTGGAATCCTGCCGCGGTCGCGCAGGACTTCGTCCTAACGCTGCACGGCCATCCCTCTCCATGAGGCAAGCGCCCCAGCTTGTCGAAGTCCTCGATCAGTCCGTCGGCGTAGTCGATCACCCCACCCAGGGTCTCGCGGGCAGCGACGTCTCGTCTCGGGCGGCGAGGCGCGACAACCCAGCGGGTCGGTAACCGCTCCGAAGCGCGGCATGATCGGGCGTCCAGCCCGAGGGGAGCCAGATGCGGACGTCTTCGGCGTTCGGCAGTGACAATCCTGTTTTGCCAGGTTTCCGCTCGTCGGGGCACTCTATCGTCGACGAATGGTCAGCTACGCATCCGCCATCGGCCTCCTTGGCGCGGCGAGCGGTACAACACAGTCGTGAGCACCGGCGCTAGCCCGGGTCGACGTCCGCTCGGCCACGGCTCAGGGAGGCGTGATGGCCGCTAGTAGACGGGATCAATCGCTGGTCGACACGGCCCGGAATCTGATCCTCGACAACCTCAACGACCACCCGTCATGGGAGCAAATTCGCGAGCAGATGAACCGGCTCTACCCGGAGTCGTACTCGCTCGGCCCGGTGCTCACCGCAAGCCTGCGGCTTGAACGAGCCGGGGTGGTCGTCCGCGGCTTCGACGGTCGGTTCTACCGCCCCGGCGAGCTCGGCGGGGAGGAGCCGATCGCGACCGACCCGGGCATCGTCGCCATGCGGGTCGCGGCACTCGACTGGAGCGGGAGCCGCACCGCCTGGCCGACGTTTATCGAACTGAGCCGTTGGCGGCACTGCGACGTCTACGACGCGATGTATGCGCTCCACGCCCAGGGCCTCATCACGGCCCGCGGTCAGCGGTGGTTCTGGATTGCCGACCGGCCGACGAGGGCAACAACGGCACGTGCCCGGCGCAAAGCGAGCGAAGTCGCCGTCAAGGGACGTGAAGCCGGCGTCGCCGTCCTCGCCGAGCAGATCCTCGTCGACGCCTACGTCAAATACATCAAGAGAACGATCGGACGGCGTCTCGAGTTAGAACGCAAATGCGGCATGCGGCGCGCGGACGTCTACGACCAGAAGCGAGAGCTGCTCATCGAGGCGAAGGCCGACGTCGACGCGATCGTCGTTGCCCATGCGGTTGGCCAGGTCAACCTCTACCGGCACCTGGCCCCCAGGGGTGTTAGGCGGGTCGCGGTGCTCCTCCCCGCGGAACCGAGCAAGGACGTCCGGTCATTCCTCGTCGCGATGGTCGTGGGGCTCATCTGGCGCGAAGGCAACGAGTTCATCGAGGCACTCGCGTAGCGACCCACAAGACGCTGACGATGCGGCTCGTCCCGCCTGCGAAGAGCTGAGTATCGGGGACGTTGACAGTCGCCCTGGGCCGAGGCCTGCATATCCGTGCAACCGGCCAAGCCGGAGAACAAGAGACCCTCGCACGGGGGCAGCCCGAGCTACTTGGACTTGTTCGACAATGAGTCACGCCACTGCGCCCATTCGCAACAGGCTCCGGAGGCGATCGCGGCATCGCCGCAGTTCCTCGTACGTGAGGCTGACTGGGTCAGTCGCCCCTCTTGTGTGCATGTCCGCCGCCTTCAGGCGCGCCTCACCCGGCTGGTCGATTTCTCGTGTGCCGTGCGCGAAGGCGTTATGGACGACGGTGACCTCGACCGCACCAGGCCGATCGTCGAGCACGTCCGCCAACGACTGACCGATGTTGGCGAGCAATCGAGAGCCCCAATCCTCGATACCCCCGAAGCTGCGGCGGTCAGCACCGAGTCTGTAAGCGGCGGCGTACTCCGCCAGCGCGTACGACTGAATCAGCACGCCCGCGAACAAGGTCTCCTCGTCTCGAACGACTGTGACGTGATCGGCTAGCGAAACGGCGTACTTGCCGACACCAGCAGGTGCAGTGAGGTGGACGCCGGTTGGGTCTGCGAGCTCGAGAGACGTCCAAAGGAAGCGTTCACGCACAAAGGCAAGCCTGGCACTCTCAAGAAAACGTCTACTAACGCAGCCCCATTCCGGCCAAATTCCAGGTTGTGATGGCGTCGCCGCCCTTTCAACCGCCAATCTCGCGTGTGCTGCGGACCGCCGTGCTGCCTGCGCGCCACCTCGTCGGACATCTCACCGGGTCGACCGCCAACCGCCAACGCATTCCTCCAAAGCGCTGGCAACAACAGCAGAAGAGGCGAAGAGAGACTGCCCAATCCGCCGCGGACAACGCTTGGACCTGAACAACGACGGGTTCACCCGGGAAGGACAAGCAGCCGTAGCCGAGTTTGCCGCCCCGGTCCAGTGGCTGAGCAGGAAGCACAGACTTGCACCCTTGGTCTCGGGCTAAGATCAGACCGTGCTGAACCTCAGTCCGTTCGGCGTTGAGCCGGGGGTTGTGGACTACTACCTGGCCCGCTCGGCGGGCTGCAGGGACCACGCCCTCGACGCGGAGGCCCGTCGTCAGGATTCTGGTGGACTACTACGCCGGCCGCCGGGAGGCCGGCGGGGAGTGGGTCGGTGCCGGCGCTGCCAGGTTGGGCATGGTGGGCCCGGTGGAGGCGCAGCAGTTCCGCGAGTTGCTGTTGGAGGGGCGTACGCCGGACGGGGTTCAGCGGGTCGGTCCGCAGCTTCGCCGGAACGAGGCAGGCGAGCTGGTCGACCGGCGGGTGGCCGGCGTGGACTGCTGCTTCAGGGCGCCGAAGAGCGTCTCGCTGATCTTCGCCTTCGGCGACGACCCGGCGGTGGAGGCGGTGCGGGAGGCGCATGAGCATGCTGCCCGGGAGGCGCTGCGCTATCTGGAGGGGGTCGGTTCCTACAGCCGGCGGGGTAAGGCTGGCTTGGGTGTGCGGGTAGCCGGCCACGGCTTTATCGCCGCCAGCTTTCGCCATCGGGACGCCCGGCCGGTGGCCGGGGAGGATCACGGCGATCCGCTGCTCCACAGCCATCTCGTGGTGGCAAACATGCTGCAAGCGACGGACGGCCGGTGGGGGGCGCTGCCGACGGTGGAGCTGTTCCGGCATTGCAAGACCGCTGGCTACCTGTACCAGGCGGTCCTGCGGGCGCGGCTGACCGAACGGCTCGGCGTCGGTTGGACGCCCGTCAGGAACGGGTGCGCCGACGTCGCGGGTATCCCGCGGCCGGTGGTGGAGCATTTCTCCCGCCGCCGCGGGGAGATCACCGCGGAGATGGAACGCCGCGGCGACGACGGGGCCACCGCGGCGCAGGCGGCCACATTAGCGACACGCGGCGCGAAAGCGAAGGGAACGGACGAACCGACCCTTCGGGGGCGGTGGGCGGCCCGCGGCGCGGAGATCGGGTACGGCCCGGAGCAGGTCCGTCGGTTGCTCGCCGAGGCCGCCCGGCGCAGGCGGGCAGCCGGGCGGGACGTCGACGCGGCGGCCCTGCTCGGCCCGGAGGGGCTGACCCGCCGGTCCTCGACGTTCGCCCGCCGCGACGTGCTCCGCGCCCTCGCGGAGGACGCCCCGGAGGGGGCGAGCCTGGACGTGCTGCAGCAGCGCGCCGGGCGGCTCCTCGCCGACCCCGAAGTGGTTCGGGTGGGTGACGACCTCGACCCCCGGTACACCACCCGGGAGATGCTCGCCGTCGAGCAGCATGTCCTGGACCTGGGCGAAGCCGGCCGACGCGCCGGGCTGGGGATCGTCCCAGGCCGGCAGGTCGACGCTGCGCTGGCTGCTGTTCCGCTGGAGTTGGGCGAGGATCAGGCCGGGATGGTCCGCGGACTTCTCACCTCCGGGCGCGGCGTCGAGGTCGTCCAGGCCGCGGCGGGGACCGGGAAGACGACGGCGCTCTCGGCCGCCCGGCTGGGTTGGGAGGCCGCTGGCTACCGTGTGCTCGGGTCGTCCACCGCGGCGCGGGCGGCCCGGGAACTCGCCGACGGCGGCGGGATCGAGGAGTCCTCGACGCTGGCCCGGCTCCTTGGCGACCTGGAACACGCCGATCACGGCGGATTCGCGGCGGACACCGTCCTCGTCGTCGACGAGGCCGGGATGGTCGGCTCCCGGGTGCTGGAGCGGGTGCTCGCCGTCGCCGAACGGGACCGCGCGAAGGTCGTCCTCGTCGGTGACTTCAAGCAGCTCCCGGAGATCGACGCCGGCGGCGCGTTCCGCGGCCTCGCCGAACGGCTCGGCGCCCACCGGCTGATCACCAACCGCAGGCAGGAGAACGGCTGGGAACGGGAAGCGCTCGCCCTGCTCCGCGCCGGCCAGGCCGGCGCAGCCCTCGACCGGTACGTCGAACACGGCCGGGTCATCGTCTCCGACACCGCGGCCGGCGCCCGAGCGCTGCTGGCCGCCGACTGGTGGGACGCCACCGGCGCGCACCTGACAATGCGAGCCGCCTCGTCGTCCGACCCGGTCGGCGGGCCGCCGGTGATGATCGCCGCCCGCCGGGTCGACGTCGCCGACCTCAACGGGCTGGGCCGCACGCTGATGGCGCAGACCGGCCGGCTCACCGGGGAGACCCTCACCGCCGACGGCAAGAGGTACCAGGCCGGGGACCGGGTCGTCACCCTGAAGAACGACCGCCGGATCGGGGTTCACAACGGCAGCCGCGGCACCGTCTCCGCCGTCCGCGACGGCGCCCTGGCCGTCCGGCTGGACGACGGCTCCGACGTGACCCTCCCGGCGCGCTACCTGACCGCCGGACACGTCGACCACGGCTACGCCATCACCGGCCACAAAGGCCAAGGCATGACCACCGGGCGGGCGTACGTCCTCGGCATCCGCGAGGCCCTCTACCAAGAATGGGGCTACGTCGCCATGAGCCGAGCGAAAGTCGAGACCAAGCTGTACCTCGTCACCGGCGCCAGCACCGAACACGACCATGACCTCCCGCACGGCCAGGTACAGGACGCCGCCGAACGCGCCCGGTGGGCGCTCGCGCAATCCAAGGCGCAGACCATGGCACTCGACGCCGGCCCGGCCCGGCACGCCACCGCCGGCGAACTCCAAGACCAGCTGGCCGACACCGCTCATCTGCTCCGCACCC
>CAWFCZ010000019.1:0-19089 GCA_963814355.1 uncultured Actinomycetota bacterium | reverse complement strand
GACCAGCTGACCGCCTCGCCCGTGACTGGCCACACCCCCTTAACGCCAACCACTGTTCCACTGCGGCTCAGACCCCCACAACCGCTCGGTCGCCTCATCCCGGACCCGGGCCACCAGCCGGGTCAACCGCGAGATCCCCGGCAGCAGCACGTCGTTCTCCCGCAGCCACCGCACCGCATAGCCGAACAGCGCCGTCGGACCGTCGCCGGTGTTCCACGCCCGCGCGGCCACCTTCGCCGTCAGCTCCGCCTCGCCGGACGTGAAATCCCTCAGCCCGAACGCCTCCTGGATCTCCCACGCATGATCGAGCCGGGTCTTGTCCCGCTCCGTGTACCGCTTCACGCATGACGGGTCACCGATCCCCAACTGGCCAGCGACCAGGTCCAACACCTCGGCGGGCACGTCGAGCGGATCGGTGAGGAAGCAGCAGAGATAACGCACCGTCACCATCTGCAAGGCGAAGCCCAGCCGCATCTGATCGCCGCGGCGACGGCCGGCTCGGGCCTTGTCGTCATCGTCGAGAAAGAACACCTTGTCGAGCTCAGCCGGCGTCGGCGCGCCGTCGTCCGGCCGACCGATCTGGGTGCCGTCGGCGAGTGCGAAACGGTGCAGGTGCGCCCGATCCCAGCGGGCGAACGCGTCGTCGATCGCGTGCGCCAGCGCGGCGAAGGTGTGCGACCGGGCCGCGGCGAAGATCCTCCCGGGGCGGGGCCAGATGCTGGTGTGCCCGCCGCCCTCGTCGAGGTCGACCCGGATCGACAGCCAGGTGCGCGCCATCAGCCGCCCACTCCACCGGCAGCCGCGGCCCGGTCCTCGGCTGCCGCGGTGCGGGTGTCCGCGCGAGCGAGCGCACCGTGGACCGCGTGATGGAGAACAGCATTCAGTAGCCCGCGAGTTAGGCACCCGCTGCCCAGCCTTGGGGTTGGGCTCTTCAGCTGGCAGTTTCCTTGAGCCGAGGCAGCCAGACCGAGGGATGCGGCTCGGGGGGCGCGACCCGCATCCGCGCGGCGCAGACAACCGCGTCGTTCTCCGTGACGACCACCGGGTTAAGCGTCAGCTCGGCAACCTGCGGGACGTCCTCGATCAGGGCGGCGACCCGCAGCAGTACGTCCGCCAGGGCCTCCACCTTCGCTCGCGGCCGGTCGTGGTAGCCGAAGAGCAGCGGCGAGCAACGCAATGATGAGATCAGCCGATCAGCGTCGAGGTCGGTGAGTGGCAGCAACCCATAGACCCGGTCCTCCATCAGGTCCCCGGTGCTGCCACCGAAGCCCAGCATGATGACCGGGCCGAAGAGCCAGTCCTGCGCGGCCCGGATCACCAGTTCGGTGCCGCCAGGCACCATCGGACGCACCAGGGCCGCGCCGCCCATCCGCTCCCCCAGCCGGACCGCCATCTCCGCGTAGGCTTGCCCGGCCGCGGCCCCATCAGGCAGCCAGAGGCGCGCCGCCCCGTCCGCCGGCTCCGGGCCGAGATCCGGGTTCAGCGCGCGCAAAGCTATCGCGCTACCCAGCCCGTCCGCGAACTCGGCGGCCTGAGCCGGGCTGCGCACCACCGAACCGGATACTAACGGCACGCCGTAGTCGCCTAGCACCTCAGCGACCACCGAAGACGGCAACCAACAGCCGTCCGGTCGGGAGCCTACAACCTCCCGCAGACGCCGGCGGGCGAAAGCCGGCTGGACACCGACAAGCTCCGGCGCCTGGCCTCTAGGTTGACGCCGCCACTGCGCGTACTCCGCGGCCTGGGCCAACGCACCGGCGGCCACTTCCGGGTAGTCGAACGCTGGCACGCCGCCACGCGACAGGACAACGCGATCAACCGCCGCGGCACCTCCGCCCACGTAGCTGGCCAGTACCGGCTTCGCGGAGCCGGCCGCCGCGGCGTTCACCGCGGCCGCCACCTGGTTATGACCGCCGGCGTGCAGGGTGGTGTGGACGACCAGCACCGCATCCACCTCCTCGGCTGCCAGCAAGACCCCGATCGCGGCTGCGTACTCCGCCGGGCCGGCGGCGGCGGTGAGATCCACCGGGTTGGCGACCACGGTGCTCGCTGGCGCGCTCGCCTGCACAGCTTCCTGGGCGGGTGCGCTCAGCGGATTCAGCTCAAGTCCGGCGGCGATGCAGGCGTCGCCCGCAAGAACGCCGACACTGCGCGAGTTGCTCAGCACCGCCACCCGCCGGCCGGGCGGCAACGGCTGGCTGAGCAGCACGTCCGCTACCGCCAGCAGCTCCGGCACCGAGTTCACCCGCAGCACGCCCGCCTGGCTGAACAGAGCGTCCTCGATGGCAACCCGGTCCAACGCGGCGGCGTGGCGGCTAGGCAACGGCCCTGCGGCGCCGCGGCCGGGCTTGATGACGACAACCGGCTTGCGGGCGGCGACCCGGCGGGCGATCCGGGCGAACTTCCCAGGATTGCCGAAGGAGTCGATGTACAGCGCGGCCACGTCGGTGGCCTCGTCCTGCTCCCAATACAGCAGCAGGTCGTTGCTGCTCACGTCGGCCTTGTTGCCGACCGAGACAAACGTCGACACGCCCAATCCCCGTTGGGTGACGGCGTCCAGCAGCGCGGTCCCCAGCGCCCCGGACTGCGACATCAACCCAAGCCGGCCGGGTAACGGGCGGGCTCCGACCACGATCGCATTCATCCGGAGCGCCGGCGCGGTGTTCACGATGCCCAGACAGTTCGGGCCTACCACCCGCATCCCGGCCCGCCTGGCCAGCACAACAAGTTGACGCTCCACGTGCTCCCCGAGAGCCCCGGTCTCGGCGAACCCCGATGCGACCACCACGAGGTTACGGACACCCGCAGCGGCGCAGTCCGCAGCCACCTGCAACACGCCGCCGGCTGGGACAGCCACGAACGCCAGCTCCACACCCGGCGGCAGGTCCGCCACCGCGGCCACCGCCGGCCGGTCACAAACGGTGCCCGCGTGCGGGTTCACCGGGTACAACGCCCCGGTGAAGCCGCCGCCGACCAGGCTGCGAACGAGATCGTGCCCCATGCCGCCTTCCCGACCCGCGCCGATCACGGCGATGCTCCCCGGGCCCAGCAACCGGGTGATCGACTGGGCCGCGGCAGCCCGCTCCCGCTCGCCGGCCGCATCCAGCAACGCAGCCGTCCGGGCCAGCGGCAGATCGACATGTACGGTGCCGTCGGCGTACCGGGTATGCGCGGCGAAACCGGTTGCGCGGAACACGCTCAGCATGTGCGTGTTGTTCGGCAGCACTTCGGCGACCAGCCGGGCCACCCCGTTGGCGGGGGCGTGCACTGCCAGCCCCTCGAGCAACAGGGTGCCGATACCCAGACCCTGATGGTCGTCATCAACCAGCAGCGCCACCTCGGCCTCGTCCTGAGTAGGGAGTCGCTCATAGCTCGCCAACCCCGCCACCTCATCGCCGATCAAAGCGATCAGGCTGGCCAACCCGGCGTTGGGCACATCAGGTGCGCCGTGCGCACCGAGGAGGCGGTCGACATGTTCCGCGCCGGCCTGTCGGGACAACGAGAAGTAGCGGAAGTACGCGCTGCGCTCGGACAGCCCTTCATGCAGCGCTAGCAACGCCGCCCGGTCCGCGCGCACCGGCGGCCGGAGATGGACCAGGCTTCCGTCCGTGAGCACCGCGTAGAAGTCGACGTCGGCGGCAGCCTGGGAAGGGATGCTGGATAGAGCATCAGCGGCGTCGGACTTAACGGCGTACGCCGTCCACGTCGCCGTCTCCGGGGCTGTCTCCGCCGCGGCCGCAGTGCGATAGCGGGCCGAAGTCGCTTCCTCCGCGGCTTCCAGGGCAGCGGCGTAGACGGCCTCATCGACGGTCACGGCAGCTTGAGCGACGATGCCGGCCTCCGTATCCGCGGGCGCGGCAAGGGCAACGGCGGCCATCGGGTCTGCCTCGACGGCCGCGGCGGCCTGCGCGGCCATCTCACGGGCGGCTTCCGCACTGCCGCTACCGCCGCAGCCTTCAGGGCTTTCACCGAAGCCGCGGTATCTGCGGCTCTGCGGGACAGCACCGCCAGCGGCCGCTTCCGCAGTCTCGGCAGCCTGAACTGAACGGCGATGTCTGTTTCGGCTTCCGCGGCGATGGCGACGGCCGCTCCCACCACCGCGGCGGCGGCGATGTCGCGAAAAGAACCGGCCGCTGGGGCAACATCGGGGCTGATGAGACTGGTTTGTGGTATGCGCGCAACGGATGACATCAGTTGCCTCGCTTCACTCTTGCTAGGCCAACCCGACGGTTCGGGTGGTTCCCACCGCTTCGACACAATCGCGGGTCAACTTGAACATTGATCGAAAGCTGCTCCGGCAGGAGGACATCCCCCAGCGAAGCCGATCCGCTGCCCCGTTTCGTTGACGCTGCTCCTCAGCGAAGCTCCTGACCGCTGACCGCTGACCGCTGACCGCGGACAGCGGTCCGTTCACCCGCACGCACCTCAATTGAGCTGCTGGTCCGAACCGGGATGCACACCGGGGACCTCTCCTGGTACGGCGGCGTCAGCCTTCGCCCGCCCCACCGCGCTCGCAGCTCGCTTTGGGCGTGCGAGGGACAGCTCAGCCGGGATGAGGGACACCCCGGCCCATTCGGGGGCGCCAGCCGGCACTATCGCGTCCAACCGCGGCACCGTCGTAACCGGCTTCCAAGACGTCATCGAGGGAGAACGGCGCCTCGGCTGGGTCGAGCGCCCGGCTGGCGGACGCCTGCGGGTCAGCGTCGACAACGAGCACCCTGGCGCCGGCCGCCGCCGCCCCGGCGGCCACGTTCAGGACAGCGGTTGTCTTGCCGACACCGCCCTTCTGATTGGCGACCGCGAGGACGCTCACGACATGCTCACTGTCAGCCAAGTTGCAGATGTCATGTAAGTCCGGATGCCGCTCCACGCCGGCCGAGGCGGGCGGGTTGCCACGCCGCGTCGAGCAGCTGCACGCTTGAGGCGATCTCGACGGCGGCTCTCGCCTTACGGCGGGTTAGCTGCCCACAGGACGGATCGTCCGGCCGCCGCAAGTAGACGCTTCCGATGCGCTGAATGCGGCCCTGGCGAGCCCATTTCGCCCGCGCCTGGCCACTCACCGTCAGATCGGCCGCTCCGCAAGACGGTCAGCGACACCGCTGGGACTGACGCGACGCCAACTCCGATGAGTCACCTGCTGAGACACCCGTCAGCCCAGCTCAAACAGGTGGGCCGGACTCGCCGGAATCGGCGACCGGACGGCTCACGCACCGCACCCCGCGGCCGGCCCGGATAGATAGGTCCAAACGCGACGCTGGTTGCGGAGGCTGCGGAACTGCATCCGAATGGCCGTACAGAACTACCCGGTTCCCCGCCGAACCTTGTAATACAACGCGGCGACCACTTCGGCTGCCGCCCCGATCGACCGAAGGACCTGTCATGCGTCTCCGTACCCCCCTCGTGATCACCGCCGTCGCCGCCGCGATGATCGGCGGCGCCAGCCTCCCCGCGATGGCCGTCACAAGTGACCCCGTCACCACCACGACCACGTTCGCCCTGACCGGCGGCGACCTCACCCTCACCGCGGCAACCGGCGCCACCCTGACGAACGCCGCCTCCGGGACCACCGCCATCACCGGCAACCTCGGTGCGGTATCGGTGACCGACGCTCGCGGAGGCACGGTCGCCTGGAACGTGTCTGCCCTGTCCAGCACGTTCACCGGAGTCCTGGGTAGCGTGTCCGACACGGTCAGCTATACCGGGGGAGCGGTCGTCGAAACGGGGACGATCACCGTGGCGGACGGCGCCGCCACCGTGATCGACGCAGAACTCCCCGTCGTGTCGCCGGCATCGCTGTCCGGCAACAACACCGCCTCCTGGGACCCGACGCTAGACGTAACCATGCCGGCCGGCGCCCTCGCGGACGACTACACGGGCACGGTCACCACCTCGATCCTGTAACCCGACAGAAAGGCCATCGTGCGACGTCTTCTCACCGCAGTAACGCTGGTAGCCGGGGCTGTTGCCTCGGCTACTGGCGCGTCCACTCCTCACGCGTCGGCGGCGCTGCCGGCCGCCGCCTCGGGCGGTCTCGGGATCCGGCTGGTGGATGCACCCACCAGCGGCCGGAACGACCCGCGGGCCAGGGTGTACATCGTGGACCACCTGGCCCCGGGCGCGGTGATCTCCCGGCGGATCGAAGTCTCCAACGGGACCGCCGGCCCGGTCAACGTGGCCGTCTACCCGGCCGCCGCGGACATCAAGGGCGGGTCCTTCCTGGGCGCGGCCGGGCGTACCCGGAACGAGCTGTCGACGTGGACCACGACCAAGCCGGCGAACAGCAAGCTGGCCATCGGCGCCAAGCGCCTGGTCGAGGTGACCGTTGCCGTTCCGAAGGACGCCGCCCCCGGTGAGCGGTACGGCGTGGTCTGGGCGGAGGTCCGCTCCGCCGCAGCCAAGGGCGCCGGCGTGACGCAGGTCAGCCGGGTCGGCATCCGGCTCTACCTCTCCGTCGGCCCCGGCGGGGCGCCGGCGGCCAACTTCGCGATCAACACCCTCACCGCCCAGCGCGCCCCGAACGGTACGCCGACGGTGGTCGCCACCGTCCGCAACACCGGCGGTCGGGCGCTGGACATGAGCGGCTCGCTCAAGCTCTCAGCCGGTCCCGGCGGTTTGAGCGCCGGACCCTTCCCCGCCGTGCTCGGCATCACGCTGCCCCCGGGTCAGCAGGAGCCGGTAAGGGTGGCCCTGGACTCCCAGCTGCCGGCCGGACCGTGGACGGCGAGCATCACGTTGGCGAGCGGTCTGGTGCAACACAGCGCATCGGCGAGGATCACCTTCCCGGCCAAGGGAAGCGCGGCCCCGGTGAAGACCACCGCACATCGTTCGCACAGCTGGTGGATCCCGGTGGCACTGGCACTCGTCGTACTCGCGTTGGCCGGACTGGCGCTGCTGTGGGTACTAGTCCGCCGCCGCCGGCGGGCACCCGGCGTGCCGACACCCGAGCGGGAGCTCGTACCGGCCCCCTGATCGGCGGGGCTACACCACCGAGTGGGTGATGGTCGCGGAGTACACCCCCGCGGCCATACCGCCGGGCACGGCCACGTGGATCGTCGGGTTCCAGCTTGCCGAGTTGTCACCGGTGATGCCGGTCGCGGTCACCGCGGGTGCGACTCCGGTGAGGTTGGGCGGGTCGTTCGACGTGTACGTCGCGGTACCCACCTTGGTGATCGTCCCGGAAGTGTAGCCTACGGCTGCGGCCGGGATCGCCGGTCCCGTAGGCGGCGTGAACGCGGTGGAGATGACGCTCGCCACCCAGCCGGAGCCGGCGACCGCGCTGCGGGCGTCGCTCACCTGGACGGCACCCAGCGACCCGCTGATCGTCCCCCCGCCCACGGTGTTTGCCTGGGTTCCGAGGCTGCCGGCGTCCGGCGGCGCCGTGATCGAGAGGACCCCGCCCTCCAAGGTGAGGTCGGCGCTGCTCACTCCGGATGTGTCGGCCCAGGCCGGACTGACGCCGGCGAGGGTGAACGCGCCGATCGCGGTGGCTGCAACAAGGCTGGAACTGCGCATCGGACTACCCTTCGGCGGTTCTTCGACCCGCACGTGCCGGGCTGTCGCCAGTTTCATCGACATTTCCCAGCGCAGCCTGAAGTGGACCCGGCGTCCACAGGTCTCAATCATCGCGGTGATGTTGCCGATAGAAAGGTGTGCTGACCGCCCGCGTGCCTGCGTTCATCGTGGGAAGCGTCGCCGTCGCCGGCCTCGCTGTTCTCGTTTCGACGGCGAGCGCGGACGCCTCGACCCCGAGCCATCCCGGCAGCGGTGCCACCCGCACGGCCAGCCCGAGTCCGAGCGTCACCCCAAGTCCGAGCGGCGTCACCCCGAGCCCGAGCGTCACCCCGAACCCGAGCGTCACCCCGAGTCCGAGCGCATCGGACAGCGCCGCCGACTCGACGCCGTCAGCAAGCCCGCGGCACTCGACGCCGTCGACTCCGGGCCCATCGGCACCGGGTCCGTCCAGTCCGTCCGCGGCGACCGGGTCTGCAAGCGCCACCACCCCGCCGCCGTCAGCACCGCGGACGCTGTCCGTCGCGGTGCCCCCTGCGCTCCACCTGGCGGCCGTACCGGGCAGCCCGCGGCTGTTTCGCGCCGTGCTGCCGGTCGTGACGGTCACCGCACGCGGGACCAGCGGATCTGCCGTGGCCTGGACCGCGACGGTGACCGCGACCGGTTTCCAGCCGCGACGTGGAAACCGCTCGGCCGGGTCCACCCCGAGCATCAGCTATGCGGTGGAGTCAGCCGACGTCCCGGCCGGCCTGGTCTGCATCCCCGGCCAACGCAGGTCGACCGCAGCCAGCCTCCACTCCACCCGTACGGCCTTCTCCTGCAAAGGCACGAGTAGCCGGACCACGGTCAGTGTGTCCTGGAACGCCACCGTGACGGTCCGGCTCGGAGCGGACAGCCCCGCCGGCAGCTACGCCGGGGTGATTGTGCACAGCGTGTACTGACCTGTACTGACCCGTGCAGCCGGGATCAGGTGCCGGGCGCCACTGGGATGTCTCGCCGGAGGCGACCGCCTGGTTCTGGGGTCTGAGCAGCAACGGAAGTGGTTAGTGCGCTCCTGAGCGTGCGCCGCGATACCAAGCGATCCAGAAAGCTGAACGACAGTTGCACTGTATTCTGAAGAACGGGATCAGCAGTTGCCTCGAAGTGGATGGCCGGTCGAGTTACGGTCACGACCTTCGGATTCCCCAGAACAACCGAACCTTCCGGCAGCTGAAACTTCAAGGGTTCTTCTTCCAGATGGGTCGCCCAGTTAAGCGTCTTCTTCCCCCCGTTCCATAGCACGAAATACGCCTTGGAGGCCTGACTGACGGCTATGTTGGCATAGGTTAGGCGTAGATCCGAGTCGGTGGTGCTAAATGGCGACCGGGGGTTGGAAGGACCGATAAGTTGGTGGGCGCCGAGGCGGAAGGTTGGGCTGGACTCAACGCGGCCCACTCGCGTCGCCCAAACTGCGGCGGCGACACCAATGAGGCCGACTATGAGACCTCCAAGACCAATCCAGCGATCCAAGCTCCAACTGCCCACCGGTTGCCCCCCTCGCACGGTTGCTGTGAGCCTTTCATGGCCGGCGAGAGCAGTTATCCGGCGGTGAACCGGCCTGCCGGCGCGTTTGCCCTAAGGCGCTGATCATGTTGATGCCTCGACCGCCGTGGGATACCGCCGCTCGCCTTTACGCCGAGACCGGGATCGCCGTCGGGTGTGCGCTGGCACCGGCACTGGGATGATCCGGTGGACGTCTTGACGAACTCGGCGCCAGCGTCTGCGGAGGGGGGCCGTGCACGCGACGGAGATCTCCTGGCGCGTCCTCGCGAGCCCTGATTCGAGCACACCCCCATGTCCTACCGCCTACAGGCCGAGTTGGGTGGCGGCGTTGTCGGTCCAGGCGGTGTGGATGCGGACGTAGCCGCCGAGGGTGGCGAGGCTGCGGTGGCGGGTCTGGTGGGCGATGGCCCGGTCGGTGGCGCCGCGGAGGTGGGCGTAGGTGACGAAGCCGGCGCGGAGGCTGTGCGCGCTGTACGGCTGGGGGTCGAGGCCGGCGCGGGCGACAGCCGCCTGGATGAGGGTGTTGACCGATTCGGGGTGCAGCGGGCGGGGTTGGGGGCGGTTGCCGGTGCTGACCGGGCGGAACACCGGCCCGTCGGTGATCCCGGCGGCGGTGAGCCAGGCGTGCAGGGTGGTGACCGGGCAGCGGGCCGGGTTGCCGGCGCGGGGGAGGACGACGAGTTCGGTCTGTTCCCCGGTCTGGTTGGTCTTGGAGCGGGGGAGGGTGAGCACCGCCCCGTTCGGGTGTTCGGCGACGTGGTCGACGTGGAGGGCGGCGAGCTCGGAGCGGCGGAGGGCGGCGACGAACCCTACGAGGAGCATCGCGGTGTCGCGGAGGCCGGCGAGGTCGGGTTCCGCCGGCCGGCCCTTGGTCTTCCATGCCTTATATGTGGGGCAGGCGGCGAGGACGTCGAACAGTTCGGGGGGCATCAGCGGGGCGGCCTGCACGGGTGGGGCGCCGTGGGTGCGGCGGATGCCTTCCCAGACGGCGATCACCCGGGCGTTCGCGGTCGGGTCGGGGGTGTTGCGGAGCCGGGCGGCGAACCGGATCGCGGACAGCCGCCGGCTCATGGTGCCGACCCGCGCGCCGTGCCGGGCGAGGTCGGTGAGGTAGCCGGTGACGGTGGCCGGCCCGGGCGGCAGCGGCTGCAGGCCGTGCTGGGTGCACCAGGCGGTGAACTCGGCCCAGTCGGAGCGGTAGCCGCGCAGCGTGTTCGCGGCCCGGGCGGCGGCGACGTAGCCGGCCTCCGCCCCGGTCAGCGGCACGTCGTCGAGCAGGTCCAGCGGGTCGTTCCCCGCCACCGCCGGCACCCCGGCAGTCGGCTGCTCGAGGTCGGTCACGAGGCCGAGTGTAGGGCTTGTTACACGGGATTCCGGCCATTATCCCGTGTAATAGCCTGGCCATGTTCGGTTTGGTCGCGCTCGACCTGCGAGGGCAGGCTGCAGCGTGATCGAAGCTCCCCCTCGGACCACTCACGGTTGTCCCGCCTGACCCCGGTCGTCATAACGGCGACCGCTTGCCCAGGTCCTGGTCCTAGTCCTGGTCCCCGACGTGGCAACAGGGGGAAGCCGGCCGTCTGTACCCCGCTCCCGGTGTCGACTTCCGCGCCTGAGTGTCGCGATTGGATGGCGTGTCGTCGTGCGGGCGCGGACTAGGGTTCGTTAGTGGTCTCCCGCTGGTGGCGCCGGTGAACGCGGCGGATGTTCTCCACCAGCTCGGCGGTCGCGCGCCTAGCGTCGGCGACGGGGTCGTGGTGTTCAGTACAACCCTTCCCGTAGAGGTCGCGCTGACCGCTTCGGCTCCCGATGCGACCCTTCGGCGGACCTATCGAGCCAGGCAAAAGGCCAGGGCGACGCCGCTCTTGCTGATCGCTGACTCCCTCGCGGGGCAGGGTCTTGTTCGAGCCCTAGGGCCGGTGGACGACAAGGCCGCGGTGCGTGAGGTTCCGGGTGAAGCCCTCGCGGCGATCCTGTCGCGGCTGGTGGGCATGCCCCGGCTGTCGGCGACCCGGGAACTCGCGGAGGAGCTTGCTCGGCTAGACGAGACAGGGGTGCCTGGCCTTGTCGTAAAGGGTCTGCTGACTCGCCACCTGCTCACGCAGCGGCTACCACACTCGCCGGACTGGACCTGGATGTCGGCTACGGCTGCAGCGGTTCATCCTGCGGAGTGGCGAAGCATTCTTTCGGCTCTGGGCTACACGTTGGAGCGGCGGCCGCACCGCGGCTGGTTGGCAAGAGCCGACGGTGGACTGATCCTCGTTGTTCATCCGCTGGCGGAGGCCGCTGCCTTCGCCCGACTGGACCGTGACGGGAGACCACCCGAGGGAACTCTGTCCGTTGACTGCGCTGAAGAGAGGGTTCCCTACGGCATGCTGGCGCACGGCACCCGGCTGCGGTTGTTCCGCATGGTGGGCGACCCTGGTGCGGCAGCGACGACCACCTCCTACCTGGAGTTGGATATCGCAGCGCTCCGCGAGCCCGAGCGGCCGCTGATTGGCCTCTTCTCGCCGGTGAGTCTGCGTCCCGGTGGCCATTTTCAGCGGCTCATCGAGGACGCGAGGAGGTTCGGGGCCCAACTTCGCGACCGGCTGGACGTGGAGTTGCGGGAACGTGTGCTGCCGCATCTGGCGTCCGGCATAGGTGCGTGGGCGCGCGGTGACGGTCGGGATCTTGCTGAACCCCGTGTACGGAGTGAAATCGAGCAGGCGTGCCTCGCTTGGGTGTTCCGTGCGCTGTTCGTCCTCTACGCCGAGAGTGCCGGCTACCTACCCCTGGACCACGCCGGGTACGCCGCCAACGCGGCGACGAGCCTCGCCGCAGAGGCGTCCTCCGGTTACGACGACCTCGACCCTGCATCAACGTCGCTATGGGACCGTTTCGCGGTATTGGTCCGCGCGTTGCGCACGGGCGATCGAGGGATGCACGTGCCCGCCTACAACGGTGACCTGTTCGCCGCCGGCGCGCTTCCTGGAGCGCGAACGCTCGAGGACTGCACCCTGCCGAACGCCGTCTTCGGTCGTGTGCTGGCCGCGCTCGGAAGAGACCCGGAAACTGGCGTCGGCGTCGACTATTCCTCATTGGAGATCGGGCACCTGGGTCACCTCTATGAAGGCTTGTTGTCGCTGAAGGTGTCGCTGGCCGACTCCCAGTTGGGGCTCTACCGCGCCGGCGCTGGCAACGAGGAGCGCTTCGAACCGGCCCGCCGGCCACAAGATGTCGTCGTTCAACCCGGCGAGCTGTTCTGGCAGACCAATACCGGCGGCCGGAAGGCGGCGGGCGTCTACTACACGCCGACGTTGCTGGTCGAGCACCTCGTCACCCGCGCCGTGCTGCCCACGCTCGCCGAGCACCTCCAGCGGGTGCGGACGCTGGCCAGCGCCGACCCGACTGCCGCCGCTGCCGAGCTGTTCCGTTTTCGGGTGCTCGACCCGGCCTGCGGGTCGGCGCACTTCCTCGTCGCCGCCCTGCATCGCATCGCCGAGCGGATAGATCGCTTTCTCGCCGAAACGCCGCTGCCGGCCGTTCGGGACGAAATCGAAGCTTTACACGCCGCGACCGGAACGGGCTTCGGCAGCCGCATTGAGCATGCCGAGCTGCTGCACCGGCTCGTCCTGAAACGTTGCATTTTCGGTGTGGACGTCTCCCGGATGGGCGCCGAGGTGGCGCGCCTCTCCCTCTGGCTGGCGGCGTTCGTGCCAGGGCTCTCCCTCGCCTACCTGGGCCACAACGTCCAAGTCGGCGACTCCCTCATCGGCGTCGCCGACCCGGCAGTCATCGCCGGCAGCGCCGCGTCTGGACAGGCGTCGTTCTGGGATGACCAGGTCGAGACGGCGATCAGTGAGGCCGCTGCCGCTGCCGCTGAGCTCGCCGGGTTAACCGACCGCACACCGGCGGAGGTGGCCGAGAGTCGGGAAGCCGCCCAACGGCTCACGACGCGAACCGCTGCCGTGCGTCGCCTGTACGACGCCTGGACCGTCGGACCGCTCGGCTTACCGGAGGCGCGGGCCGCCATCGTGACCAACCCGGAGAAGATACTGAACGGGAGCGCCCGGATTAGCCCCGACGTTCGGGCGATCACCGACGCATCCCCGCCGCTGCATTGGCCGCTTGCCTTCCCAGAGATCTTCGCCGGGGACCGCCAGGGCTTCGACGCCGTCATCGGCAACCCCCCTTGGGAAGAAGTCACCGTCGAGGAGCTGGCCTTCTACGCCCGCCACTCGCCCCGTCTGCGCGGCCTGGATGCCGGCCCTCGGGGCGCGGCGCTGGCTCAGTTCAAGGCCGCTCGACCGGAGCTCGGCGAGGAGTTCGCCGCTGAACAGGTCCGCACGCAGCGCCAGCGGGCGTTCCTCGGGCCGGCCGGCGGCTACCTCGGCTCCGTGGGCGATCCTGACCTGTACAAATTCTTCTGCCAGCGTTACCGGCTGCTGCTCGCGCCCGGCGGCCGCCTAGGCGTGGTGCTGCCACGCAGCACCTTCCTCACCGCCGGGTCACGCCCCTTCCGGCTGTGGCTGTTCGATGAATGCCGGGTGGAGCGGCTTGACTTCCTACTCAATCGGGGATTCTGGATGTTCCAGACGCATCCCCAATACACCGTGGCGCTCCTGGCCGCGGCCAACGCAGCTGCTGCCGAAGAGCACCGGGTGCAGGTCGCCGGCGTAGCGGCGTCCGCTGCGGCGTTCCGGGAACAGAGCGACAGCAACGGTATCGCAACGCCCCGCTCGGCCCTCGGATCCGGGGACGAAGTGCCGCTGTTGCCGTCTCAAGCTGCAGCCACGGTGCTCGCGCGGATCAGGCAGTCCGGCCCCTTCGGGCTCGGTGGCGGCCGATGGCAGTGTTTTCCAGTGGCAGAGTTTCACGAGACAGCTGACCGGAAGCTGTGGCAAGGACACACAGCCGGCTGGGAGCTGTGGAAGGGCGAATCGTTCGACCAGTTCGACCCGCACGGCAGGCAGGCCCGCTACGTGCCACCTACCGAAGCAGCGCTCGAGAAGGCACGAAAGCCGCGGCCTGGGAAGGGCTCTGTGGTCGCGGCTCAGGCTAGCCTGTCCGACCGCAAGGCTACCGTTGCGGCGCAGATCGGTCAGGTCCGGCTCGCCTTCCGCGACGTCACTAACCGAACCAACTCACGGACGGTCATCGCGAGTCTCGTACCCGCAGAGACATTCCTGACTAACAAGGCTCCCTACCTAGCCTTTGTTCAGGGCGGCTTCCGTGAAATGGCAGTCTGCTGTGCGGTGATGAATTCCCTGCCGTTTGACTGGCAGGCCCGCCGATTTGTTGAGATCAACCTCAACTTCTTCATCCTTGAGCTGCTCGCCGTCCCGGCCCTTGGGGATGACGTCTTTGAAGAGCTCGTCGCACTCGGTGGCCGGCTCTCCGCTCCGGACGAGCGCTTCGCTGAGGTAGCAGCGGCCTGCGGCGTGCAGGCCGGTCGCATGACCTGCGATGAGCGGCTAGCTGCTCGGGCCCGCATCGACGCCCTCGTTACCCATAGCTTCGGGCTCGGGCTTGAACAACTAGACGTAGTTTTCGACGATTTCACGTACGATGCCTTGCCCCAAGGGCATCGTGATCTTGTTTGGGCTGAGCTGGAGCGGCTGTGTCGCTGACCGGCCGGCCGCACCTCGTCGAGAACGACGCCGTGTCTCATGGCGAGGCGCTGCGCTACCTACTTGGTGACACAGCGGTACAGCATCCCCTCGCCGTGGGCACTGGCTATGTGAACCTGCCAGGTCTGGAAGTCCTCGCCGCCGAGGTGGAGAGCGATCGCCATGTTCGCCTCTTGCTTGGCGCAGCGCCGCAGCCCGGTTTGGATGCTGAATTGCCGCTGATTAGGTTCGGCGAGCAGCTCGCGGTGTTACGTGGGGAGCGCGACTTTTCCCGCTTCCCTCCAAGTAGGGCCGCTGCCACCCTCGCCCGGGTTGACGCCTTCCTCGCACGCGACAACGTGCAGGTTCGCCGTTACACGGCGCAGTTTCTGCACGGTAAGGCTTACCTGCTGGGAGTGGCCGCGGACGCGCGGGCGGCCCTGGTGTCCTCGGCCAACCTGACGGGGCCAGGGATGTGGACCAACCGAGAGCTCGGGCTGGTGGATTACAGCCCTGCAGTGGCCGGCATGGCCGTTCAGTGGTTCGACGGTCTGTGGGTGGATGCAGCGCCGTACAAGGCTGAGCTGCGCGCGTTGCTATTCCCCACGCTCCCGACAGTCACACCGGAAGACGTCTACCTGCGGGCGCTGCTCGAGCTCTACGGTGGGGAGCTCTTCACCGAGGCGGAACAGCCTCCGCAGAGCCGGCTGGAGATGGCGGAGTTCCAACGCGACGGTTTCGCCCGCGCCCGCCAAATCCTCGCCCGCCACCACGGCGTGATCTACGCCGACGGGGTTGGCACCGGTAAGACCACCGTCGGCCTCGCCCTGATCGAGGATTACGCCATCGAACGGGGCGTCCACGCCCTCGTGGTCGCCCCGGCTCAGCTACGCGAAATGTGGGAACGCCAGATCGCCCTGCACCTGCTGCCCGCGCAGGTAGTCAGCTACCAGCAGCTCGCCGCTGACGAACAGCTTGCTGATCAAGGACGGGCCAACGCGCGGCACCTGCTGGTCGCCAAGGACAGCTACCGCCTGATCGTCGTCGACGAGGCTCACGCATTCCGCAACGCCGACAACACCTGGTACCGGGCCATGACGCGGCTGCTGGGCGGGGAACGCAAAGACGTTGTGCTGCTGTCCGCGACGCCGATCAACAACGGCCTGTGGGACCTGTTCAACCTAGTGATGCTTTTCGCCCGGCACGACCGGGCGTTCACCGCGCGGGGTATCGACTCGGTGCGCGGTCTGTTCCTATCGGCGGGCGCCAGCGAGCGCGATGTCGAAGCCCTTAGCCCCGACCGGCTGTTCCCCCTCGCCGATGCGGTCAGTGTCCGCCGCGACCGGGCCTTCCTAGTCGCGAACTACCCCGGCGCCACCTTCCCAGACGGCACACCGGTCCGCTTCCCCGTGCCACAACTGTCCGTACGCCGCTACGAGATCGACGCTGCCGGAGGGCTGGTCGCTCAGGTGTCCAGCGCGATCGGCGCACTCACCATGGCGCGATACCGACCCAGCGCCTACGAGCTCGGCGCCGCCGAGGAGTCGAGGGAGCGAGTGTTAGCGGGCTTGCTGCAGTCCGCAGTCCTCAAGCGGTTCGAATCTTGCTGGGCGGCCTGCCTCGCCACCGTACGGCGGATGATCACCGTGCATGCGGCCTTTCTCGAGGCTTGGGACGCCGGCACTGTGCCGAGCCTGGAAGCTCTGCGCGCCGCCGCCACTCGCGAGGCGGAAGTATCCGACGCAGGCAGCTGGCTGGCTGAGGTCGCTTCGAACGAGCAATCCAGAGGTGTCCGCGAGTTCGAACCGGTCTACCGCGAGCACGTGTCCGCCGACCTCGACCTTCTACGTGGCGTCGAATCCGCCCTCGCCCAACTCGCAGCAGAGAAGGACCCCAAGCTGGCACTGCTCGCTGAAGCGTTGCTCAGCACGCCCGGCAAGGTCATCGTCTTCGCGTCGTACGGCGAGACCATCTCCTACCTCGACGCCCACCTTGATCGAGTGCTCGGCGACAGTGAACGTGAGCGAATCGTCGTGATAGGAGGCGAGACGACACCGGATCAGCGGACGGGGCTGCTGGCCCGCTTCTGTCCGGACACGGTGGTCGAGCCCGGGTATGTTCCGCCCGAGGGTGAGGTTGACCTGCTGCTGTCGACGGACGTCGTCTCGGAGGGGCAGAATTTGCAGCAGGCGGGGGCTGTCATCTCCTACGACATGCCGTGGAACCCTCAGCGCGTCGTCCAGCGGAACGGACGCGTCATTCGCTTGCTGTCACCGCATCTAACGGTGGCCCTGACAACGATGCTGCCGGAACGAGGGGAGCTTGAAGACCTGCTCCGGCTGGAAGCTCGAATCCAGGCGAAGATCGCCGCGGCCGGGGTCTTCGGGATGGAGTCCGCGGTGCTGGGGGATGCAGAGAGCGAGACCCGCAACTACTACGAGGAGCTCGAGGAGCTGACCGACCGGCTGGAACAGGGGGATGCCGCCCTGCTCGACGACGCTGACGAAGCAGCCGGCAGCTTCGCCGGCGAGCAGCTGCGGGCACTCCTGCTCCGGGCCGCAGCAGAAGGAGAGGTCACCCGGCTGCAGGAACTGCCGTGGGGGGTTGGTGCCACCTTCCGGCAAGGACGAGGCGTCCCCTCCCGCGGGGCGCCCGGAACATTCTTCGCCTGCCGGACGCGCCCGCTACCCGTGCAACGCTACTGGCGCTATGTCCGCGACGATGAGGCTGACCATGAGGAGCTCCCGATACTCCGGGTCATCAACCCCGGGCAGGCCGCCGGTGTACAACTCCCGGACGACCTTGAACCGGCCTGGCGGATTGCGGTCACCGACGTCGTCGCACAGCACAATCTACGTAGTGACCCCGCCGCCCAGGACAACCGGCTGCCTGCCTCGCAACGATGGGCGTTGTCCGTTCTGCGGGACCCAACGGTCACGCTGCCCGCCGGCGCTGATGAAGCGGACGAACTACTTGCCGTGCCACGCGACGCCTCCGTCCGTTCTGCCCTTACCGAGCTGCAACGCGGCGTCAGCGAGCGGCTCGTGAGCCGAAATCAAGCCGCGGAAGGAGTGATCGGAGTCGTGCGCGAGTTCGGGCTCACGCCGGTCCCACCCCCGCCAGTGCTTACCCCGATCACAGAGGACGACGTTGGAGTCGTCTGCTGGATGCGGGTCCTCCCCGCAGATTGAGCAGCACTGACAGGCCTAAGCTAAGCTTGCGATTAACCTTCTGGCCTGGTGGGCTGGTGTCTGGGGACTCCTCGGCCTGCAGGATCAGCTTGATGGCGGCGGCGGCACGTCGTAGCTGCTGGATGAGCTGGCGGAGCTGCCGGTCGTTGGCGATCCACTCGCGGTAACGGTCGGCCTGGCGTTCGGTGAGCCGGCGGGTGACGGTGTTGCCGTCGACGGTGGCGGTCCACTGCCAGTACGGCCCGTGCATCTGGGGGGGTTCGGCCTGGCAGCGGCAGCCGGGCTTGCCGCAGCGGGTGTGCCGGCGGATGAGGCTGCCGGGGCTGATCAGCCCGATGTCGGCGAGGCGTCCGGCGAGCTGGCGGTAGTGCTGTTGCCGTCGACGGTGCGGGTCCACTGGATGTAGGGGCCGTGCAGGGCGGGCGGGTCGGCTTGGCAGACGCAGTGCCGTTTGCCGCAGCGCATGTAGCGGACGGCGACGCTGCCGGGTAGCAGCCCATCGGTGGCGGCGAGCTCGGCGGCCAGCGCCGTTCGGGTGGCCTGGAAGGGCAGCTTCGGCGTGTCGGCGTCTCATTGCGGCTAGCCCTCACGCCACACCCCTGGCACGCCTTGCGCTCGCCGACCAGCACCTAGCGGCGCGGATTAGGCCCTCGATCCAGCTGGCGCGACGGGACGTACCGGCGTTCTCCTGCCGCTGTCGGAGACGAGGGCCGTGACCGGCGGTCGCCAGGTCCGCAACCCCGCCGCTGACAGCCCGCGCGGCTTGCGCCTGCTGGGCCCGCTGCTGGGCTGCGTGCACTTCGGTGAGCGCGACCGCCAAGGCGGCCAGGGCGGCGACCAGCTCGGCGGTCGCCTGGTCGTCGCGGTGCGGATGCTGCAGCATCGGGCGGCCGCCAAAGATAGAGCGATGTGGCCGCGTCCCCAGCCAAGAATCTGCACTAGCACGACCCGGAGGACGATTGGCGATCTATGTCCTTCCCTAGCGCGGTATCAGCGAGGCTGGCCGTTACTTTGAGAGATCGGTCCGGGTGCTAGGAAGCTCACCCACAAGGTGTGCTCCGATCTGCGAGCCTGTCGACAACGGGGGAACAGTGGTCAGCGGGTCCGCGGCCGCCGAGGCGGACCGCAGCCGAGCTGGGAAGCCGGCGCCCGCAATCTGAGCCGCGTTTCCAAGCCCGGTCACGGCCTGGCCGCGTTGGAGGTCGTGTCGGTCCCGTCCCGCGAATCGTCCCGGGGCATCGGCGTCCTGGCTGATCGCG